>OZ243982.1:0-840000 GCA_965214805.1 Thermoanaerobaculia bacterium | reverse complement strand
GGACGCCAGTTTCGGTGGAGTCGTCGGTGAAATACCACCCTTAGCGTATTGGAGGTCTAACCCGGGCCCGTGATCCGGGTCGGGGACACTGTCAGGCGGGTAGTTTGACTGGGGCGGTCGCCTCCTAAAAGGTAACGGAGGCGCTCGAAGGTTCCCTCAGGCTGATTGGAAACCAGCCGCAGAGCGCAAAGGCAGAAGGGAGCTTGACTGCGAGACCTACAAGTCGAGCAGGTACGAAAGTAGGACTTAGTGATCCGGTGGTTCCGCATGGAAGGGCCATCGCTCAACGGATAAAAGGTACTCCGGGGATAACAGGCTTATCGCCGCCAAGAGTTCACATCGACGCGGCGGTTTGGCACCTCGATGTCGGCTCATCACATCCTGGGGCTGAAGCAGGTCCCAAGGGTTCGGCTGTTCGCCGATTAAAGTGGTACGTGAGCTGGGTTTAGAACGTCGCGAGACAGTTCGGTCCCTATCTCATGTGGGCGCAGGATACTTGAGAGGAGCTGTCCCTAGTACGAGAGGACCGGGACGGACGAACCTCTGGTGCACCAGTTGTCGCGCCAGCGGCATAGCTGGGTAGCTATGTTCGGGAAGGATAACCGCTGAAAGCATCTAAGCGGGAAGCCAGCCTCAAGATGAGGTATCCCTGAAGACCCCTGGTAGACTACCAGGTTGATAGGCGGGGCGTGTAAGCGTTGCGAGACGTTCAGCTGACCCGTACTAATCGGTCGTTCGGCTTGACCAGTCTCGAAGGTTTGCTGCACTCGGGACTTGGACGCTTGGGTTTTTCGTGGCGGATGACGTCACGAAGATTCCTGTACCCACGGGGATTCGATTCAGTGGCGGGCCTCTGGAGGCTCGCCGACTTCCGGGATCTGCGATTTCCGGTGACCGTAGCGCGGGGGAAACACCCGTTCCCATTCCGAACACGGAAGTTAAGCCCCGCAGCGCCGATGGTACTGCACTGGTGACGGTGTGGGAGAGTAGGTCGTTGCCGGAAGTTTCTTTTGGCCCCCGGCGGGTTCAGGCCCGCCGGGGGCCTTGCTCGTTGTGGCAGGCAGGGTCCCGCCGAAGGTCGGGAAGCGGGGTGACGGTTCAGCGCCATCTGAGGGCGTGCGCGATGGCGTTTGAAGCACACGGAGCCCAGCAGCATTTCATGCTCGTCAGGTGAGGTACGCAGGCCGGCTGTCGAGTTGCTCCGTTTTCGTGGACAGTTCGTGTCCGGGGAATCAGGCAGCTTTCTGACAGCTCATCTCGAAGTTGACGTGCGGCTGGTGTCCGATCGCGGAGTGCCGACGATGCGTGTTGTACCGGCGATGTACCGGAAGAGCTCCGGCTTCGCTTCGGCATGATTCCGGAACCCGGCCTGATCGCGCATTTTGCATTTGAGGTTGGCAAAGAAGCTCTCGGCCAGGGCGTCGTCGTGGCGGTCTCCGACGGAACCCATCGACAGCGCGATGCCGGCGTCGCGGCAGCGCTTCCCGAAGCTCGGGGAAGTGCACCGGCTGCCTTGATCCGAGCGGTGGATCACTCCCGCGGCCGCCGCTAGGTGATCGCCATCTTCCAGGGCGTCGACCACCAGGTCCCGTTGCCAGAGACGATCCATCGCCTCGCCGACGATGCGCCGACCGAACACGTCGAGGACGTTTTCGTCGGCTACGGGAAACTGGCAAGCGTCAGCAGGTACGTGATGTCCGCGACCCGCAATCGGTCGGTGGACGTCGGCCTCTTCCGCTTGACGAGGTCCGGGGCCGGGCGAGCCGAGGGGGCGCGGCGCGTCGTTGTCTGCCGCTGCCGCCGGCTGGTGCCCGCGAGACCGGACTCCGCATGGACGTTTCGATGCAGCGCGACTTTCTCCACGGGCCGGGGCGAGGCGCGGTTCGGGGCGGTCTGTCCCCGCCAACGCCCGCTCTTCGAAGAGCGGGCGTTGCTGGGCGGTCGTGCTGCAGACGTCTGCTGAGGGCGTTGCCGTGCAACGGCGTTGCTATACTCCCGCGTCCTGTCTGACGTAGCGAGCGCTGATGGCCGGCGTCTCCATCTCAACTCTCAGCATGGCGGAGGGACACCATTCATGTCGATCAAGCCTGTTTCTGGCCGTTCCGTTCTTCGTTTCACGTTGCTCCTGGCGGCGCTCCTCTGGGCGGCGTCGAGCGGCGCCCAGTTGCCGCCAGACGCGGTCGACCTTGCCAAGGTGAAGATCCCGGAGGCGCTCAAGTCGACCGACCTGTGCCCGGTCAAGCTGGTGCCTTCCGCGGCCGAGGGCGAAACCTGGACTCATGGCGGTATGGAGTACCGAGGCAGCGAGGCCGGCGTCAAGGCGACCTTCGCCGGCGATCCCGATGCGTACGCGGCCAAGGCGGCCGAAGAGCGCTATGTCAGCAACTTCATGCTGGCGATGAGCACGATCTGGTGTCCGATCACCGACGAGGTGACTCCCGGCGGCCGCAAGCAGGTGGACGGCCTCGGCTACACGTGGGAGAGCTGCTGCTCGTTCTGCGATGAAGAGATGAGCCCGGACAACTTCGACGAGGCCCTGGAGCGTCTGCGTGAGCGTGCCGTCGAGTCCTTCGAGCTGACTGGCGGCGTCTACACCGAAGGCGCCAGCAGCCCCGTCGAAGGCGCAATCCGGGACGACGTCTAGGCGCGCGGGGCGGCTGGGTTTCGTGCCGCGGATCACGCGTGTCTACACGCGCACCGGCGATGACGGAACGACCGGTCTGGGCATTCGGGTCCGGGTTCGCAAGGACTCCGCCCGCGTGGAGGCCTATGGAGCTGTCGACGAGCTGAACTCCGCCATCGGCGCGGCCATTGCTGCTGGTGTCTCGGCTGGTGTGCGTCGCAGCCTGAGCCGCATGCAGCAGGAGTTGTTCCACCTCGGTTCGGATCTCTGTGTGCCGCAGAACGATGCCGCTCCACCGGTTCCGCGCATCGAGGAGCGGCACGTCCATGGTCTGGAGGAGGTGATCGACGAACTGCAGGAGGACCTGGAGCCGTTGGCGAACTTCGTCCTGCCCGGAGGGTGTCCCGCTGCCGCCGCTCTGCACCTGGCACGCACGGTCTGCAGGCGTGCGGAGAGGCGCTTGGTTGCCCTTGCGGCGACGGAAACAGTCGGCGCCCCCGCGCTGACCTACGTCAACAGACTCTCGGATGCCCTGTTCGTGATGGCACGCCACGAGAACCAGCTGCGCGGCGAGTCCGATGTGCTTTGGGACTCGAGGGCATAGCCGCGTTCCGCCGCTGCGTGCCTGGAATGCGCCTGCCGCGCCGTCTCCTCGATGTCGCCACCATCGGGCTCGTGTTTCCGGTCGCTTCGGCTCTCGGCTTCCTGGCCGGCAAGGCGGTTGGAGCCTGGTTCGACGCGGCGAATGCCGGCGCCCTGATCGGCGGGCTCTTCGGTGTCGCGGCAGGTTTCTACAACGTGTACCAGGTCGTTCAACGACTGAATGCCGACCAGGATGACGGTGCCCCGGACAGGCAGTGATCCAGCGCCCGGAACCGGAGGCCCGAAACGGGCCGGCCTGGCGGCACGCTTCTTCACCGGACATGCCGCCGGCGGGGATGAGCTCGGCATGATGTCGCGGCGCGTTTTCCGGTACGCGCTGCTGGTGACCGCGGCGGCCGGAGCGCTGTCGCTGGCGTGGAGCCTGAGCGCCGCCCTCACCTTGACAGCCGCGGGGCTCGTCAGTAGTTTCAGCTTTCGGGGCCTGGAGATGCAGGTTCGCGCGTTGGAGCCTCGCGCCGACGGGCGTCCTGGCGCCAGGAACATCCTGTACATGGTTCTCCGCTACTCGTTGTTGAGCGCTTTCATCGTTGCGGCCCTTCTGGTGGGGTCAAGGGAGTTCATCGCGCTGATCCTGGGTTTCTCGGTTGTGCCGCTGGCGTTGCTGATCTCGGGGTTGGCGGACCGTTTCGCGCCGGTTCGGTAGCCTGCGGTCCCCCGGTCACGACACACGAGCTCCCTCGCGACATCGAAGCCAGACGCCCCCAGGCGCGCGGATCACCCGAGAGAGCCACTACAGACCACAATCGGCGACAACAGAACCCCACGCGAGACCCCCCTCGCGCGCGATCGTCCTCGTCCGTTCCAGCAACGGATCCCTCCCTCTCCACTTCCCGAGTCACGTCAATCATCATGGCCGCCGGAGAACATTCCATCCTCTACAGGCCCGTCAACGCGGCCTGGCAGTACGGGGTTGACCTTGTCGGGGCAGAGGACAACCTTCCCGCCGATGTGCCGGACCACGTGGTGATGGCCCTGTTCGTCTTCGCCGTCGTCACGACGCTCGGTGTGACCGTGTCGCGCGGCCTGAGAAAGGACAATCCCGGCAAGCTGCAGCAGCTCGTCGAGCTGCTTCTGTCGTGGTTGCGCAACCTGCTCGAGGAGACCATCGGCGAAGGCGGTTCACGGCACCTGCCCTTGATCGCCTCGTTCGCCTTCTTCATCTTCCTGAGCAACCTGTCCGGGGCGCTGTTCTTCCTGCAGCCGCCTACGCAGAACGTGAACGTGACCTTCGCGCTCTCGATCACGGCCTGCGTGCTCTACCACCTGTTCGGCCTGCGCCGGAACGGGCTGCGCTACTTCAAGCACTTCGCTGGCCCGCTCATCTTCCTCGCGCCCCTCTTCATCCCGCTCGAGATCATCACCCATGCTGCCCGCGTGCTGTCCCTGGGCATGCGGCTCTTCGGGAACATCTTCGGCGAGCATCTCGCGGCGTCCGTCGTCTTCGGTCTGATTCCGCTCGCGGTGCCGATGCCGATCATGGCCCTGGGGCTTCTGGGCGCGACCCTTCAGACGTTCATCTTCATCATGTTGACCACCGTTTACATCGCCGAGGCAGAGGCGTCGGCACACTAAGGGGACTTTCAGGAAATGAAGAAGTCAAAGAAGCTGGTCTTTCTCGTGGCCGTGCTCCTCGCCCTGTTCGCCGCTCCGGCGCTGGCGCAGGACGGTGAAGGCGGGGGCGCCGGCGCCGCGGATCTCGCCGCTTTGGGGGCAGGCCTCGGAATCGGCATCGCCGCGGCCGGCGGAGCAATCGGTCAAGGTCGGGCGACCGGGGAGGCCTGCGCCGGGTTGGCCCGCAATCCGGGCGCCGGCGGCCGGATCCAGATCATGTTGCTCATTGGTCTGGCGTTCATGGAGTCGGTTGTCATCTACGCTCTGGTCATCGCACTCCGCGGCGCGGGTTTCATCGGCGGTTAGCCGTCGGCGCAGCGGAAGCTGCCGCGCTGCTCCGCTGTCCGTCGAGGGTCTGTTGGACGGGCCCGGCGGGTGTTCCCGTGCATGCGACTCATTTCCGGCGCACCCCGGCCATCCTGGCCGCCTGGCGGCCCGTGGCTGAAGCTGCGCTGCACTCGAGGATCCAGGCATCCCGGCCACGTTGGTCGCGTCGGCGACCTTGGGAGGTCCGCCACGGTCCTTCGTTGTGCCTTGCTGGACGAGCGCCTGACCACTCTCGGCGCGGCGCGGACGTCCAGCACCGGCTGCCAGCGGTCAGAGGGCACCGGGAATGCCCGGCTCGGATGTCGTCGCACGCCTCGACACCCGGTAGGGACCGGAAGTTCGTCCCGCCGCATCTTGTCGCAGCACTTGGCACCAGATGTGCTTGCTTCTCTGTCGAGCGTGCCGCGGTCCAACATGCGCGGCGGGGAGGCGGAGATGCACGCGGTAGCCGATCACAGCGGAGGTTGGAACTTCGAGGCCGAGGTGCTGCCCTTCGTGGACAGCCTCTACAGTACGGCCTACCGGATGTCACGGAACCGGCAGGACGCCGAGGACCTGATCCAGGAGACCTATCTTCGGGCGTACAAGTACTACGACAAGTTCCAGGAGGGAACGAACTTCAAGGCCTGGCTGTTCAAGATCCTCAAGAACACGTTCATCAACCGCTACCGCAAGCGCCAGCGGCAGCCGCTGAAGAACTCGTTCGACGACATCGAGGATGCCTTCGAGTGGAAGCTCCTGGAGTCGCCGTTGACAGCCCGAGGTACGACGCCGGAGGAAGACCTGTTGGCAGGCGCCCTGGACCAGAACGTCAAGAGGGCCGTCGATGCCCTGCCTGCGGACTTCCGGATCGCCGTCAAACTGGCAGACCTGCAGGGCCTGTCCTATCGCGAGATCGCCGACCGGCTCCAGATCCCCTTGGGAACGGTGATGAGCCGGCTGTACCGTGGACGGCGCAAACTGGAACCGGACCTGCTGCGCTACGGGCGCGAGCACGGCTACATCCGTTCCGGCATGCCGCGAAAGATGCGGTCCAGGAACGATGCTGTCTGACGGTGGCGCGGGCTGCTCGCTCCGACCTGGCGCCAGGTACCATCCTGGCCGTTGATGGTCGCACCCGGATGCAGAATCGCGTGCGACGTGGCAGAATAGCGCCTTTGTCCGTTTCTCTCCGGATTCCGTAAGTCGTGCGTTTCAAGCAACTTGCAGGTTGGATTGGCGTTTCTGCCATGTTCGCCGCGACGGCCGTTCTTGGCTGGTTCGGCTTGGGGCCGCAACCGGAGAAGATGGTCATTGCCCCTACCGTCAGGTTCACCGCGGCGGCAGCCGGCGAGACGCGGGATCTGGACTCGGCCGCGCTCGACGGGGCGCTCGTTCCCCTGGAATACCGCATTCGACGCGGCGACACTCTCGACCGAGTGCTGCTCAGAGCGGGCGTACCGGAGTCGGAACTGCGCCAGGCCGTCGACGCGGTCGGCGAAGTGCTGGATCCACGCAGGATCCGGGCCGGCGAGGCTTTCTACTCCATTGTCAGCCCGGGCGAAGGGTTGGTCGGCATCGACCTGCCGCGCCGCGGCGAGGGCGTTGTCCTCGCCGAGCGAAGCGGCGGGTTCTGGACCGGACGCTATCGCCCCTACCGGCGCACCTACGTGCGGCGGGCACTCCGAGGCGAGGTCCGGGGAGCGCTCGAGAGTTCGATTCGTGGAGCCGGTGGTCCCGCGAGTCTCGCAAACGACATGGCTCAGGTGCTGCAATGGAACCTGGACTTCAACCGCGACCTGCGTGCCGGAGACCGATTCGAGGTGCTGTACGACGAGCTGCTTCTGGACGGCAAGGTCGAACGCGCAGAGGCGGTCCACGCTCTTCGCTACCGTAACCGGGACCGCTGGTTGGAGGCATACAGTTTCCCGGGAGGCGCCGATCCCGAAGCGGACGGCGCTGCCGGAGAAGGACGGGGACGGGCGACGCACGATGCCGTCGCCGCGGGAGCCGCCGGACCGAAGCGTTACTACGACCACGACGGTCAGCCTCTGGAGCGGCAGTTCCTGCGGTCGCCTCTTCGCTACTCGCGCGTGACTTCGCGGTACTCGCTGAGTCGTTTCCACCCCATTCTCAAGCGGCGCATGCCCCACTACGGCGTGGATTACGGAGCGCCCACCGGAACGCCCGTGCGCACCACTGCGGACGGCACCGTCATTTCGGCGGGCAGGCGCGGCGGCGGCGGCCGAACGGTCCGTGTTCGCCACGCCAACGGCTACGTGACCGCCTATCTTCACCTTTCGGCTTACGCCGAGGGGATCCGCTCCGGCCGCCGGGTCAGACAAGGCGAGGTGATCGGCTACGTAGGTTCGAGCGGCCTCTCGACCGGTCCCCATCTCGACTACCGGGTGCAACAGAACGGCAAGTGGATCAACCCCGCGACGCTGTCCAGCAATCCGGCGCCTCCGCTGACGGCGGACGTGCTTCCGGCCTTCTTCCGGCACCGGGATGCTCTGCTACTGGAACTCCGCGGCGTCCACGGTTCCGTGGTCAGCGCGGGTCCATAGAGCCGCCAGACCCCGCCGCCGGCCCCTGCAGGCTCTGCAGAGACCAGTAGCGGCGGTAGAGCTCGTTGCTGGCATGGAGTTCCTCGTGGCTGCCGGCAGCCGCCAGGCGGCCGCGGTCGAGCACATGAATGCGCGCGGCGCGCCGCGCGGTTGCCAGCCGGTGCGCGATGATCAGCGTCGTCCTGCCTTCGAGGAGGTGCTCGATGGCATTCTGGACCACTGCCTCCGAGTCGGGGTCGAGCGCGCTGGTCGGCTCGTCGAGCAGCAGAATCTGCGGGTCTCGAAGGAAGGCCCGGGCGATGGCGATCCGCTGGCGCTGGCCGGCCGAGAGCCGCACGCCCCGCTCGCCGACTTCGGTGTCGTAACCTCGGTCCAGGTCCTTGATGAATGCCGCTGCACCGGCCGCCTCGGCGGCCGCTCTCGTTGCTGCCGCGTCCGCATCGGGAGCGGCCATGCGGATGTTCGCCGCCACCGAACCCGAAAACAGGAAGATGTCCTGCGGCACCAGGGCGATGCGGCGCCGGAGATCAGCCGTTGCGATCGAGCCGAGCGGCCGGCCGTCGATCAGGATCTCGCCCTCGTCCGGCTCGTGGAACCGGAGCAGCAGGGAGAACAGGGTGCTCTTGCCGGAGCCGCTCGGTCCGACCAGGGCGGCGAGCCGGCCGGGCTCGACGGTCAGTGACAGGTCCTTGAGCGCCGGTCGGTCGGCTCCCTGGTAGCGGAACCCCACCGACCGCAAGGTGAGCCGCCCGGCGCCGCCGCCCAACGGGGATGGCGTCACGGGCTCGACGATCGACGATCTGCGGTCAAGAAGCTCGAACACGCGTTCGCTCGAGCCGCGAAGCCGCTTGTAGCCGGCATAGAGGGAACCGAGCTGTCCGACCGAGATGGCGATCATGAAGGTGTAGAGCAAGAACGAAGTCAGTGCACCAGCGGAGAGCGACCCCTCGAGCATCAGGCTGCCGCCGTAGCCGAGCACGATGCCGAAGGCGCTGAAGCCGGCGAAGGTCGTCAGCCCGGAGAAGGCCGCGTAGAAGCGGGCATTCGCGAGTTGCACGCCGAGCAGGTCGCTCAGCCGGGCGCCGTATCGAGTCCGCGCGTCTTCTTCGGCGGAGAACGCCTGCAGCGTACGGATCCCGGCCAGCGCCTCCTCCGCCCAGGCTGACGTCTCGGCAACGGCGTCGCGCTCTTCCCGCGCGACCCTCTCCAGCCGCCGGCCGAAGAACACGGCGAACAGCACCACGGGCGGCACCACGAGGAGTGCCACCAGAGTCAACCTGGTGTGGAGGACGAGCACGATGGCAAGGACGCCGACGAACCGCACCAGCGCCTGCAGCCCGGATGGAATCTGCTCGGTCAGGGCCGCCTGCACGACGGTCAGGTCGGAACCCATGCGGGACAGCAGCTCGCCGACGCGCCGGCCGTCGAAGAAGTCCACTGAAAGGCCCACCAGGTGGCCGAAGAGCCGCCGCCGCAGGTCCCGCAGCAGGCGGGCGCCGGCCGCGCCGAGCAGGTATATCTGGAAGTAGCCGAGAACCCCCATGACCGCGAACAGGCCGATCAGTCGCGCCACGATGCCGCTCAGACCGATCCCGGCGACGGCCGACTCGAGCGCCGTGTCGACCACACGCCCGGCGAGGAACGGCATGAGAAGTCCGATTCCCGTGCCCGCGATCAGCAGCAACGTCGCCGCGATCAGCGGCACGAGGTACGGCCGCGCGAGCTCGTACAGGCGTCCGAACGCGACGGGGCTGCCGGCCTGCTCGCCGGTGTCTTGTCCGGACGAAGTCAAGAGTCGGTTGCCTTGAGGGCGGGGCGACGGCCCGACCGGGCGTTCCTCGGGCAGAACAGGCCTCGGACCGTGGAGGAGAACAGCCAGCCGCAGTTGCGCGGCCGAAGCCCGTTCGCGCAGGATCAGGTGCGCCTCCGACCCGACTGTACTCGGAGGCGGATAGTACAGCAGGTGACTCGGACGGCGGTCAGGTTCCAAGCGCTCGGCTGCCGCTTCCGGCAGTCGCAGCCGGAAACCGGCCCTGAACCGGGCGCCTGCGGATCTCGCCGACGCCTCCGTTCCACGCTCCTTTCACTTGTTGGACGAGGTCGGACGAGACAGTGGCTGCAGTGACCTGCACGCCGCGGGGCGAACCCGGTATTCTCCGCCGCGATGCACGATGCTCCACACCGCGGCAACGACCGCGTGCCCCCCGGTCAGTACGTCACGAAGAAATGGCCCGTGCTCTCCAGCGGCGACACGCCGGAGGTGGACCCGGCCCGGTTCGCGCTGCGCCTGTTCGGTCGTGTCGAAGCGGAGCACACTCTTGACTGGCAGGGGATCCAGGCGCTGCCGCGGAGCGAAGTCGTCGCCGATTTCCACTGCGTCACCCGCTTCTCCACCCTGGACAACCCCTGGTCCGGTTTCTCGACCCGCGACGTCGTGAGCGTCGTGACGCCGACCGCCGACGCAAGCCACGCCATGGTCCACTGCTACGGCGGCTACACGACGAACCTGCCGCTGGAGGATCTGCTTTCGGAGCACGCGCTGTTCGCCGACCTGCACGGCGGCGAACCGCTGGCGCCCGACCACGGCGGTCCGCTACGACTGGTGGTGCCCCATCTCTACGCGTGGAAGAGCGCCAAGTGGGTTTCCGGCGTCGAGTTCCTGAACGTCGATGAACGGGGATTCTGGGAGCAGAATGGCTACCACACGTATGGCGATCCCTGGGCGGAGCAGCGATTCTCGTCGCAGGAAACGCGGCAGGCGTGGCAGCTGCGGCGGGCGGTCGGGCGCGGCTGAGGGGTTCAGTCGCCTTCGAGGAGAGCAGCGAGCGACTGGCTGATGCGGTCCCGGTCGGCGGCGTTCTTGACCACCACGAGGACGGTGTCGTCGCCGGCGAGCGTGCCGGCGACTTCGGGCCAGTCGGTCCGGTCGAGGGCGACGGCGAGGGCGTTGGCGTGGCCGCTGCGGGTCTTGAGCAGGATCAGGGCCTCGCCGTGATCGAACCCGGTGACGAACTGGCGCAGGGCCCGCTCGAGGTCGCGCCGCGGCGGCGTCGCGGCATGCTCTGCCGGGGCGTAGCGCGAACCGCCTCCCGCGAGCGGCACCTTGACCAGGCCGAGACGGCGTACGTCGCGCGACACCGTGGCCTGGGATACCCGAATGCCCCGCCGGTCGAGGGCCCGCACGAGCTCCCTGTGACTCGACACCGGCCTTTCGCCGACGATGTCGAGAATCGCGCCGCGCCGAACAGCCGGACTCACGCGCCGTCCCCGGGGATCGTCTTCGCCAGCAGTTCGCCGTCCAGGTGGGCGCGGTAGACCGGCGGCGGCTCGCGCTGGTCAAGCCAGCGGCGCTCCAGCAGGAGGCGCTTCGCCGCGAGTTCGATCTGCTCGGCGACCCGCTCCGGTGCCGGCCCGCCGTAGCTCCCGTGCGCGGCAAGCGAAGCCTCCGGGCGAAGCGCCGCCAGCAATGCGCCCGTGTCCTCCACTTCGGGTACGAGTTTCCGAAGTTCCGAGACCGGGAGCTGCCACAGTTCGACGCCCCGCTTCTGCGCGGCCCGCACCACGGCGCCGGTGCGCTCGTGGGCGCTGCGGAACGGCACGCCGGACAGGGCGAGCTGGTCGGCCAGGTCGGTGGCGGTGATGTACGAGCCTTCGAGTGCTGACGCCATCGCTTCGCGATCGAACTCGAGGCTCTCGGCCAGCACGCGGGCCACGCGGAGCGAGGCGCCCACCGTGTCGAAGGCATCGAACAGTGCCTCCTTGTCCTCCTGCAGGTCGCTGTTGTACGTCAGCGGCAGGCCCTTGACCGTCACCAGCAGTGACACGAGGTCTCCCACCGCGCGCCCCGACTTGCCGCGCAGGATCTCCGCCGGCTCGGGGTTCTTCTTCTGCGGCATGATGCTTGAACCCTTGGCAGCCCGGTCGTGCAGCCGGGCGAAACCGAACTCGCTCGATGTCCAGAGCACGACCTCTTCGGCCCAACGCGAGAGGTGAACCATGGTCAGCGCGCACGCGAAGAGCGCCTCGGCGGCGTAGTCGCGGTCTGCCACCGCCCACATGGCGTTCGGGTAGGGAGCCTCCATGCCGAGCAGCTCGGCGCTGCGACCGGGGTCGATCCGGTGCGGCGACCCGGCCATCGCGCCGGCGCCCAAGGGGCAGAGTCCGGCCGTCCGGTGGGACCTCCGCAACCGCTCGGCGTCGGCCAGGACCGACCACCCATGAGCCAGCAGATGCTGCGCCAGGCTGGTGGGCTGGGCGCGCTGCAAGTGCGTGTAGCCCGGAAGCGCCGTGCCTGTGTGCTGCCGGGCGTGTTCGAGGAGGGCGTCGGCGAAGCCCACGGCTGCGGCGACCGCGTGTTCGACTTCGGACCGTTGCCACAGCCGCAGCGCTGCCGCGGTCTGGTCGTTCCGGCTGCGCGCCGTGTGCAGCCGCCGGCCGGCGTCGCCGATCTCTTCGGTCAGCCGCCGTTCGATCCACGTGTGAACGTCCTCGTCCCCGCCGCCGACCTCCAGATCTCCCGCTTCGACCCGCCGCAGCAGGGAACTGAGACCTTCGAGGATCGCCCGGGCCGATTCGGAGTCGATCACCCCGGTCTCCAGCAGCATCCGGGCGTGTGCCAGACACCCCACGAGATCCGCCGCCGCGAGGCGGTGGTCGAACGGCAGCGACCGCGTGTACGAGTCGATCGCCGGATCGACCTCCGATTCGAAGGCGCCGCCCCAGAGGCGGGGCGCAGCGGACCGATCCGCCCTTCCCGGGTCCGGGGCGCTCAAGCCGCGGCTTTCTCCAGCGCGTGGCCGAGGATTCCGACCGCGCGCTCGATTTCCGGATCGTGGACCACGAGGGGCGGCAGCATGCGGATGCTGTGCTGCCGCGGAGCGTTGACGAGCAGGCCGCTCTCCAGGCAGAGGTTCGTCACGTCGGGCGCCAGCGGCGTGCACTCGATCGCGAGCATCAGCCCCTGGCCGCGCACTTCGGTGACCAGGCCGCCGGCGCCGAGCTGTCCGAGCAGTGCCCGCAGGTACTTGCCGGCCCGCGCCACGCGCTCCAGGAAGCCCGGATCGAGCACCGTTTCGAGCACCGCCGTGACCGCCGCGCACGCCAGCGGATTGCCGCCGAATGTTGTTCCGTGGGTTCCCGGCACAAACGATGCCGCAATCTCCTCGCGCGCCAGGACCGCTCCCACCGGAACGCCGCCGCCCAGACCCTTGGCCAGAGTGATCACGTCCGGCGCCAGCCCGTAGTGCTGGAAGCCGAAGGCGTTGCCGAGACGCCCGATTCCGGTCTGCACCTCGTCGAGAACGAACAGTGCGCCGCGTTCGCGGCAGAGAGCCTGCAGCCCCTCCAGGTAGCCGACAGGCGGTTCGATCACACCGGCTTCACCCTGAATGGCCTCGATGAGCACGGCGCAGGTCGACTCGTCGATTTCGGCGGCGGCCGCCTCCAGACAGCCGAACGGCACGCTGGCGAAACCCCCGGGCAACGGCTTGAAGCCGACCTGGTAGGCGGGCGTGCCGGTCGCCGCCAGCGCTCCGAGGGTACGCCCGTGGAAGCCGCCCTCGGCGGTCACGATCTTGTGGCGGTCGTCCGCACCGTGGCGGTCGAAGGCGTAGCGGCGCGCGAGCTTGATCGCCGCCTCGACGGCCTCCGCGCCGCTGTTGCAGAAGAACGCCCGGTCCAGAACGCCGCCCGCGGCCTCCACCAGCAGGCGGCCCGCCCGTTCCTGCTCCGGAATCCGATACAGGTTCGATACGTGGAGATAGCGTCCTGCCTGGCGCCTGATCGCGTCGGTCAACGCGGGGTGGTTGTGACCCAGGGACGACACCGCGATGCCTCCCATGAAATCGAGATACTCGCGTCCCTGCAGGTCCCAGAGGAACACTCCGTCGCCGTGGCTGAACGCCGCCGGCGCCCGCTTGTAGTTCGCGAACAGGCTGTCTTCGCTCATCTTCGGATCACTCCAGGGGTTCCAGGCTGCTTCCTGTTTCCTTGATCATCGTGCCGATGCCTCCCTCCGTGAAGAGCTCCACCAGCAGCCCGTGCGGCTCGCTTGCAGCGAGGATGTGGGCGCTCCTGACCCCCGCCTCGAGCGCGCTGAGACAGGCCCGCACCTTGGGAACCATGCCGGCCGACACGACACCGGTGTCGATCAGTTCCTCGGCCTGCGCCGGCGTCAACCGCGACAGGAACCTGCCGTCGTCACTGATGCCGCGGACATCCGTCAGCAGCAGGAGCTTCTCGGCCGCCACTTCGGCGGCCAGTGCCGCGGCGGCGGTGTCGGCGTTTATGTTGTACGTCTCGCCGCCCGGACCGACCCCCAGCGATCCGATCACCGGCACATAGCCGGAGTTCGTGAGCTGGTCCAGCAGGGAGGTGTCGACCTTCTCGATCTCTCCGACGAAACCCAGCTCGTCCGACCGCGGGTGGGGCCGCACGCGCAGCAGGTCGCCGTCCTTCCCGGTGAGCCCGACGGCGCGGCCGCCGGTGCGCTGGATCATCCCCACCAGGCGCTTGTTGACGGAGCCGCCGAGCACCATCTCGACCACTCGCATCGTGGCCTCGTCGGTAACCCGCAGGCCGTCGACGAACCGCGGCTCGATCCCCATGACCTCGAGCGTCTTCGAGATCTCGGCACCGCCGCCGTGCACTAGCATCGGCCGCAGGCCGGCGCTCCGGAGCAGCACGATGTCCTCGATCAGCGAGCCGAACTCGCCGCCGGCCAGGGCGCGGCCGCCGTACTTGATGACCACCCGCTTGCCGCGCCACGCCGATGCGTAGCGCAGCGCCGCCGCCATCTCCGGGCCCAGGTCCCGTGCTCTGCCGGTTCCGGTCATCGGTCGCGATCGTTCCTCAACGGCCCGTGGCCGAAGTCCGTGTTGCACCGGGAGCGGTCAGGCGCCCGTCCGGCAGGTTGTCCGTCCAGAGAGGTGCGCGCGACGAGGGAGCGTATCGGGCCCACGTTCGATCGTGGAGCAGCGCGATCGTGGAGCAACGATGCCGGGAGGGATGCATGGACGCCTGAATGCAGCGCGACTTCTGCCATGGATCGTCAACTGATGTAGCTCGCGTTGATCTCGACGTAGCCCTCGGAGAGATCGCAGGTCCAGACCGTCCACCTGCCCGCACCGAGCCCGAGATCGACGTGCAGGACGGAGTGGTCCGCCTGCATCGCCCGGCTCAGGGGCTCGAGATCGTCGGTGACACCGAGTCCGCTGCGCACGACCTCGACCCGTTCCTTCGCCGTGGATACCGCGATCGCGATGCGCCGCTCGGCGATGTCGACTCCCGATCGCCCGATTGCTCCCATGAACCGACCCCAGTTCGGCTGACCCGTGCGGTAGGCCGTCTTGACCAGGGGCGAGTTGGCGAGCGTCGTCGCCACCTGCCGCGCCGCGGCCTCCGTGCGCGCGCCGCCAACGCGGACCTCGACGACCCGGTTCGCGCCCTCGCCGTCGGCGATCAGGGCGACCGCCAGGCGGCCCAGCAGACGTTCGAGCGCCTCGGCGAACCGCTCCAGGTCCTCCGTCGAGGCCGCTTCGGCACCGGCTGCGCCGTTGGCAAGAACCAGGATGCTGTCGTTGGTGCTCGTGTCCCCGTCCACGGTGACGCTGTTGAAGGTCGGCTCGACCGCCTTCCGCAGCGCGGAATCGAGCGCCGCCGGCGCTACCTTCGCGTCCGTGGTGACAAAGGCCAGCGTGGTCGCCATGTCAGGCGCCATCATGCCGGCGCCCTTGGCAATGCCGCCGATCGTCACTTCACCAGCCGAGAGCGCTGCCGTCTCGACGTCGATCTTGGTGCGCGTGTCGGTGGTCAGAATCGCTTCGGCCGCCCGCTCGCCGCCGTCCAGACCCAGTTCGACGACAGCCTGGTCGATACCGGCGAGCACCTTGGGCATCGGCAAGGGGACGCCGATGACGCCGGTCGAAGCCACCAGGACGTGTCTGACGTCGAGATCGAGGGCCGCGGCTGCGCGCGCGGCCATCGTCCGCGTATCGGCCAGCCCCGTCTCTCCGGTGCACGCGTTCGCGTTGCCGCTGTTCGCGACAATCGCCCGTGCCCGGCCCCCGGCGGCCACCTCGCGGCAATGGAGCACCGGCGCGGCCTGCACCTGGTTGCGCGTGAACACTCCGGCCATCGCCGCCGGTTCAGCGGGCGTCGACGCAATGATCGCGAGATCGGGCTTCTCCGCCTTCAGGCCGCAGTGGACGCCGGCGGCAACGAAACCTCTCGGGGCGGTGACGCCGCCGCTCATGGGAACACCGGGGCCGCCAGAAGACCGGCCGTCTCGTCCAGGCCCAGCATCACGTTCATGTTCTGAACCGCCTGCCCGGCGGCGCCCTTGACCAGGTTGTCGATGGCCGAGAACACGACCGTAAGTCCGCGCTCGCGGTCGACGCGGATGGCGAGGTCGCAGTAGTTGGAACCGAGCGTCGTCTTCGTCTGCGGCAGGGCTGAATCCGTCAGCACCCGCACGAAGGGCTCGCCGGCGTAGCGGTCGACGAACAGCGCTTCAAGCGCCTCCCGGCTCGGCGGGTCGGCCATCGGCACGTAGCAGGCGGCGAGGATGCCCCGCGTCATCGGTGCGAGATGCGGCGAGAAGAAGACGAGCGTGCTGCCGCCGGCCGACAGTTCCAGCTCCTGCTCGATCTCTGGCTGGTGGCGATGCGCGCCGGCGCCGTAGGGCTTGCAGTTCTCGTTCAACTCCGAGTACTGGTAGCCGTCGCGCACGTTCCGGCCCGCTCCCGAGACGCCGGACTTGGCGTCGATCACGATGGCGCCGGTCACTCGGTCGCCATGGTTCTCGAGCAACGGCTTGAGCGCCAGCGACGCCGCGGTCGGATAGCAACCCGGATTCGCGACCAGACGCGCACCCGCCACCGCGTCGCGATGCCACTCGGTGAGGCCGTAAACCGCCTCCGCCAGCAGGTCGGCCGCCGTGTGCTCTCGCTCGTACCAGTGTCTGTACTTCGCCCGATCCCGGAGCCGGAAGTCGGCCCCCAGATCGACCACGCGGGCGCCCGCGGCGAGCAGCCGCGGTGCAGCTGCAAGCGCCTCCCCGTGGGGCAAGGCCAGGAACACGACATCCGCCTCGGCGCCCAGGCGATCCCAGTCGGTCGGGGCGAAGCTGCTCTCGGCGATACCGCCCAGGTGCGGAAAGACAGCCGCGACGGGAAGGCCGGCGCTGCGACCCGCCGCAAGCGCGCCAAGCTCCACCTGCCGGTGGCCGCTCAGCCACCGGACCAGTTCCGCCCCGCTGTAGCCGGACGCCCCGGCAATCGCGGTCCGAATCATCAGGTGGCGAATAATACACCATATTGGCGCACGATTATTCGTTCATTCGTTCCTCGCTGCATGCGCAGCACGGCGTTCTGCGGGCTGCTGCTAGAGCTGGGGCTGGAAAGGCCAGCTGAGGAACGAGAACGGGACCGCGAGCACCGAGACGACCAGCAGCACCAGAGCTGTCAGCACCTCGGCGGGACTCTCCGGCTTGTCCGCCCTGTAGAGGCTAGCCAGCATGTAGCCGCCCGCGAGACCGCCCAGGTGAGCCCAGTTGTCGATCCCCGGCAGCAGCAGTCCGAACAGGACAAGCGGAATGGCTATTCCCAGTACCTGCCTCAGAAACATGCGGCTGCCGGTCCTTCGCGAGTAGAAGAGCAGCGCGCCCAGCCAGCCGAACACCGCGGCCGAGGCACCCAGGGTCACGGCGCGATGCGTCAGCGGCATCCACGGGGCGAAGACAGGCAGGGCGCTCGTCACCAGGAATCCCAGCGCCGACGAGACAAGGTAGATGATCGCCGCCCGCCCGGGGCCGTAGAGCCGCGCCATCGCCGGGCCGAGCTGATGCACCCAGTACATGTTGAAGCCGATGTGCAACAGACCGCCGTGCAGCCAGCCGGCGCTCAGGATCGTCCACCAGCGGCCCAGATCGAAGACGACGGGCGCCCCGCTTGCCCCGAGCCGAACGGCGACCTCGATATCGGGTGCGAGAAAGCCGAACAGCGATCGCGTGCCGATGCCGCCGGGTGCCATCGCCAGTTCGAGCACGAAGATCACGACGCAGATGCCGATCACCAGAGTCGAGAACGCGGCCTCATTGCCGATTCTCTGCAGCAGGCGTGAGAAGCCGAACAGGCTGGGCCGGGCGCGGCCGCAGCTCCAGCAACGCTCGTCGCGAACGCCGACCAACCGGCCGCAGCCGGGGCAGACGACCGAACCGGTCTGCTGCCGCTGGAACATCAGAAGGGGATGTCGTCGTCGGGAGCGCCTGCCGGCGCCTCGAGGTCGTCCAGATCGAAGTCCTCGCGCGGCGCGGCGGCCGCTTCGCCAGTGCTCGCCGCATCCTCCTCGATTGCTTCGACGATCTGCTTCACCTCGATCTCGGCGCGCCGGATCTTCCTGCGGCATATCTCGAGCAGTTCGGCCGCGCGCCCCAACTCTCTGCCCAGCAGGTCGATGTCGACCTGGTCGCCCTCGATGCGCCGGAGAGCGCTTTCGATCTCCTCCATCGCCTCGCTGAAACTCGGTTCGTCGGGAGCGTTGCTTCTCTTGCTCATGTTCGGTCCTTCTCGTCCGACAGGTATCTGCGGGGCGGCTCCCCCATGAGCGCGTACACGCTGCTGTCGATCGTCCCGCCCCGCACGCTGGTCCGCAGTTCCGTTCCCACGTTCACGTCCGCGATACTCCGTACCAACCGGC
Source organism: Thermoanaerobaculia bacterium (assembly GCA_965214805.1). Taxonomy (GTDB): domain Bacteria; phylum Acidobacteriota; class Thermoanaerobaculia; order Multivoradales; family Multivoraceae; genus Multivorans. The sequence continues at coordinate 821,535 of OZ243982.1, read as the reverse complement.
CGTCCACCCTGCGGGTCAAGCTGAACCCGCGCGCCAGCGTCCGCTCCGGGGAAAGCTGGCTGCACAGTCGACCATGGGCCTCCACCATCTCTGCGGCGCGGCGCAGCGACCGCTCGGCGGCGGGGAAGACCCGAGCCGCCAACCGGCGGCACTCGCCCATGCGGGCAGCCAGCGACCTCCTGCTCGGGCCGGGCAGACGCTCCGCGATCGAATGGAGCCGGTCGCCGGCACGAACCACGGAGATCGTGGCGCGGCTCCTCAGAGTCCGTCCCAGGTCGTTGACCGAGCGGCCGGCTGCCGAGAGGGTCCGCTCGGCAGCCCGCACCAGCCTGCGTTCGACTTCCCGGTACGCGGCCGCCCGGGTCTGCAGGTACAGGAGGCCGAGCGCCGCCAACCGCCGATGTGCCTCGTCCACGAGACTCGCCGCCTGCTCGACACGGGCAACCAGGAACTCCGCCGCCTCCGTCGGCGTCTTGCACGAAACATGCGCCACGACGTCGGCGATGGACTGGTCGATCAGGTGGCCGATGCCGCAGACCACCGGCACCGGGGACTGCGCCACCGCGCGAGCCACCCGGCGGCTGTCGAACGCGGCCAGATCTGCCCGCGCCCCGCCGCCGCGGATCAGTGCGATTCCATCCAGCTTCTGCCCGCCGCGCGCGAAGGCGGCCAGCAACCGGAAGGCCCGTTCGACCTCGGCTTCGGCGGCCGCCCCCTGAACCGCGGAGTGCACCCACCAGACCCGGAAACCCAGACCCGAGTTGACCAGCGTGTCGATGAAGTCGGCGCGGGCTGCACTCCCCTTCGAGGTCACCAGACCGATGTCGAGAGGCGCCGGTGACAGGGCCAGCCGCTTGTTGCGCTCGAGCAGTCCTTCGGCTTCCAGCGCCCGAAGCGTCTCGCGGCGCCGCTGTTCCAGGGCGCCCAGGGAAAACACCGGATCCATCTGACCGACCACGAACTGGAACCTGCCGCCGCCGGGCCAGAAGTTCGGCCTGCCGCAGCAACGCAGGACGACTCCCTCCGCCAGCTCCACGCCGGCCTCCCGAAACGCCGATTCCGCAGCCTGGCGCTCGTCCGACCACAGCACACAGTCGAGCCTGGCCTTGACACGGTCGCCGCGCCCCTTCTCGACCAACTCGAAGTAGAGCTGGCCTCTGGCGGCCGAGCGCAGTCGCTGCATCTCTCCAGCCACCCAGACAACGGGATAGGCGTCGGCGAGGATCCCCTTGACCTCCCACCCGAATTCGGAAACCGTGTACGTGCCGGCAGGGAGTACGGAACCGAGGCGGCGGCTGGCAGTCCCGCGGCTCAGTGGAAGCCCTTGAGTTCGACCATCGACTCCATGGGAATCGCGTCGGCCCATTCCAGAGCGTTCCTGTCGCCGATGGTCAACTTGTCCAGGAACTGGTGCGCCTCGCCGCGGTGCTTGAACAGCCGCCAGATGAAGGTGTGGCCGGCCGGCGCGGTGAAGTACGTGTAGTTTCGCATTCCCTCGCTCAGGTCGAAGCCGAGATCCGATTCGCCGTTCACGCCGACGCAGGCCATCGCGATTGCACGGTACGCGAGCGCGAGCGCCTTGAGCGGTTCCTCGAAGTCGGACAACTCTTCGCGCGACAGCGGCGAGTGGTACAAGGCCAACCTCGAACCGTCTTCTTCGGCGAGCAGGTTGTACGGCACGTCGGCCCGGTCGAGGGCGTCCCGCGTCTCGCTCGTCATCACGAAGACATCGTCCGTGTCCTCGACCTTGTACGCGATGGCAAAGGTCTCCGAATCCAGACCGGCGAACGACTCGGCGAGGATGCCCTCGTCCTCGATCGTGAAGTAGTAGAGGCGCGAGATCGTTCGACGGGTAGCCATGCGTATTCGACTCCTTTGGGGGCCGGAAGCAGCGGCGGCAGCCGGGCGGGCGTGCCGGCGGGGATCCTACCGGAACTCGGGCGGTCCGGGGGATCGCTGCCGGCGCGTCTCCGACTCCTGATCCGTCGGCGCCTCGAGATCTTCGACCCCCTCGACCAGGAAGCGGTCGAGATTCTCCCGCTCCTCTTCCGTCGTGTCCTCCAGACGGATCAGGTACTCGCCTCCCGCCTGCGGAAGAGGCGCCCGGATCAGGGTCACGGCGCGCTCGATCGCGTCGCAGTCCAGGCTGACCAGCACCAGCGCCATCTGCCGGCAGACGGTGAAGAGCTGCGTGCCCAACTCGCTTTCGATCCTCACGCGGGCTCTTTCCGGCATCCGCTTCGTGGTGATCCAGTAGCCCTCTTCCGCCCGTCGGACCGTGACGGCGCCCTCCAGGTAGAGGGTCTGGCGCGGAACCGTCAGTTCCTGGCTCAGCCGGCTTTCCAGGCTGCCGATGACGACATCCGCGTCGATGCGGCCCGAACCGACGATCTCCAGTTCGAGCGTCGCCTCGAACACGCCGTCGGCCACGGGACGCAGCGTCGCCGCGTGACGAGACACGGTCAGCGCGTGTTCGGGAGAATGCAGAATGATCTCGGCGGGGCCGATGCTCACCGGAACCAGGTCGTCGATCAGGTGTTCGTAGACGCGGTTGAGGCGCTCGAAGGACACCACGCGGGTGTCCGGCTCGTCCTGAACCGCGGCGGGCGCGGATGCGAACAGTAGACCCAGCAACGCTGGCGGCAGCACCGGCCACAGCAGCGGCAACCGGGCGCTCATGGGTAGTAGCCGCTGATTGTCCGCGCCTTGAACCGGCCCGCGACCTTCACTTCGACCTCGCGATACTCGTCGTCGTCTCCGCCGGTCCGGCTCGAGTTGTAGGCCAGCAGGTACTGCGAGCGCAGCTCACGTTCGATCTCGTCGTATACCGGTGCCAGATCCTCGGCCCTGGAGATGAAGAACGACCGACCGCCGGTGACCTTGGCCAGGTCGTTCAGCTTGTTGCGCAGGCCTATCCGGCTGCGGCCGATACCCAGCCCGATCGTGTAGATCGCGACCGCCGAGCGTCGCGCGTACTCCTCGACATCCGGGAACCCGACCGTGCTTGACGTGTCCTCGCCATCGGAGAGCAGGACCAGGGCGCGCCGGCCGCGGACGCCGCGGAAATAGTAGAGGCTAGTGATCAGGGCATCGTGCAGCGCGGTGTTGCCGATGGCCCGCAGATTCTCGATCGAAGCGGCGACTGCCTCGACGTCGGAGGTCCGGCCGATCAGCAGCTCGGGACGAGAGGCGAAGGCGACCGCGAAGGAACGATCCTTCGGCGTGATCAGGTTCGCCAGGAAGTGCGACGCCGTCCGCCTCGCTTCGCCCAGCGAGGTCTCCATGGAGCCAGACGTGTCGATCACGATGCCCAGGGTGAGCGGCAGGTCCTCGACCAGTTCGAACTTCGCCAGCTTCTGCGGGCGCCCCTCCTCCAGAACGGTGAAGTCGCTCTCGGCAAGGGTTGTCACCGGTCGGTTCGCGTTGTCGACTACCGTCGTGTAGAGCTCCACGAGGTCGATCTGGACCGACTCGGTGAAGTCGGGCGCGTTCAGGAAGCGGACGTCCTCCGCGCGGCGGCCGTCGTCCAGCGTGGCGGCAACGGCGAGGTAGACGAGCTCCTGATCGCCGCTCGCGGGCACATCGATCTCGGCGCGCCATGGCGGCCGCCGCAACACCGCCTGAACCTCTTCACCGACCCGGAACTCCACCTCCTGGACCACGCGCTCCTCGGGCACGATGACCGAAACCGCGGCATCCACCTTCCCGGTCACCCGAACGTCGCGCCGCGGTTCGTTGATCAGCACCCGCAACTCGCCGCGTTGCTGATTCAGCACGATCTCGTCCGCGGCCGCCACGTTGCCGTCCGCGTCGAGCCCCTCGACTCGAACCACCTGCTCGGCCGGATACCTGGCCAGCCGCACTTCGGCGCTGAACGGCGGCCGACGACGGGTGACCTGGAGCACGTCGTCGACGTAGAACCGCATGGCCACGATCTCGTGCCCGGTCACCAGGACATCGGCGCGCCACAGCCCGAGCACGACTTCGCTTTCGGGCGGCACCAGAACCAGGCCGCTTGCCGCATCGAGCGCGGTTTCCGGCAGGTCCGCCGCCAGCTGCTCCGCCGCCGCGACGAGGCGCCGGCGATCTTCGGCACTCGCCGGTTCCGTCTGCGGCGTCAGCGGCACCTCGATCGGTACCGCTCCCCAGGCCGCGGCGCCGCCGATCTCGTCGCGCACCAGGAATCTCACCAGGACGACCGAACCCGGCCGCAGAGGGTGCTCCATCGGCAACGCCAGCGACCGGTTCTCCGGCGGCGTTCCAGAGAGGAACCGGACCCGGAAGGCATCGAAGATCCGTCCGGGCTGCTCGACCACGCCTTCCACGTTGATCCGGACCTCCTCTCTGCCGGTGTCGTCCACGAAGGGCTCGAACGCAGCGCCCGACGGCAGCGACAGGAGGATTCTGGTCAGGATGCGCTGGCCGTGGCGCGCCGGGAAGGTGACGATCGGATCCTCGATCTCCAGCTCCGTCGGCGTCTCCACCTTGTCCGCCGCGGCCTTCACGGCCCAGGCATCGAGGTCTTCCGGGGGCCGCAACCAGGCCCGGAGTCGTGCCGTCGACGGCCGTTGCTCCCGGAAGCCGAACAGACCACCGATGCCGGTGACCCGGTCGACGCTCCGGGCCTCCTTGCAGACCTGCAGGTCGAAGCGGCGGGCGCGCAGCAGGCCCCGGAGCTCGTGGTACTGCTCGAGCCAGTACTCCATCTCGGGCATGTACAGGGCCCGCTTCGAGAGCTCGGGCAACCAGAGCTGGAAGGCCTCGTTCGGCTTCGGCTGGAAGATGACCAGATTCTCGTGCTCGCCGTCCTCCGGCCCGTAGCGCCAGATCTCGAGCGGCCTGAAGGTCTGATCGCAGTCGACAGGCTCGATGTCGTCGGGCTCCCCGTGCAGGAACAGCAGTTGCGACCGGACATCGAAGAACGGCGCGCCCGATTGGCGAATCCGCCTCCTCCTCTGCTCGATTCCCTCGGCGATCCGGGCGCGGCTCAGGAAGGTCTCGATGTAGTCGCGCCGGGCCGCCGGATCCAGGTTCCGGACCCGGCTCAGTTCGGCTGGGTCCAGCAGGTACTGGGGCCCGTCGAGAAAGAACTCCCGCTCCTCGTCGCTCCACGTGGTGAGCTGCCAGTCGGCTTCCTGGGCGGCCGCCGTGGCCGGCACGAGGCAGGCCGCCGCCAGGAACAGCCGGCAGAGCCGCGATCCGATCCCTCCCCGTCTCACCACGACATGCGGTACAGCATCCAGTACACGACGACCCCGGTCACCGACACGTAGAGCCAGATCGGCAACGTGAACCGGGCGATCTTCCGGTGCCGGTCGTACCGGCGCCGAAGGCCCAGGAAGACCGTGATCAGCGCCAGCGGCGGCACCGCCGCCGCCAGCACCGTGTGCGTCAGCAGGATGCCGAAGTAGATCGTCCGCACCGTCCCTTCGCCCTCGAAGCGAACCGAACCGACCTGGTAGTGGTAGTAGAGATAGGAGACGAGGAACGCCGCCGAACACCCGAGTGCCGCCAGCATGAACTGCTTGTGCCGCTCGCGCCGGCCCCGTCGAATCAGGACGTAGCCGGTGACGAGCAACAGCGCCGCGGTCGCGTTCAGGATCGCGTTCAGCGTCGGCAGGTGCATCTGGCATGAGCATAGCCGGGGTCGGGTGCACTGCCTCGTCCAACGCTGGGACTCCCAGGAGGGATGAGAAGCTCGTCATGTACTACGATGTCGCCGCCACTCGGCGCGGTGGCTGAAGGTGCCGAACCGCCGGCCCGAGCCGTTCCTGGCCAGCACTCCGTCGGCGGCCATGGCGGCTTTGGTCAGGCGTCGCCTGGCGACATTGCTCGTGCCGGGCAGGAGGACGTCGTGTTGACTCGCATCAGACTGGAGCGGTTCACTGCCTTCGAGCGACTCGACGTCCCCTTCAACCCCGGAATCAACGTCTTTGTCGGCGCCAATGGAACGGGCAAGTCTCATCTCCTGAAGGTGGGCTACGCCGCGTGTGAAGCGACGCGGCCGGGAGCCAACTTCAGCGAGAAGCTCATCCGCCTGTTCCTGCCCTCCAATCGCGCCATCGGGCGGTTGGTCAAGCGGCAACAGGGGAGCTCCCGCGCGGTGGCCGAAGTCTGGCGCGGCGATCTGAGGCTCCGGGTCTCTTTCTCCAACCACTCGAAAGTCGCGGCGTCCGCCACGGTGACCGGCCGCGGACCGTGGGCAGAGGAATCGCTCGAGAGCGTGTTCATCCCCGTCAAGGAGATGCTCTCCCATGGCCCCGGCTTTCGCTCTCTCTACGGCCAGCGGGAGATTCACTTCGAGGAGATCTACGCGGACATCCTCGACCGTGCCTACAGGCCTGCCCTTCGCGGCCCGATCGACAGGACGCGGCGCGGCGTGCTCACGAGCCTGCAGAAGGCCATCGCCGGCAAGGTGACGTCCAGGAGCGAGGAGTTCTTCCTCCGAAACAGGCACGGAAACCTGGAGTTCACGCTGCTGGCCGAGGGAATGCGAAAGCTGGGCCTGCTGTGGCTGCTGGTCCAGAACGGGACCTTGCTTGAAGGTTCGGTCCTCTTCTGGGACGAGCCCGAGGCGAACCTGAATCCGAGCGTCTTCCACGTCCTGATCGACATTCTTCTTCAGCTGCAACGCATCGGCGTGCAGGTTCTGATCGCTACGCACGACTACGCCATCCTGAAGGAACTCGAACTGCTTGCCGAGAGCGAAGACCAGGTACGGTTCCATGCGCTGTACCGCCGTGACGCGGACGGCGAGATCGAGTGCGAGTCCGCAGCCCGGCCATTCTTGCTGGAGAACAGTCCGATCGCCGCCGCATACCGCGAACTCTACGACCGTGAGATCGGTCGTTTTCTGCAGAGAGAGAATCTGTGAAACTCCTGCGGGAGGGCGAACTCGAGTTCGTCTTCGGCGAGGACTGGGCCGCATCGAGACTCGATGAACAAGGCGGCGTCCCCATTCCGCACGGCATGGCCCTCGTGGACTTTGTGGCGGAGGGTGGCAGCCCTTGCGACCTTCGCGGCTCTTCCCTGTTCGAGATTCAGCGGCTGGGGCTGGATCTGGACATGGTTGAACTCCGCCGGCAGGGCAGCTGACACGAGCGAGACCGACTGCCGAGGAGTTCCAGGGGTCTGAGGCCAGTTTGGCGGCCAACCCGAATGTCGGCGTGGACTTCGGCCAACCGGCAGCGGGGCGCCCTACTCCTGACGTTCCGCCGCCCGCCGATCGCGCCAGTAGCGGACCTGCCAGCGGGCGACGTTGCGGTTGTGCTCGGCCAGGGTCTCGGCGAAGACGTGGGTGCCGTCGTTGCGGCTGACGAAGTAGAGATAGGGCACGTCGGCGGGCAGGGCGGCGGCCCGCAGGCTGTGCTCCCCCGGCGAGCAGATCGGCCCGGGCGGGAGTCCTGGGTACCGGTAGGTGTTGTACGGCGAGTCCAGTTCCAGGTCCTGCCGGCGCAGGTTGCCGTCCCAGGCGCCGCGCCTCTTCAGGGCGTAGATGATCGTCGGATCGGCATAGAGGCCGATTCCGCGGGAAAGCCGGTTGTGGAAGACCGCGGCAACCAGGGGCCGCTCCTCGACGTCGCCGGCTTCCTTCTCGACGATGCTTGCGAGCGTGACCAGCGCACGGACATCCAAGCCGCGCCGCAACGCCAGGCCGACGTGGCTGTACACGCGCCGTCGAAAGTTCCGGACCATTGCCTGGACGATCTCCTGTTCGCCTGTACCGGCCGCGAACGCGTAGGTGTCGGGGAAAAGGTAGCCCTCCAACGACTCCGCGGCCGGATCGAGATCCGCGATCAGCGAAGGCGAGGCCATCGCAGCCAGAAACGCGTCAAGCTCGCCGAAGCCTTCCGACGCCAGCCGTTCGGCTGTTTCGCGCAGGGTCAGACCCTCCACCACAGTGACCGGATAGGTCACGACCTCCCCGCGGATCAGGCGATCGAGAGCGTCGACCGTGCTCATCGGCTGCTCGAACCGATACTCGCCGGCCTGCAGCGTCTCCCCCGGCCGCCGGTAGTCCAGGTGCAGCCTCGCCAGGAGCGGATCGCCGATCACGCCGGCTGACGCCAGCTGGTCGAGAATCGAGGTCATGGGCGCGCCGCGCTCGATGACCGCTTCCACGGTGTCCGTACCCCGCGGCTTCTCGAGTTCTTCCTCGGCCCAGGCGACCAGGCCGGCCACGGCCGCGAGCGCTCCCGCAACCGTCCACAGGAACAGACGCCGGTGTCGTCGCTGCGGGCGGTCCGACGTCATCCCGCCTCCCGATCCATCTCCTCCTGCAGGAGGATCTCCGCGGCAGTGGCATCGACCCGTTCCGGATGGCGTCGCGGATCAACCCCCGCCGCCCGGAGACGTCGCTTCGCTTCGACCGAAGTGAGGCACTCGTTCACTGTCCGTACCGGCAGTTCGCAGGCCTTCCCCAACTTGCGGGCGAACGCTCGCGCCCGCTCCGCCGCCGGTCCGATCGTGCCGTCCAGGCGCCGAGGCTCGCCCACGACCAGCACATCCGTGCCCGACTCGACAGCCAGCGCCTTCAGCTCCGCGATCAACTGCCGGTCACTCGTGCGCCGCAGTGTCGAGTGCGGCACGGCGATGCCGACCCGGGAATCCCCCTCGGCCACGCCGACCCGCTTCTCGCCGATGTCGATGCCGAGGAAGCGCACAGCGAGCTTACTCTGAAACGGGCCGCCAACGCCTGTCAACTGCGCGGGTCCACGCGGGTCCACTTCCGAGCGGCACGGCAATTGCTAGCATGCCGTGCCATGGAGACGGTCCAGATCAGTGTCCGCATCGACCACTCGTGACTTCGGTCAACTGACCTTCGCACTGGCGCTGGGGTTCTCCCTGATCGCCCCGGCGTCGGCTCAGGAGCCGCTACCGCCTCCCGAGCAGGAGCCGGCGGCCGACGCTCGACCTGTCGAGGATCAGGACACGGAGGCTGCGAGCGCGGAACCGGACGCCGAAACGGCGGATCCCGAAGTGGTTCCTGAAGAGCCGCCCGACCCCGGGCCACCGAAACCCGCCGACGCCACCGAGTTCGCCTTCACCATCGAGGACGAGGCCGGGGGCGGCCAACTCACAGGCTGGGCCGGCACCATGCAAGGCTCCATCGGGGAGCCGGGCGAACACACCCTGTCGGGGGGATTCTCGGTTCGCCTTCGCGACTACCGGGCATGGGGCGACAAGCTGTTCTACAACGAGGAGACCGAGCAGATCCGGGCCGAGGGGTCCGTGGTTCTCATGCGGGGCGACGAAGTCTTGAGGGGATCTCGCCTTGAACTCGATCCGAAGACCGAGACGGCCTCGATCTTCGACGTGGAGGGCAACCTGGGCGCCGAGTTCTTCTTCAGCAGCGCCGCGGTACACAAGGTCAGCGACGAGCGATTCACGATTCTCGACGCCCAGTTCACCGCCTGCGAGGTGGATGACGGTCAGGTGCCGGACTGGAGCTTCCGCGCCCGGAAGCTCGACGTGAACACGAGCGGCCATGCGAAAGCTCGGGGCGTCTCGTTCCGCGCCAGGAAAGCGCCGCTCCTCTACCTGCCCTACATGCTGTGGCCGGTGAAGAGCTCCCGCGTCAGCGGATTCCTGACGCCGAAGCCGGGCTTTTCCACCCGCCGGGGTCCTTCTCTCGGCATCGGCTACTTCTGGGCGATCAACCGGAGCTACGACGCGACCTTCCACGTCGACCTCTACGCGGGTGCACCGGCCGGCGCCGAGGAGGCATTCTCCGAAGAGCCCTTCTGGGGTCTGGGGACCGAGTTCCGGTACTTCCCCAGCGAAGGGACCGAAGGCACGCTCGACGGCTACCTGATCGACGACGTCGAGCGGGGCGAGAAGCGCTGGAGGCTGCGCTGGAACCACGTGTCGAACGATCTGCCCGGCGGATTCCGCGGCGTCGTCTGGGCGGAGGAGGTCTCCGATTTCGATTTCTTTCGCGACTTCGAACGGCGGGTCGACCGCAACAGCCAGCGCCAGCTCTACTCGACCGCCTTCATCAGCCGGAACTGGGGCAGCCATTCCCTCAACGTGCAACTCGATCAGCGCAAGACGTTCATCACGGCCGAGCGCGAGGTCCAGCTGCGCCAGTTGCCGGAGATCGAGTACAAGCTGCGTTCCACGCGGCTCGGAAACGCGCCCCTCTACCTGCAGTTGAAGAGCTCGCTGCACTATCTCGACGCCAACCGCTCGGCGCGGCGCGCGGGCCGCTACGCGCGCGGCAATCTGGAACCGGAGATCAGCGTTCCCATACCGCTGGCGACCTGGCTGTCCCTGTCGCTCACCGCCGGCGGTCACCTGACCTGGTACGGCGACAGCCTGATGACCGTTCAGGAACGTCGGGCCGCAAGGACCGACACGGACTTCCGGGGCCAGGACCTGATGCGGCTGGTGTCAACCGCCCGGGCCGAGATCGTCGGTCCCGGATTGTCGCGCATCTTCGAACTCGGGGAGGGCGGGCGCTTCTCCCGGATGAAGCACGTGATCGAACCGCGCGTCGTGTACGCCTACTTCGATGACTTCGAGGATCGACTTCGTATCCCGCTGTTCGACGAGATCGACATTCTGCGTGGAACCAATGTCGCCCGTTTCAGCCTGTTCAACCGCCTGCTCGCCAAGCCGGCCGATCCCGAACAGGGCGGCGCTTTCGAGATCCTCTCGGTCGAGTTCTTTCGCGATCTGTCGCTCGACAGCAAGAAGCCGGTGTTGCGCTCGCTGGACCGCTCCCTCACCAGCCAGAACGGCCCGATCGGTACGCTGGTGCGGTTCAATCCGTCGCAGCGCACAGGCATCCGCTTCGACGCCCTCTACGACACCCTGTTCTCCCAGTTCTCGTCGACCGGGATTTCGGCGACTCTGGGAGTCGGCGCCGCGAACTCGCTCGGTCTTCGCTGGGCCGTGCGCCGCAACCCCGAACTGGACAGAACGCGCCGCCACCATGCCCAGGTCTCGGCCGACATGAACCTGATTCCGAACAGGCTGCGCCTCAACAGCATGGTGAGCTACGACGTCGAGCAGAGGCTCCTGCAGATGCAGCGCCACGTGATCGCCTACCAGGCCTGCTGCTTCGGGCTCCGCCTGGAGGTCGCGAACTTCCGCACCACGCGGCGCCAGGACACCCAGTACAGGCTGCTGGTGACGCTCAGGACCGTCGGCGCCTTCTTCGACATCACCGGCGGTCAGAGCGAAGCGCTGTGAACGGGGGCAGCGGCGGCGGCGCTCCCAGGGCGGTCGTGCTGGGGGCGGCAGGCCAGCTTGGACGCGAGGTCGTCCACGAACTCCGGCGGCATGGCACGGAAGTGCTGGCCGCCGACCGCTGCCGCGCGGATCTCCGCGATACCGACGGAACCGCCGCACTTGCCGCGCGCTTCGGAGCCCATGCGGTCTTCAACTGCGCTGCCTGCACCGATGTCGACGGCTGCGAAAGCAACGCGGAACTGGCGATGGAGGTCAACGGCATGGCGCCCGGTCGGCTGGCCGCCGCCTTGCCGTCCGATTGCCGTCTGATCCACGTGTCCACCGACTACGTGTTCGACGGTTTCGGCCGGCGCCCCTACCGCGAAGGTCACGCCGCCGGGCCCCGGACCGCCTACGGCCGCTCCAAACTCCGTGGCGAGCGCGGTGTTCTCGACGCCGGCGGCCTTGTCGTCCGCACGAGCTGGGTGTTCGGCCCCGCGGGTCGGAACTTCGTATCGGCGATCGCTTCGCGAATCCGCCGGGGCGCGCCGTTGCGCGTCGTGGCCGATCAGGTCGGTTGCCCCACCTACGCCCCGTACCTGGCGCGGGCGCTGATCGACCTGGCGGCCGCGGGCGTTTCCGGTATCGTCCATTACTGCAACACGCCGGCGACGTCCTGGCATGGCTTCTCTCTCGCGATCGCCGAGGCCCTCGGAGTGAATGCGTCCATCGCTCCGATCGAATCCTCCGAGCTGTCCCGGCCGGCCACGCGGCCCGCGTACTCCGTTCTGGACACGGCGCTCTTCGAGGCCCTGACGAACCGCGAGGTGGAGGACTGGCGAGCCGGCCTCGACGAGTACTTCCAGCGGCAAGGCACGGCCGAGTCGTGACCTCCTGATCGTCCTGACCATGACCCGCATACTCGTCACTGGCGCCGAAGGCTTCGTGGGCGGGCGCCTCGTGCCGCGGTTGCTCGAGCGCGGCGCCACGGTCATCGCCTGCCACGGTCCAGGCGCCGCGCCGTCCGCGCCCGACGCCCCCGCCGCGCCGTGCGCCCGTTGCGATCGGGTCGAGCTCGACATCTGCGACCGCGCAGCAGTGAAACGGGTTCTGGCGGCACAGGCGCCCGACGCCGTGGTGCACCTTGCCGGCCTCTCCAGCGTCGCCGCTTCCTGGCAGCGGATCGACGACTACTACCGCGTGAACGTCGAAGGGACGGAGTTCGTTGCGGCGGCCGCCCGAGAGCTGCCAGGACAATGCCGCCTGATCGTCGCGTCAAGTGCCGAGGTCTACGGTCGGGTGCCGGACAACGAGCTTCCGGCCAGGGAGGACCGGCGGCTGCGGCCCCGGTCGCCCTACGCGCTGACCAAGGCCGCGATCGAGCGGCTGACCCTTCGTTGGGGCGCGATCGCTGTACGTTCGTTCAACCTGATCGGCCCTGGTCAGAGCGTGCAGTTCGCACTTCCCTCGTTCGCCGCTCAGCTGGCTGCGATCGCCGCAGGAGAAGCGGCGCCGGTGGTCCACGTCGGCAACCTGACTTCGCGCCGGGACTTCGTCCACGTGGACGACGGCGCCGACGCCTATGCGCTCCTCGTCGAGCAGGGCCAGGCCGGCCGCGTGTACAACGTTGCCCGCGGCGAGGCAATCGAGCTCGGGGCCGCGCTTCGGCGGCTGATCGAGATCAGCGGCACGGAGGTCGAGATACAGAAGGACGCGACGCGCCTGATGCCCGCGGATGTTCCGGTGCTCTGCGGTGACGGGAACCGACTCCGCGCCCTGGGCTGGAGACCCCGGCGCAGCTTCGATCAGGCTCTCGAGGCGGTCTGGGAGGACGCCAGAGAGTCCGGAGCGCTACGCAACCTCGGCGTCGCGCTCCAGGGCAAGTAGCTTGGCCTTGCGTTTCGGACCGCCGATGTAGGAACCCGGTCCGCTCCGGCGCGGCACGACCCGGTGGCACGGCACGAGGATCGGCAACGGGTTCGTCATCAGCTTCGACCGGATCAGCCGATAGGCGCCTGCCCGGCCCGACGATGTCGCCACGTTGCGGTAGGTACGGGTCAGGCCGTACGGAATCCGCGCCGTCTCCTCGAAGATCCGGCGCGACAGGGCGTCCAGGCCGATGCGTTCGAGATCGTAGGGCAGATCGAGGTTTCGCCGTACGCCGGCAAAGTACTCGGAAAGCCGGCCCAGCGTCTCGTCCATGAACTCCGTGGTCTCCACTGCGCCCAGCCTGGGGAACAGGGCTTTCTCGGCGTCCGTCGGATCGATGACCAGGCGGGTCACCAACCGGCCCACGAACTCGAGCCCCAGGGAACCGAGTGGTGAAGGGATCAGAACTCGCTGCGGCTCGACCGCGCGCACCGCAGGCCAAGCCGGCGCGCCGGCCGGCGCCTGCACAGGGCTCACGACTTCCCGGGCCACAACGATTCATGCTAGCATGGCGATGTTCCTGTGTCCAACGGAGCCTGGATGCCACGGGCGTCAGGACTCTCGCGCAAGGCGCCTAGCCGAGCAGTTCGCTCGCCTGCGCGGTCAGGTCGTCGAGCCTGGCGCCCAGTTCGAGCCGGGCCTCTTCCCGCTGGCTGTCGGTAGACCTGCGATCGAGCATCATCGGCGCCCCGACCGCGACTGCCACCCGGGCGAACGGTGCGCCGACGATCATGCGGTCCCAGCTCCTCAGCCTCAGACTGCGCGACGCGGCGAGACCGGCGGGGACGATCGGCGCGCCGGACATGGCCGCCAGGACCATGCTTCCGGCCTTGGGTGTGCGCGCTGGCCCGCGCGGACCGTCGGGCATGAGCAGCAGCGTCGACCGGTGCTTGACGAGCTCGCGGTAGAGGGCGAGCGCCGCCGCCCGGCCGCCCCGGGAGGTCGAGCCGCGCGTGACGCGGATGCCCCAATCCCGGGCGACCCGCGCTGCCAGCTCACCGTCGGCGGAGTGGCTGGAGAGGATGGACACAGGTCCGCCGGCCGGCAGCAGCAGTCGGCGCACGAGCAGCAGGGAGAGCGCCAGCTGCTCGTGCCAGCAGGCAAGCATGGCCGGGGGATCGAGGACCCGGTCGAGGTACCCGGCGCCTTCCAGGCGGTGCAGGCGATAGGTGGCCGTGAGAGTCCCGGAGAGCAGGCGGACTGCCACGGCTGCCGCCGGCAGAGCAGCGCCGCGGACTTTCAACCGACACCGGCGGCATAGTCGAGGACATCGCCGACGGTCTCCATGGCGGCGGCGTCCTCGTCGCTGATTTCGATGTCCAGGGCCTCTTCGAGCTCGATCAGCAGTTCGAGTTGCCTGGGAGAGTCGATGCCGAGGTCGGCCACGAGGTCGAACTCGGGGCGCAGTTCGCCTTCGTCCCGGCCGCTGGTCCGAGCCAGCACACGGCTTGCTGCTGCACGTGGATCCATTGCTCTTCTGCTTCCTCTGCCAACCGTTGCGGTCAGGTCCGGCCAGGCCGGGTCAGAAGTCAGCTGCGAGTTCGCCGCGCAGATACCGCTCGCGGAGCGACCGTCGGCGCACCTTGCCGCTGCTGGTGCGGGGGATCCTACCCCGGCGCACGAGCACCAGATCGGCGAGCTGAATGCCCAGGGCACGGCCCACGCTGCGGCCGACTTCGCTGCGCAGCAGGGCGGCGCCGTCCCGGTCGCCGCCGGTCTCCATCACCAGGACCGCCCGCTCGCCGTGCGGCGCGTCGACGGAGAAAGCGCCGGCGCGCTCGCGGCCGCCGGCGCCGAGTACCGCCTCGGCCACCCACTCGATCTCGTGCGGCATCACGTTCGAGCCGCCCAGGATGAGCAGTTCCTTGGTGCGCCCGGTGATGTGGACCTCGCCGGCGGCGCTGAGGAAGCCGAGGTCGCCGGTGTATAGCCAGCCGTCGCGCAGTACCTCGGCCGTCGCTTCCGGGTCGTTCCAGTAGCCCAGCATCAGGGAAGGCGACCGCAGCCGGATCTCGCCGACCTCGCCAGCCTGGAGGGCGCGCCCGTCGGGCGCGGCGATCTCGATCTCGGTGCGGTCCATCGGCGGACCGTTCGATGTCACTTCGGGGCCGCCGCTCGACGGCGCCGCGGTGTGCAGGCCGTCGACCGTCTGGCTGATCGATATGAGCAGGGTGTTCTCGGCCATGCCGTAGGCGGCGCGCAGCGCTCCCGGATCAAGGCCCGCTGGCTCGAAATGCCGGCTGAACTCCGACATGGTCTCCTGCCGCACCATCTCGGAACCGCTGCACGCGTCGCGCCAGCCGCTCAGGTCGAGCGTCTCGAGACGGTCGGCGCCGATCCGCTCGACGCACTGCCGGAAGGAGAAGTTCGGGGCCGCCGACATCGCCGTCTTCGTACGCCTGAACTGCTCGAGCCACACCCACGGCCGCGCCAGGAAGGCGCGCGGACTCATCATGATCAGGTCCGCACCGGTGAGCAGGGCGCCGAGCAGGCAGCCCCCCAACCCCATGTCGTGGTAGAGCGGCAGCCAGCCGACCAGGGCGTCCATCAGTTGTCCGCCGCGCGGGATGGCCACCGCCTCCATGCTGGCGCGGGCGCTCCAGGTTGCCGCCGCGTGTCCCACGATCACCGCCCTCTGTTGACCGGTGGAGCCGCTGGTCATCTGCAGGAAGGCCGGTTCGTCGCCCCGCGGCGGCCGGCCGGCCGGCGGCGGCGACGGGCTGGTCGCGGCCAGGGCGGACTGCGAGAGCAGGTTGGGGCTTGACCGTCCGGCGGGCCTGGCGGCGGCGATCTCCTGGACCTGATCGCTGATCGCCTCGGTACAGACCATGTACCGGGCGTCGAGCAACTCGTTCACGGCCAGCGCCTTCTCGACCTGGTTGCGCGGCGAGCCCAGCGCCCGCGGCGGTGCGACCGCCGCCGGCAGGGCGCCCAGGCGGACGGCGCCGAACCAGACTTCGAACCACGGCCAGGAGGTCGGCAGGCACACGAGGACGCGGTCTCCCGGGCGGACGCCGAGGGTGACCAGGCGGCCCGCGGCGGCCTCGATCTCGCCCAGCAGGAAGGGCCACGTGCGTCGCCCTTCGACCCGGCCGCGGCTGTCGATCAGCGTTATGCCGCGCTGCGGCCACACCGACGCCGCCCGCTGCAGCGCCTCCAGCAGGGTCTCGGGGTGGTGCTCGCGGTTCGTGGCTCCGCCTGGGTCAACCATGGAACTGCAGGTCGTACAGCCGCTTGTAGGCGCCGCCCAGCTCGAGCAGCTGGTCGTGGGCGCCCTCCTCGACCAGCTCGCCGCGGTCGAGAACCGCGATGCGGTCGGCGCGCACGACGGTGGACAGCCGGTGGGCGATCACGAGCGCGGTGCGACCTTGCATCAGGTTGTAGACCGCCCGCTGCACCACCGCCTCCGACTCCGTGTCGAGGTGGGAGGTCGCCTCGTCGAGAATCAGGATCGGCGCGTTCTTGAGCAGCGCCCGGGCGATCGCGAGTCGCTGGCGCTGGCCGCCGGAGAGGTTCTGGCCGCCCTCGCCGATCATGGTGTCGTAACCGTCGGGCATCGCCGTGACGAAGTTGTCTGCGTAGGCGGCGGCCGCAGCCACCCGCACTTCCTCCAGGGGCAGGTCGTCGCGGCCGTAGGCGATGTTGTTGCGCACGGTGTCGTTGAACAGCACCGTCTCCTGCGTGACGATGCCGATCAGCGAACGCAGGTTCTCGAGCGGCAGATCGCGAATGTCCGTGTCATCGATCAGCACGCGGCCGGAAACGGGATCGAAGAAGCGGGGCAGCAGGTTGACCAGGGTCGACTTGCCGGCGCCGGAAGAGCCGACCAAGGCCAGCACCTCGCCCCGATGCAGGTCGAGGTCGATGCCGGAGAGTACCGACTGCCCATGGCCCGTCTTTTCGTAGCCGAAGGAGACGTTGTCGAAGCGGACTCCGTGTTCGAGCCCGTCCATCGGCCGCGCAGTCGGCCGCTCGACGATCTCGTTCTCTACCTGCATCAGCCCGTGAATCCGGTGGCTGCACGCCACCGCCTCCTGCAGCACCAGGTTGACCTTGTTCAGCTTGCGGATCGGGTCGTACATCATCAGGAGCGTGAGCAGGAACTGGAAGAACCCATCGAAGGTCAGGCGCCCGTCGCGGATCATCAGGCCGGCGGAGACGACCAGAGCCGCGCCGCCGACCGCCGCGGTCGACTCGATCACGGGACTCGAGAGAGTCGACAGGAACTGCGCCCGCAGGTTGGCGAGCAGATGGCCGCGGGTGGCCCGCTCGAACCGTCGGCACTCGAACTCTTCCATGCCGAACGCCTTGACCACGCGGTTGCCTCGGATGGCCTCGGTCAGGAGCCCGGAGAGGTCGGCCATCCGCTCCTGGCTGCGGTAGGTGACTTTCCGCATCCCCTTGCCGAAGCGGGCCAGCAGGAAGGCGAACAGCGGCGCCGCGAAGAGCGACACGACCGCCAGGGTGAAGTGGATCGTGAGCAGCGTCGCGCCGTAGAACAGGAGCATCGCGATCGACATGAAGATGTCGAAGAGCCGCGCCGCGACCGCGTTCTGGAGCTTGGAGACGTCGCTGACCACCCGACTGTAGAGCTCGCCCGAGGAGTGGCGCTGATGGAACCGGCTGGACTGGTGGATGATGCGGCGGTAGAGGTCGTTGCGGATGTCGGTGGTGATGCCGAGCCCGGCGCGCTGGAACGAATAGCCCGACAGGAAGGCCATCAGGCTGCGCAGCAGCACGACGAGCACGATCAGAGTCGGGGCGAAGAACACCTCGCTCCGGCCTTCGATACCCGCCCGCCGCTTCAGTTCTTCGTAGAGGTCTGCCGCCGCCGCTCTCAGGCTCGCGGTGAATCCCTCGACGCGATGCAACAGGCGCGGCAGCATCCCGTCGCCCTCTTCGCCGCCGGCCGGACTGCGGATCGGGACGTTCCGGATCTCGTCCTCGCTGGCGAGCAGCACCTCGTCGAACATCGGGTTGATCAACCCGATGAAGGTCAGAGTGGCGACGCCGTAGACCGCGATCGCCGCCAGAGCCAGCAGTCCCCAATGAAGGTAGCGGCGGGCGTAGCGGAGGTAGAAGCCGACCAGCTCCATGCAGGGGCAGCATACTGTGGCGGTGCAGGCATCCGGCAGAATGTCCGCCGATGACGGACCCCCCCGAAGCCCGGGCCGCGTACCTTCGCGAGGAACTGCAACGCCACGAGCGTCTCTACTACGGGGATGCGAAGCCCGAGATCGGCGACCGGGAGTTCGACCGTCTGATGGCCGAGCTGCAGGCCCTCGAAGAGGAGCACCCCGACCTCTGTACGGCGGACAGCCCGACTCGGCGGGTCGGAGGCGAGCCGACGGAGGGCTTCGAGCAGATCGAGCACACGCCGCCCATGCTGTCCCTGGACAACACCTACGACCGCGGCGAACTCGATGACTGGTTCGGCCGGCTGACCCGGTTGCTGCCCGATACCGACATCGGGTTCGTGTGCGAACTCAAGGTCGACGGCGTCTCGCTGTCGTTGCTCTACGAGGACGGCGTCCTGACCCGGGCCGCGACGCGGGGCAACGGCCGGGTCGGAGATCTGGTGACCGCGAACGCGCGCACCATCCGCACGCTGCCGCTGCGGCTCGAGGGCGCTCCGCCGCGGCTCCTCGTGCGGGCCGAAGTGTTCATCCCGCGCGGCGCGTTCCGCAAGCTCAACGAGGAACGGGAAGCCGCCGGCAAGGAGCTCTACGCGAACCCGCGCAACACGACCGCCGGCGCGATCCGGCTTCTTGACAGCCGGGATGCCGCGAAGCGGCCCATGGACGTCGTCTGCTACGAGCGGGTGCAGCAGAGCGGCGAGCCCGACGACGGACCACGCTCGCACGCCGAGGGTCTGGACGCGCTGACGGCGCTCGGCCTGCCGGTGAGCCGGCACTGGCGGCGTTGCGCGAGTCTCGGCGAAGTCGCCGCCTACTGCACGGAGTGGCAGGAGCGCCGCGGAGAGCTCGATCACGAGATCGACGGCGTCGTCGTCAAGGTGGACGATCCGGAACTGAGGGAACGCCTGGGCGCCACCGCCAAGGCGCCGCGCTGGGCGGTGGCGTTCAAGTTCGAGGCCGAGCAGGCCGAGACGGTCGTGCGGGCGATCAACGCTCAGGTCGGCCGCACGGGCGCGGTGACTCCGGTGGCCGAGCTGGCGCCGGTGCTGGTCGCCGGCACCACGGTCAGGCGCGCCACCCTCCACAACTACGAGGACCTGGCCCGCAAGGATGTGCGGGTCGGCGACGCGGTCTTGATCGAGAAGGGCGGCGACATCATTCCCAAGGTCGTCGAGGTGATCGCGGAGCGCCGGAGCCTGGAGTCGAAGCCGTTCGAACCGCCCGCGGACTGCCCGGTCTGCGACGAGGAACTGCACCGGTTCGAGGGAGAGGTGCTGCTCCGCTGCGTCAACAGCGCCTGCCCGGCCGTCGTCCGCGAAGCGCTCCGTCACTTCGCGTCACGCAACGCGATGGACATCGAGGGCATGGGCGACTGGCTTGTCGGCGAACTGGTCCGCGGCGGCCTGGTCTCGGACCCGGCCGACCTCTACGGACTGACCGTGGAGAAACTTGCCGATCTCAGGAAGACGAACGGCGCCCGGCTGGGCGAGAAAGCGGCTGCCCGGACAGTCAGGAGTCTCGGCGAGTCGAAGCGGAGGCCGCTCAGCCGACTGATCTACGCTCTCGGCATCCGCTTCGTCGGCGACAGCACGGGATCGCTGCTCGCCCGTCGCTTCGGCAGCGTCGACCGCCTCCTGGTTGCCGGCGTCGAAGAACTCGAAGCGGTCGACGAGATCGGTGCGCGCATCGCCGAGTCGGTGCGGGCCTTCTTCGACTCGGAAAGGAACCGGCGGCTCCTGGACCGTCTGCGCAACGAAGGCCTTCGGCTAGAGGAGCATGAGGAGGAAGTGGCCGCGGAGGCGGAGACCGACCGGCCGCTCGAAGGCAGCGTCTTCGTGCTCACGGGCGCCCTGACCGGGATGACCCGCAACCAGGCAGCGACCCGGATCGTGGCGCTCGGCGGCAAGGTGACCGGTTCGGTCAGCGGCCGAACGGACTTCCTGGTCGCTGGCGAGAAGGCCGGTTCGAAGCTCCGGAAGGCCGAGCAGCTGGGCGTGGAGATTCTCGACCAGGCCGGGTTCGAGGAGTTGCTGGCGAAGCGCGGCGCTTCACGGCCGAGTGCCTGATACGGATGGCCCAGCCGCCGCCCTGAAGGCGCTCCCTTCGCTGACCTCCCCTGCTGCAGCCTGCCGGAGCCGAGGGTTAGGATGCGGGCCATGTCCTCGCATCCGTGGGTCATCGTGATCGATGACGAGGCCGGATCACGGCAGTCGATGGCCATCGCACTGGAGCGGGCCGGCCTCGGCGTGCGCGTGTTCGACGACGCGGAACCGGCTCTGGAGTTCGTCAGACGGGAGTCGCGGGTGCGGCTCGCGGTGTGCGACCTGCGCATGCCGGGCATGGACGGACTGGCGTTCCTGAATCGGGTGCGAGACCTGAAGCTCGACCTGGCCGTGATTCTGGTCACCGGCTTCGGCACGATCGAGTCGGCGGTCGAGGCGATGCGCGTCGGCGCCGACGATTACCTGACCAAGCCGGTCGACCTCTACGAGCTCAGAAGCCGGGTGTTCAAGCTGATCGAGAACTGGCGGTTGCGCGACGAGGTCACGAACCTCCGCGAGATGCTCGACGAGCGATTCGGCTTCGACGCCATCGTGGGCCAGTCGGCGGCGATGGAGGAGCTGTTCCAGCAGATGCGTCAGGTCGCTCCGAGCCGCGCGTCGGTACTCATCCTGGGCGAGAGCGGTACCGGCAAGGAACTCGTCGCCAAGGCCCTGCACCAGGCCAGCCCCCGCCGGCAGGAACGCTTCCTGGCCCTGAACTGCGGCGCGATCCCGAACGAGATACTGGAAAGCGAGCTCTTCGGTCACGAGAGGGGTTCGTTCACCGGAGCGGTGGGGCGCAAGATCGGCAAGCTGGAGCTCGCCGCCCGCGGCACCCTGTTCCTGGACGAGATCAGCGAGCTGGTGCCGGAACTCCAGGTGAAGCTCCTGCGCGTGCTCGAGGAGCGGCAGGTCATGCGGGTTGGCGGCAGCCGCATGGTCGACGTCGACTTCCGGTTGCTGGCGGCCACCAACCGCAACCTGGAGCAGGCGGTGGCGAAGGGCGCCTTCAGGGAAGATCTCTACTACCGGCTGAAGGTGGTCACCCTGACCATTCCGCCGCTGCGAGAACGGCTGGACGATCTGCCGCTGCTCGCAAATCACTTTCTGCGCGAGTTTGCGGCTCGCGAGGGCAAGCCCGAAATGCGGCTCTCCGGCAGGGCCTTCAAGCGTCTGTCCGGACATCGCTGGCAGGGGAACGTCCGCGAGCTGCGCAACGTCCTCGAGATGGTCGCGGTCTTCCACGAAGGCGGCAGGATCGAGGTCGGCGACTTGCCGGCCGAGATCCAGGCCGGCGCCGAGACGCCTTCGGAGAATCCCGTCCAGAACCCCTTCGGAGAGCCCCGGACAATGGCCGAGATCGAGCGTCAGGCAATCCTCGAGACCCTGGGCAGGACCGGCGGCAAGCGTGCACAGGCGGCCCGAGTGCTCGGCATCGGCGTTCGCACGCTGCAGCGGAAGCTGAAGGCATATCGTGAACAGGGACTGCTCGAGGACGACAAGTGACCGCGCTGTCCGTGAACATCGACCACGTGGCGACCGTGCGGCAGGCGCGGCTGGCGGGGTATCCGGATCCGGTCGAGGCGGCGCGGCTGGCCGAGGAGGCGGGCGCGTTCGGCATCACGGTGCATCTTCGCCAGGACCGCCGCCACATCCAGGACCAGGACGTCGTCCTCCTCCGCGGCGCGGTCAGCGGCCGGCTCAACCTCGAGATCGCGTCCGAACGGCCGATGCTCGAGTTCGCCGAGCGCGTCGGCCCCGATCAGGTCACGCTGGTGCCGGAGCGGCCGGACGAGGTCACCACCGAGGGCGGCCTCGACGTGATCGGACGGGGCGGCCAGGTCCGCAGCGCGGCCAGGCGGCTCGTCGCCGCCGGCATCCGCGTGTCCGTCTTCGTCGATCCCGACCTGGACCAGATCTCGGCGCTCGACGACCAGGACGAAGTGACCGGCTTCGAATTGAACACGGACGTCTACACACGCGCCTCGGCCAGCGGTGCGGCCGCCGAGTTCGCGAAGCTCGAGGCCGCCGCCGAGCGCGGTCTGGCCGCCGGCCGCGAGGTGTACGCCGGACACGGCCTGACGGTGGCCAACGTCGGCCCGGTGGCGGCGCTGCCTGCGGTCAGCGAGCTGAACATCGGCCATTCGATCGTCTCGCGGGCGGTGCTGATCGGCATGCGCGCCGCCGTGAAGGAAATGCTGGAGGCGATGGGGGCCGAGGCATCGGGCTGACGGAGAGCGGCGCGCCGGCGAGGGTCTCGAGAGGGTGAGTGTCTCGGAGGATCCTGCCTTGCAGGCTCATCGTCGCGGCACTCCTGTTCACGGGCCCGAAGGCCCGTTTGTGCCTGAGGTCGCATCGCCGCGGAGCGGCGACAGCAGCCGCCGGATTCAGGCGGTGCCCAGTTGGGCTTCGATGACCTGGGCGATGCGGTGGCAGAGATGCTCGATCCGCTGCTGATCGGGACCCTCGATCATCACCCGGGCGAGCGGCTCGGTGCCGCTGTAGCGCAGCAGGACCCGGCCCGAGGACCCGAGCTCGCGTTCCGCGGCATCGACGGCGTCGGACAGACCGGGCAGCTTCTCGAGCGGCTGCTTCTCGCGCACGGCGACACTCCGCAGGGTCTGCGGGAAGCGCCGGAAGCCGGAGGCCAGGTCGGCCAGCGAGCGGCCGGACGAAGCGACGATTCCGGCCACGGCGGCCGCGGTGAGCAGGCCGTCGCCCGTGGTTCCGAGGCTCAGGTCGAGCAGGTGGCCCGACTGCTCGCCGCCGAGCCGGACGTCCTGGCGCCGCATGACGGCGGCCACTTCGCGGTCGCCGATGCCGCAGCGCAGCACTTCGATGCCACGCCGCTCCAGCGCGCGCTCGAGGCCCATGTTCGACATCGTCGTGGCGACGATCCGCCGTCCCGGAAGCAGGTCCCGGTCCGCCAGGTGGGATGCCCAGACGTAGAGCAGAACGTCGCCGTCGCAGATGTGGCCCAGGTGATCGCAGAGGATCGCCCGGTCCGCGTCGCCGTCGAGGGCCGCGCCAAGGTCGCTGCCGGTCTCGCGGGTGAAGGCGGCGATCCGGTCGACGCAGGTCGAGCCGCAGTCCCGGTTGATGTTGCGGCCGTCGGGACGGTCGCAGATGACGCGGCAGTCGGCCCCCAGAGATCGGAACAGCCGTCCGGCGTGCGGGGAAGCGGCGCCGTTCGCCGTGTCGACGGCGACGCGAAGGCCGTCGAGAGGCCTGCCTCCCGGCAGCGAGGAGAGAAGGTGATCCAGGTAGCGGTCGGCAAGCTCCGCCTCCTCCAGGGGTCCGTCAAGGCTGCAGGGATGGCTGGACGCAACGCCGCCGTCCGTGCCCTTCGCGACCCGGTCTTCGATCGCCCGCTCGACCGAGGGATCGACCTTGAAGCCGCCGGGCCCGATCAACTTGACTCCGTTGTCCGTCCAGGGATTGTGACTGGCGGAGATGACGATGCCTCCCATCGCGCCCAGTTCGGCGACCAGCAGGGCGACCGCGGGCGTGGGCACGATGCCGGCGGAACGCACCTGCGCGCCCGCCGCGCGGGCGGCGTCGGCCAGCCAGACGGTGATCTCCTCCCGGCTGTCGCGGGTGTCGCCGCCCAGAATCAGCAGTGGTCGGGCGCCCGCCGGCACGGCCGGCGGCATGCCGAGGCGGGCGAACCAGTAGCCGACCGACTGGACAGTGGAACGATCCAGCGGCGGGGTGCCGAAGACGGCACGCATGCCGTCCGTCCCGAAGAGGCTCAAGAACCCGCGGCGCCCTGGGGCTCGCGTCCCTCGATCATCGGGACTTCGACCCGCACGAAGGTCGGGAACTCGACCACGACACTCTCGCTCTCGAAGCGCAGGCGCACCTGCTCTTCGACGAAGCCGAGACCACGGCCATCGATGTCGATCGGGCCCGCCAACGCATAGCCGAACTTGTTGATCTCCGATCGCGCCCCGCGGACCGTGGCGCGATCGGGCACGATGCGCACGTTGTCGTAGTCGACGATGAAGCCGCCGATCGGTTCGCCTCTCCACCTGTCGACGTGAACCGGCACCTGGGCCGACACCTCCTCGTCGAGGGTCAGGGTCAACTCCTCGGGCGTGAGCGAGATCACCTCGATGCCCTCCGCATCGTCGGGAAGCACCACGTTCTCCGTCGTCAGAATGACCTCCACCTCGCGCGGGCCGCCGTATGTCGGGCCGCCGAAGAGGTTCTCTCCGAGCGGCACCTGGACCCGGATCCGATCCTGGTTCAGGGCCGCGACCGCGTCCTCGCTGCCCCGGATCTGAACCAGGAGCTCCTCCTTGGGATCGTCAGGCGAGCCGAGCGTCGGCGATCCGACGACCACCATCCGGTCGTGATCTTCGTAGTTGACACGCGCCACCTGGACGCTCTCCTCGATCGGCCGCCCGGTCATCTCCTGCAGGCGCGGAAAGAACGAAGCCGGCAGCCAGACGCCGACAGCGATCAGGGCGGCAAGGGCCCGAAAAGCCCAGCGGTCGCGGCCCTCGCTCACGACGAATCTCCCTGTGCCAGCAGCAGCTCGAAGAGCCGGTTACGCAGTTCCCGCATGGTCGGATTGCCGGTCAGTCGACCTTCTTGCGCGATCGAGATCCTACCGCTCTCCTCCGAGACGATGACCACCACGGCGTCGGTCACCTCGGTGATTCCGATCGCCGCCCGGTGCCGCGTGCCGTGTTCGATCGACACGCCGGCTCTGGTGGTCAGGGGCAGGAAGCAGGCTGCGGCGGCGACCCGGTCCTTCTGCACGATCACGGCGCCGTCGTGCAGGGGCGTGCCGCGCGCGAAGATCGTGAGGAACAGATCGTAGGAGATCGAGGCGTCGAGGACGATGCCGTTCTCCACGTAGTCCCGCAGGCCGTCGAGCCGCTCGATGACGATCAGGGCGCCCAGCCGGCTTCGGGACAGCGCCTGCGCCGCAAGCACGATCTCGTGAATCCCGGACTCCGGCGTCTGATCGCTCATCAGGCGCAACAGCGGGTTGCGCCCGACCCGGGCGAGAGCGCTTCGGATCTGGTTCTGGAACAGGATCACGATGACCACCGGCAGCACGGGCAGCAGGTAATTCAGCGAAGCTTCCAGCGTGCGCAGCCTCAGGACCGCGGCGATCCAGGCGGCGCCGAGCAGCACCAGGATGCCGAGCACGATCCGCATGCCGCCGGTGCCGCGGATGACCAGCAGCACGTTGTAGACGACCAGGCCGACGACCAGAAGGTCGACCAGATCCCTCCAGCCCAGAAGCCCGAGCGGCTGTGCCAGGTCCATCGATCCGAAACCCCGTGGGCAGTGTGTTACCCGCGCTGGCCGGGAGTCAGAACGAGCGCTTCGCCAGCGATTCTCTACCGCTCCGGCTTCGGCAGCGGGAGCGGGACCCCCTCGGGTTCCTGGCGCTCGGCAAGCGTGGCCGGCGCAGGCGTCCCGGGTACGTCGGGAATTGGCGTGTCTTCGGCGGCAGGGGCCTCTGCACCTTCGTCGGGCGGTTCGAGATCGGGGAGCGGGGTCGGCTTGCGCACCGGCGTCAGATCGAGGCCGGTCGCCTCGCGGATCATCTCGTACACACGATCGCCGTCGATCGATTCGAGTTCGAGCAACTCGTTCGCCAGCTGCTCGAGCAGGCTCCGGTGCTCGGAGAGGATTTCCCGGGCCTTCTCGTAGCCGCGCTGCACGATGGCGTGTATCTGGCTGTCGATCGACTGCGCGGTGCTGTCGGAGTAGTCGGAGCGCTGCGAGAAGTCGCGGCCCAGGAACACCGGCTCGCTCTTCTCGCCGTAGTTGAGGGGCCCCAGATCCGACATGCCCCATTCGCAGACCATCTGCCTGGCCATCTCCGTGGCGCGTTCGATGTCGTTGCCGGCGCCGGTCGTGATGTCGTCCTGAGAGAGCTCCTCGGCGACCCGCCCGCCCATCAGGATCGCGATCTGGGCATCGACGTACTTCCGGCGGTAGGTGTGCTTGTCCTCCGTCGGCAACTGCATCGTCAGGCCCAGGGCGCGGCCACGCGGGATGATCGTGATCTTGTGCAGCGGATCTGCCTCGGGCACGAACGCGGCGACCAGGGCGTGACCGGCCTCGTGGTAGGCGGTGACCTCCTTCTCTTCCTCGGTGAGCATCATCGTCTTGCGCTCGGCGCCCATGATCACCTTGTCCTTGGCGAACTCGAAGGAGGCCATGTCGACCTTCTTGTGGTTGCGCCGGGCAGCGATCAGGGCAGCCTCGTTGACCAGGTTTGCCAGGTCTGCGCCGGAAAAACCCGGCGTGCCGCGCGCCAGCACCTGGAGATCGACGTCGGGATCGAGCGGGATGTCGCGGCTGTGGACCTGGAGGATGCCGAAACGACCGGAAATGTCGGGGCGGTCGACCACCACGCGGCGGTCGAAGCGTCCCGGCCGCAGCAGCGCCGGGTCAAGCACGTCGGGGCGGTTCGTGGCGGCGATCAGGATCACGCCCTCGTTGGTCTCGAAGCCGTCCATCTCGACCAGCAGCTGATTCAGGGTCTGCTCGCGCTCGTCGTGCCCGCCGCCGAGGCCGGCGCCGCGGTGACGGCCGACGGCGTCGATCTCGTCGATGAAGATGATGCAGGGGGCGTTCTTCTTGCCCTGCTCGAAGAGATCGCGCACCCGGCTGGCGCCGACGCCGACGAACATCTCGACGAAGTCGGAGCCCGAGATGGAGAAGAACGGAACACTCGCCTCGCCCGCGATCGCCCGCGCCAGCAGCGTCTTGCCGGTGCCCGGCGGCCCCATCAACAGCACGCCCTTGGGAATTCTGCCGCCGAGCTTCTGGAACTTCTGCGGCTCCTTCAGGAACTCGACGATCTCCGACAGCTCCTCCTTCGCCTCCTCGACCCCGGCCACGTCCTTGAACGTGACCTTCTTGCCGCTGGCGTTCAGCAGCTTGGCCTTGCTCTTGCCGAAGGAAAGCGCCCGGTTGCCGCCGCTCTGCATCTGCCGCATGAAGAACACCCAGAGACCGATGATCAGGAGCAGCGGACCCCAGGTCAACAACGCCACGGAGAGCGTGTTCTCCTTCTTCTCCTCTGCTTCGACCCGCACTTCGTGCTCGAGCAGCAGGTCGGCCAGGCCGGGATACTCCATGAGCTGGGCACTGAAGCTGCCGTCGCCGGCACTGTCGCGCGGGGCATTCCTGTAGGTGCCCTCGACTCTGCCGTTGCTGACCGTGACCTCCTCGATCCGGTCCTTCCTGACGTCCTCGATGAACTCGCTGAAGCTGATCTCGCCCCGTCTTGCGGCGCCCTGGCTGAACAGGTTGTAGAGGAGGATCACCATCACGAAGATGGCGGCCCAGAGCAGGAGGTTCCTGAGAGTCGCGTTCATCGGACGTCGGTCGCCCTCATTGCGGAGAGAGAACCAGGATCCGGCCGACGGGATTCCTGTGCCGCGGCGCGCCGGATTGCAACAAGACTGTCACTCCGTTC
Organism: Thermoanaerobaculia bacterium; assembly: GCA_965214805.1. Classification (GTDB taxonomy): domain Bacteria; phylum Acidobacteriota; class Thermoanaerobaculia; order Multivoradales; family Multivoraceae; genus Multivorans. The sequence continues at coordinate 793,798 of OZ243982.1, read as the reverse complement.
CCGGTTCTTCAAGCAGTTCAATTCTCTGATCGACAGCGGGCGATGGCCGCCGCAGCACCCGCAGCCGGTCTCGGCGCTGTTCCCAGCGCCAGCCGCCGCCGCAGTCGCAGCCCACCGCGGCACCGGTCTTGCGGCGCCGCTCCAGCTGTCGGCGGAGCTCGCGCCGGGCGGCGCGCGTCGGCGGATAGGGGGCGCCCGCAAGTCGGTGGAGGCGGGCCAGCGCCGCCGGCCAGAGCGTTGCCGGCAGGCGCGTCAGGGCACGAATCCCGATCTCGCAGCGCTCGCTGCCGGGCCGGGGTTCGAGAGCTTCGTCGAGCAGACGGCGAATGGTCGGCTCGGCGCCCTGGGCGGCCCGGGCCACCCGACTGAGCATGGCCGCAGCGTCCGGCGTCTCGGCCGCCAGCAGCGGCAGCAGGCGGCGCCGCACGAAGTTGCGGCGCGGCCCCGGCGCGCGGTTCGTCGGGTCGTCGACCGCGCGGATCCCCTGTTCGGTCACGTAGCGGCGCAGAAGCCCCGGCCCGATGTCGAGCAGGGGACGGAGAAGCGGCGGTCCGAGACGATTCGACACCGGGCGGATCGCGGCGAGGCCGGCGGCTCCGCTGCCGAAGAGAATGCGCAGCAACACGGTCTCGGCCTGGTCCAGTCGGTGATGGGCGGTGACCACGGCAGCGGCGTCCAGGCAGTGCGCGGCCGAGGTCAGGAGGCGGTAGCGCTCGAGGCGCGCCCACTCCTCGCTGCTCCAGCCGGGCGCGATCGGGCGCGCGACCCGGAGGTCGAAGGCCACCCCGAGTTCCCGGGCGATCCGCTGCGCCGCCCGGGCGCGCCGGCCTGATCCCTCGTCGAGGCGGTGGTTGACGTGAACGGCGCGGGGGCTGAAGCCGATGCGGGAGGCGCAGGCGCGGAGGGCGATCAGCAGCGCGGACGAATCCGGCCCTCCGGAAAAGGCGACAACGAGAGCGGATCCGCGATTCGCGGGGACCAGTTCAGGACGCCGGGCGAAGAATCGGGCAACCACCCGCTCGATGGTCTGATGGTGGCGGTGGAGGGACTCGAACCCCCGACACAGCGGATATGAGCCGCTTGCTCTGACCGGCTGAGCTACACCGCCCGATCGACGCGGAACCCTACCGGAACCTGCTCCGGTTCCGGGACCGCGGCCGGACTCCCGACCGCCGGAACCCGGACCGAGGCCGCTCAGGGGGACCGTTTGCGCAGCGAGTCCTGGCAACTCCGAAACTGACCGAAGAAACTGCGCATGGACTCGGAGAGGGCCTCGTCGTTCAACCTGTAGATCACGTTCTGGCCGCGCCGCTGGTCGATCACCAGGTCGGCCTCCTTGAGTACCGAAAGGTGTCTGGAGATGGTCGGCTGGGACAGTTCGAACTCGCCGACGATGTCGCCGACGCAACGCTGCTCGTCTTCGAGCAGGCGCAGTATGTCCTGCCTTGTCGAGTCCGAAAGCGCCTTGAAGACCTTGGTCATTCTCCGTGAGCGCCGCCGCCGGGGTTCGAGTCCGCTCAGCGAACCGCCGAGGCGTGCGGGTCGGCCGCCATGCGGTGGACGGCGCCGACGAAGGCGCCCTGGTCGAGGTTCTCTGCTGTTGTCCACGGTCTCGGATCTCCGGAAGTTCGGTCGTTGCCTGGCTCAGCCTTTTCCGGACCCCCCAGGATCCGGCACGGGGGCCAACCCGGGCACTGCGGCCAAGGCGGCTGATGAACCGCGTCCATTATGGCACAGGTTGCGCTTCGTCCCGTGGAACGGGTCCGATCGGGGGCGATGGGCCTCGTGGGGTCTCGGGGGTTCGGGGGGTCCGGGGCGACCGGCTGCCGTGTTCAGGTTCGTGAGTTGAGCCTGTCGGGAACCTCGAGGCCCCTGCGACGCAGTTCCCGCCGCATGCGGCTGATCACCGTGGCGACGGTTGCGGGCGCCAGTTCGACCGCGTTGGCGGCCTCGTGCGAACTCCAGCCGTCGACCACCATGCGCTCGGTGATCCAGGTGTCGCGAAGGCCCGTTGCGCGACCGCTGGCGACGTACCAGCATTCGCGCCGGAAGCGGTAGCGGAGTTCCCGGACATAGATGTCGTTGAACGGATTCGCGGCCGCTCTGGGAAACTCCTGCCGGTCGCTTTCGTCGGCCAGGATCTCCGGCAGATCGATGCTGAGTTCGGAGGACGCGCCGCGCTTGAGCGCCTTCCGCGCGCGCAGCCAGTCCACGAGTGCGCTGCGCGCGACGCTGCGCAGGTAGGACATGATCGTGGATTTCGTGCGTCCCTTGCATCCGCGCAGCACACGGCGGTTGTTCTGCAGCAGGCGGACGTAGGTCTCCTGCAGGACCTCGTCCACGAGGTCTCGGGTCAGATGCAGGCCGTAGCTTCGCCCCAGGGCCACGAGCGTGCGGCGCAGCGCCGGTTCGACTCGCTGGACCAGGGGCGCCCAATCGCCGTCATGGGCCGTGCATCCGTGCCAGAGGGCCGAAAACTCCTGCGACTCCTCGTACTCTTCTTCACTCGTCTCTGGTTTCATCTTCCGCTCCAAGGGGTCAAGGAGCGGAGACGCCAGAGGGGCGGCGCAGAGGAACCTGGCGGATCCGGCCAGAACGGCCGGAACGATCGCCACGGCCTGGTCAGCCGGTCGGCAAGGGCCGGTAAGAGTAGCACTCTCCGCGGCCCGATGGGGGTTGATCCCTGTCACATGACAGATGGGCTTCGGAGGCGCGTCGATGGAGAAGATCACCTCGCCTGGCCGCAACACCCCGATGGCGGCGCGAGCAGCGACGGCATGGCCGGTCCCTTGCGGGCGACCGCGCTGTCGATCGCCCGGGGAAGCACGGTGACGATCTTCTCGATCTCCTCGTCGCCCAGGATGAACGGCGGGCCGAGGCAGATCACGTCACGTGCCGGATCGTTCCCTCCGGGGTAGAAGAAGACATCCATCGACAACCCGGCTGCCATCACGGCGTTGACCATCGCGGCTTCGGCAGGGAAGGGCTCCATGGTCTTGCGGTCCTTGACCAGTTCGATCCCGTAGAGCAGCCCGCGCCCGCGCACCTCCGCCACATGCGGATGTTCTCCAAGTGTCTCCCGAAGGCGCTCGCCCAGGACTGCGCCGACGGTCGCGGCCCGTGCGACCAGGTCCTCGTCCTCCAGGATGCGGAGCACCTCGTTCGCCGCGGCGCAGGCCGGGGAGTGCGCGCCGTAGGTGAAGTACATGATCGAGTCGCCCGCTTCCCTGATCGGTTCCGTGACCTCGTCCCGAGCGGCGATCGCGACCAGGGGCGCGTAGCCGCCCGTCAGTCCCTTGCCGCCGACCAGGATGTCCGGAACCAGGTCCCAGTGGTCGACGCCGAACTTCCTGCCAGTGCGGCCGAAGCCGGTCATCACCTCGTCGGCGATCAGGAGAATGCCGTGGCGCCGGCAGATCTCGGCCATGCGGTCGAGATAGCCGTCCGGCGGAACAAGCGCACCGGCGTTGGACCCCACGATCGGCTCGATGACGAAGGCGGCGATCTCTTCCGGACCGATCTGCTCGAACACCCGCTCGACTTCGTCGGCGCAGGCGATGTCGCACGAGGGGTACGTCTTTCCCATCGGACAGCGCAGGCAGTAGTGCGCCGGGGGGCGTGGCTGATCGGTCTGCTCGTCGATCAGCCAGGGCTCGAAACCGGCGCGCCGCGCCCTGTGTCCGCCCACGGCCAGCGAGGCCATCGTGGCGCCGTGGTAGGAGAGTTCGCGCCCCAGCACCCGCCAGCGCTCGGGGCGTCCTGCCGACAGGTGGTGCTGGCGGGCAAAGCGGACCGCCAGGTCCATCGCCTCGGAACCGCCGCTGGCGAACAGGACGCGATGGATGTCGCCGGGCAGCCAGCGCGTGCGCATGCGGTGGACCAGCTCGCTGCGTGCGGGCGTTGCAAAGGGAGGCACGACATAGTCGGTCTCCGCGGCGGCTTGCGCGTAGGCTTCCGCGACCTCCCGCCGTCCGTGTCCGATGTTCGAGACGATCGCGCCGCCCGCCGCGTCGAGAATGCGCCGTCCGTCCGGCGTGATCAGGTAGCAGCCGTCTGTCGCCGCCACCTGAAGCGGCGCCTTGCCCTGACCCAGGAACGGATAGTCGTCCGCGTGCGGCAGGGAATCGACGGCGGGTGGCTGTGGCATGGCGGTGGTCGCGCTCCGAGACTCCTGGATGAAGGGTAGCGGAAGATATCCGGTAGCCGAGGTCGGGTAGACTCGCGCCTGTCTTCGAGGGCGTCTTCCGAGGGTGCGGCTGCACTTCGCAGCATGAACGGAATCCACGACATGGGCGGGATGCACGGCTTCGGTCCCGTGGACCGCCGCTTGGACGAGGCTCTGTTCCCCGCAGCCTGGCAGGGTCGGGTCTGCGCGCTGGCGGGCTACGCCATGAGCGCCGGGCTGGCGAACATCGATGCGTTCCGGCATGCGATCGAGCGGATGCCGGCGGACCGCTACCTCCGCGATGGCTACTACGGACGCTGGCTCCACGCGCTGGAGACCCTTGCTCGGGAGCGCCTGGCCGATGACACGGCCGCAATCAGGCAGTCGGAGGCCTCTGACCACGGGGGTTCCCCGGTGAGGGAATCCGCCGGGAGCGAGTCCGTCGTGAGGCAGATCGACGAGGAGCCGCTCTTCTCGGTCGGCGATGCCGTGCGCACCTGGAACCGGCATCCCGAGGGTCATACGCGCCTGCCCGGCTACGCACGGAACCGTCGCGGCGTGGTCGCCGACGTGCATCCGGCGTGCGTCTATCCGGACACGAACGCCCACGGCCGCGGCGAGTCGCCGCAGCACCTGTACACCGTGGCGTTCGACGGCGCAGAACTCTGGGGCGAGGATGCGGAGACCGGCATCACGATCTGCATCGACCTGTTCGAGCCGTACCTGGAGGCAATGAGATGACGTCGGAAGCCGCAAGTCCGGAACTTCGCACGGAGGCGCTCGAGGCGCTGCTGGTGGAGAAGGGTCTGGTCGAGTCCGCCGCGGTCGACGCCCTGGTCGAGCGGTACGAGCAGGACGTCGGACCGCTGCGCGGCGCCCAGGTCGTGGCGCGTGCCTGGACCGACCCGGAGTTCAGGAAGCGGCTGCTCGCTGACGGCATGCCGGCGGTCCGCGAGCTGGGCATCGACGACAGGATGGACGGTCACGTCGCTCGTCTCGTGGTCAAGGAGAACACGGACACCGTCCACAACCTGGTCGTCTGCACCTTGTGCTCCTGCTATCCGTGGGCGGTGCTGGGGCTGCCGCCCGCCTGGTACAAGTCGCCGGCGTACCGTTCGCGGGCCGTGCGCGAACCCCGCAGGCTGCTGGCGGAACTGGGGCTCGACGTGCCGCCCGAGGTCGAAGTGCGGGTCTGGGACTCGAGCGCGGAAGTGCGCTACATGGTCCTGCCGCAGCGCCCCCCGGCGGGCGACGGTCTGGAGCCGGACGAACTGGCCTCTCTCGTGACGCGCGACTCGATGATCGGCGTCGAGCGCCTGTGACCGCTGCACCTGCTCGCTGGATTTCGTGACTTGCATGGAAAACACCCTGGTTCCTTGCGCGACAGCGCAGCGGCAACCGTTGCGGAACCTGCTGGATGGCCCTCCCGGTCCGGCTGGATGAGGACGGCGGCGCCGCGCCGCCCCGTGAGAACGGAGAACTGGCCTTCAGTGCGCCCTGGGAGAGCCGGTTGTTCGGCTTGACGATGACTCTGGTCGAAGCCGGCCGGCTCGACTGGGGAGCATTCCGACAGTGTCTGATCGCACGGACAGCTGCTTGGGAAGAGCGAGAAACCGGGGCGTCCTGGAACTACTGGCAGCGCTGGCGGGAGGCCTTGGAGGACTCGCTCGAAGCGGCGGGACTCGTGGCCGTGTCGGAGATCGACAACCTGAGCCGCCGGCTCGCCGCCCGACCGCACGATCACGACCACCATCTCCAGGAACCCATGCACGACGAACCCATGCACGGATGGGACCGCCCGGGACCGCCCGGGCAATCGGGCGCCGCTGCCACGAAGATCGACCAGGCAAGGCACCGGCAGACGACTGACGCTGGTCATGACCCGCCCGGCGTCGAAGTCGACCCGGTCGTGCCGCCATCGACACCAGGAATCAAGCGAATGGCGCGAGAAGGCGTCCGCGAGTCGGGACGCGCGTCGTGACAGCCCGACTGCTTGCAGGCCAACCGGTCGCCGAGGCGGTACTCGCCGAAGTCGCGGAGCGGGTCGGGCAGCTTCGCGCGGCCGGTGTGCGGCCCGGTCTCGGGACGATCCTGGTCGGGGACGATGCGGCCTCCGCGGGCTACGTACGCAAGAAGCACGAGGCCTGCGGGAAGGCGGGGATCAGGTCGTTCGACGCCGAGATCCCGAAAGGCGCCGACCAGGCCGAACTGCTTGCCGCCGTCGACCGCTTCAACGCGGACCCTGAAGTCGACGCCTACATCATCCAGCACCCGGTGCCCGCCGGTTTCGACTTCAACGAGGCCTTGGCGCGAATGGACCCCAGGAAGGACGCCGACGGCCTGCATCCTGCCAGCCTGGGCAAGCTGGTGCTCCAGGAGCGAGGGCCGGTCCCATGCACGCCTGCCGGAATCCAGGCCATGTTCGTCCACTACGGAATCGACATCGGCGGCTGCGAGGTGGTGGTCCTGGGCCGCGGACCCACCCTTGGCCGCCCGCTTTCCCTGCTGCTTACCCTGAAGCAGCCGGGTGCGAACGCCGTCGTCACGGTCGTGCACACCGGCGCCCGCGACGCGACCCGCTTCACGCGCCGCGCAGACATCGTTGTTGCGGCCCTGGGCGTGCCGCGATTCGTCAAGCCGGAGATGATCAGGCCAGGCGCAGTCGTGGTCAGCGGCGGCATCAGTTGGGAAGGAAGGAAGCTGCTGCCGGACGTCGACGAGTCGGTCGGCGAGGTGGCAAGCTGGATCACGCCGCGTCTTGGAGGCGTGGGGCCGACCACGGTAGCGATGCTGCTGCGAAACACGGTGCTGGCGGCGGCGGCTCGGGGGGCGGCATGAGACGGCTGCTGCCCGCTCTTGTCCTGGCCATGGCGGCGGCGGCGGCCGGGGCCCAGGACCTGATCGGTTTCCATCCGGACCGGGTGGCTGCCCAGCGGGAAACGGAGCAACGTGCCGACGCCTGGATCGTGCCCGAGGATCTCCTGGAATGGAGCCGCACGTTGACGCCGCGGCCGCATCATGCCGGTTCGCCCCAGGCCGAGTCGAACGCGCGCTGGATGGTGGAGAGGTTCAGGGAGTGGGGGTTCGAGGCCGAGATCGAGACCTACCATGTCCTGATGCCCTTGCCCCTTCGCCGCTCGCTGACCCTGATCGAGCCGACCCGGTTCGAGGCGTCCCTGATCGAGGAGCCGGCGGCGGGAGACGCCGCCGCAGAGATCGCGGTCGCCGAGGGACTGCCCCCTTTCAACGCCTTCTCGGCCGACGGCGACGTCACCGGCGAACTCGTCTACGTGAACCGCGGCGTTCCTGCGGACTACGAGGTGCTCGAGCGCCTGGGGATCGACGTCCGCGGGCGCATCGTGATTGCCCGCTACGGCGGCTCCTGGCGCGGCATCAAGCCCAAGGTCGCCTTCGAACGCGGTGCGGTCGGTTGCCTGATCTTCAACGATCCCGGCGACGACGGCTACAGCCAGGGCGCCGCGTACCCGGACGGCCCGTTCAAGCACGCGACCGCGGTCCAGCGGGGTTCGGTCCTGGACCTGCCGCTCCGCCCCGGCGACCCGTTGACACCGATGATCGGGGCCACGGAGGACGCGGCCCGACTCGAGCGGAGCGAAGCCGAGACGCTGATGCAGATCCCGGTGCTGCCCATCTCCTGGCGGGACGCGCAGCCGCTGCTCGAGGCGCTGGGCGGCGAGACGGCGCCGGCCGATTGGCGGGGCGGTCTTCCGATCACGTATCGGGTCGGCCCCGGTCCTGCGCGGGTGCGGCTGCAGCTCGAGTTCGACTGGCGCCTGGCGCCGGCGCACAACGTGATCGCCCGGCTCCGGGGAAGCGAACGACCGGACCAGTGGATCCTGCGGGGCAACCACCACGATGCCTGGGTCATCGGCGCCCGCGATCCGGTCAGCGGCCTGATCGGTCTGCTGGCCGAAGCCCGGGCTGTCGGCCGGTTGGCGAAGGAGGGGCAGCGGCCCCGCCGCACCATCGTGTATGCCGCCTGGGACGCCGAAGAGCCGGGTCTCCTGGGTTCGACAGAGTGGGCGGAGCATCACGCCGACGAGCTTCGCGAGCACGCCGCGGTCTACATCAACTCCGATTCGAACGGCCGCGGCTTCCTGCGCGCCGGCGGTTCGCACGCCCTGGAGACTCTGGTCAACCAGGTCGCCGACGACGTCGAGGACCCCCAGACCGGAGTCAGCGTCGGCGAGCGACTGCGCGCCGCACGACGGGCCCACGGGAGTCAGGCCGAGTACCAGCGGCTTCGGAGTTCGCACCGGCTGCGCATTTCCGCTCTGGGATCCGGTTCCGACTACTCGCCCTTCCTCCAGCACCTGGGCGTGTCCTCGCTGAACGTCGGCTACGGCGGCGAATCCTCGGGCGGCGACTACCACACCGCCTTCGACACCTTCGACTTCTACCGGCGGTTCGTCGACCCGGGCGCCGTCTACGGTGCCGTGCTGGCCCGCACAGGGCTTCGCCTCACCTTGCGGCTGGCCAGCGCCGACGTCCTGCCGTTCGAGTTCAAGGCCACTGCGGCGACCGTCGGGCGCTACGTGGACGAAGTCGTGGAACTGGCAGCGAACGAGCGCAGGCGGCTGCAGCGGGAGACCGAGCTGGTGCGGAACGGCGACTTCCGGTTGGCGGCGGATCCGACGCGGCCCCACGTGGCGCCGGAAGCGCGAGAGTCGGCACCGTATCTGAACTTCGCGCCGCTCAGGAACGCGCACGACCGGCTCGTGCGCGCCGCGCTGCGGGCCGACCAGTCGCTGCTCGTGGCGGCTCGGTCCGGCGACGAGGACGCCCAGGATCAGCTGGACGGACTCATCGTGGGCAGCGAGCGCTTGCTGACGCGGGCGCACGGTCTGCCGGGCCGTCCGTGGTTCCGGCACCACCTGTATTCGCCCGGTCTCTACACCGGCTACGGTGTCAAGACGCTGCCGGGCGTTCGGGAGGCGATCGAGGAGGGCGAGTGGGCCAGGGTTCAGACCCAGATCGATATCGCCGCTGAAGTACTGGACGGGTACGCAGAGCAGTTGAAGCGGATGACCGAGGCCGCGGTATCCAGGGGGCTGGCGCTCCGGCCGGTCCAGATCAACATGGTGCAGCCGTAGCCTCGGCAGCCCGGCCCAGGCCCCAAGGCCCCATCCGGACGGCGGTCGCGCGTCGACCCGCGGATCGACCTACGCGGCCGCAGTGCCGACAGCCGCACGCAGGAGGTTGTAGCCGCTCGCGTCCACTCGTCGGCGCTCTGCAACGTCGCGTTCGATGTCCTGAGCCCATTCGGCGTCCTTGGCGCGCGGGCCGGCCTTGAGGGAGAGGATCTCCGAGCCGAAGCCCGAGCCGTAGGAGAAGGCGGCCACCTGTTCGCCCGCCCTCAGACCCTGAAGCGCGTTCGCCACCGCGATCCAGAGCGACGCCGTGTACGAGTTGCCCGAGAGCCTGTTCCAGAGCATGGAGGGCTCGACCTTCTCGCTGTAGAGCTGCTGGATCTTCTCTGCCGACCAGCCGGCGACTTCACCCACGAGGTGGAACGCCTTGCTGACCATCTTCGGAAACGGAACGTGGAAGCAGATCGCGGAGAACCGCTCCATCACCTCGGCGGGGTTGCGGCCCTGGGCAAGAGCGTTGAAGCACTCCACCGCGGCCTTCTTGTAGCACTCCAGGCTCAGCTTGCCGTCGACTCGCGGGTAGGACTCGCCAACCGGGCGGTAGAAGTCGAAGGCCGGCTCGCTCCAGGCGTGGGAGTCGAGACCAACGGTTGCGATCTCGGGACGGTCGACCACGAAGGCGACGGCGCCGGCGCCCTGGGTCGGTTCGCCCGGGTCGCCCTGTTCGTAGAGAGCGATGTCGGCCGCAACGACCAGGGCCGCCTTGTCCCGGGCCGCTCCGGACATGCGCCATTCGCAGGCCTGGCGCAGCGCCAGGGTGCCGCCGTAGCAGGCGTGCTTCACTTCGTAGGACCGGATGCGTCCGGCCAGACCGATCTGCTCCGCCACGAAGGCGGACAGGGGGCGGCTCATGTCGACTGCGGTCTCGGTGCCGACGGCGATCATGCCGATGTCCTCGAGGTCGCCGTCCCAGCGGCCCAGGGCGCGCCTGGCGGCCTCCGAAGCAAGGTCGACGATGCCGAACTCGGGCGGGCAGAGCGAGATCTCCGAGCAGCCCAGGCCGATGAGGTACTTGTCCGGATCCACGCCCCGCAGCGAGGCAAGCTCCTCGACGGGCATGGCGAGGGGGGGCAGGTGCAGACCGATGGATGCGATGCCTGTTTCTGCCCTCGTCATTTCGGTTCTCCGTTTCGTCGCCGTTCGCAGCCGTGGACCGCTCTGCGGGGCGCTCGAGCAGCGGAATCGCGACGAAGAGGGCGCGGGGCTCGTTCGCCGCGAAAGACCTGAAGCTGCGGACGGTAGCACAGGAAAAGAGCAACCACGGCCGCTAGTCTTGTCCCATGAGAGATGAGCCTGAAGCGGCGGTGTCAATCCCACGAGAGATGAGCCTGAGCAGGTGTCGGGGATCATCGGAGGATGATCCTGCAACTCGACATCGAACGGCTGCGGACCCTGGACGAGGTCCGCGATTTCATGGCCGGCAGCACGCCGGTCGACTTCCGGTTCGTGGAGCGGGCCGATGCTTACGCCTTCGTGCGGCGTTTCCTGGTGCGTTCCCGGTACCTGCGGCTGCCGCGGTCGGACAAGGGTCTGGTGCGGCGGTTCCTGATCAAGGTGACGGGATTCAGCCGGGCTCAGACGGCGCGTCTGATCACCCAGTACCGGGAGACCGGGCGCATCGAGGATCGGCGGCGGGGTCCGAAGCGTCCGTTCCGCCGTCGCTACACGAAGGAGGACATCCGTCTGCTGGCCGAGGTCGACGAGTCCCTGTCCGGTCCTTGCGGTCCGGGTGGTCCGTGCGGCGCTGTCACGCGGCGCACGATGCAGCGTCAGTACGAGGTGCACGGCGATGCGCGGTTCAAGCGTCTGGCGGGGCTCTCCCACAGCCATCTGTACCGTCTTCGCCAGTCCGTGACGTACCGCCGCCGCCGTCTGACGGTGGTGAAGACGCGGCCGACCCGGGTGCGCATCGGGGAGCGCCGCAAGCCTCATCCGGCCGGTCAGCCGGGTTATCTGCGCGTGGACACGGTGCATCAGGGCGATCTCGATGGCAGGAAGGGCCTGTACGAGATCAATCTCGTGGACGAGGTCACGCAGTACGAGTTCGTGGCCGCCACGGAGGGCATATCGGAGCGGTTCCTGATCCCGGCTCTGCAAGGCGCGATCGAGGCTTTCCCCTTCAACGTCAAGGGTTTCCACGTCGACAACGGCTCCGAATTCGTCAACCACAAGGTCGCCGCGCTGCTGAACAGGCTGCACGTCGAAGAGTTCACGAAGTCCCGCCCGAGACGCTGCAACGACAACGCCCTGGTCGAGAGCAAGAACGCCTCGGTGGTGCGGCGCTACCTCGGCCACGACCACATTCCTCGCCATCACGCGGCCCTCGTCGACCGCTTCCTGCGCGACGTGCTCGCCCCCTTCCTCAACTACCACCGGTGCTGCCACTTCCCCGTCGAGGCGCGGGACGCCAAGGGACGCGTGCGCAAGACCTACCCCTTCGAGAAGGTCACCACGCCCTACTTCAAGCTGAAGTCCCTCGACGGCGCCGCGCGGTACCTGCGGCCCGGCGTCACCTTCGAGCAGCTCGACCGTCAGGCCCTGGCCATCGACGACCTCGCCGCCGCCAAGGCAGTCAACGAGGCTCTCGCCGCGCTCTTCGCCGAGATCCGGCGACGCGACGCTGTCGCATGAGCGAACAGCCCCCGGCATCCGCGAAACGGAACCTGCCAATGGCCGACACGACACTCACTCCGCGCACCTCGACCGCCGCCTCGCGGTCCCCGCGCTACCGCTGGTCTCTGGTGCTGATCTCTGCTTCGCTCCGATCAGCAGTCCTGAAAACTGCCCCGACGCTCTCGCCTTGACTCGACTCCCGAACAACCGCCGTTCAGGCTCATCTTTGAATGGGACTAGGCTCCGCTCTCCCATGTTTTTCTTTTCGAAACGAACCTGAACTATTGGAAGTTTCAGGATGTTCTGAAAACTTGCACCATCGGCGGCACGCTCCCGGAGCGGGCCGCCGACGGTACCGACCGTTCTTCCCGGGGTTCAGCGCAGGCTGCGGGCGCAGCGGAAGCCGGTGTTGTCGAGGCCGGAGTCGGGCGCCGAGTTGTTCCGGTTCGCGTTCCGGTAACCCTCGCAGTAGTTCGCGGCGCAGAGCCAGGAGCCGCCCTTGAGGACCTTGTGGCCGCCGGCGCCGCCGGGCCGGTACCAGTCGTCGCACCACTCCCAGACGTTGCCGCCGAGGTCGAACAGCCCGAGCGCGTTCGGGGGATAGGAGCCTACCGGGGCCAGGTACGAGTAGCCGTCGGCCGCCTCGTCCCTTTCGGGGAACGTCCCCTGCCAGACGTTGGCCAGCCAGCGGCCTTCCGGAGCCGGCTCGTTGCCCCAGGGGTAGCGTGCGCCGCCTTCGCCCCCGTTGCCGGCGGCCGCGGCGAGATCCCATTCGGCCTCGGTCGGCAGCCGCTTGCCGCGCCAGTTGCAGTAGGCGACTGCGTCTGCCCAGCTGACATGCACCGCCGGGTGGTCGGGACGAGTCCCGGAACCGGGGCCGCGGGGATGTTGCCAGGAGGCGCCGTCGACGGCCAGCCACCAGTCCAGTCCCGGCATTCGACGTTCCGTACCCGGTTCGGCGGTGTCCTGGGGATGGAAGACCAGGGACCAGCCCCAACGCTCGGCCTCGGTCACGAATCCCGTTGCGTCAACGAAGGCGGCGAAGTCGCGGTTCGTGGTTTCGTGAATGTCCAGGTCGAAGGCGGCGACCTCGATGCCGCCTCCGGAGCGGGGCAAGGCGCCGGCGGGCACGCGGACCATTCCTTCGGGCGGAGGCTCCGGCGGGATGGGAGATCTCGGTTTCGGCGTCGCGGCGGGCGGAGGCTCCGGGGCGGCGCCGCAGCCGAGGACGGTCGCGATGCCGAGCGCAGTCAGCAACCCCGGCAGACGGCGAGCGCTCATGGCGCCCACCCGAAGCGGTTCAGGTCGATGCGGCCGCGCCGGTCGAACACGATGCCCTCCTCTTCGAGCAGGAAGCGTTGGCGGTACGTGCTTTCGAGCGGATCGAGACCCCGTTCGCTGATCTCGCCGCGGGCGTTGACCACTCGGTGCCAGCGCGTCGTTTCGGCGCCCGACCGCGCCAGTGCATGGCCGACCTGTCGAGCATGGCCGGGACGCTCGGCAAGAGCGGCGATCTGTCCGTAGGTGGCGACGCGGCCCTCCGGGATGCAGCGCGCGATGCGACGGAAGATCTCGTGAACGCCGTTCGTGTGCTGGTGATCAGTCGAAGCCATGCTCGGGACCTGTGCTGGCAGCCGGCGGCAGAAAGTCCTCGCGGCGCCGCGAGCGGCAAGGCGCCCAGCCGGCAAGGTGTGACGAGGAAGCATAACGGGTCCCCATGTCCTGATCTTCGAGGAACAGCGCGACCGAGGTGCGATGCCGGACAGGAGCATGGCCGCACGAAATGTGCCGCCACTCCAGCCATCGGCCGCCAGGAGCGTGTGCCGCGGACGATCCGGGTGTCCGAAGCCATTCATCCAGAGTCGTTCCAAACGGCAGGCCGATGCCCTGAACCGTCAGGCCGACGCGCCGCCAGCGCCCGCGCCAGTACCGCCGAGACGCCAGCACCGTCGAGACGCCAGCACCGCCGAGACCGGCGCAGAGCTGCACGGCAGTTCTGGCACGCGGATTGCTTTGTCCGTCTGTGCCGGGACTGCAAGCGTCGTCCCGAGAGAAGTGGAACACACCCGGAGGAGGTCCCTCACCAATTTTCCCGCCCAGTACCCCGAGAGCTGACCGGCGGCGCGGCCGCGTGCTCACGACGCTTGTTCGAGCCGTTGCCAAGCCATCCTGCCGCTTCAGTCTCCTGCTCGGATCTTCCAACTCGCGTCTGCTCGCGAGCTTTCCAGGCTCCTCCCCGCGGACCTCCTCCGCTCCGCTTCCGCCGATCCCGGACCCGCCGTCCGACACACGACAACGTGGACCGGCGTCGGTTCCGACCGCGCCAGGATGGCGCGGTTCAGGGACGGTCGCGCAGGTAGCGCGCCGCGGCGTCCAGGGCGATCCGCTCCTGGGCGCCGGTGTCGCGGTCGCGGACCGTGACCGTCTGGTCTTCCAGGGTCTGGCCGTCGATGGTGAAGCAGAAGGGAGTGCCTGCCTCGTCCATTCGCGCGTAGCGCTTCCCTATCGACTGCTTCGCGTCGTACTGGATGCGGTAGCGGCGGCGCAGTTCGAGGTACAGCGACTCGGCGATCTCGGGCATTCCGCCCTTGTTCACCAGGGGGAAGACGCCGGCGTGAATCGGCGCCAGGCGATGCGGGAAGCGCATGAGTTCGGACGACGGCCGGCTCTCGTCGACGGTGTACGCCTCGCACAGCAACGCCAGCACACCCCGGGTCAGGCCGGCAGCCGGTTCGATCACGTGAGGCACGAAACGTTCGCGCGTCTGCTGGTCGAAGGTCTCCAGCCTGACGCCGCTCCACTGCTGGTGCTGTTCGAGGTCGAAGCTGCCGCGGTGGGCGACCCCTTCGAGCTCCCCGAAGTCCGGCTCGGTGAACGGATACCGGTACTCGACGTCGAACGTGCCCTCGCCGGTCCGGGCGTAGTGGGCGAGCTCCGAGGCTTCGTGCCGGCGCAGGCGCAGCCGGTCGCCGGCCAGGCCGAGGGATCTCCACCAGTCCATCCGCGCATGGGTCCAGAACTCGAACCAGAGTCCGGCTTCGGACGGGTGGCAGAACCACTCCATCTCCATCTGCTCGAACTCGCGGGTGCGGAAGATGTAGTTGCGCGGCGTCACTTCATTGCGGAAGGCCTTGCCGATCTGTGCGATGCCGAAGGGCAACCGCACTCTCGACGTGTCCAGCACGCCCTTGTAGTTCAGGAAGATGCCCTGTGCCGTCTCGGGCCGCAGGTACGCCGTGTTGTCTTCGCCGGAGGCGGCGCCGACGAAGGTCCTGAACATCAGATCGAAGTCCCGGGCCTCGGTCAGTGTCCCTGGCGCCGAGGCACCCGGGGCCCACACGTTGCCGCGCTCGCCCGCGTCGAGTTCGTTCAGCGGCAAGGACTCGAAATCGTCCGGCGTGATCCGGCTGCGCAACACCTTGCGCGCCCTTCTGAGCGCCGTTCGAGGCTCGCCCTCGAGGTAGGCGAACAGGGCCGGCGGGTCCAGGACGCGTTTCGGCCGCAGCACTTGCAGGTGGTCCGCCCGGAAGCGGGCCTTCGTCTCCCGGCAGTCGACCATCGGATCGGAGAAGCCGCCGACGTGGCCGCTCGCCTCCCAGGCTCTGGGGTTCTGGATGATCGACGAGTCGATGCCGACGATCGACAGCGGTGTGCCTTCGGGGCCGATCGGCGGCGACTCGACCATGTCGCGCCACCAGGTGTCGCGCAGGTTGTTCTTGAGCTGGACGCCGAGCGGGCCGTAGTCCCAGAAACCGTTGATGCCGCCGTAGATCTCGGACGCCGGGAACACGAATCCGCGGCGCTTGGCCAGCGCCACGATCCGCTCCATCCGTTCGCTGCCTGCAGGTTGGGACACGATTCGCCTCCGGTCGCCGTCGCGACGGCAACGAACGGTAGCAGGTGGTGCTGCTGGCGTTCCATGTCTTCGCCAGAGCAGGCGGCGGACGGGCCGAGGCCCCCCGGCGAACGACGGTCCGGAGCCGGACGGCCCGCCCGTCCGGCTCCAGAAGGTCTGCCCCGTGGCGGCGCTCAGTTCTCGTTGTCGAGGCGCCTGTCTTCCAGGCGCTGTTCCAGTTCTGCCAGCCGCTTCTTCAGCGCCTCCAGCCGGTCCTCGAGGGCCTTCATGTCGGGACGCCGTTCGTGGAGGAAACGCTGTACGTGTTCATGCCGCTCCTTCCACTCGTCGCCGTTGAAGTACTCCTGGATCTTCTCGTGCAGGTCCTCGGGCGCCACGAAGACGTCGATCTCGCCGTCGCCGTCCAGATCCTCCCGGCCGCGGAACGAGAAGGAGAAGGAGTCGGACCTCAGGACGGGGCGGGGGCGTTCGTCCAGCGTCGCACCGAGTGTCTCGACCCGACCGTCGCGCCAGATCTCGAGATCCGCCTGGTCCCCGGACTCCGCTCGTCGGACCATGGAGACAAGCCGCCGGGAGCTCTTCACGTCCTTGCCGTTGAACCGGGTCAGGATGTCGCCGACCTGGACGCCGGCCCGGGCTGCCGGGCTGCCGTCGACGACGTTGGAAACCAGGACTCCGCTGCCCTCCGGGACTCCGAAGTGGGCGCGCAGCGGCTCGTTCAGATTGACCAGCTCGACGCCCAGGTAGGCGCCGCCCCAAAGGACGGCGAGCGTCGGCCGGACGCGACCTGCAGACGCCGCTCCTCTCTCATCCGGCGGAAGATGTTCTTGATCGCCATGACCGACCATCTCCCGCCGCGCCCTGTCCTGCGCCGAAGCCGCCGAAGCGACGAGCCCTTCGGCCAGGACGCGGGCGTTCTCCGTATCTTCCAGGATCTCGACTTTCCCGTCCCCGAGCACCATGACGCGGACGGAGCGTTCCTTCTCGTCGGATTCCCGCGCCTCGTCGGACTCCTGCGCCAGGACCGCGGGAACGAAGACCAGCGCCAGAGCCGCGGCCAGGGCGGTTCCGAGGGTGCGTCGGGGGGCGGCGCCCGACAGGAGGTGGGAAACGTGGAAACGGGTGGTGGTCATGGCGGGATCTCCTATTGGATTTTCCGGCTGGAGGCAGCCGTGTAGCGAACGGGAAGCGGTTCGATGTCACGCAGGTCGAAGAGGACCTCTGTCTGCGGATCGATGGACACCGGTACGAAGGGCTGAGTGTCTTCGGCGAGACGGCGCAGCGACTCGAGTTCCTGGATCAGTTCCTGATGTTCGAACTTCAGCTGTTCGATGCTCTCGGCCGTGATCGGCGCAGGTTCGAGTGAGGACTGCCGGGCCCACCAGGCGCCGGCGGCGGCTGAAGCGACGACGACAGCGACGCAGGCGGCTGCGAAACGCGTTCGCCGCACAGGTGGGCGCATCTCGCCGGTCCGAGTACGGCGCAGGACTTCGGCAGTGAACCCGGCCGAGGCGTCGACGCGGGGCAGTCCTTTCAGATCGAGTGGTTCTCTCATCTCTCTACTCCGTTCCAGTACTCGCTCAGCTCGGCGCGAAGCAGCTTCTTGCCGCGGTGGACCCTGGACTTGACCGTTCCTTCGCGGCAGTCGAGGGCGCTCGCGATTCGAGCGTAGGGCCAGCCTTCGATCTCTCGCAGCACGACCGGTGCGCGGTAGTGCAGAGGCAGACGGCTCAGCGCTCTCGTGACGGCGTCTACGGCCTCGGAACCCAGTGCGGTTCTCTGCGGCGAAGGGGCCGGCGCCCGGCGCCGTTGCTCTGCCGTCAGCGCCGGCAGCAGTCCGCGCCAGCGTGCGGCCTTGCGTTCCTCGGTGCGCAACTGGTTCGTGGCGATGCGGAACAGGAAGGCCTGGAAGTGGCCCCGTTCCTGGTAGCGGGCGGCGGAACGGTAGACGCGCACGAACGCATCCTGCGCCAGGTCCTCTGCGCGTTCGCGGCAGCGGGTCAACCGCGTCAGGTAGTTCACGAGCGGGTTCTTGTAGCGCTCCACAAGATCCGCGAACGCCCGTTCGTCGCCCGCCTTGACACGGGCCATCAGCCGTCCGTCCTCGGCGCCGCGGTCCTCCTCGACCGCGTCGGTAGCACGGGTCGTCGGCGCCGCGGCGCTTCGGCGCCTGGTCGGCATCGTCAGCGGATCGGACCTGAGCGCAGCCACCGGCATCTCACTGGTACAACGCGCGAAGGCCCAGTGTGTTCCCTGGGGAGCGCAGTGTGTTCCCTGGGAGCGCAGGCTGACGGACGCTCAGAGGGTCCGTGGACTGGCGCGCAACGCGGCGTCCGGGCTCCCGCGACGGTTACACTTCCGAGCTTCCCTCGAGGATCAGGAACCAGGAGGAGTTCGAATGACCGTAGCCGAGATGAAGAGCGCTCCCGCACCCGAGTTGCGGGTCGACGTCCAGGACCGCGTCGCACTGCTGACGTTCAACCGCCCGAAGAAGCTGAACGCTCTTTCCGGCGAAATCACCAGCGGCCTCCACGAGGAGTTGCCGCGGCTGGCGGCCGACCCGGATGTCGGCGTCATCGTTCTCACGGGCGAGGGTCGGGCCTTCTGCGCCGGGGGCGACGTGTCGGGCATGGCGAAGTCGGGCGGCGGCGCTCCGGCGACGCTCGAGGAGCGCATCGACGGTCTGCGGCGCGGCCAGGAGGCGGCCTGGCTCGTTCATTCCGTTCCCAAGGTGACGATTGCCCTGGTCAACGGCTTCGCCATGGGCGCCGGTCTCGGTCTGGCGGCGAGCTGTGATCTGCGGCTCGCCTCGAGCGCGGCCAGGTTCGGCACCGCGTACGCGAAGGTCGGCTTCGGCGGCGACTGGGGGACGACCTGGCAGTTGACCCGCCTGGTCGGCCCGGCGATCGCCAAGGAGCTGTTCTTCACGGCCGACATCATCGATGCCGAAGAAGCACGGCGAATCGGCCTGGTGAACCGCGTCTTCGACGCGGAGAGCTTCCGTGCCCAAGGGATGGAGTTCGCGTCGCGCCTCGCCCACGGACCGCTGGTGAGCTATCGCTGGATGAAGGAGAACGTGAACCTGGCCGTCACGCAGGACTTCCGGTCCATCCTCGACCGGGAGGCGATCTCGCACATTCGTTGCGGGGAGACCGACGATCACCGCGAAGGCGTCGCGGCCTTCATGGAGAAGCGGGCGCCCCGATTCACGGGGCGCTGACCGGACGCCGCCGCCAATCGGGGAATCGCCTGCCTCGAACGAGCGCTGCGGCAGCGAACGAGCGCTGCGGCAGCGAACGAGCGCTGGCGCTAGAACGAGAAGCCGATCCCGGCCACGAAGTCGACGGGCTGTTCCGGCAGTGCGTCGCTGTCGAGAGCGTCGACATAGCTGACGAACGCGGACCACGCGCCGCCGGAGAGGCCGAGGGTGACGTTGCCGTCGTACATGCCGCCGGAAAGGCCGTTGTAGGCGGCGGCGAAGTCATCGCCCGCGTAGCCGACCGAGACGTCGATGCTCCAGGCCAGAGCATCGCTGACGTCGCCGCCGAACGAGACGCCGATGTTGGCGTAGAAGTCCTCGATCTCGTCGATGTCGTAGTAGAGCGAGACGCTGGGCGAGGCGGTGATGTCCCAGCCCATGGTCACGTAGACCTCGCGCGTGCCGGCGAACGGCGTGTTCGGAAACAGGTACTCGATGAAGCCGATCTCGGCCGAGACGGCGTCCGAAACGAAGCCGTAGGAGGCGGTGAGATCGATCTCGTTGAACTCGCCGCTCATGTCGTTCGCGTCGTCGATGTCGAGGTTGCCCCACACGTTGAGCGCGAAGCCGCTGTCGTTCGAGGCGGTCACGGAGGGCTGCCAGACGGCGCCGTCGGTGAAGGTGATTCCGCGCCAGACGTAAGCCGACGCGAAGTCCAGGGCGTAGTCGGCATCGGCCGAGGCCGGGGCGGCGGCCAGGCCGAGAAGAGAGAACAGGCCGAAGATGGCGGATTTGCGGATCATGGGTGACCTCCTTGAGGGCAATGGTTGCCGATAGCGCGTCGATGGAGCAACACGGGTGCCAACGGCACCGGCAGCGACAGCGCGGCCGTCAGACCCTTGCGAGGCAAGGCCTTCGAGCTGTGGCGCCACTGGCGCTTCAGATCGGCAATCGGGCGGCTCCATACAATTCTGTCGCAACCGGCGTCGAGGGCGGACAAACGTGGTCGGCACCGGACGCTAACGCTAACCGGTATAGCGGTTCGGGTCGATGCCGTACTTCCTGATCTTGTAGCCGGTGATCCGCGGAGTGGTGCGCAGCTTGCGTGACGCCTCGGCGATATTCCCGCGGGCGCTCTTCAGGGCGTCGCGCAGCAGGTCGCGTTCGTAGTTCTCGACCAGGTAGCGGAAGCTCCCCGGCGGCTCGGTGCCCGAACTCTCCGCGGTCTGAAGGGTCGGCGGCAGGTGGTGGGGATGGACCACATCGTTCCTGGCCAGCAGGACCGCGCGTTCGATGCAGCTCTCGAGTTCCCGGACGTTGCCGGGCCAGTGGTAGCTCATCAGCATGTCGATCACGGCACTCGACAGGCGGCGCACGTTGGCGCCGTTGGAGCGCGCATGGCGCTCCAGGAAGAAGTCGGCCAGCTGGACGATGTCCGACTTGCGCTTGCGCAGCGGCGGCACGTGGATGGGGAACACGTTCAGGCGGTAGAACAGATCCTCGCGGAACCCGCCCTGGGCGGTCATGCCGGACAGGTCCTTGTTGGTGGCGGCGATGATCCGCACGTCCGTCTTCAGGGTGCGGCTGCCGCCTACGCGCTCGAATTCCCGCTCCTGCAGCACCCGCAGCATCTTGATCTGGATCAGCAGGGGCACGTCGCCGACTTCGTCGAGGAAGATCGTGCCGGTGTGGGCGAGTTCGAAACGGCCCTTGCGTTGCTGGATCGCGCCGGTGAAGGCGCCGCGCTCGTGGCCGAACAGCTCGCTCTCGATCACGCTTTCGGGCAGCGCCGCGCAGTGGACCTTGACGAACGGTCGGGCGGCGCGGGCGCTGTTGTAGTGGATCGCCTGCGCCACGAGCTCCTTGCCGGTGCCGGTTTCCCCGGTGATCAGAACGCTCGTGTTGCTGCCGGAGACGGTGGCGATCTGGTCGTACACCTCCTGCATCTCGTGCGAGTTGCCGACGATGTTGGCGGGCCGGAAGCGGTCACGCAGCTGGGCGCGCAGGCGCTCGTTCTCCTCCTCGAGTTGCTCCTTTTCCTCCTCGGCAGTGCGGCGCAGCTTGACCGCCTGGGCGATCAGCGAGCCGGCGATCAGGAGCAGCCGGACATCGCCGTTCAGATCGTGGTCCGGATCGTAGGACCGGTCGACGCTGAGCGCGCCGTAGGTCTCGTTGCCCGTGCGAATGGGTACGCACAGGAAGGAAACCTCCGCGCTCTTGCCGCGCTGGGTGCGGTCGAGGAACGTCTCGGACTCGATCGTCTTCGGGATCACTTCCGGCTCGCCGGTCTCGATCACCTTGCCGGTGACGCCCTCGCCCAGGCGATAGCGCACGTGCGAGATCTGCTGGCCGGTCAATCCGTGCGCGACCTCGATGTGGATGTCGCCGGTCTTCCGGTTCAGCAGCGTGATCGTGCCGTGCTTCAGGTTCAGGTGTTCTGCCAGCGTGAAGAGCGCGGGCCGGGTCACGTCACGCAGCTCGAGGCTCTCACCGAGCGTCTGGCTCAGGCGGTAGAGGAGTTCCAGTTCCCTGGGTTCGCGCGAGTTCACGACTGTCAGCCCATCGCCGCTGCAGTCGGGACACGGCTCACCCGTACCGGAGCCCGGATCCGGGGCGGCTGGGAACCGACCTCGGAATCGCGGCCGGCGCGCGGCCGACAGTTCCCTCCCTTCGGCGGCGAAACGTACGTGCGTTCGGTGTGGATCCTGTCACAGCCCGACCTGGCCGGGTCCCTGCCGCGATAGCCTCGCGTCAGATGTCATGAGCGCTCGACCTCCGAGGCGCCCGGGACGCGCGCGACGCCCGAGCGAGTTCGCGGACGGCCAGGGACTGGAACCGCTCGAAGCCCTTGATCTGGGCTCCGTCGAGTCCTTCTCGGATCTGCTCGCGGCGATGAAGGCGACCTCCTTCGGGGGCCGTCAGCTTGGCGAGGCGGCTGACGTTCTCCATGACATGGCAGTGGATCCGGAGTGCCTGGTAATCGGCACGTTCACCGGCGCCCTGACCGCGGCCAAGCAGGGCCTCGTCCTGTGCGACATGATCGACCACGGGCTGATTGACGCGATCGTCTGTACCGGGGCCCTTATGGTCCACGGCTTCGTCGAGTCTGTCGGGATGATCCACTTCAAGGTCCCCCGCGGCGGGCTGGACGACCGTTCCGGCTACTACGCCGGTTTCGATCGCATCTACGACACGCTCGAACTGGAAAGCAACCTGGACCGGGTCGAGCTCGTTGTCCACGCCATCCTGGAGCAGTGGCCGGAGGGCGAGGTTGCCTGTTCGCGCACCCTGAACGACGCGTTCGGCAAGTGGCTGAGCGAACGCGAGGGTGCGCCGCCGTTGGCGGAACCGGGCGAGAGCCGGCCGGTGCGGGGTGTGCTTTCGTCCGCCTGGCGCCGTGGCGTCCCCGTTTACGTACCGGCGTTCACCGACTCGGAAATCGGTCTCGACTTCGCGCTCTTCAATCGGGCGCGTCGCCGGCGCGGGCTGGCGGCGGTGCGCTTCGATCCCTTCCTCGACCTGGAGCACTACGCGCAGCTCGTCGGCGGGGCCAGGCGGCTCGGCATCTTCACGATCGGCGGCGGCGTGCCGAGGAACTGGGCGCAGCAGGTAGCTCCCTATCTCGAGGCGGCGGCGCGACGGGACGGCGAACAAGCCGTTCCCCGGCGCTTCCGCTACGGTGTCCGCATCTGCCCCGAACCGGAGCACTGGGGCGGCCTGTCGGGCTGCGGCTACAGCGAGGGCGTGTCCTGGGGCAAGTTCGTGCCCGTCGAAGAGGGCGGCCGCTTTGCCGAAGTTCCGGCCGACGCCACCCTGGTGTGGCCGCTGCTCGTCGCCGGCGTGCTGGAGCGGATGGGCCGGCGGCGCTAGCGCCGGTGCCGGGCCAGCTTGACCGCGGTTCCCACCGCCAGGAGCTCGGCGGCGCCGCTGGTGATCACGGAGGTCGTGAAGCGCACCGCGACCACGGCATCGGCGCCGAGACTCTCGGCCTGGGCGGCCATCCGATCGAGCGCCTGTTCCCGGCTCTCGGCCACCATCTTGGTGTACTCGGTGACCTCGCCGCCGACCAGGTTGCGCAGCGCCGCGGTGATGTCCCTGCCAACGTGGCGCGCGCGGATCGTGTTGCCGCGCACCAGCCCCAGCGTCTCGGTGATGTGCCGGCCGGCAATCGTCTCGGTGGTCGCAATCAGCATCCGGTATCTCCCAGCAGTCAGATCAGATCTGCACGTCCTTGTACTTGTCGGTCTTGCGTGCAGTCAGCCGCTGCCTCAGCACCGACAGCAGGAGCAGCGCCAGACCGCCGTAGATGCCGCCCACGCCCAGCTTGATGTAGAGCGGCGCCTCGCGGTCGATGACAAGCGAGTAGATGGCGAAGCCGCCCAGGACGAGCGCGCCGCCGAGCAGGAGCAGCCAGCCGAGGCCGCGTGCGAGGTCGGTCGTGGAGTCTGCCATCGTTCTCTCCCTCGTTGCCCGGTCAGACCGCCTGGCTCGCGGGCGCCTCGATTCCTGCCGGACAGGTCACGCCGGTACCGCCCAGGCCGCAGTATCCGGCCGGGTTCTTGGCCAGGTACTGCTGGTGTTCGTCCTCGGCGAAATGGAACTCGGGGGCCTGCAGGATCTCGGTGGTGATCCGGCCGAAGCCCGCGGCCGAAAGCTGCGTCTGGTACGCCTCGAGGGAGGCTTCCGCGGTCCGCCGCTGGTCACCGGAGTAGACGTAGATGCCGGAGCGGTACTGGGTGCCGATGTCGTTGCCCTGGCGCATGCCCTGGGTCGGGTCGTGGCTTTCCCAGAAGATGCGGAGCAGCTCTTCGTACGCGAGGCGCGCAGGGTCGAACACCACGCGCACGACCTCGTTGTGCCCCGTCATGCCGCTGCACACCTCGCGGTACGTGGGGTTCGGCGTTGCTCCGGCGGCGTAGCCGACCGCGGTCGTGATCACGCCGGGGGCCTCCCAGAACCTGCGTTCGGCACCCCAGAAACAACCGAGTCCGAACAGCGCCAGCTCGCTGCCCTCCGGGTACGGAGGCTGCAGCGGGGCCTCGAGCACGCAATGCCGCGGGGAAACGGGCATGCTCTCGGCGCGGCCCGGCAGCGCCTGGCCGGGCTTCGGCATGCGAGTCCTGTCGAAGAACCAGCTCATGCCGGAGATTGTATCCGGCCGCCCGAAACCGGCGGCGCCGACGGGCCGGCCCGGTCCCTGGCTGCCTGTTCGCCGGTTGGCGAGGTCTTTCCGAACAGGTGCCTGCGGGCTTCCTCGTCCGGACCCTTGCCGGCGCCGCTTCCGAGACCGCGCATGTCGCGGCCGACATCGAAACCGCGGCGGAGCGCCGGCCGCTCCTTGAGCGCGTCGTACCAGCGGCGCAGGTGGGGGTACTGGTCGAGGTCGATCCCCTGGCTCCTGTAGGTCAGCACCCAGGGCCAGCTCATCATGTCGGCGATCGAGTATTCGCCGCAGATGTGCTCGCGGCCGTCCAGTTGGCCGTTCAGCACCGCGAACAGGCGCAGCGCTTCGTTCCGGTAGCGCTCGATCGCGTAGTCGAGCTTCTCCGGCGCGTAGCGGATGAAGTGATTGTGCTGGCCGAGCATCGGGCCGAGATTGCTTGTCTGCCACATTACCCATTGCGTCACGCGGCAGCGCTCGCGGAGATCCTCGGGCAGGAAGCGGCCGCTCTTCTCCGCGAGGTAGAGGAGGATGGCGCCGGACTCGAACACCGCCAGCGGTTCGCCGCCGCCCATCGGTTCGTGATCGACGATCGCCGGCATCCGGTTGTTCGGGCTGATGCGGAGGAACTCCGGCCTGAACTGGTCGCCGCGGCCGATGTTCACGGGAATGACGCGGTACGGCAGCTCCATCTCCTCGAGGGCGATCGTCGCCTTCCAGCCATTGGGCGTGGGCCAGTAGTGGAGGTCGATCATGCAGCGCAAGATAGCATCGGCGTTGCGCTGGTTGGCGAGCCGTGCGGGCCGGGCAGCCGTGTCCGCTGTGAAGTCACATCGGAAGCAGGCACCGGAGAAGTCGTGAGCACATCTGCTGGCCCGACCGGCACTGGCCCGACTGCCGGAGTCGCCGCCCGTGTGGGCCGATCGTGACCGGCGAACCGACGACGGGCAGCCTGTTCGCCGACGCTGCGGCGCCCGGCGCCCGCTCGGGAGCGCCGCTCGCCGAGCGGATGCGGCCAGCCACCTTCGACGAGTTCGTGGGCCAGGACCACATCCTGGCGGAGGACAAGGTCCTGCGTCGGTCCATCGAGGCGGACCGGGTGCCGTCGATCCTGCTCTGGGGTCCGCCCGGGTCCGGGAAGACGACCCTTGCGCGTCTCATCGCAACCGTCACGCGCGCGCACTTCGAGCCGGTCAGCGCAGTCTCCGCCGGAGTCGCCGACCTTCGTCGCGCCGTCTCCGGCGCCAGGGAGCTGCGATCCCTCTACGACCGCCCGACGATCCTCTTCGTGGACGAGATCCACCGCTTCAACAAGGCTCAGCAGGACGTGATCCTGCCGCACGTCGAAGACGGCACGATCACCTTTGTCGGCGCAACGACGGAGAACCCGTCCTTCGAGGTCAACGCGCCGCTCCTGTCCCGTTGCCGGGTGTTCACCCTCGAGGCCCTGGACGAAGTCGCGCTGACGAGCATCGTCAGGCGAGCCCTGGAGGACAAGGAGCGGGGGCTCGGGCATCTGAGCCCGGCACTCGAAGAGGATGCGCTGGTGCACCTCGTGAACATCGCGAACGGCGACGCGAGGGTGGCGCTCAACGCCCTCGAAATGGCCGTCGTCGCAGCCGAGCCGGGCGAGGACGGGATCCGTCGGATCCGTGTCGCGGCGATCTCGGACGCCCTGCAGCGGCGAACGCCGCAGTACGACAAGGCCGGCGACAGCCACCACGACACGATCTCGGCCTTCATCAAGTCCGTGCGCGGCTCTTCGCCAGACGGCGCCCTGTACTGGCTGGCCCGGATGCTCGAAGCCGGAGAAGACCCGCTGTTCATCGCCCGCCGGCTGGTCATCCTGGCGGCCGAGGACGTCGGACTCGCCAATCCGGGGGCGCTGCCGGTCGCGGTCGCGGCGCAGCAGGCCGTCCACTTCATCGGACTGCCGGAGGGTCGCATTCCCCTGGCCGAGGCTACGGTCTACCTGGCAACCTCGCCCAAGAGCAACGCCGCGTACGTGGCTCTGGGCCGCGCCCTGACGGATGTGCGCGATGCGCCCCACGAACCGGTGCCGCTTCACCTGCGCAACGCGGCTACCGACCTCATGCGCGGCATGGGCTACGGCAAGGACTACAAGTACAGCCACGACTTCGCAGGCCACTTCGAGAGGCAGGAGTACCTGCCGCCCGGCCTGTCCGACCGGCGTTACTACGAGCCGCCGCACCAGGGCTCGGAAGCAGCCATAGCCGAACGGCTACGCCGCTGGTGGGGCGACAACAAGGACTGACCGGCCGACTGCCGCCAGGAACGGATGCCTGCCGAAGGCCCGAGCCGATCATCCGAGGCGGCGGTCAGAACACAGGGCAGGCCGCGGTCGCGCAGCGTCTATCCCGAAGTTCTGCTGGCAGAAAGCAGAAAACGGCAATGCGACGCCTCCCGTGAGCAGTGTGCGGAGTCACTGGAGGACTCTGCGCCGCTGCTTGAGGCGATCGAGGACGTCGTCGGCCGTGCTCCTTTGGGGGCGGCGCCTTCGCACCGGCTGCCGCTTCGGAGTCCCGGTCTCCAGGAACCCGATGTCCTCGGGTTCCTGGAGCGTCCAGAGGTTGTACCTCGTCCGCTTCGCCCCGATTTCCTCTTCAGCCAGAAGCCGTGCCATCTGCTCTCCATCCATCAGGAAGACTGGCGGGGCGTCAGGTCTTCTCGCTTCCTCTTGCGCGCTCTTGCTGAAACCGCTGGTCGTGATGATCAGTCCTTGTTCGTGCGTTCCCAGACTTCCGCGCACCTGTTGGACGACTGGCCTTCCCACATTCGACCGCGCCCAGCACCTGGCCTGTACTGCCATGCGAAGGCGCACAACGCCGGCTACAACCAAGGTGCCCCGAACGTCGATTCCGTTATCTGTGCTGGGGGAAGTAACGGTCACCTCCTCGAACCCGATGGCCTCGAGCAGCTCCCCTACGAGCCGCTCGAAAGCGGCTGGCGTGCTCCTCCTCACTCGTTCCAGAAGCTGTTCGCGAACGCGGCGGTTCTGTGCCTCGATCTGGCCTGCAATGCCCTCAGGGAGGGGTTGAGCGAGACCGATCTTCCCCCTCTCGAGACGGACAAAGCGCGCCGGCTCGCCGCGTTCTTCCCGCCGTCTGATGTCCGCGCCGACCTGTGCGTTCAGCGAGATTGCCGGCGTCTTCCCCCTGGTCTGGATCAGACCTGCTTCGATCGCCCGTTTGGTGATCTCCGTGTAGTGCATCGGTTCGCTTGAACCCGAGTCGCGAAGGACCTTTTCCGCGGCGTCCAGGAAAGACAGAAGGCTCGGCCCCGCCGGCGAAACGCCGGAAGCCCCTGTTGGGTCGCTTGGGCCAGGCGGCGAATCAGGG
The DNA here is from genome assembly GCA_965214805.1 of Thermoanaerobaculia bacterium. GTDB lineage: Bacteria > Acidobacteriota > Thermoanaerobaculia > Multivoradales > Multivoraceae > Multivorans. The sequence goes on along the minus strand of OZ243982.1, from coordinate 766,274 downwards.
TGCGTCGCGACGGAGTAGATGCCCGGTGCGACTCGTCTGAAACGCGAGCCCGGTTGCTTGATATCCACGGCCAGCTGGGCGTTCACGGTTGCCGACGGAGTCTTCCCCCGCGTCCGCCAGAGCCCGCCATCGAGCACTCGCCGTGTGATCTCCTGGTAGTGGAGCGGCTCCCCTGCTTCTCGCAGGACCTTGCAGGCCGCATCCAGGGCAGTCAGTGGCATCTTCAGGGCCGCGGTGCGTATCGGAAACAGAGTGCGGTACGTATCGGAAACAGATCTGACAGTCCGCCCCGTGCTTCTCGCAGCCCAGGCACTCCCGGGGGCGCGCCCTGGGTGCACAGGACTTCATGATCGAAGAAGAACACGAGGCTACTCCAACCCCGAGCAGGAAGACCACCGCGCGTTCGAGGAGGCCAGGCCGATGCTCGAGCCGCCCGCCTGCCCGATGGCCAGACCATGACAGGCGAGGCCAGACGTGGCCTGTCAGCGTCAACTGACGCCGCTGCCGGAGGGTCGATAACCTCTGAGGCCATCGGAGGCGTCGGTTGCAGGCCTGTAGCCGGGAGATGGCAGGGAGAGATGGAAATGAGAATCGAGTCGTACTGCATCCTGCCGATCCTGGTGGCCGTCGCATCGGCCGCCTGCGCCGGTCCCGCGGACGAAGGCGCCCCGCAGGACCCGGGCGTCCCCGCGGGCAGCGTGGCCCGCACCGAAGACCGCCGCGCCTGCCTCGATGCCACGCCGCTGCGCCAGGCGCTGTTCGGCGACCTTCACGTACACACGAGCTTCTCGTTCGACGCGGCGGCGAACAGCACGGGCGCCACGCCTGCGGACGCGTACCGGTTCGCGCAGGGCGCGTCGATCCCGTTCTGGCCGATCGGCCCGGACGGTGCGCCCGCGGGCAGCATCACGATCGACCGACCGCTCGACTTCGTGGCGGTCACCGACCACGGCGAGTTCCTGGGCGAACGCCGCCTTTGCCGGGATCCCGAGTCGCCGAGCCACGACACCGAGTTCTGCACCGCGTTCCGGACGGACCAGCGGGTGGGGATGCAGATGCTCGGCGCCGTCATCACGACCGAGACGCCGAGCCGCATCGAGGAGGTATGCGGCGAGGATGGGTCGCTGTGCCTGGAGTGGGCGAAGAGCCCTTGGGAGGAGATCATCCAGGCGGCGGAGGACGCCTACGACCGGACGGAGGAATGCAGCTTCACGACCTTCGTCGGCTACGAGTACACCGGCACGCCGGGGATTTCGAACTACCACCGCAACGTCGTCTTCCGCGGCTCGGAGGTGCCGGACCTGCCGGTTTCCTACATCGACGCGCCGACCGACAGCCTGCTCTGGCAGAGGCTCGACGAGGTCTGCGGCGAGGGCACTGCGCGGCCAGGCTGCGACTACCTGACGATCCCGCACAACAGCAATCTCGCGAACGGCCGGATGGCGCCGTACCGCGGGCTCGACGGAACGCTCGAGGCACGCCGCGCCTACGCGGAGAAGCGGCTGGAGAGGGAGCCGATCATCGAGATCTTCCAGCACAAGGGCGGCTCCGAGTGCGTCAACGGCCTTGCCTCCGTGTTCGCCGAGCCGGACGAGCTCTGCGACGTGGAGGCGGTGCGGGTGATGGGCCGCGACGAAACGGTCCAGTCCCTCCTTCAGGGCGAGACCACCCAGCGCACCGAGGAGTGCCCGGACGGCGAGAACGGCAACCAGGGCATGCTCGGCGCCGGCTGCGTCGACCGGACGGACTTCGTTCGCTCCGCGCTCGTCGTCGGTCTGCAGGAGGAAATGGAGACCGGCGTCAATCCGGTCAAGCTCGGCATCGTCGCGTCCACCGACACGCACACGGCGACGCCCGGGGCGGTGGCGGAGGAGGACTGGCGCGGCGCGGTTTCGGTGGAGGCCACGCCCGAGGAGCGTCTCATGCCAGGTCTTCTGACCAGCGGCATCGACGGCAATCCCGGCGGTCTGGCCGGCGTCTGGGCCGTCGAGAACTCCCGCGACGCGATCTTCGACGCGATGGAGCGGCGCGAGGTGTTCGGCACCTCGGGTCCGCGAATCCGTCCGCGGTTCTTCGGCGGCTGGGACTACGACGCGAGCCTGTGCGGCGAGGTCGACCTGCTCGAGCAGGCCTACGCCGGCGGCGTGCCGATGGGCGGCGAGCTGACGGCGGCGGGCGACGGCGCAGCGCCGATCTTCCTCGCCCTTGCTGCCCGCGACCCGGCGGACAACGCGGGGCTCCTGCAGCAGTTGCAGCTCGTCAAGGGCTGGGTCGACGCCGAGGGAACGGGCCGCACCCGGGTCATCCCGATCGCCGGATTGCCGGACAACGGAGCGGGCGTCGATCCTCGCACGGGCGAGCGAAGCGGCGACGGCCACGACAGCCTCTGCACCGTCTACCGCGACGAGTCGTTCGATCCGGGCTTGTACGCCTACTACTATCTTCGGGTGGTCGAGAACCCCAGCCTGCGCTGGAGCTGGCACGACTGCCGGCGTATCGACCCGGAAGACAGGCCCGCAGTGTGCTCGGACGGCTCCTGGCCCGAGACGATCCAGGAGATGGCCTGGACGTCGCCGATCTGGTATCGACCGGCGGACAGCGAGTGATGCCCGTCGGCCGCCGGGCCGTCTGGTGGACCGTCCTGGCGGCGCCGCTGCTCGCCGGCTGCGCCGACGGCGCCGGCAATCCGTCGGCGTCCGCCGACGAAGAGCCGACGCTGAACGAGAGCCTTGCAGCGCGTGGGCAGGAGCATGAACTCGACACTGTCCGCGTGCCGCCGCCCGGCGACTTCATCGAGCACGAGGCCGCCGGGTTCGCCAAGGTCCTGTGCTCGGCGGTCTTCCTGACCGGACTCGACTTCGAGGAGGCCCAGGCCCGGATCGGCGGCTTCACCTCCCGCCACCAGTACCGCTACCGGCTGCCGGCGCGTCGACTCGATCGCGAGAACCGGCGCGTCCGGATCACGACCGACACGGGCGTGACGCGGACCGCGGTGCTTCACGGCGACCAGGGCTGCGTGGCGGTGCCAAGGGGAGAGGACGGCCCCTTCTACGAGACGGTACCCGTCACGAGCACGGTCGACGAGAGCGCCCCCTGGCCGATGGGCGACGTGCTCTCCGGCGAGCCGCCGCCGGACGACGTGGACGCGGCGAAGCTCGCGGCCGCCGTGGACGCCGCCTTCGAGCCGGACGCGATGACCCTGGCGTTCGTCGTTCTGCACCGCGGCCGCCTGGTCGCCGAGCGCTACCGCGAGGGGATCGACAAGGACACGCCCCTCGAGAGCTGGTCGATGAACAAGAGCCTGTCGGCGACCTTGATGGGCGTGCTGATCGAGCAGGGCGAGTACACGCTGGACCAGCTGGCGCCGGTCGACTCCTGGCACGAGGACCCGGACGACGTGCGGGGCGCGATCCGCATCCAGGACATCCTCAGGATGTCGAGCGGCCTGCGCTGCGTGAACGCCGGGGACCCCGAGTACGACGAAGCGGCGATGGGCTATCCGGATCACTTGTACCTCTACACCGGCACGGTGAACTCCCACCTCTGGGCTGCCGAACGTCCACCGCAGTGGCCACCGAACACGATCGGCCGCTACCGGAACTGCGATCCGATCCTGATCAACCACCTGGTGCGCCTGGCGGTCGAGGGCCGAGGCGAGAACTACCACCAGTTTCCCCAGAAGCACCTCTTCGACCGGATCGGCGTCCGGCGCTTCGTCGCCGAGACGGACCCCTACGGCAACTTCCTGCTCAACGGCTACGGCTTCGGGTCCGGCCGCACTTGGGCGCGGCTGGGCCAGCTCTATCTGGACAACGGCATGGCGCCGACCGGCGAGCGGGTGCTGCCGGAGGGCTTCGTCGAGTTCGTCAGCACCCCGGCGCCGGCCTGGGTCGCCGACGGCCGGCCGATCTACGGCGGCTTCTTCTGGATCAACAACCCGCCCCGTGGCGGCAGCGAGCGCTACCCGTCATTGCCGAACACTGCGTTCAGCATGCAAGGCGCCGGTGGGCAGAGCACGATCATCGCGCCGTCGCACGAGATGGTAGTCGTCCGTCTCGGTCTGTACTCGGGATCGTTCGGCGGCCATGCCGAGGCGTCGCTGCAGAAGGCGCTGGCGCTCCTGGCCGAGGCGATTCCGGCGGTTCCGGGGGCATGAACCGGAGCGGTTCGTGATCCCGCCCGCCCGGCGTGCAGGGCTGCCCGTCATTCGGCCGCCGGACTGGTCCGAAGGCCCGAAGGTCGCTGCGTAGCGTTGGTCATGGGCGGGCGGCCCATGGGGTCCTGCTTGCCCTGGTTGCGAACAGGCCGACGGCGGTTCAGGTCCGATGTCGATCGAGCGACCTGAACCAGCGGTCCGATTCTTCCCATAGCCGCCTTGCCGTCTCTTCGTCATGGGCGTCGGTGACGGGCTCGGCCCTGGCGCAGCGTTCATGGTAGTGGCCGCCTTCCAGCTGCGGATCCGTTGCGCAGCGGATCGTCGTCTGGGCGGCCTGGGCCGGTGTCAGGAGGACCAGCGGCGCCAGCGGGGCGGCCAGGCGCCTTGTCCGTCTGAGCCACCAGGGCTCGTCCTGCCAGCCGAGCGCCATGTTCGAACAGGCCGTGCCCGGATGCACGGCGGCCGATCGCAGGTTGGAATCTGCCCGGTAGCGGCGTTGCAGCTCGAAACTGTGGTGGATCAGCGCCAGCTTGGACAGACCGTAGGCGGTCCAGGAGTCGCACCTGTCCGGGTGCTGGAAGAGGCCGGCGTTGTTCCCCTTGTCGTGCTGGAGGGAGGAGACGTTGATCACTCGAGCATCGCCGTTTCTCCGGCCTGACTCGAGGAGCATCGGCAGGAACAGGCGGGTCAGATGGAACGTGCCGAGGTAGTTCGTTCGCCAGTGGATCTCGAACCCGTCGGGGGAGACCCTTCGCTCGCGCCAGCGCCAGAGCACGTCCCGGAGGATGCCGGCGTTGTTGATCAGCACATCCAGGCTGCCGCCGGACAACTCCCGGTACCAGTCGGCGAAGTCCGCGACGCTTCTGGCGTCGGCGAGATCGAGCCGGTGGTCCTCGATTCCGTTCGGAGAATGCCCGGCATCCCGCAGGTCTCGGAGCAGGGTTTCCCTGGCGGCGGCGCTGTCGCGCCGGCGCGTGATCGCGATGTCGGCGCCCCAGACGGCCAGCGTTCTCGCGACCTGGTAGCCGATCGACCCGGGCGTGGCGCCGGTGACGATCACGCGTCGGCCCGACATGTCGACTCGCTCGGCCGTCGGTTTGCGCGAGCAGAGTTCCACGATGTGGCGGAACATCTTGGAGAAACCGGATCCGGGTCGATATGCCATTCGGGCTGCTCTGACTCGTCGGTACCTGCGTCTGAAGCAGTGTCTCGCCGGCTTCCAGGAGCCTGGCGCCGAGAACCTCGAAGAGTCTCGTCACGATGGGTCGGCAGCCTGTTCGTACCGAGGTACGGAGTCGGTCGGAACCGTTCCCTGGTTCCATCGTACGCGAGCCGGGGCGGAGATCGCTCTCCCGCTGCGGTTGCCGGACCAGCAGACGTGGGCGATCGGAGGTCAGGAGATCTTCCGCGCCGGGCGCCCGGTGCAGCTTCGAACTCGCCGCCAGCGACCTGAACGCGGCAGCCTGGCAGCTAGACTCGGGCCCGATGCTGCAGTGCAAGAGGACCGCCGTCGTCGAGACGCTGCGCAGTGCCCTTTCCCGCGCCTTCGGGGTCGATCACGATCCGATCGTCGAAGTGCCGCCGCAGCGGCGGCTGGGCGATCTCGCGAGTCCCTGCGCGCTTCATCTGGCGCGCGAGCTTCGCCGGCCGCCGCGCATGATCGCTGAACGCCTGGTCGAGACGATGGATCTGCAGCCGGGGTTCGACCGCGTCACCGTCGAAGGTCCGGGCTACGTCAACTTCCACCTCGACAGGACGGGATTCGCGGCCGCGATGCTCGACGCGCTTCCGGTCACGCCCACTGCCGCCGATCATCCCGACGAGGCAGGCAAGGTCATCGTCGAGCACACGAACATCAATCCGAACAAGGCGGCGCACATAGGCCACCTGCGCAACGCCGTCCTGGGCGACGTCCTGGTGCGCGCGCTCCGCGGTCTCGGACGAACCGCCGAAGTCCAGAACTACATTGACGACACTGGCGTCCAGGTCGCCGACGTGGTGGTCGGCTTCCTCGATCTCCGGGGCTGCTCGGCGGCCGACGTCGAGGCCCTGCCAGAGCCGTTCGACTACATCTGCTGGGATGTCTACGGCGAAGTCGGCCGGTGGTACGAGACGGACTCCGAACGGCTCGAGCTCCGGCGCCGCACGCTTCACGCCCTGGAATCGGGCCGCGGCCGGCGAGCGGACGTCGGCCGCCTGGTCGCGCGACGGATCGTCAACCGTCACCTGGCCACGATGGGTCGGATCGACATCGACTACGACCTTCTGACGCACGAAAGCGAGATCCTGCGCCTGGACTTCTTCGTCGCGGCCTTCGAGCAACTCAAGCGGAGTGGCGCCGTGCGCTTCGAGGAGACCGGAAAGAACGCCGGCTGCTGGGTCATGCCTCTCTCGGAGAGCCGGGAGTTCCAGGGGCTGGAGGATCCGGACAAGGTGATCGTGCGGTCCGACGGCACGGTGACCTACGTGGGAAAGGACATCGCCTATCAGCTCTGGAAGTTCGGTCTGCTGGGCCGCGATTTCGAGTATCGGCGTTTCGAGAATGGGCCCTTGTGGGAAACTGCGTCGTCCGGCAGCGAGCGCTACCCTGAGCCGGCGCCCGCGTTCGGCGCGGGAGCCCGGGTGATCAACGTGATCGACGCCCGCCAAGCCTACCTGCAGAGGATCGTCCGCGCCGGCCTGGAGGCCCTGGGCCACACCCGCGAAGCCGACCGGAGCATCCACTTCGCTTACGAGATGGTCGCCCTGTCCGCCCGGACCGCCGAGCAGCTCGGCTTCAGCGGCGACGGCGTGCTGGAGATGTCAGGCCGCAAGGGTATCGGCGTCAAGGCGGACGACCTGCTCGATCTGCTCGAGGCGAAGAGTCGGGCCGAGATCGCCGCCCGTCGCGATGCTGGCGCCACCGCGGGCGCCGAGGACCCGGACGCCGAGATCCTGGCCCGCCAGATCGCGACCGCGGCGCTGCGCTTCTTCATGGCGCGGGCGACGACGACGCGCGTGATCGCCTTCGACATCGACGAGGCCGCGGCCTTCGAGGGCGAGACCGGACCGTACCTGCAGTACTCCATGGTGCGCGCCAGGAACATCCGGCGGCGCCTGGCTGAAGAGGGCCTGCCCCAGGAAGTCGTCGGCGCGCGAGCCGCGCAACTCCCCGCCGAGGCCTGGCCCGACGACCTCTGGGACCTGGTACTGCTCGCCTCGCGTTGCCAGGACACCGTCGAACGCGCCGTCGCCACGTTGGAACTCTCCCTGATCGCCAGGCACGCAATCGACCTGGCGCAGAAGTTCCATGCCATCTACCACCGCCATCCCATCCTGCACGAGCGAGACGCCGAGGTACGTGACGCCCGGCTCGCTGCCACGCAGATCTTCGTGCGCTCCCTCGAAGCACTGGCCGCGATTCTCGGCGTTCCCCTTCCCGAGCGGATGTAGCTCCGGCAGGTTTGGTCAACGCCATCCTTCGGCCCAAGGGGCATCCACCTCGAGCGTCTGTGGTGGGACTGCAAGGCGGCGCCTTCCACCACCTTGTCCGCGTGTTCCGGTGTCTCAGTCCATCTGCTTGCGCAGCACCGTCGGGATGTCGTACTCGTCGACATTCCGCCAGTTGGGTCCGTAATCAGGCGGATCCTTCTTGTGGCGCTCGGCGAGCAGGCGATCGCGGAAGTCTGCATCGGCCGCGCTCTGGACCTCGGCCGCGCTCTCTCCGGAAGCCGCGTCCGCCGTCTGTCCGACGGCAGCGCGACGATCAGGTGAATCCACTGCCGCGTTCGTCCCGATGCCCGCGGACTGCGACTCCACGCCGTCCACCCGAGGCTGCCGATGTTCGGCGAAGCCGGTCGCGATCACGGTGACCTTGATCTCCTCGCCGATCGTCTCGTCGACCACCAGGCCGGAGATGATGTTGGCGTTCGGATCCACCGCCTCGGTGACCATGCGGGCGGCGTCGGCGACCTCGTGGAGCGTCAGCGAACTGCTGCCCGTGATGTTGATCAGGCAGCCGTGGGCGCCCTCGATCGAGGCGTCCTCGAGCAGGGGCGAAGAAACGGCTCGCTGAGCCGCTTCGAGGGCCCGGTTCTCGCCCGAAGCCAGACCCGTGCCCATCACGGCGATCCCCTGGCCGCACATGACGGCCCGCACGTCCGCGAAGTCGGCGTTGACCTCGCCCGGCATCGTGATCAGGTCACTGATTCCCTGAACCGACTGGCGCAGGACATCGTCGGCCGTTAGGAAGGCCTCCGCGAGTGACGTGCCTCGATCGACGAAGCTCAGCAACCGCTCGTTCGGGATCGCGATCACCGTGTCGACGGCCTTGTACAGCTCTTCCAGGCCGCGCTCCGCGATCAGCATCCGCCGGCGGCCCTCGAACGCGAATGGCTTGGTGACCACCGCCACGGTCAGCGCTCCGACATCCGCCGCCAGGGAACCGATGATGGGCACCGCGCCGGTGCCGGTGCCGCCGCCGAGCCCGGCCGCCAGGAAGACCATGTCGGCGCCGCTGAGGACATCGAGGATCTTGTCCGTGTCCTCCAGGGCCGAGGTGCGCCCGATGTCCGGGTCGGCGCCCGCGCCCAGGCCGCGCGTGATCTTGCGGCCGAGCTGGAGCCTTGTCTCCGCCTCGCAGCGCCGAAGCGCCTGCAGGTCGGTGTTGGCCGCGATGAACTCGATGCCGCTCAGCTTGCTGGCGATCATCCTGTTGACGGCATTGCCGCCGCCGCCGCCGACCCCGACGACCTTGATCTTGGCCGGACCGAAGCTCTCCTCGGAGGAAACCGCCTCATCGATCTTCGGTTCCACTGCGGCCGACTGCTGTTCTTCCATCAGAATCATGGCACTCTCCCTTTCGAACCCTCCGGTTCAGTAACTCAGGATCAGAGAAGATCGCTGAACATCTGGCGCAGGCTGCTCATCACTCCGCGCATTCCGCGACCGGCGCTCTGGCGCACGGACCTCGAACGGGTCTGTTCCACGGCAAGGGCGTAGCGCACCAGGCCGGCCGCGGTGGCCCACGTCGGATCCTCAAGCCCCTCGATCTCGCTGGCCAGGCCGAGCGGCACCCCGTAGCGCACGTCGCGCGAAAAGAACTCCTGGGCCAGTTCGGGAAGACCGGCCAGCTTCGAACCTCCGCCGCTGAGGACGATTCCGCCGGGCTGCTCGGCGCATCCTGCCTCCTCCATCTCGGTCTGGACGAGATGGAATATCTCTTCGGCGCGCGCCTGCAGGATCTCGGCGAGCTGCTCCCGCGCAATCGTCCGGCTGGCGCCGCCGCCGATGGGCGGCACCGCCACCTGCTCGTCGCTGTCCACGAGACCGGGAAGGCAGCAGCCCTCACGGAGTTTCAGCGTTTCGGCGCCTGCGAACGAGGTCCGCAGCACGGAAGCCACGTCAGCCGTGAAGTGGCTGGCGCCGAACGGAAGGACGCCGCTGTGCTGGACCACCGCCTGGTGGAAGAACGCGAATCCGCAGGTGCCGGCTCCGATCTCCAGCATCAGCACGCCGAGTCTTCGCTCGTCGGGGAGCAGGACCGCTTCCGCCGTCGCCAGCGGCTCGAACACGACGTCCGCCACCTCCACGCCTGCCTGGTTCAGGCAGCGGACCAGTGTCCTTGTCTTCGGTGCATGCCCCATGACCAGGTGAACCTTGGCCTCGAGACGGCTTCCCAGCATGTCTTCGGGGTCGGCAATGCCGCCGCGGTCGTCGACGGAGAACTCCTGCGGGATCGCGTGCAGGATCTCGCGGTCCGGAGGCAGCGGCACGTCTCGGGCGGCGTTCAGAACCAGATCGATGTCGGCGCGCGAAACGCCGCGGTCACTGCTCTCGATGGAGGCCGTGCCGTGACTGTTGGCAGAGCGAAGATCGCTGTCGCCGACACCCACGATGGCACGCGAAATCTCGGTTCCCGCCATCGCCTCGGCCTCCTCGGTGGCCCGCCGCAGCGCGTTGACCGTCGCCTCGACGTTCACGATGTAGCCCTTGAGCGTGCCACGGTTGGGCGCCTTGCCAACGCCGACGACCTTCAGGCCGGGCTCGCCGTCGGTCTCGGTGCGTTCGGCGATCAGCACGGCGACCTTCGCCGAGCCGACGTCGATGGCTACCAGGCGTGTATCCGAGTTCGGCATCCTCTTCGTCCTCCCTGCCAGGCCTGCTAAGAGGGATCTCCAGCTTTCACATCGTCGACGGAACGACCGCCGCCCGGCGCTTCCGTCGACAGCACGATTCGGTCCCTGAACCGCAGATCCACGACCTCGGGATCGCCGTGTTCCCTGATCGACGCCTGCAGCAGCTCGAACAACCTGCCCTTCGCGGCCAGATCGCTCCCGCGCACCAGCACGGTCGCCGGCCGGCCGACGCGCTCGAGCAGGTAGTCGTCGTCGCTCAGGATCCGGACCGCGACCACGTCACGGCCCCAGTCGAACGACCTCGCCACGCTCGAAACGTCGATGGCCCGTTCCAGGGTTCGCGCGAACACCACGCGCGAGGCGTCCCTCGAGGCAGGTCCCGTGACGCCGGAATTCCGCGCCGGACTCTCCTCGACACGCCCCAGGGGTCCAGTCGTCGACGGGAGCCCGGCCTCTTCGAGTCCGAGCAGCGCGCTCTGAATCGACACTCGGATCAGGTCGTTCCCGGACCCTTCGGCCGCACTGCCGTCGCAGAGATCGGCAGCGCGCTCGCAGGCGGCGATCGCGCTGCCTTCACGATCGATGATCCACGACCGATGCCCGGACTCGAACACTGCCGCCGGTTCGTGCTCCACGATCCGCACATCGAGCCGGTTCGGCAGGCGTCTCAGGAGCTTCGCTTCACGTACCCACTCGTCATCGAGCCGCAGCGCGGCGTCCTGCAGGGGGAGCGTCGGGAGGTTGCGTCCCACCAGGTCGGCCAGCCGGTCGCGCACCCATTCTTCGGACAGTCTCGGCCCCGTCTCGACGACGATGGCGGGGTTCAGGTCAAACACCGGCGCTGCCGCAAGCCACGCGCCGACCGCCGCCACCGGCGCCACGCCAAGAAGCACCTTGCCAGCTCCCATCGCGAACCAGGCCGCGGGCGTCGGATGGCGGCGGCGCACGGTGCGGCGCCCGACGAAGGGCAGCCTGGTCCTGCCGCGCCTCATCTTCCGTTCTCCCCGTCAGCCGCGAGGAGCCTGGCCAGCCGGTAGATGTCCCCGGCCCCGAGCGTGAGGATCATGTCTCCCTCGCGGACCGCCGAACCGAGGCACGCGGGGGCGGTGTGCCAGGGGCCGCAGCCCCGGACGCTGGGATGGCCGCTGCCGGCGGCCGCTGTGACCACCAGATTCCCGTCCACCCCGGCAAGCGGTTTCTCGCGCGACGGATAGATGTCGGTGACCAGGGCGTTGTCGGCCAGCAGCAACGCACGCCCGAAGTCGTCCGCCAAGTCCCGCGTCCGACTGAACAGGTGGGGTTGGAACACGGCGTGAAGGCGGCGCGGCTGCTCCCCCTCCGGCCCGAGATCGAGCACTTCGCGTGCGGCCCGCAGGGTCGCTTCGACCTCGGTCGGGTGGTGTGCGTAGTCATCGATCACGGTCGCTCCGCGCCAGCTGCCCACGCGCTCGAAGCGCCGGTGAACACCGGAGAAACCCGACAGAACATGAGCGGCCGTATCGAAGTCGAGCCCGACGGCCCGGGCCGCGGCCACTGCCGCCAGCGCGTTCAGGACGTTGTGTCGACCGGGCATCGGCAGTTCGAGCGCGCCGAGAGGACCCGCGGTTGAATCGACAACGTCGAAGCGCACGCCGGAAGCAACAGGCTGAGGCCTGGATGCTCGCAGGTCCGCCCGCGAGCCGAAGCCGTAGGTCGCGATGCGTCGGTCCGCGAGGCGCGGCAGCATGTCCCGCACGTTGGGGTCGTCGATGCAGGCGATGATCTGACCGAAGAAGGGAACCCGGCTGGCGAACCGCACGAAGGCATCCTTGATGTCGGCCAGGTCGCGGTAGGTGTCCAGATGATCGACGTCGATGTTCGTGATCACGGCGATCACCGGCGCCAGGTCCAGGAAGCTGCGGTCGAACTCGTCCGCCTCGGCAACCAGGTAGTCGCTCTTGCCGTGGCGCGCTCCCGTGCCGGACGCTCGGAGCCGGCCGCCGACGATGACGGTCGGGTCGAAGCCCGCCTCGGTCAGCACGCTGCCCACGAGCGATGTCGTCGTCGTCTTGCCGTGCGTACCTGCCACGGCGATGCCGTACTTGAGCCGCATCAGCTCCGCCAGCATCTGCGCCCTGCGCACGATCGGAACGCCGCGCCGACGCGCCGCAACGATTTCCTCGTTGCCGGCGGGGACGGCCGAGGAAACCACGACCAGGTCGGCCTGCTCCACGTTCTCGGCCGAGTGACCGACAGAGACGGACGCGCCCAGTGCGACAAGCCGCCGTGTCGTCTCGCTGGCCTCCAGATCGGAACCGCTGATCGTCAGGTCGTGGTTCAGCAGGACTTCGGCGATGCCGCTCATTCCGGCGCCGCCGACGCCGACGAAGTGGATTCGTTCGAGACCCGCGGTGCGCAGGAACAGCGGCATCAGCGCGGCCTCCCGGCGGCAGGAACGCTCGCCATGGCGCAGACCCGCTCCGCCATGGCGCGCGCCGCATCGCCCCGGCTGTGGGCGCGCGCCGCCCGAGCCATGGACGACAGCCGCGCGCGATCCGCGATCAGCTCCGCGCAGCACTCCGCGGCCGCTTCGCCTTGCAGATCGTCCTGTTCGACCAGGATCGCCGCTCCCGCATCGACCATCGCCTGCGCGTTGCCGCGCTGGTGTCCCGCGGCCAGCGGCAGCGGAACGTAGACGGCCGGCCGACCGGCCGCGGCCACCTCGGCGACCGTCACCGCGCCCGCGCGCGAGACGATCAGGTCGTGAGCCGCCATCGCGCCCGCCGTATCCTCGATGAATCCCTCGACCGTCGCCTGAAGAGCCGGCGCCGCGAGATCCCGGTAGCGGTTGCGGGTGTCTTCGACTCGGGAGGGTCCGGACTGGTGCGTCACCTCGATGGCTGTGCATCGGGCGACCCGGGCGAGCAGCCCCGGCAACTGTCGGTTGAGGGCGTCCGAGCCCTGGCTGCCGCCCAGGACCAGCACCTGCGTCCGGTCGCCCCGGAACTGCCGTTCGTCGACAAGGCGGAAGGCCCTGCGCACCGGAACCCCGACCAGCCGCGTCTCGCACGCCAACTGCTTCGCGGCGGACTCGAACGCAGTCCCCGCCTCGGTGGCGAACCGCGAGAGCAGCCGGTTTGCCGCGCCGCTCTGCGCGTTCGGTTCGAGCAGATAGAGGCCGGATCCGTTCAGTCGCGCGCCCAACGCGGCCGGAACGCACGCGAAGCCGCCGGTGGCAAACACCGCCGCCGCGCCGAGCCGGCGCAGAAGCATGGCGGCGCGAAGCGTGGATCCCGCCAGCACGCCCAGGGCGGCGGCTCGAGCCAGTGCGCCCCGCTCCACGAATGCCCGCGCCGGCAAGGCGCTGAACTCGAGTCCGGCCGCGGCAACCAGCCGTTCCTCGAGACTTTCCCCGCGCCCGATCCACGTCGTGCGCCAGCCGAGGCGCCGCAGTTCTTCCGCCACCGCCAGACCGGGGAACACGTGTCCGGCGGTCCCGCCGCCCGAGAAGACCACCAGGGGACGGTGCATGCGGGCGCTCATCCATGCTCCGAAACGCTCAGGAGGAGGCCGCATGCGACCAGGGTCATGACAAGGGAGGAGCCGCCGTGCGACAGAAACGGCAGCGGCGTACCGGTGACCGGTACCAGCCCGACCGTGACGCTGATGTTGACGAGCGCCTGGATGAGCACGGCAGAAGTGAGTCCCCAGGCCAGAAACCGGCCGAAGGTGTCCGGCGCCCGGTGCCCGGCCGCGTAGCCCCGCCAGGCGAGAACGACGAAACCGGCCAGAACCGCGGCGGCGCCGAGCAGTCCCAGTTCCTCGCTGAGGATCGAGAAGATGAAGTCGGAACTCGCGAGCGGCAGGAAGTAGAGCTTCTGGGCGCTCTCGCCCAGGCCCTGACCCGTCACGCCGCCGGAGCCGATCGCGATCAGCGACTGAAGCACCTGGAACCCGTTGCCGGACGGGTCGTTCTCCGGCGAAAGGAAGCCCAGCACCCGTTCCACGCGGTAGGGCTCGGACCAGATGAAGAGCCCGAAGAGCGCCGGGAGCACCAGCAGTCCAGGCACGATCCAGCGCCAGGAGAGACCGGCCAGAAACAGCATGACCACCGAGATCCCGAGGATCAACGCGGCGCTGCCGAAGTCCGGAGCCCGTAGCACGAGCAGGGTCACCAGCCCGACGCCGACTCCGCACTGCGCCAGCATCCGAGGCTGACTGACCCCCTCGGGGCAACGGTGAATCTGGTACGCGAGAAAGAGGACGACGGCGATCTTGGCCAGTTCCGACGGCTGGAACGTCACCGGTCCGAAGGACAGCCACCGGCTGCTGCCGTTGATCGGCGGCGAGGCCAGCACGATGACAAGCAGCGCCAGCGAGCCGACGAGGCCCGCGTAGATCCACCGCGGCCTGGCCCAGCTCCGGTAGTCGATGTTCATCACTACCAGCATCGCGCCCAGGCCGACGACCGCGGCCACGAGTTGGGTGACGAACTGTCGACTGAAGCCGCCGTCCGGGTCGGGAGGCTTGGCCGAATAGACCATGACCAGTCCCCCGACAACCAGGAGAACGACGACGGTGAAGAGCACCTTGTCCGTGGCGAGCTTCTTAGCCATTGCTGCTCCTGGCCCCGGCGGCTGCCACTGCGTTCACCAGGTGCTCGAACTGGCGGCCGCGGTCGGCGAAGTCCTCGAACTGGTCGAAGCTCGCACAGGCCGGCGAAAGCAGCACGCTCTGTCCGCTGCTGGAGGCGTCGGCCGCTGCCTTCACCGCTCGTTCGAGCGAGCCGCAGCAGCGACGCGAGAGGCCTTCGGGCAGCACCGATGCGATTGCCTCGGCGGCCTCGCCAATCAGGTAGACCGCCGCCGCCTTGGTCGCCGCCGCCGTTGCCAGCTCGGCGAAGTCGGCGCCGTCTCCCTTGGCCCGGCCTCCCAGGATCAGATGAACGGAGCCCTCGGAGAAACCGGCGAGAGCCTGCGTGGACGCCGCGGGGTTGGTTGCCTTCGAGTCGTTGTAGTAGCGGACGCCGTTCACGATGTCGACCAGACGCATCCGGTGGGGAAGACCGGCAAAGCCGCGAAGACCCGGCGCGAAACCGAGCGGATCGACGCCGACAGCGGATGCGAGCAGTGCGGCAGCCATCGCGTTTTCCACGTTGTGCAACCCGTCCAGCGCCAGATCGTCGAGCCGGAACAGCTCGCGCCGAACGCCGGGCCCGACCTCGATCACCCGGTCGCGGTCGAGGTAGCAACCGTCCTCGACCCGACGCAGACGCGAGAAGAAGCGCCGCCTGACCTGGGCCGCCGCCCCCTTCCGGTCGGTCCCGAGCCGGCGGGCCTCGGCGTCGTCGGCGTTCACGACGGCGATGTCGCCGCGTGCCTGGTTGCGGAAGATACGCGCCTTCGCGGCCGCGTACTCGGCCACGTTGCGGTAGCGGTCGAGATGATCGGGGCTGAGGTTCAGAATCGCCGCCGCCCGGGGACGGAAGCGGCCGACGGCCTCGAGCTGGAAACTCGAGAGTTCGACCACGAACACGCGCCCGGCCGGTCCGTCGACGCACGCGCTGAGCGGCGTGCCGATGTTCCCGCAGATCTCGACCGCGCAGCCTGCTGCTTCGAGCAGGGCGCCGGTGAGTGCGGTCGTCGTGCTCTTGCCGTTGCTGCCGGTGATCGCCACCACCGTGGGTGCCGCCGACGCCTCCAGCAGGCGCCAGGCGAGTTCCACTTCGGCCAGGACCGGCGTCGTGGCCGACCGGGCGCGGCGCAGCAGGGGCCGGTTCGGCGGCACGCCGGGGCTCAGAACCACCGCATCGATGTCGGACGGGAACTCGGCCTGTTCGTTCAGCAACGTCTCGACCCGTCCCGTCCGCAGGAGTTCCCGCGCCGCGGACCCCAGCTCGGAGGCGGGACGACCATCGACGGCCGCCACGCGGACGCCGCGCTCGCTCAGTACGCGCGCAGCCGCCACGCCGGAAAGGCCCAGGCCGTAGACCAGGGCCCGCCGCCAGGCCGACACCGGCGCCGTCGGGCTCCCGGAGGTGCTGCTGTTCGATCCGACCAAACGCGTTACCTCAACTTCAGGGTCGACAGACCGAGAAAGGCGAACAGCACCGCGAGAATCCAGAACCGCACGATGATCTGGTTCTCCTTCCAGCCCCGGTACTCGAAGTGATGGTGGAGCGGCGCCATCAGGAGCACCCGGCGCCCGGTGGTCTTGAAGGACGCCACCTGGACGATCACGGACAGCGCTTCCAGCACGAACACGCCGCCGACCAGCACCACCAGCAGCTCCTGCTTGGAGAGCGCCGCAACGGCACCGATCGTGCCCCCGATCGCGAGCGAGCCGACATCTCCCATGAACATCTGCGCCGGATGGGCGTTGAACCACAGGAAGCCGAGGCTGGCGCCGACCAGGGCGGAGCAGATGATCGCGACCTCGCCCGCCCCCGGGACGTAGGGCACCTGCAGGTAGCGGGCAGCGATCGAGTTGCCCGCGATGTAGGCGAAGATCGCGTAGGTCGCCGCCGCGATCAGGGTCGTGCCGATCGCCAGACCGTCGAGCCCGTCGGTGAGGTTCACCGCGTTCGAGCAGCCGGCGATCAGGATGGCGACGAAGGGAATGTAGAACGGCCCGAGCTCGATCAGCAGGGTCTTGAAGAAGGGGAAGCTCAGGTTCGCGTCGAGATCCGTCAGCCCGACCAGGCCGGCGCCGAGCGCCGCGCCGACCGCAAGTTGCAGGCCCAGCTTCGCCTTCTTGCCAAGCCCCATCTTGTGGCGCCGCCGGACCTTGATCAGGTCGTCGACGGCGCCGACGGCGCCGAGCGCAACCGTCGTGCCGACGGCGAGCCACACGTAGACGTTCGACAGGTCGGACCACAGCAGGGTGGGCACGATCACGGCGGCAAGAATGAGCAATCCGCCCATGGTCGGCGTGCCGGCCTTGCTCATGTGCCGCTCCGGGCCCTCCTCGCGGATCCTCTCCACGATCGAGAAACGCCGGGCGGCACGGATGAAGCCGGGCCCCAGCGCCAGGCTCAGCAGGAAGCCCGTCACCGCGGCGCAGGCGCAGCGAAAGGTGATGTACTGGACGACGTTCAGGGGCGCGAACCGATCGCCCAGCGGCAACAGCAGGTCCAGCAGCATCAGTTCGTTCCCTCCTGCCTCAGCGCCGCGACGACGTGTTCGAGCGCCGAACCGCGTGAACCCTTGACGAGCACGACATCGCCGTCCCCGATCAGGGCCGGAGCACCCGCCCTCGCGGCGTCCGAGTCATCGAACCAGACGGTCCGTGCGCCGCCCGCGCCCGCGGCCGTCACCAGATCGGTCGTCAACGCGCCGACGCCGACGACCAGGTCGAATCCCAGGTCGGCGGCGGCGGCGCCCAGTTCCCGGTGGTAACGGCGCTCGGCCTTCCCGAGTTCGAGCATCTCCCCCAGGATCGCCACGTGGCGCCGGCCGTCGAGCAAGCGCGCGGCCTGAAGGGCGAGCTGCGCGGCTTCCGGGTTCGAGTTGTACGAATCGTCGACCAGGGTGGCGCCCGACGACAGGGAGACCACCTCGCCGCGGCCGCCCGCCGTCGTTGGCCGTCGCGCGGCCGCGGCCACACGATCGATCGGAACGCCGAGGCGAAGGGCGCAGGCCGCGGCGGCGAGAAAGTTCTCCACGTTGACCCGGCCGTGCAGAGGCAGCTCGACGAGCACGGACTCGGCGCCCCATGCGAGTACGAAGCGTGTTCCCGGTTCTCCGGCCAGCGGCTCGAGGTCGTGTGCCGTCGCCTCGGCCACCGGGTTCTTGCCCGCCGCCGGCTCCACCTCGTACCAGACGACGCGCTCGGCCGCCGCTGCCCGACAGGTCCCTGGGCATGCGGCCAGATGGCGCTCGACAAGGCCCACGACGTGAGGATCGCCGGCGTTCGCGACGATGATGCCGTCAGGGGCAAGCCCCGCGAGCAGCTCTGCCTTGGCCCGGGCAATCGCCTCCACTCCCGCGGCGGCGCCGCCCTCCCGCTCGAAGCCGGCAAGATGCGCCGGACGCACGTTCGTGAACACCGCCACGTCCGGCCGGCCGAGCCGGCTGACCGCGGCCAGCTCGCCGGGCGTCGACATCCCCATCTCGGCCACCAGCCACTCGCAGGCATCGTCCACGGCGAGCAACGTCAACGGAAAGCCGAGGAGGTTGTTCAGATTGCCCGGACTCTTGTGAACCTGCCAGCATTCGCCTAGCAGCAGAGCCAGCAGTTCCTTGGTCGTCGTCTTGCCGGCGGAACCGGTGACCGACGCGACCCGGGCCTTGAGCCGTCTTCGATGGTCTCGGGTCAGATCGTGAAGCGCGGCGGTCACGTCTTCCACCCGGACCAGGCGGCCACCCGCCTCGTCGACCGGCGTGGCCACCACCGCGGCTGCGGCGCCGGCGGCCAGCGCGTCAGCCACGAAACGATGGCCGTCGGTGTGCTCGCCAGGCAGTGCGAAGAACAGTTCGCCGCCTTCGATCCGGCGCGAGTCGATCGCCGCGCCCTGGTAGCAGGCGTCGGGTTCAGCCTCTCCGATCAGACAGCCGTTCATGATCCTGACTGCATCAGCAAGGGGTCGTTTCACCCGCGAACTCCCGGTTCAGTGCGTCCAGGGCCGACTTCGCCTCGTCCCGGTCGCGAAAGGGCAGCCTGAGATCGCCGATCGTCTGCGTCGCCTCGTGGCCCTTGCCGGCGATCAGGACCGTCCATCCGGGCTCCGCGGCCGCTACCGACACCGCGCGCCCTATCGCGGCCCGCCGGTCCGCAACGACCTCGTACGTGGAACCCCGAACGGCGTTCAGGCCGGCGGCGATCGCCGCATGGATGAGTCCCGGTTCCTCGCCTCGCGGGTTGTCGTCGGTGACGATCGCAAGATCGGCTAGTTCTCCCGCCGCGCGCCCCATCAGTTCCCGCTTGCCGCGATCCCGGTCGCCGCCGCAGCCGAACACGAGGGCGATACGCCGATTGCCGAGTTCCCTCACCGCTGCCAGGGCGGCGCGCAGCCCTCCGTCCGTGTGGGCGTAGTCGACCAGGACCGGAAACTCCTGGCCGCGATTCACCGGCTCCAGCCGTCCCGCAAGCGGCGGCTGGGCGGCCACGGCGCCGCGAATGGCCTCGGCGGAGACGCCCAGTGCGCAGGAAGCGGCCACGGCCGCGGTCAGATTCTCGAGGTTGAACCGGCCCAGAAGAGGGCAGTTCAACGCGATCGGACCCGTGGGCGTCCGGACCTCGGCGCGGATACCGGCAAAGTCGAGTTCGGCCCGGACCACCCGCACCTCGGCCTCCGGGCGGCCGGCGGCGCTGAACCGCACGACCTTGCTGCCGCCCGTGAGTTCCAGCGCCAGTTCGGGCGCCAGGCGACGTCCGTACTCGTCGTCGACATTGACGACCGCCTTGCCGCCCGGCCGCAGCAGCGAGAACAGGCGGCGCTTGGCGGCAAAATAGGCCTCGAGCGACGGGTGGTAGTCGAGATGGTCTCGGGTCAGGTTCGTGAACACGGCGGCATCGAACTGCATGCCGTTCATCCGACCCTGGTCGAGGGCATGGGACGAGACCTCGATCGCCGCCGACCGGGCGCCCAGGTCCACTGCGCGACGCAACATCCGGAAAAGATCGCTGCTTTCCGGCGTCGTGCGGTCCGCAGCCGCCTGGCCAGACAGATCGAAGGCAGACGGGGCCGAACCCGGTCGATGGACCGTGCGGCCGAGCGTCCCCACCACGGCGGTCGAGCGGCCCGAACCGGTCAGACAGGCGCCGATCAGCTGGCAGGTCGTGCTCTTGCCGTTGGTGCCGGTGACGCCGACGGTCAGCAACTCCCGTTCCGGGTGGCCGCAGAGCCTGGACGCCACCTCTCCCATGCGGGCTCGGGGATCGTCGACCTCCATCCACGGCACGGTCCGCGGGACAGCGGGCGGATCGGGCGGCGGGCCGAATGCCATGACCGCCGCGGCGCCGCGCGCCACGGCGTCCGGAGCGAAGACACGACCGTCGTGGAGTTCGCCTCGCCAGGCGACGAACAGGTCGCCGTTCACGACGAGCCGGGAGTCGTGCTGTACGCCCGTGACTTCCGTGTCGGCGGCGGCAGCGCCCAGCGGCGACCGCAGCGGCAGGTCGGCGACCGCGTCTTCGAGTCTCATCAGCTCGTTTCCTTCGCCGCCCACAGCTCGCCTTCCATCCCCGTGTCTCCTTCGACGTCCTCCTTGCCGACCGCGTTGGCGAACTTGACGTCCGCCGGCTCGGCCGGCCGCAACCACACGGGCTGGCTCCAGCCCATCGGTTGGCGTGAAGGCGTCGCGCCCAGGTAGAACAGCGCTTCGCTCACGATGCGCTGGAAGGCCGGCGCCGCGACTTCGCCGCCGCCGGTGGCAACGGTGGGCTCGTCGATCATCACCAGGCAGACCAGTCGGGGCGCCCGGGCCGGAGCGATACCCACGAAACCGGCGACGCGGCCGGTCTCCGAATAGCCGGTCGAGTCCGATTTCTGTGCCGTCCCCGTCTTGCCGGCGACCCGGTAGCCGGCGATGGCGGCGTTGCGGCCGGTTCCGCTCACGACCACTTCCTCGAGCAGGCGGATCACCTCGTACGCGGTGGACCTGGAGATCACGCGGCGGCTGCGGCCCTTGGGACGCATGTCGTCGGTCCTGCCTTCCCACGCCAGGCTTCTGACGAGGTAGGGCTGGTTCCACGTTCCCCCGTTGGCAATCGCCGCATAGGCGTTCGCGAGTTGAATGGGCGTCACGGCCAGACCGTGGCCGAAGGAGGCGTATGCCGTCGTCTCGATATTCCAGTCCCGGCGCGGCACGATGCCGGGATGCTCCCCACTGATGTCGATGCCGGTTCTGGCGCCGAAGCCGAAGGACGAGACGAGCTCCTGCAGTGCCTCGCCTCCGACCAGCTGCCCGGCCTTGATCGCGCAGACGTTGCTCGACTTGGCCATCGCGCTGCGGAAGCTGAGTTCAGGGAACGGCTTGTGGTCCTTGATCCGCGCCTTGCCGACGCGAATCCGTCCCTCGCCGCAGTCCATGATCTGGTCGGCGTGGACCACCTGCCGCTCGAACGCTCCCGCCGCCGTGATCGTCTTGAATGTCGAGCCCGGCTCGTAGGAGTCCTGGATTGCACGGTTTCGGCGCTCGTCGGGACGGGAGTTCCCGAACCGGTTCGGGTCGAACGTCGGATAGGAGGCCATCGCCAGTACGGCCGAATCCTCTGGCGCCAGAATCACCACGTTGCCCGCCCTGGCCTTCGACGATTCGATCGTCTCTCGCAGGGCCCGCTCCGCCAGGTGCTGGATGGTCGCGTCGATCGTCAGGTGCAGATCTGCTCCCGGCTTCGGCTCGCCCAGCGAACCGGCGACGACGACGCGCCGCTGCTGGCCGTCCCGGAGCACGTGTCTGATGACCGACTCGCCCGCGACCTGGGCGTCGTACTGGCGTTCGATGCCCGCGAGGCTGCTGTCGGTGCCCACGAAACCGAGCACATGAGCCATCAGCGAGCCCATCGGATACTCGCGCTTGCTCTCCGGCAGGAAATAGAGGCCCGGAAACGGGGACAGATCGATCCCGTCGGCCAGGTCGCGGTCGAGCTTCCGCGCCAGCGGCACATGCTCCGACTTCTGCAGCTGCGCTTCGATCTCCTGTTCGGTGCGGCCCACCAACGGGGCGATGTCGGCGGCCAGCGCCGCCGGATCGGTCACCTTGGCCGTCTCGGCGTAGAGCGTCCGCGTCTCGACCGAGACCGCCATCGTCCTGCCCCGTGCGTCGTAGATCGTCCCGCGCTTCGGGTTCAGAACCACTTCGCTGCGCTGCTGCCGCGCCGCGCGCTCCCGATACGTGTCGGCGTTGCGAATCTGCAGCTCCAGGAGACGCCAGCCGATCGCGCCCGTCCATATCCCGGCAAACACGGTCAGGATCACCAACCTTCCCAGGTAGCGCCGCCGGACGGCCATGGCGCGAGGTCCGAGGATGTTCACCGCGCGGCCCCCGACACCGTTCCGGCCCGGACCAGGGAGGCGCTGTCCGAACTCAGGAAGATCATCTGTTCCAACGTCGGGGCGGCCATCCCGAGTTGTTCCAGGGCCAGCGGCGACAGCCGCTCAGGCCGCGTGAGCCGGGTGGCTTCCAGCTCGAGCAGACGCTCTTCCTGCAGCAGGTCCTCCAACCGTTGTTCGAGCGCCTTGATCCTGTAGCCGGCCTCCAGGCCCTCTTCGTGCACCCAGGTGTACGCGAACGCCGCGGCGGCAAAGGGCAGGAGGATCGCCCCCAGCCGCCACAGGCCGCGGAGCCGGCCCGGAACGCGCTGGCGCACCAGGAAGGGATTCGTGATCTCCTTCCTGAGGCTGTAACCGGTCTTCACCACTCACGAATCCCGTCTGTGCCGCTACAGCTTCCGCGCCGCGCGCAACCGGGCCGAGCGCGACCGCGGGTTGTACTGCACCTCGTTCGGCTGCGGCCGGATCGGTTTCCTGGTCATCAGTTCGATCAGCCGCGTTTCGGTGCGCGGACGCCCGGTAATCGGATCGACCTCGCCCAGAGCGCTGGCCCGGAGCCGGTGCTTGACGATCCGGTCTTCCAGGCTGTGGTACGAGATGACCACCAGGCGGCCGTCCCGCTCGAGCAGTTTCATTGCCCGCTCCAGGGACGGACCCAGACCGGACAGCTCCTCGTTGACCGCGATCCGAAGCGCCTGGAACGTTCTGGTAGCGGCATCGATCGACCGGCCTCTTGGCGCTGCGCGGCCGCGCCTCAGCCTGGGGGCCCCTATCGTCTCGTGAACCAGATCCCGCAGGTCGTCCGTGGTCTCGAGAGGGCTGCGGCGGCGACGCTCCACGATCGCCCGCGCGATCCTGCGGGCCTGACGCTCCTCGCCGTAGTCGCGGAGCACGGTCTCCAGCACGTTCCGGGATTCAAGGTTCACGATGTCTCTCGCAGTCGTCGTTGTCGATCGAGTCGATTGGTCCATTCGCATGTCGAGCGGCCCCGGGCGCCTGAAACTGAAACCCCGCTCCGGCCGGTCCAGCTGCAGCGACGAAACGCCGAGATCGGCGAGGACTCCCGCCGGCTGTCCGCAGCCCGCCTCGGCCACGATCTCGTCGATCGAATGGAAGTTGCCGTGCACCAGGAGGACACGCGAACCGAACTCGCGCAGCCGCCGCCGGGCATGGTCCAGGGCCTCCCTGTCGCGGTCGATGCCGAGCACCCGCGCGTCGGAAAAGCGCCCGAGAAGTTCCGCGGCATGGCCGCCCGGACCGATCGTGCAGTCGACGAACCAGCCGCCGCGTTCGGGAGCGAGAAAGTGCAGCGCCTCACGGACCAGAACGGGCTGGTGCCGAAGCCGCTGACCGCCGCTGTCCACATCACTGGACATTCCTGGGGCGAGACTTGCGGGACGCATCCAGCGCCTCTAGATCGTCGGTCAGTTCGTCCAGGTCGTCGTCGGTGAACGGATCCGCGCTCAGGTCGTTTTCCATCCGCTCGAGGTTCCAGACCTCGAGCCGGTCCGGGCGACCGAAGACCACGACTTCGCCCTTGATCTCCGCCATGGCGCGCAGTTTCGCCGGCACCATCAGCCGCCCCTGCGAATCGAGGCGGCTCTGTTGACCGAAGTAGCTGACCCGGGCTTCCCACTTGCGGCGCAGCCTGTGCGTTGCCGGCAGGCCGGCCAGTCGCTGCTCCTCCAGTTCCCAGAGCGGCAGAGGGTAGATCCAGGCGCACTCGCCTTTCAGCGAAGTGGTGAAGATGTCGGGACCGAAACGCTCTTGCAGCGGGCGCAGGAACACGCTCGGGACCTTCAGACGGCCCTTCGCGTCGATCTTTGCCTGTGCATGGCCTCGGAACATCGCCAACGTCCTGAAAGGCGCAGGTGGGCTGGTAGCCCAGAAACGGGCTGGTTGCCCAAAAACGGACACTCAGACGGTCGATAGTACCACCGGAAGACCACTTTCGTCTACATCAGACCACTCTGCTCCACTTGATGGCCATAGGAGGTCGCAGACCACGCGAGCCGGCTCTCGCCGACTTCGCCAGCCGGAGGGCGCGCCTTCACGGCGGCGCGCATGCCGATCAGCACCGCCCGCGAGAAGAAGCCGAAGACTGAAGACGCAGCGGCCGGCCGGCCGTCAGGGCTGCCCGTCTGTCTCCTCGACCGTTTCGGCGGCAGGTTGCTCGGCTTCCGACGCCTGGGCGCCGGGAGCGAACGGGGCGAGCAGCCCCAGTGCGTCGGCGTCCAGCGAAGGTGACGCGACGGGCCGGTAACCTTCGGCCGCCTCCGGCAGCCGCTCGACAATGTAGGCGGCGTCCGCAAGTTCGGTCAGGTAGAGATCGTACTCCTCGGCGAACAGGCGGTTCTGTTCTTCCTGCTGGATCGCATCGCGGACGTCCTCGAAGGGCTGGATCGTTTCCGGCATCCGCTCCAGCATCTTCAGGACATGCAGACCGCCGCGGGCCGCAGTCGCTTCGGCGACACCGTCGACTTCGAGCTCCCAGGCGACGGCATCGAGAGCGGGTGCGAGATCGCCCGCCGTGACCCATCCGACATCGACGGCGGTCACCCCTTCTCCAAGCCCTTCCGCCACTTCGGCGGCCGTGCCGCCGGCCATCATCCGCGTCCGCGCCAACGCCGCCAGCGCCGCCAGGCGGTCTTCCGGCACGACAGCGTCCAGGACGACGACCTCCTCGAAGCGGGCCCGCTCCGGAATGCGGAAACGCTTCGGGTTCTCGCGGTAGAACCGACGCAGGTCCTCGTCTTCGACCACCACCCGAGTCGCCACCTCCCGGCCGCGGACCACGTTGTTTCGCAGCTGCTTGTGGATCTGCGCCCGGAAGTCCTCCTCCCGCATGCCCTGCTGCGCCAGAGCTTGGCGGAACTGCTCGTCGTTCTCGAACCCGTGTCGCTCCCTGATGGCGCGGAGCTGTTCCTCGACGTCGCTTTCGTCGATGACGACCGCCAGCTGATCCGCCCGCGACAAGAGGAGCAGTTCTTCGAACAGCGCCTTCATGATCAAGCGGCCGGCGTCGGCGATCCGCTCCTGGCGCTCCGAATCGGTCAGCCCCGGCACGGACCGCCATCTCGCGGTCTCCTCCGCGACCGCCCTCTGGTAGTCGTACAGGGTCGCGATGCGGTCGTTGACCCGCAACACGACCCGATTCTCCGCGCCCGGCGGGGACTGCCCGGCGGCGGGGAGCACGGCCAGCGCCAGCCACATCGCCATCGAGCCGGCGAGCGCACCTGCAAATGGTCCGGCAAGTGGTCCGGCGATGTGGAGCGCAGTTGACGGAGGTTGGCCTGGGTAGCGTCGAGTCATTTTCTCCTGCCTCGTCTTCCGGCGGCCGGATCCGCGAGCGCGCCGTCGTATTCAAAGGGCAGCCGCTCCACCGCGACACGCAGATTGTACTCCTGCCGAGCTTCCGCCGCGGCCGCTCGGACGAGTTCTTCGCCCCGCGCCTCTTCCAGCAGGGCCCTTATCCTCGGCGCCGCTTCGGCCAGCGTCAGGATCCCTTCCGGCAGGAAGCGCTCGACCTCGAAGAGTCGGAATCCGTAGTCGACCTCGAGCAACTCGCTCCACTCTCCTTCGTCCAGCCCGAAGACGACTTCGGCAAGCGCCGGGGGAAGATCCTCACGCGCCAGTTCGCCCTGAAGGCCGCCGGACGATGCACTGGGGCCATTCGAACGGAGACGCGCCACCTCGCCGAAGTCCACGCCCGCTTCGAGCTCCGCCAGTGCCAGCTCGGCAGTCGCTCGATCCTGGACCAGGATCTGACGCAGGCGTACCCGCGTCGGCCGCGCGAAATCGCTGCGATGATCGGCGTAGTAGCGCTTGATCTCCGGCAACGACACTGCCGCCGGCGACGCCTCGAGCAGCCGCATCGCGGCTTCGTGGACCGTGGATTCGCCGTCCACGAGGCCACGATCCCGGGCCAGCCGCAGGAGCAGCTGGTCGTCGACGAAGCGCTCGAAGAGGCGGGACAGCGCGGCGCTTCCGAAGCGTGCCGCCTCCCCGTCGGTGGACTCCTCCAGATAGCCGCGAAAGTCCTCGTAGCGGAAGTCCTGGTTGCCGATTCGTGCCACCACTCCCTCCGGCAGCTTGCCGCCGCCGCAGCTCAGGACCAGGCCGATCAGGAGACAGGCGCGGGCTGCCGGCGCCGGATGCCCGCTCAATGGACGGTCTCCGAACCGGCCAGCCGCGGCAACGGTTCACCCGACAGCAGCTGCAGGAGCTGGAGTGATACTTCGAGAGCCTGTGGGGCCGGTATCTCCGAAAGCGTCAGAACGCCCTCCGGCGTGAAGCCGGCACCTTCCCGCTCCGAAACGAAGTGGATCAGGCGGTCCACATCGACCTTCGCGTCGCGCCGAAGCCGGACCGTCAGCCGGTCGTTACGATGCGCGACCGACTGAATGCCCAGGGACTCGGCCAGCCGCTTCAGCTCCGCGCCGCGAATCAGAGCGTGCACCGCCTCCGGCGGCGGTCCGAAACGGTCCCGCAACTCCGCAAGCAGGGTCTCCGAATCCTCTTCAGCGTCCGCGAGACGTCTGTAGATCTCGAGTCGCAGGGCGATCTCGCCGATGTAGTCCTCCGGGATCGACATGGTCGCCGGCAGGCTGATCGAAGCCGAAGGCCTGTCCGCCGGCGCCTCGCCCCGGAGTTCGGCGATCGTCTGCTCCAGCATCTTCATGTAGGTCTCGATGCCCACCTCCGCGATGTGGCCGCTCTGTTCCGCTCCGAGCAGGTTGCCGGCGCCTCGTATCTCCAGGTCGCGAGCCGCGATCCGGAAACCTGAACCCAGTTCGGTGAACTCCCGGATGGCGACGAGCCTCTTGCGCGCGTCCTCCGAAAGCACCGTGTCCGGGGGCGCGAGAAGGTAGCAGTAGCCCAGTTGATCGCTCCGGCCGACGCGGCCCCGCAACTGGTAGAGCTGGGCCAGACCGAAGCGATCCGCGCGGTGAACGAGCATCGTGTTCACGTTGGGAATGTCGATTCCGTTCTCGATGATCGTGGTCGCCAGCAACAGGTCGTGCTCGCCGGAGGTGAACGCCCGCATGCGCCTGCTCAGCTCGGATTCCTCCATCTGGCCGTGACCGACGGTGATCCGCAGTCCCGGCACGAGTTCACGCAGATAGCGGAGCATGCCCTCGATGTCCTCGACCCGGTTGTAGACGTAGAAAACCTGGCCGCCGCGTTCGACCTCGAACTCGATCGCCTCGCGGACGAGGTCGCCGGAGAACGGCAGCACCCGCGTCTCGACCGCCATCCTGTCCTGCGGCGGCGATTCGATCAGCGACAGATCCCTTACCCCCGCCAACGACAACTGCAGGGTTCGCGGCACCGGCGTCGCCGACATCGCCAGCACGTGGACGTTGCGCTTCAGCTCACGCAGGCGCTCCTTCTGGGCGACTCCGAACCGCTGCTCCTCGTCGACGATCACCAGGCCCAGACAGGGCAGATCGATGTCGCGGCTCAGCAGTCGGTGGGTACCGATGAGAATGTGAATCCCGCCAGCCGCCAGGCGCTCCCTGATCTTCCTGACCTGGGCCGCCGAACGGAACCGGGACACCATCTCGATCTCGACATCGAAGCCCCGGAAGCGTCTCCGAAAGACCTGCAGGTGCTGATCGGCGAGAATCGTCGTCGGCGCCAGGACGGCGACCTGCAGTCCGTTGTCCACGGCCTTGAACGCCGCCCGCATCGCCACCTCGGTCTTGCCGAAGCCGACGTCGCCGCAGAGCAGCCGGTCCATCGGCTGTTCGCGGCACAGGTCCTCCTTGATCGTTTGCGCCGCCTCCAGTTGATCCGGCGTCTCCTCGTGGATGAAGGCGCTCTCGAACTGAAGCTGGCGGTCGCTGTCTTCGTTCATCGGCACGGCCAGTGCAAGCCGGCGCTCTGCGTAGAGTTTCAACAGGTCGGTGGCGATCGCCTTCAGACTGCGGCTGATGCGGCTCTTCTTCCTGGTCCAGCTGCTGCCGCCCAGCTGGTCGAGACGGGGCGCGATCCCGTTGATGCCGCTGTAGCGCTCGATCTCGTTCAGGCGCGTCAGAGGCAGAAGGAGCGTGCGGCCCGACGAGTAGAGGAGTTCCATGACCTCCACCGTCCGCGTCTTCCGGCGAGCCGCATGGATTTCGGGCCCGTCGTCGGGCGGACTTTCCAGCGTCCTGAGACCCAGGAACTGGCCAACGCCGTGATCTTCATGAACCACGAACTCGCCGACCCGCAGATCGCCCAGGCCTGACACGAAGGGCCCCATCCGTCCCCGACGGGGCGTCGCAGCCCGGTGCCTGAAGAGCTGCCCCTCGCCGAAGAGCACGAGTCCGGCCGCCGGCAGCCGGAATCCCCGGCCCAGTTCACCGTCGACCAGGCGCAGTCGGCCTCCGTCCCGATCGATTTCGCGGCTGCCGAGCAGCTGGCGGAGCGACTCGTGACGCCCGGCCCGCGCCACCAGCCACAGATCGTCGCCGCGGGCCGCGGCAGTCTCGAGCTCGCGAGGAAAGCGCGGAAGCTGGTCGATCAGGACGTCCGTCTCGACGGCGCCGAAGTCGACCCGGGTTCGCCGTCCAGCTCGCTCGTCCAGCACGTCGCCGGTTCGGAGGGCCGCGTCCTCGACGAGCTCCAGCACCTGGGCGCCGGGTACCGTCAACCGTTCGGGCTCGGCAACGATCTCGCCCTCCTCGGACCGTCTGGCGTACTCGTCCCGGAGCATCTCGGCGTGTTGCTCGATTTCCCGCCGCACACGGTCGAGCTCGACGACGACCACCGTGGCGTTCGCCATCACCTCGCCGAGACTCGTGCTCGGCTGCAACAGCGGAAGGTACTTCTCCCATCCCGGGAAGGGCTCCCCTTCCACCATTTCCTCCAGCTGGGCGCCAGACGCTTCGGCCAGATGGTCACCCCGTTCCTCGAGCAGAAGCAGGGCCAGTTCGGCGGCCTGCTCCGGCGCGGCCGCAAAGGGCGTCAGGGGCCTGAGACGCATTGACTCGACCGCCTCCTCGGAGCGCTGTGTCGAGGCGTCGAAACGGTGGATGCTCTCGATCGTGTCTCCGAACAGGTCGAGTCGCGCCGGCCGGGGTTCGCCGGGGGCGAAGAGATCGAAGACGCCGCCCCGCTGCGCCACCGCGCCCACAGCTGCCACCAGATCGGCGCGCCGGTAGCCGTGGGCAACCAGGTGGCTCAGAAGCTCCTCTGGAACGACGTCCTCCCCGAGCCGGAGGTCGACGATCGACTGCAGGAAAGCCCGTGGTTCGGCGAGACGATGAAACAGGGTCCGGGGCGTGCAGACCACGGTGACCCGCGAAGCGCCCAGCAGGGCGTCGTAGGCGAGGCTCTCCTGGGCGCGTACCTGCAGCGACACCTCGGCCTGCTGGTAGGGCGTCAGCGCCGGAGACGGAAAGGGGACGACCTGCGCTCCATCCCGAGGCCCGAGCAGGCAAGTTCCCTCGGTCCAGGCCAGCACCTCGCTTTCGCTCGGCACGACCACGAGCTGGGCCGCGCCACGTTCCTCGGCCAGCAGCTCGAACACCACCGATGCCGCGCGCACCGGCAGGCCGACCGCCGTCGCGCGATCCGCCGCTGCGAGTTTGCGGTAATCGCGGCCGCGACGAACGCGGCGGCGGAGTTCACGCCACACGGACACCGGGTCAGGGTCGGATCAGTCGGTCCGCGGCAGGACGACGATCCTGTCGCCCGGTCTCACCAGGCCCAGCTCCTCGCGTGCCAGGCGCTCCAGCACGATCGGATCATCCTGCAGCAGAACCACCGCACGCCGCAGGCTCTCGACCCGCAGCTTCGCCTCCTCGAGCTCGAACTCGAGCTCCGCCTCCCGCTCCGCAAGCTCGGCGAGGCCCGAGTAGTCCTCGGCGCCGGCATTGGCGATCAGCAGGAGAACCAGGATCAGGCCGAGGCCGATCAGCGTCGACAGCGAACGCCGAGTCCATTCGCGCCAACGATCGATGCGCTCGCGCAGCCGCTCCAGGTGCTCCCGCCACTGCCCAAGGTGATCGCGCCACCGCCCGACGCGCTCTCGCCACCTCACAAGGCGGTCTGGAGGCGTCGCTGACACGAACCGAGCCTATACGAGGCGGCCTATACGAGCAGCGCGAGCAAGGCCCTGGAAGCCAAGCTCCGCGCTCTCCACCGTGACCGCGCGCCATCCTGTCCGGTCACGATCCAGCCGGTGAGCACCAGGCTCGCCATTCGACCTCCAACCGGGACAAGCCTGGACGGCTCGCGGTGCATGGACGGTCCTTCCTGTCTTGACGTATCTTCCTGCTCTGGGCTTGTGGGATGCATGCAAGGTACTGGCGACGATGACTGCCGACGACGTGATGACGGTGCGTGAGGTGGCGGATTACTACGATCTGCAGACTGGCGGCCAACGAAGGCACGCCAAGCCTCGAGGCCGGCGGTTCGGAGCGGTCCAGGGAAGGCCGCAATCTGTCGCTGGGCGACGCGCCCGCCGCGGGTCCGGTCGGAGAACCGGCGGGCCACAGGGCCGCGATAACATGCAGGAGGCAGCCGAGGGGATTGACGCCATCGGAGGCGCGAGGCCTACTGGCCTACTGGCGGGGCATGGCCATGCACGGCAAGCATCCGCCGCGTACGGGGCTGCGTTTCATGCAGACGTAGCCGAACGGTAGTTCCGGGAGACTGTTATGCGGACCGAACCGGAGATCAGCGGCGTCAGTGTCGTGTTGGTTGGCCGTTTCAACCCGGCGATCTTCACGCCAGCTTGGTTCGCCCTCTTCGACCTCCTGCCGAGGGGCGTTGCAGCCAACGCGGACGTGCAGGTCGCCCATGCGGGGCTCACCTTGTTTTCGACGGAGTGGCTTCACGTTGAGGTTACGCCAGAGCGCTTCGTGGCCAGCACTCATAGCGACCCGCACGTACGGGTGCGCGACCTCATGGTGCGCGTGTTCAAGGAGCACCTGCACCATACGTCCCTCACGGCACTCGGTATCAACCGTTATGTCCACTTCAGAGTCCAGAGCCAGAGGGTGCGGGACAGAATCGGCAGACGCCTCGCGCCGGTGGAGCCATGGGGGCAATGGCGGGACGATCTTGCGTTGGACAGCGATTCCGGGGGGATGGTCTCGCTGACGATGGCGCAACGCCGCCCCGCGGGGCGGCCGCCCGGCGGCTGGGTGAACGTGACGGTGGAACCGTCAGTCCGTATCGCCGACGGTCGGTCGGGGGTCTATGTTCACGTCAACGATCACTATGCGGGAGGCAACGATGACACTGAGGGACGGGCACACCTGATGAGGTTCCTGGAGGACGGTTTCGAGTCGTCGGTCCGGCGCAGTGACGCCATCATTGACCACGTCATGTCCTTGGCGGCGGAGGATGGAGAGGAGTGAGTGTCATGACACAGTACAGCCTGTCTACGATGGCGCAGAGTCTCGGCGCGTCTACAGGGGGCGGCGACAGCCAGCCAGACGACGCTTCGCTGTGGCTCCGTTTGAGCGCCGGGAACTTGGTGCGCCGGGCTTTGGCGCGCGCGGATTTCGGCCCGCAGAATCGTTCGCGCGGCGAGGACACGGCGACCGGAAACCGATCCGGTTCTGCCGGCAATCACACTTGGGACAGTGGCGCCGCCCAGGTCGTGAACCTGCCGCTGTCGCCGGTACCCGCGCCGCGCAGGTCCACGCTGCATGCGTTGCAGGAGTGGGAAGGGCATGTGGTCAGCGTCGGAGACAATGCGTTCGTGGCTCGACTGGTCGATGTGACCGCCGGCATGGAGTACGAAAGCGAAGAAGCCTCCATTCCCCTGCAGGAACTCTCCGACCACGACGCGGCCAGACTGGAGGTTGGCGACATCTTCCGCTGGGTGATCGGCTATGAACGTTCGCCCGAGGGAACCCGGAAGCGGGTGTCGCAGATCGTCTTCCGCGACCTGCCGAGGATGACCGAAGGCGACCTTCACGCAGGCAGGGCATGGGCGCGCAGGGTGGTGTCGGCGCTCAATCCGTGACGAACAGGGGAGGCCCGCCGGGAGACGGGGAATTCGAACTCTCGCTCCTTGGTCCCGGCTACGGCGAGAGCATCGTTCTTCATGTCGGCAATGGCGGTTGGGTCATTGTCGATTCCTGTATCGATGCTGACAAGAGACCGGGAGCCCTGAGCTACCTCGAGAGCATTGGAGTTGACCCGGCTCAGGGCGTTGCGCTGGTCGTGGCGACTCATTGGCACGACGACCACATAGGCGGGATGGCGCGTCTGGTTGAACTGTGCCCCGACGCGAAGTTCTGTTGCGCAAGTGCGCTTTGCCGAGAAGAATTCCTGACCGTCGTGGAGGCGCTGGAGGGTCGGCATTTCTCTGCTTCCGGCTCCGGGCTGCGAGAGATGCACGGTGTGTTCTCGCGCTTGGCAGAGACTGGAAGGCGGCCAACGCATGCGCTCGCCAACCGTGTCGTGTTGCAGAAAGAGACATGCACGTTGACGTCGCTGTCACCCGGCGACGAGGTCTTCCAGAAATTCCTGACGTCCGTGCAATGCCTGATTCCTGGCCCGGGCGAGAACAAGAGACGCATCCGAAGCCTTGCTCCGAACGAAGCCGCAGTCGTGCTGTGGATCGAATGCGGCGGCACTGCGCTCCTTCTCGGAGCCGACCAGGAGAGGCGGGGATGGGTCGGGATTCTCGAAGATACCGAGCGCCCGATCGGCAGAGCATCGGCATTCAAGATTCCGCACCATGGCTCGGAGAACGCAAACGAGCCGGCCGTGTGGGAACGGATGCTGGAAGACGATCCGTTTGCGGTGCTTACACCCTGGTGTCTGGCTGGCCGGGTTCTTCCGACCACGCAGGATGCGAAGCGCATTCTGAGAGCGACGCCGAACGCCTGGATCACCGCCAAGGGCTGTACCGGACAAGCCGGTTTCAAACACGAGAACAAGGCGGTGGAAAGGACCCTGCGCGAGAGCGGAGTGCACATGCGGCGGCTGGCAACCGGCAGGGGTCTGGTGCGATTGCGGCGTCCCATCAATTCGACTGATGGCTGGACGGTCGAGACGTTCGGCGACGCTGCTGGTTTGGCTGAGTATGCAGCCTGACAAGCCGATACACGACGCCCGGTAGATTGAGGGTGGCTGCCGATCTCTGAACTTGGCGAGGAGAGCGTTCACGAGCAGCGTTCCATGACGGCGTTGCCGCCCATCTACCACCTTCACCTATGGTGGGCGTGGCGGCCGATGCCTGGCCTTCGCGCGCGGCGGTGCTCGCCTCGCTGCTGCCGGTGGACGCAGACCGGGAGAAGTTCCTCCATGTGCTGGGGATACACGGCGATCCGGTGGCTGTCCGCGAGCAGATCGACCGAGCCCGACGGACGGGCGTTCGAGTGGCCAGTCCGTACGGCTACGAGCGCGCCTTCAAGTACTCGCCGATGGCCAGTGATTCCGGCTGGCTCGGTGAGGCACTTCCCGACTACCGAACCGTGACGGTTCTCGATCCGACCGCCGCCGGCGGGACGGGTTACTTCAGCGCCGGCGCCTTGGCCTTGGCGGCGCGCGGAATCGAGGGCTTGGTGCGAAATGGCGGCCTCGTGCGGCTGGTCGTGGGCCGCACCCTGGAACCGCCCGAGATCGAGACGTCTCGACCGGATCCTCTGGACACCCGGCCTGATGCCGCCGGGGAGCGAGTTCAGTCCTTGGGAGCCCGGGAGTACGCTCTGTTGGTGCCCGGCATGACTGAGCGCCTGAGAGTGACGACAAGTCCGGAGTACTTCGAAAGAGCACGCCGAAGCCCGGAACTCTGGTCGCCCGGCAATCCCCTGTTCGTGGAGGCGTCGAACGGGAGCCGCCCGACAGGACGCTGAAGGACATCCGCGATGGCGTCTGATGGCGGCTGGTGCCGGCTGATCGACTGTGGCGGCCCGTGGCGGAGGTTGGCTACCAGCCGAAAACGGGAATTCACGATTCCCGGCTTGCGGTCGCTTCAGGCTTGCTGCCAGGACGTAGGGAACGATGCGCGTCGGGCCAGGCCGGGCTCGACGACCATCACCGTGCCGGCGATCCAGGTCCCGGTCCACAGGTCTCATCGCACGGCAACGCGGCAGCGTCTGGACCTGGGCTGCTGTTCACGTTGCTGCGACCTGCTCGGCGATGCGGTCGAGTTTCTCCCGGACTTCGGGATGAACTTCCTCGGCCTGCATGACGGCGGCCAGCAGATGGAGATCGCGCTTGGGGGTGTCCTTCCCGACCCGCTCCAGCAACGGGATCAGGAATTCGTTGCTCGCCTTCAGGCGCACCAGAGAGACATGGTCTCCGAAGAGGTCGGCCCCTTGCGGCACCTGCTTCCGGAATTCCCGGTGTATCTCGGACTCCATCGAGGGAGAATCGACAAAGCGCGCGATGGCATCCGGCTGCAGAAGGTAGTTCTCGATCTCGTAGCGGCGCCAGCGCAGCACCGTCAACCCTGCCTTCGTTGTCTCCTCATCCGGCTCGTCGCGATTGTCTCCATCCAGAAGACAGATGCCGCGCAGGTCGGGAAAGGCCGCCCGCATGGCGAAGTAGTGCTCTCTCGCCTCTCGAAGGCTCCTCCCGCCCAGCCAGTACACGAAGGGGCGCTTGAAGAACTCCCGTGCCGGGTGATCGAGAATCCGCACCCATTCCGTCAGGATCCTCTCAGCCGTTTCGCCTTCCACATAGAGCACAGCGCCTGTCTCTTCGCCCAGCAGAAGATGGGTCGTCGTGACGCGCTTGAGCGCTTCCCGGACCTGGTCGTGTTCGGCTCTGCTGGCGAGTGCACGGGGCGCTTCCCCGAAGAAACCGAGGACCCGTTCCGGAGCCGTCGAATCGAGGATGACCTCGGAATGCGTGGCGGCGATCACCTGTCCGCCACGCTCCCGTGCGACCTCGCGGACCAGGTCGTGGACCTGCCGTTGCAGGATCACGTGCTGGTGCGCGTCGGGTTCGTCGAGCAGGATCACCGTGGCAGGTCTCGCATGCAGAAAGGCGAGCAACAGAAGCACCTGGAGAGTTCCGCTCCCGGCATTGGAAAGGTCGAGCTGCCGGGTACGGTTCGGCTCGCGATACTCGCAGCGGATGTAGGGCTGGGTCGGCGCGTAGACGGGCTTGAGGATCTCGATCTGGAACAGGTTCCGCACGTGTCCCGCGAGCGCTTGCCAGTCTTCGGGCCGAGCACTGCCGGCGATCTCCAACAGGAGATTGCGCAGAATCTCTCCCGGCCGCCCCTGGCCCACGAGCAGGTCTTGCAGGCCTCGATCCCGGCGCGGTTCGTCGCGCTCGATTCCAGAGAGTGGGGGGACGTGCACGATGTCGAGAGCCCTTGCCGGCTCCGGCGGAAAGCGCCGGATGGCTTCGCGCTCGAGTTTTCTGGCGTCCTTGGGCCGCGCGTACACCAACTCGGGGTTCGCGTACTGAAGCTCCATTCCGCATGCCCACGACTCGCCGTTCACTTGCCCTTCCATGACGATCTCGATCAGCCGCGGCGCCCCGGCCATCCCCCTGGGGCCGGCTACCCGTCGGTCCTCCCAGAGGAGGTTCATCTCCCGCAGCGGTACCGTCGTGATGTCGGTGCGCGGAATGGCCACCCCCGACCGCTTGACAGCCTTGCTTCCTGCCCGCCGCGAGACCCACCGATCAAGCGCGAGCTTCCAGGTCGCGATCGCCTGAAGCAGGGTGGACTTGCCGGTGTTGTTCGGCCCGGCGAGGACGACCGAGTCTGCAAGCTCGAACGTCTCTTCGCGAAAGCGCTTGAAGTTCCTGACCGTGACCCGTCGGATCATGCCCGGCGTTCCAGGAGATCGAGCTGCGCGGCGTTCCCGGCGGGGGCCGGACAGCCGCCGCGGCAGAGGAGATCAGGCGTCATCGGCATGCCGTTGCCCAGTCGGTAAGCGCTAGGTTCGCCATTGGCCCTTCAGCTTCCCTCGCCTGAAAGGATCTCCCATACCCGTTTGTATCCTGTTCCTGAAAGCGTCGCCCCCTCGGGCCTCACGCCGTCCCAGTCATCGGCGCCAAGTCTCTTCAGGAAGCACCGCGCCTTTCCTACCGAATACCTCTGCTCGTCGTTTCCGGTGACCTCCCGGTACAGGCTGCCCAGCGCCTCGGCCGCGCTTCGCGGTGCCGAGTTCATCCGCATAAGTACGGCATCTTCGCTACTCACTCCGTGATAGATCATGGCCGGCAGCACATTGATCCGCCGTCTGTCGGTTTCGGAAAGCGTGTCGAAATCGATCCCCGAAACTCGGCTGAGAGCCGATACGCCCCATGTTCCGCTGTTGACGATGGTGCGATAGATTGCTCTGCATGCATCCGTCAGTGCGCCCGTGCCCGTTTCGTCGTCCTTCTCGCGGGTGAAGTACTCCCTCGCGATCGCTTCAAGTCTCTTTCCGTTCACCCAGTCGTTCGTGATCTCGGAGAGCCGGCTCCCGTCGCCCCCTTTACCTCCCAGCTCGTTCAGATCCTGCTTGAGCTGCGGCACCCGCAACATGACGCCGAACAGGTCCGCCATTCTGCCGCCGCTGCCGAACAGGCTCTCCGGCGCCCAGTCGGACACGGTCAGCTTGTTCTCCAGACGCCCAATATCACCCATGGCTTTCTTGACGCCTTCGGGCGAAAAACCCGTAGAATCCGCAAGCTCGGCAACCCCCTCTGGCATGTCAGCGAGTTTGCGCGCATAGCTCTGCGTCGCTTCCAGGAGCGCATCCGCTTTCTGCCGTTGCTCTGGATCGTTCCGCATCAAGGTGTATCCGTAGGTCTCTCTGAGAAGCTGCTCTGAATCCGCGATGACCGCATCCAGGTTCTTCTTCTCGGCCCACAGGTGCGCGATGTAGCAGCGAAAGTCCTCCCATTGGTCTTTCCAGAGCACGTCCGATAGCTGCGCCAACGACCCCTGGGCCGCTAGTTCGTCCAGCAACACCACGAGACGGGAGACGAGCGCACCGGTGTTCCGGCTGACGAACTTGATCAGTGCGTTGCGATCAGCCCCTTCCGCAAGACCGACTACACCGACGCTGTCGTGGCCGAGACGACCCGCTCGCCCGGCGAGGTTCCAGAATTCCCGCGGGGCTATCTCCACCGATCTCTTCCCCTGCGGCACATAGCGCGAGGACAGGAAAACCGACGACACCGGGAAGTTGATGCCTTGCGCGATCGTCGACGTTGCACACAGCATCCGTATGCTGCCCGCTTCCGCGAGCCACTCCATCAGCGCCCGGGCATCGTCGGACAGCCCCGCATGGTGCACGCCGACGCCCTTCTCGAGCATGTCGACCAGCCTGAAGTCGGTGCTGATCTCGGTGCGCAGGAAGTCCTGAACCAACCTGATGTCCGGCGGCACTTCATCCATCTCCGGAAGGCTCCGCGCCGCTTCCTCGGCCATCCTCCAGACCGTGCGAATGTTGTTAGCCACCGCAACGCTCGTGCCCCGCGCCGACATGACCGTCCCGATTGCCGCAGTCTGCAACCCGAATCCCTTCTGCACACTTTTCGTAAGCACTTGGCTTTTCGGCACGTCAATCGGTCTCACGCCCCCCACGCGGTGGGTACCGTGAAGCGGCATCGCTTTGTCGGTTGCGGTCAATGTCTCGAAAGCGAGGTGCCAGCCAGCGCGCGCGCTGTCATCGGCTACTGCCCGATAGAGGCCAATTATCCGCTCGTTGGGCTTCCACGGCACCGTGCCCAAGCTAATCGCGTTTCCCGCGTCGATGTCCTGTGCCAACCAGCGCGCTACCAATTCCGATTTCTCCACATAGGGCATCAGCAGGAGAAAGTTCGCCCGCGGACAATCGCGCTTGATCGTTGCCAACAACAACTCGATTCGCAGGCCTCGCCCCTCGGATTCCAGGTTGTGGGCTTCGTCCATCACCACCAGCGCGAGAGGACGATCCACCTTCCTGTTTCGTACCACCAGCGACAGTTTCTCGGGCGTTGCGACCAGGATGTCGAAAGGTTCATCCCGTTCAGCGAGCAGTTCTTCCTCGAATGCACTCACCTCGACGGCGGCGGTCAGTTGCTCAACGCGCAGCCCGACAGGCTCGAAGTCCGTGCGCAGGCGGCGCGTGATCTGCGCCGACAACGCACGAGTCGGAGCGACATAGGCGACCCATCCCGCGTCGGGCTGGAACTGGTTCAGTGCCTGGAGTATGCGGAATTGCGCGAGCAGAGTCTTCCCGCCGGAGGTAGGCATGTCGATCACGATCGCAGTCTTCGCCTGGTCGAGCAGCCCCTGTTCAAGCAGCGCGGCGCGCTGCGGCGGCAATAGTTCGAACATCGCCTGGTGTTCTCGATGCGTCAGAGAGCGCACGAATTTCGAGGTTCGCGAGTTGACTGCTCGCGTTGCCCACCAGAGCGAGTTCGTTACCATGATGCGCGCCGTTGCGTGCAGCCACCGGAGCATCACTTCGTGCTGTGCGTCGCCCGACGCCGTCGCCGCCCGGATTCCCGCTTCAAAGTGCTTGTCCAGCGCGCCGAACGGGTCAACCGGTTTGCCCTGGAGCGGTTTGCCTTGGAGCATGTAGCTGGCGAGCGTCTCCGTCGCCTTTGCCCAGTTGTATAGCGCCGCCAGCCGAAAGGCGATCGCCCGGTCTACTGTCTTGGAACCGTTATTCAGGCGACGTTCCTCGTGAATACCTTGGTCGTTGCGCAAACCGGCGATGATCTCGCGGATACGATCCAGATCGTCCCATCCGTCCTTGCGGAAGAGCCGGACCCAGCAATCGAACAGCCTGTACAGGAGCCTGCGGTCCCATTCAGCGTCCGCGACGCTTGGCGCCTTTAGTGCCTCGCCATGCTCCCGATACCATCTCCGCAAATCCGACCAGCGATCCCCGCAATAGGCGATCGCGGAGAGTTGCAGGACGAAGAACAGACGTTCAAGCGTCTCCGCCGGTACCGGAAGAAGGCGGCGGAGGTCGAAGGCGCGGAACGATGCCGCCACGGCCTGATCGCGAAGGCGCCGGTTGTCTCCGGCCGGTCGGCTCAGTTCCTCCAGACCCTCGATCGCTGCAAGCTCGAATGCCAGTCCCACACGTTCGAGAAACGGTTCGTCCTCTGCGCTGTCTGCAAAGGAAAAGCTGATCTGCTTGCCCACGGCCCGTTGTGCCAACCGCTGGTGAGCGAGTTCCCACGCACGCTCCAGCGCGTCCGTCCCGATGGCGGCGACAGCCCAATGTTCGTTCAGCGCCTGCAACGCTCTCTCGGACAGGCTCATCCGCCTTCTCCTGCCCGCATCGATATTGTCGTTGCCCCAATACCCTCCAGGCTCTTGTGTGGCAGGTAGAGCGCAAGTAGCTCGATACTGGTCTCTTCGGGGCACCCAGCGGCAAGGTCGTTGACCAGCCTCCTGAGGTCATCTTGATGGGGACCCACGTCCCGAACGAGGAACCCATATAGTTGAATGTCGGATTTGTTCCGCAGATACCTGCCTCCCGCACGCGCGAACCGCGCCCGCCACGGAGCCGACCCAGCACGATGACTGAGATACCGCAGGAGATCGTCGCGGATGGTTTCGTCGTCCCGCAGATCTTCCAGTTGCCGCTTCAGCCCCGTGCGGTGGTAAATTACTCCCGGGGGACGTTTGCGGTCGCCAGATGTCTTCACTTCGCCGAATGCAAGGCAGTCGCCATCATCGTCGATCCCGAAGCCGACCAGATCGGCGCCCGGCAGGCTGGACCCGCTCTTTTTCTCGTCACGTCCGTCCGGCCATGGGAAGCTGCATGACCGATGCTCCGTCAGATAGGTTTCCGCAATTGCTTCTCCCACCCTCCAGTCCTTGATGTCGTCTGGACCCTCCAGCACGCGCCGTAGTCCGTCACGGGCAAAGTCCGTCTCCGCTGACGCGCCGAGGATTTCTTCGATGTTCGCCCTGCCCTCGTCGTCGAAGAGCACGGCTGCGACCTGCCCCTTGAGTGCGGAGGTCAACTCGTCGTTCGACCATCGAATGCCGATCCCCGAACACGTGTCGCCCGCGAGGTCGTAGACAACCTCTCCTCCGCCAACCGTCACCAGTGTCCCCCGGTTTGTCCTGCGAACTCGCTGCTTGCCTCGGTAGCCGTGGCGCGTCCGCGAATCCGCGCCATCATCGCGCCCCCATCGCTTGTCATGCATTGGCTTCCAGCAGTCGGTCCATGAGCAAGGCGGAAAGGCCTGCGGCGGCGCCGACAGCGGTTCCGGAGTTGGCCGCTATAAGCCTCGGACGAAGGCTGTGTCGGATCATGCCGCATGTTGCAGAAGGTGCGCCGTTAGGGAAGAAGTGACAGCCGACGCCATCCCGGACGCAGCATCTGTCATGGTGGAAATCTTTTCCATGGCTTCTAGGGTAGACCGAAACGCTAATTGGTCTTCAAGCCGTGGAAGCATCAGGAATTTCCTTTTCAAAAACTTGAAATGACGGCTATATCCCGCATCATCGATGGCTAGGCATTTCAGGTGTCCATACAAAAAGACCGGATCAATCGCTTGGCCATTTGGTTTTGGAAGCAGTAGCTTTGTTCCATCCGCCCCCAGAAAGAACCGGAAACGAACCAACTTGAAACGTCGCGTATGGTCACCAAATACGATAGCCGGGATTGTTCCTTGATAACTACCTCCTTCCCGATTTGAGTAGCCGGCCACTAGGCGTTTCCCTTGATCCACAACAGGAGTTTGCCCGCGGTCCGTATATTCTCGTCTGGGAATTTTTTTCACGTATCTCGTACCGTCCTCTACCAAATGGGTGAATGGTTTGACGTCCCATCCCATTGGGTTCTCCGCGGGATCCCCGAACATCTTGACGAACAGCGCGGGCATGAATTCCTGCAACCGTTCGGCGCCCTGCGCCCGCAGCCTCTCGATCCTCGCCGCACGGTTCAGAATACCGACGATCCTCCGCTGCTCGTCGAGCGGCGGGAGAGGGACCAGCGCCTCCTTCAGTGTTGAGAGCTTGAGAGAAGGTAGACTTGTTACTTGCGCTTGGGCGCGCGGATCGTAACGGACGGACCACCAAAACAGGTAGTCGGGATCAACCCTGCCCTTGTCGGGTATTACCACCGCTAGATGGCTCGCTACATAGGCATCGGTAGCGAGCTTGGCGCGGTGGTTCAAGTTCACGGAAGCTCCGCTCTTCGGGATGAGGATGCTGTCCTTTGGGAAGAGGCGGATGCGGTTCGCGGTTAACCAGCTCGGCGAAAGTTGGTCCGTAGAGACGCTCAGTGCTGGGTTGACATGATGGAGCCCGACGTCTTTCATCCGTACGAACAAGGGGCCGTTGGGTGCGAAAGCCGCTGGTGCCTGAGGCGCTGGATTCCCTGCTACCACGGTGGCGATCTCACCAAGCCGAAGAACGGGGTGACCGGTCATTCCGTCGCCGCCCACATTGCTTCGGACAGCTCGTCGATTTCTTCCAGTATCTCCGTCTCGATGGCCCGCAACTCGTCCAGAATCTCTAGTGGGTCTCGGTGCTCGACCTTCGCCCAGCTCAGCGGCTTGTGGCGGTTGGCGCTGAGGTTGAAGTCGGCGGTGCGGATGGTGTCGGCTTCGGCGAACCACCATTTCTTTGTCCATTCCGCGTCGGCGTCACGCTCGCGCCACGCGGCCCATCGCGCATCCCGGTCGCGGAACGTCTCGATCAGGCCGGGCAGGTCGTCTTCCTCGATCGGCTGGTCGTGGTTGGCGTCGAGCTTGAAGCCGTCATTCTCGGCATGCAGGAACATGACGCGCCGGGTGGTGCCGCCCTTGCGGAAGACCAGCACCGAGGTCTTCACGCCGGAATAGGGTTTGAACACGCCGCCCGGCAGCGACAGGACCGCTTCCACCGTGTTGTTCTCGACCAGCCGGCGGCGCAGTTCCTTGTGCGCGCCGTTGGAGTCGAACAGCACGCCCTCCGGAACCACCACACCGCAGCGCCCGCCGTCCTTCAGATGGTTGAGCATGTACTGCAGGAACAGAAGCTCGGTCTTCCCCGTGTGCCCGATCTTCACCTCCTCAACGATGCGGTCCCGGTCCAGCCGCCCGGAGAAGGGCGGGTTGGCGAGAATCACGTCGAACCCCCGCGCCGGCAGGCCGAGCGCCGCCTTCGTCGCGCGGTCAAGCGAGCGGGTGAGGGCGTCGCGGCGCAGGATGCGCACCCGGTCGAGGCCGCGCAGGGTCAGGTTCATGGTCGCCAGGCGAACCATCTGCGGGTCTACGTCGGCGCCGTGGAAGGTCGCCTCGTGCAACTGCCTCACCGCGTCGCGGCTCAGCGCGTCGCCGAGGCCGCGCCGGATCGTCTTCCCCTCGGCCTCGACCGCCTCGATGCCGGCGGGCGAGGAGTTGACGAGCCGGATATGGTCCCACGCCCCGACCAGGAAGCCCGCCG
Source organism: Thermoanaerobaculia bacterium (assembly GCA_965214805.1). Lineage (GTDB taxonomy): Bacteria > Acidobacteriota > Thermoanaerobaculia > Multivoradales > Multivoraceae > Multivorans. The sequence goes on along the minus strand of OZ243982.1, from coordinate 723,741 downwards.
TTCCCGCCGCTGGGTCGTAGATCGTCTCGCCGAGCCGGGGATCGACTAGGCGGACAACGGCGCGGATGACATGACGCGGCGTGCGGAACTGGCCGAGCTCGCCCGCCTGCCGGATCTGGCGCAGCACGTGCTCGAACAGGTCGCCCTTGGTGTCCGCGTCCACCCGGTCGAGATGCAGGTCGTTCAACTGACTGACCACCTGGGTGAGCACGGTCGGCTCGTCGATCACCAGCCGGGCGCCGTCCATGAAGTTCGTGACGCCGTTTGCCGCAAGCTCGGCATGGAACGGGAAGACCTCCTCGCGCACCCAGTTGACCAGCCGCTCGCCGTTCAGCGCCTGCGCCCAGGACGACCAGCGCAGGAACTCGCACGGCGCCGTCACCGCACCGCGCTCGCGGGCGTTGCGAGGATCGCGCAGGATCCACTCGCCCTCGAAGGCGCTGGCATATGGCGCGGTGCCTGGCCGCCTTGCCGCGCGCATCCGCGCCGCGTCCGCTGCCTCGTACATGTAGAAGTAGATCAGGAAGCTGAGCTGCTCGGCGTTCTGGGCCGGGTTCGGGTAGCCGCCGCCGAACAGGTAATCGCGGATGCGGTCGATGCCGCGGCGAAGCTCTGGCGTCATGGGCATGTCGTTACCCTTGCACGTTGTAGCCGGCTTCGGCCGCGCCGCCTGCTCCCGCGCCCTGGCCGAATACGGCTGCGTTGAGCCCGGCGATCAGCCTGCCGAGCGATCGCTCGCCGCCGAACACCCTCCTCGCTTGCTCGTAGCCGCCCAGCGCGGCGAAGGGGTGGACGTCAAAATCGTAGTCCCCGAAAACGTCCATTTTCATGGCATCGGCCCTCACCCGGCTGCCGATCAGGCCGGCCCAGCGGGCCTGAGCCGCATCGAACTCGCCATGCTCTCCCCGCCACGCCTCGAAGCGCAGGCCGATCTCGGCCTCACGCGCCTGGTGCTCGGGGGTACGCTGGATGCGGCCGTTCTCGTCCAGCGTCAGCCAGTCGCGGCTCTGCGGGTCGATGTGGTCGTCCACATCGAGAGTCAGCAGCAAACGGGGATCGCCGGTGCGGTGAGGAGTAGCGGTTTCCCGAACGACGCCGCCCTCGATGTTCTCGTCGTCGTCGCCGTGGAAGTCTGTCACGCCGGTGAAATCGAAGATCGTGAACCCGGTCTTCCCGATATGCGGCGCTTGGCGCGTGCCTCGTCCGCGCATCTGCCGATAGAGGATGGCACTTCGCGTGAACCGCGCCATCACGAGGTTGACCACTTCGGGGCAGTCGAATCCCGTGTCCAGCATGTTCACGCTGACGATTATCTTCGGATAGTCCTCTTCCTTGAAGCGCTTGATGATGGCGCTTGCATCGGGAGCGGGGCCGCCACCCACGTCGCTGACCACGAAGTCGGCGTAGCGTACGGCCGGGTGGGGCTTCCGATCCGCGAAGTGCTCGTCGAACATCGCGGCAAGCGTCTCGGCGTGGCGCTTGGTGACGGCGAACACGATGGTCTTCCCCCACATCGGCCAGCGCCGGACGCCGTCGCGGCCCGGGAAGCCCTTCTCGTGGGCGTGACGGAACTCCCGCACCATCGCGCGGTTCCGCTCGGGAATCGTGAACTTCCGCTCAAGAGCGCGCGGGTCTACCGTGATCGTGTCCGAGTCCCTGAACAACCCCTTGAACTCCGCCTTCGTCTTCTGATCCATCGCGCTCCAGTCGAGATCGTCGCGGCTGACCGCGAAACCGCCCCCGGCGGCGGTCTTCACCGTCATCGCCCGGTAGATCTGGTAAGGCAGGAGATGGCCGTCCTTGATGGCCCGGTGCAGCTCGTAGCAGAAGGTGGGTTCGGCGAGCTGGAAGAAGCGCAGCGTGTCGCGCACGAATTGCCCGTCCTCGGGGTCGGGCAGCATGTCGTCGTCCGCCCTGCAGGGGGTGGCGGTCAGTCCGAGCTGGATGCTGTCGAAGTGCCGCAGCACTCTGCTCCACGTGCCGTAGATCGAGCGGTGGCACTCGTCGGTGATCACCAGGTCGAAGTAGCCCGGCGAGAGCTTGCAGTATTCCGCGATCATGGTCTGGAGTGTGGCGATCGTGATGCGCTTTGCGCGGTCGAAACCGCGCCCGGGGCGCAGCACGTGGCAGGGATAGTCGCGGAGGTGATCGGTGAAGGCGTCCTCGGCCTGTCTCGCCAGCGCGATGCGGTCCACGAGGAACAGGACGCGAGTGACGTAGCCGGCCTCGAACAGCCTCTTGATGAAGGCCGCCGCGGTTCGGGTCTTGCCGGTTCCCGTTGCCATCTCGACCAGCAGATTGCGCCGCCCGTGCAGTACTTCAGCGGACAGTGCCTCGATGCACTCGATCTGGTAATCGCGGTCGACGATCTTGCGGTCGATGCCCACCGTCGCGAGGTCGCGACGGACCCCGCGGGCGGCGATCCGCCGTTCGAGATCGTCCTGGGCGTGGAAGCCGGCGATCCTGCGTGCGTGGGCGTCGGTCTTGCGGTCGAGAAACTGCACCTCCTCGCCGTTCGACAGAAAGACGAACGGCACGCCGAGCTGTTCGGCGTAGTGTCGTCCCTGGTCCTGTGCCGCGATGGGATTGATGCTCGCGCGCTTGGCCTCCAGTGCCGCCAAGGGCCGGCCCTGCCGGTCGCAGAGTACGTAATCGGCCCGCGTGCCGTCGGGCAGCGCGTGCTCGAACAGGACGCTCGAGCCGTCGGTCAGGTTCCAGCCCGCGTCCTGGAGCAAGGCGTCGATCTTTGTTCGCGCGAAGGCCTCGGTCGTGCCGCTCATGCGGCCGTCCCGTGATCAACGACGTCGACGCCGGTGTTGCGGAGCTCTCCAGCGATCCTCGTCACGGTGGCGAGTCCGTGCATTGGCGCCGCTGCCGCGAGGAAAGCACGCCGCCCGTCTCGGTTCCACCGCTGGCCGAGAGCCCTTCTGCTGACCATCCGGCGATCAAACTACGCGATCGGAGTACCTTTGGTCAAAGCCCTGTTACCCGGATCGCGGCCGGTCCACCGGGACGCGAGGAGTGGGAACTCGCGCTCCTCGGTCCCGACTGCGGCGAGAGCATCGCCATGCATGTCGACAGTTGATCCTCCGATGATCCCCGACACTCGCTCGGGCTCATCTCTCATGGGACAAGACTCGGGGTTGACAACCTCACCAGGGTTGTGCCAGTATTCACAGTCCTGACGCGGGGTGGAGCAGTCTGGTAGCTCATTGGGCTCATAACCCAAAGGTCGCAGGTTCAAATCCTGCCCCCGCTACCAAGTCTTCCAAGGGGCGCGGCATTGGCCGCGCCCCTTCTGCGTCAACGCTGCATCAGTCAGCATCAACGCTGATGTGCAGGTACTCTCACGTTGACGCGACTTCGCGTTCCCTCTGGTCTCGTGCGACGAAGGAGCGTGACGATCACCCCTTCCGGACGACGATGCGCGCGAGGTCGTGAAGAAAGGCTGGGGGGTCAAGGGCCGAACGTGTAGCCAGGCGGGATCGGCGGCCCGGAGATCGCCCGCTGCGCCTTGCGACAGGTCTGGCGCCTTCTGCCGTGGGCTGCTTGCGCCTATCGAGACGACCCGGCCGGCTCGGCCGGCAACCGCGCGGACAGAGCCGCGGCCGCGATCAGGATCGCCCCGACCGCGATGAAGGGCGCCTCCGGCGACAGTGTCTGGAACAGGTAGCCCGCGAGAAAGGGCGCGGCGACCTTGCTGGCGTTGCCGTATGCCTGCTGCACGCCCAGCACCTGGCCTACCACGCCGCTTCCCGGTGCTCGCCTGGAGACCTGTGAGGTCGTGCAGGGGAAGAGCAGCGAGGTGCCCAGCGGGACCAGGAAGACCGCCGCCCCGAGCGTCCAGACGCCGGTGGCGAAGGGAATCGCAGCCAGTCCGACACCGAAGCTCACGGCGCCGGCGCGCAGGACGTTGATCTCGCCGCAACGGCGCACTGCCCAGCCGAGAACGAGCACCCGGAAGGCGATGGACAGCCCTCCCAGATAGAGGAAGAACAGCCAGATGTTCGATTCGTCCACGCCGAACCGACGTCCGAGGTAGAGACCGATGATCGCCGTCAGGCCGGCCATGCCGACCTGCCCTGCGGCGTAGATCCAGATCAGCAGGTTCAGCGGACGGAAGGGATGCACGGCCACTTCACCGACCGCGCCGAGGATCGAGTAGCGCGCCTTCTCCGTGGCCGGCCCTTCGCTTCGAGGCCGTGACTCCGGCAGCCAGAAACGCGCGAACACGGCGGCTGCCAGACTGAGCGCCGCCGCCGCGGCGCCCGGAGCGACGGGGTGAAACTGGCCCGCGAGACTGCCTGCAGCGGGGCCGATCATCGCCGCGGAACTGGTGACGGCGGTTACCCAGCCGATTCCTTCGGCCCGCCGCTCGCCGGTCACCGAATCGGCGATGTAGGCGAACACCACCGGCACGGTGCCGCCGCCGACCCCGTGCACCAGCCTGGCTGCCAGCAGCAGCTCGAGCGACTGGGCCATGCCGAACAGCAGGTAGCCCGCCGCCGACACCACCAGGCCGAGTAGCAGCGCCGGCCTGCGGCCGGAACGGTCGGCAAGCCGGCCCCAGAAGGGTGCGCTCGCCATCGCCGCCAGGGCAAAGGCAGACACCAGGGCGCCGATTTCGAAGGGCGTCGCGCCATGGCGTTCGGCGTGGAACGGCAGCAGCGCCACGACCAGGAACTCGCCCAGCGTGCTCACGAAGGCGACCGCCATGAGCGCCGCCAGGCGATGGTCGATCAGCCGTGACACCTGCAGCCTGCCGCCGTCGACTCGCTGCCGTCGACTCAGAGTCTGCCGCCGGCGCGGTCGTCCCAGGCGATGAAGGCGGCGCCGCTCAGCACCATGAGCAGCACGCCGTAGGCGGCGGCGATGCCTGTTTCCTGGATCCGCAGGCTGGACTGGATCTCGATCGAGATGGGACGCGTGTCGTATGTGTAGAGCACGATCGAAGTCACGAAGTCGCCCAGCATGGTGATGAAGGCGAGGCCGGCGCCCGCGATGACAGCCGGCCGCAGCAGGGGCAGCACTATCCGGAGCACCGTTCTGAGCGCACCGGCGCCGAGACTCGCTGCCGCTTCTTCCAGGCGCGGGTCAAGCTGGCGCAGGCCCGCGAAGATCGAACGGCCGGTCAGCGGCAGCGAGCGCACCAGGTAGGCCAGCGGCAGTATCCAGAGCGTGCCCACCAGCACGAACCGGCCGATCCAGGGGGCGTTGACACTCATCGCCGCCGCCAGTGCGAGAGCGAACACGGTGCCGGGAATCGCCCAGGGCAGGGTCATCATCGCCTCCAGCGCCCGCCCGGGCAGGCCGCCTCGCCGGAGCGAGAGCCGCGCCGCCAGAACACCCACGACCACCGCCGCCAGCGTCGCCGCGGCGGCCATCCACAGCGAGTTCAGGGCCGGTCGCAGCCGCTCCGCCGACGACAGCAGATCGCTGTAGTTGACGAGGCCGAGCACGGGCGGGAATGCCTCCACCGTCCACGTGTTCGGGGGAACGAGCGACATCAGGATCAGCGTCGCGTGGGGCAGCAGCAGCACGCCCGCCAGGACCCAGCCGCCGGCAGAGGCGGCAATCCGCCCGCCCCGGCCTTGCAGCCGTCGGCGCGCCGGCGGCGTGCCGCGCGCGCCCGATGCCAGGTCCAGGCCCGGATCGATCCGGCGCAGCAGCAACAGCGAGCCGAAGGCAAGGAGCGCCAGCATCGTCGTCTCGACGTAGGCCATGCGCAGCTCCCCGTTCAACTTCGAGGCGACGATCTGGGTCGTCATCACGCGAAAGCCGCCGCCGAAGATGTAGGGCGCCGAGAAGGAGCCGAGCGAGGTCATGAAGGTGAGCAGCGTCGCCCCCGCCAGTGCCGGTCGCAGCCGGGGAAGGGTGACGCGGAACAGGATCTGCGAGCGGCTCGCGCCCAGACTCTGCGCGGCCTCGATGGCCGCCCCGTCCTGTCCCGAGAGCCCGGCCCTCGTGAACAGGTAGAAATAGACGTACATCGAGTACGTGTGGACCAGCAGGATCGCCCACGCCCCGGTAAGGCGCCACGACACGTCGAGCCCCAGGGTCTCGAGTCCCCGCGCCGCGAGGCCGCTCTCGCCGTAGAGAAACAGGAACGCGATGACGCCCACGAGCGGCGGCAGCGCCACCGGCAGCGCGACCAGGGCGCCGAGCAGGCGCCGTCCCGGGATCTCGTTGCGCTCGAACAGGAACCCGAGCGGAACGCCGACTGCGGCCGCGGCCAGAGTCGACAGCACCGAGATCCACAGCGTCCGCCACATCGCGTTCCATTCGTCGGCACGGGTGAAGAAGGACCGGAATGCCTCCGTCGTCGGACCCCCTGCAGTCGGACCCTCCGCAGTCGGACCCTCTGTGCCCGGATGGCTGCCGCTCGGACCGCCGATGCCGAAGGCCTCGGCCGCCACCACAAGCAGCGGATAGCCGACGAGCCAGACCAGGAACGCCAGCACCAGCCACGGCATCAGTGACCGGAGCCGGGAAGACCCGCGGCCTCGACCGACCGGGTTCAAGGCCTGGCCTCTGCTGCCCCGGCCTCTGCTGCTCCGGCCGCTGTTGCCGCGGTCACTGATGCTCCGGAGTCGGGACAAGCCGCGGCGGCGAAGGCGCAGGGTGGCGGCTCCTGCTCCCGCAGCCGCACGATGCAGGCGCCGGTCAGACCGGCCGCTGTGCCTGGCATCGCGACCTCGACGGTGATCCGGGGACCCGCAGGCTCGGAGCCGGACCCGGAGCCGGACCCGTCCGAGGTGGTGTTCAACCGGACAGTGTTCAACCGGACGGTATAGAAGCTGTGGCTGCCGGTGTAGCGCTCCGACTCGATGTCGCCCGCCAGGCCTGCGCCGCTGCTGTCCGCACGCCCGGACGACTCCGCCAACGCCGCCGACTCCAGCGACTCGAGCGACTCGAGTTCCAGCGACTCCGGACGCACGCATACGTCGACCCGGCCGCCGGCCTCGATCCCGTCGCTGCCCCGGCAGCGCCAGACCGCGGGTTCCCGCTGCGACTCGATGCGTACCTCGAGCCCGCTGCCGGGGCCCCGCGCCTCGACCACCCCCGGCAGCACGGAGCAGCGGCCGACGAACGACGCCACGAAACGCGACGCCGGATCCTGGTAGAGCTCGGCTGGGCCGGCGACCTGCTCCAGCCGGCCGTCGTTCAGCAACCCGATCCGCTCGCCGAGCTCGAACGCCTCCTCCTGTTCGTGGGTGACCAGCACCGTAGTGATGCCGGTCTGCTTGACTGTCCGGCGCAGATCGACGCGGGTCTCCTCGCGCAGCGCCGGATCGAGGTTCGAGAGCGGCTCGTCGAGCAGCAGGACCCGCGGCCGCGGCGCCAATGCCCGAGCCAGCGCGACCCGCTGCTGCTGGCCGCCCGAGAGTTCGGCGATCCGCCTCGCCTCGAAGCCGGCCAGGCGCACAAGCTCCAGCATCTCGCCGACGCGCGCCTGCACCTCGTCCTGCCCGCCGCCGCGGACCTTGAGCCCGAAGGCCACGTTCTCTGCCACGCTCAGGTGAGGGAAGAGCGCGTAGCTCTGGAACAGCATGCCCACGCCGCGGCGGGCGGGCGGCAGGTGTTCCACCGCCTGGTCCGCGATCAGCAGGCGGCCGCGGTCCAGCTGTTCGAAGCCCGCCAGCAGCCGCAGCATGGTCGTCTTGCCGCTGCCGCTCGGACCGAGCAGCGCGAAGATCTCGCCCGGTTCCACATCGAGCGAGACGCCGGCGAGCACGACCGTGTCGTCGAACGACTTGTGGACGTCGTCGAAGCGGACGGAGACGCCGGCCGCCAGGCTCATCCTCCGCCCTGACCGCGGACGGACCGGTCCCACTCCGCCATCCACTCGGCGCCGTTCTCTTCGATCATCTGCCAGTCGACCTCGGCCCGGCGCAGCCGCGCCTGCACGTCCGCCACCCACGGCGCGAGCGCCCCGGCGTCGAGGTCGCCCCGCGCCGGCAGGCGGAACGCCTCGCGCACGGCCAGCGCCAGCGCTTCGGGCGAGCCCAGCCAGTCGACGAAAGTCCCCGCCTCGTCCAGGTGCTCGGCGCCCGCGACGACGCCCACCGAGTCCTGGATCACCGCCGTGCCGCTGGCCGGGAACCGGTAGGCGACGGGCGCGCCCCCGTCGATCAGGGAAAGCGTGTCCGTCATCTCCCAGAGCGTGAGCACGCCTTCCTGCCGCGTGATCTTCGTGTGCAGCACGGCCGGACTGTGCACGTACTCCCGGGTCTGTCCGTCGAGCCGTCGCAGCCAGTCGAAGCCGGCCTCGGTGCTGCCCGTCGCGACCACCGAGTCGGCCAGGATCTTGCCGAAGATCGTCCGCATCGTGCCGCTGGCGAGAGGATCGCGGATCACGATCTCGTCTTGCCAGCGCGCGTCGAGCAGATCGTCCCAGTCGGCCGGCGCCTGGTCGGCGTCGATCGCGTCGCGGTTGTAGACGATGATCGTCGGCGTCTGGTACAGCGTGTGGTAGAGCCCCTCCGGGTGCCGGTCGGCGGCGTCCAGGGCTCTAGCCCACGAGGGCTCGAACGGCGCCAGCAGGCCTTCGGCGGCGCCCCGCGCAAGAATCGTCGCCGGGCCGCCGAACCAGACGTCCGCCTGCGGATTCGCGCGCTCGGAGCGAATGCGGTCGTAGACCTCCTGCGAACCCATGTCGAGCCAGCGGACGTCGACGTCGGGCCGAACTTCTTCGTACGCCTGCTCGACGACCGTCAGCAGATCCCGGCCGTGCGGCGAGTAGACGTCCAGCCGCGTTCGTCCGTCGCCGCCGCAGCCCACCAGGGCCGCGGCAGCCGCGAGCGCAAGCAGGATCGATCGACGGCCCAGAGCCAAGGCGTTCCGCATCGGCCGCCCAGTGTACGTTGATGGCAGCTGTACGTTGACAGCCGGTCGCCGGCGTTGGCGCCCTCCCGGCCCTGGCGGCTGGCCCCGGCGGGGAGGGTCGTCTCGGAATGCGCGTGCGCCGCGCTCCACGCGCCCCGTCCCGGGGCCGGAGGGAGGGTCGGCAGGCAGGTCTCAGGAAGCCGATCGCCTCACCGGACTCGGATGCGGGCGTCCTACGAGACTCGGATGGAAGCGGCGCAGGTTGCGGAAGTAACTGCGATTGGCCGAAGCGAGCCAGTCGAGATCGACGGCGCTCGGATCGCCGACGGCGGCGATCTGACCCTCGAGCAGCCGCCTGGGAAACACCAGCATCTCGCCCACGACCAGCACCTGCTCGCCGTTCTCCAGAGCCTCGCCGACCTCGAGGCCCTCGGCTTCCAGCTCTCGCCGGAGCAGTCGGGCAAGGCGCCGGACCTGATCGCTCCTGTCGTTGTCAGGCACTGTCCAGACCCGCCACCAGATCCCGCTCCGATGGCACGCGATCCAGTTCTTCGTGCCGCGGCCGATGACGGTCCCTGGTCCGCAGCGACACCACGACCATCGCGGCCAGGCTGAACACCGGCGCCAGCAACGTGTCGAGACCGCGGAATGCGTCTGCCACCGCGAAGTGCAGAACCAGACGCGCGACGCTGCCGGCGACCACGCCGGCAAGCGCCCCCGGCGTGTTGGCCTGGCGCCAGAACAGGCCGAGCGCGAGCGGCACGAAACAGCCCGCGAGAACGATGTCGAACGCCAGGATGAGCATGATCCCCGGCTGCGGCCTCAGGTAGGCGAACACCACGGCGCCGGCCATCGTCGGCAGGGCGATCCAGCGCGAGAAGCGCAGCATCCGCTCGTCGTCCCAACGCGACCGGCTGTGCCGCTGGACCAGGTTGCGGGTGACGACGTTCGCGAGGTCGAGCACGACGCCGCTTGCCGTCGACATGCTGGCGGCGATGATCCCGAGCAGGATCGCGCCGCCGACCAGGGTCGGCAGGTCGTCGAGAGCGAGATCGATCAGGAGCGAAGGGCCAGGCTCCCTCCCGAAGTGGAAGGCGGCCAGTCCGATCAGGGACACGGCGAGTCCGACCACGAGAGTCAGCCCCGCGGCAAGGTAGCAGCCGCGCTTCGCCGAGCGCCCCGAATCGGCGGAGATCATCCGCTGGATGAAGTCGATGGCCACGATGTCGCCCAGGGCCAGCGACCCCAGAGCGGCCCAGTTGACCAGCGCTCCGTGCTCGCGCGAGAACAGCCCGTTCAGGCTGGCGCTGCCCTCGGGCGCTGCGGCGAGCAGGGCGCCCCAGCCGTGCGCACCGCCCAGCCAGGCCGCCGCAATCACGATGCTGACGATGAAGATCGAGACCTGGAGGACGCTGGTGGCGATCGTCGCGTGCAGCCCGCCCGAAACCGCGTAGGCGAGGATGCAGGCGGCGATGGCAACGAGCATGGGCAGGTAGGGCAACCCGAACAGGACCCGCAGCAGGAGGCCGAGTCCCGCGAGGTTGCCGGCAACCAGCACGATGTTGCTCAGGAGCATCAGGCCCGCCGCCAGAGTCTCGGTCCTGACGCCGTAGCGCCGCCTGTAGAAGTCGGCCAACGTCATCAGCCGCATCCGGTGCAGCGGTTCGGCGAACCAGGTTCCGGCAATGACCAGACACAGGGCGAGCCCGATCGGGATCACGGCGCCGGCCCAGAATCCGCTCGAGTGGACCAGCGATGCGTTGCCGACAGAGCCGTTCGCGTCGAACGCTTGGGCGCACAGGGTGATGCCGACCACGCCCACAGGCATCGCGTTGCCGGCGACGTAGTAGTTGGTCGCCCGGCCGCCGATCCTGGCGCAGGTGCGGACGCCGACGACCAGAGTGACGGCGATGAACACGAGAGCGGCTGCGCCGATCGCTGACACGGCGGCAGTGTAGTCGGCAGCAGTTCGACAGCTCGTGCGGTCGGCGCCGGCAGGAGCCAGCGCGACCGGTGTACGGCGCCAGGAACATCTCGCCGCCAGGAGTGCCTGGCCGGCTGTCCGGCGGCTGTATAGTGCGAGACGATAGTGAACGTGCGCGGTGTCAGCCGAACTCTCGTCCTCGTCCTCGTCGCAGTCGTTGCAATGACCGCAGCGTGCGGAGGGCCGGCGGACGGGGAAGGCGCTGTCGGTTCGGCCGTCCCGGCCGAGTCGGTCGACCTGGATGTCGTCGCCAGCCTCCGCGACGAGGGCTTTCACCGCTCCCGGGTCATGGAGTTCGCCCGCGTTCTGACGGACCTCCACGGACCGCGGTACGCGAACTCGCCTTCCTACGACAGCGCTTCCCGCTGGGCGCGCGACACGCTGGAGGGCTTCGGTCTCGAAGCGGCGCTCGAACCCTGGGGCGAGTTCGGCTACGCCTGGGAGAACCGCTACACGTCGGTTCACATCACCGCGCCGCAGTACCAGCCGGTCATCGGCTACCCGGAGCCGGGGACGCGGGGCACGAACGGCAGCGTCGCCGGGCGGGTCGCGGCGGTCAACCTCGCGGCCGTTCGGACGCGCGACGACCTGAACGCGCTGCGAGGGCGGATCAACGCCTCGATCCTGCTCGTCTCACCCGAGCGGGAGCTGTTTCCCGCCTTCTCGCCGCAGGCGGTCCGGTTGTCGGACGAGGAACTCGACGACATGGCGCGACTCGAGATCGTCGAGGACGTCGGACCGGGCGAGGACGAGACCGCGGCCGGCGATGACGAACCCGAACTCTCCCGGCAAGACATCGAGACGTTCCTCGAAGAGCAGGGCGTCGCCGTCCTGGTCGAGGTCGGCACGGCGAACGTCGGCCCGATGGACAAGGGCATCGTTCACGTCTCGGGCGACGGTCCGCTGCCGCTCGACGAACCGGTTCCGATGCCCAGGATCGTGGTGGCGGCGGAGCACTACAACCGGATGATGCGCCTCCTGGCTGCCGGAACGCCGGTCGAGATGGAGATCGAGATCATCAACGTGCTGAGCGCCGACGATCCGGTCGACTACAACGTGATCTCCGAGCTTCCAGGCGGCGGACTGGCGCACGAAGTCGTCATGATCGGCGGCCACCTGGACGCCGAACCGGCCGGTACCGGCGCCACCGACAACGCAGCCGGCAGCGCGATCGTGATGGAGGCGATGCGCCTCCTGCGAACCGCCGGCCTCGAACCCGAACGCACGATCCGCGCCGCTCTCTGGGGCGCCGAAGAGGCCGGGCTGCTCGGCTCCCGCGGCTACGTGCGCCGGCACTTCGGGGACCCGGCAGTGTCCGACAGGCCGGCCGCGCACGCCAACCTGTCCGTCTATTTCAACGTCGACTGGTACGGGCGCTTCCGCGGCGTCTACCTGCAGGGCAACGACGCGTCCCGGCCGATCTTCGAGGCGTGGATGACACCGTTCCACGACCTCGGGATGTCCTGGATCGTGCCCGGCAACACGTGCTGCACCGACCACATGGCCTTCCTCGAAGCGGGCCTGCAGGGCTTCCAGTTCATCCAGGACGATCTCGAGTTCTTCAACGCGACGTTTCACACGAACATGGACGTCTACGACCGGCTGATCGAGGAGGATCTGAAGCAGGCATCGGTGATCCTGGCCAGCTTCGCCTACCATGCCGCGATGCGCGACGGGTCGTTCCCGCGCGCGGACGGCCTCCACAACGGGCGGCGCTGGCACAAGTAGTGCCAGCCAGGTCCGGTAGCGGCGGATCGCGCAGTACTCGCGGGCCGGCGCGCATCGGAGACGGGACAGGGGACAGCCAGGGGACAGTATGGAGTACCGCATCCTGGGACGGACCGGCGTCAAGGTCGCGCCGCTCTGCTTCGGCAGCGACAACTTCGCCGATCCGACGCCGGAACTGGAGTGCGTTCGCATGCTGGAAACGGCCATGGACGCCGGCATCAACCTGATCGACACCGGCGACGTCTACGCGGAGGGCGAGGGCGAGCGGATCATCGGCCGGGCGCTTGCGGCGAATGGCCGGCGCCGCGAACTGCTGATCGCCACCAAGGTCGACCACGGGCGCCGGGTGGTCGGCGAGAGTGTGGTGGACTGCACCGGCAGTCTCGGCCCCAACGAATGCGGCCACTCTCGCCTCAATCTGATACGCGCCTGCGAGGGGTCTCTGAAGCGGCTGCAGACGGACTGCATCGACCTCTACCAGCTGCACCGACCCTCGCCCGAGATCCCGTTCGACGAGATCCTGAGAGCCCTGGACGATCTGGTCACCGCCGGCAAGATCCGCTACATCGGCTGTTCGACGCATCCGGCCTGGATGGTCGCCGAGGCGGTGATGACGAGCGAACTGAAGGGCTACGCCCGCTTCGTTTCCGAGCAGCCGCCCTACAACCTGCTCGACCGCCGGATCGAGAACGAGCTGATCCCGATGTGTCGACGGCTGGGCCTGGGCGTGATCACCTGGGCGCCGATGGCCATGGGCGTACTGGCGGGCCGCTACCTGAGCGACTCGGACTACCCGAAGGACTCCCGAGCGGCCCTGCGGGGCGGCTTCTACGCCGACCGCGTTACCCGCGCCGGCATCGACGTCGGTCGCAGGTTTGCCGAGATTGCGGCGGACTCGGGCCTGACTCCCGCCCAGTTGGCGATCCTGTGGTGCAAGGATCAGCCGGGCGTGACCGCGCCCCTCATCGGTCCTCGCACGCTCGAGCACCTGGAGGATCTGCTTCCCGTGCTCGACATGTCGCTCACCGATGAACAGCGGGCGGCCTGCGACGCGCTGGTGCCGCCGGGAAGCGTCGTGGCCGACTTCCACAACACCGCGGACTGGATGAAGATGACCGTGATCCCCCCGGGAGTGAACTGATGCGGGTGTCCAACGTGATCCACGCCGTCGACACCCACGTCTGCGGCGAACCGGGGCGCGTGATCGTCGGCGGCGTCCTCGATGTCCCCGGGGCGACGATGTTCGAGAAGATGCGCTACCTCGAAACCGAGGCCGACGAACTCCGTCTGCGCATGTTGCGCGAGCCGCGCGGCTATCCGGCGGCGAACTGCAACCTCATCCTGCCGCCGACCCGGCCCGAGGCGGTGGCCGGCTACGTGATCATGGAGCAGGTCGAGTACGCCGCCATGTCGGGCACCAACACGATCGCCGTGGTCACCGTGCTGATCGAGACCGGCATGGTGGCGCACACGGAGCCGCTGACCGAGCTGACCCTGGAATCGCCCGCGGGCCTGATCCGCGTGCGCGCCGAGGTCGGACGGGGCAAGGTGAAGCGGGTGGAGTTCGAGAACGTGCCCGCCTTCGTCGTCCACCTCGACGCCGTGCTCGAGGTCCCCGAACTGGGCAAGGTGACGGTGGACGTGGCCTACGGCGGCATGTTCTACGTCATTGCCGACGCGGACCAGGTCGGTCTCACACTGGCCCCTGAGGAAGCCGCCGAAGCGGCGCGTGTCGGCGAAATGATCAAGGCGGCATGCCAGGAGCAGCTGCCGGCGCCCGTCCACCCGCTCAACCCGGAGATCCGCGGCGTCACGATCGGTCAGCTTTCGGCGCCGCCGCTTGGGGCCGGCGCCCACCGGCGCAACACGGTGATCGTGTCCACCGGGAAGCTCGACTGGAACAGGCCCCTGACCTGGACCGGCGCCCTCGACCGCTCCCCCTGCGGCACGGGAACCTGCGCGAAGATGGCGGCCATGTGGGCCAGGGGCGAGCTGCCGCTCGGCCAGGAGTTCGTCCACGAGGGCGTTCTCGGCACGACGTTCACCGGGCGCCTGGTGCGCGAGACGCAGGTCGGCGGCCACAGGGCCGCGGTGCCGACGCTGGCGGGCACTGCCTGGATCACCGGCCTCGCCCAGTATGTCGTCGATCCGGACGATCCCTTCCCCAACGGATTCACGGTCGGCGACATCTGGGGCGGGCACTAGCAGCTGGCGGCGAGAGGAGCGAGTGCGATGAGCGAGAACAGGGTCATGGTGGTCACCGGCGCTTCCAGCGGTCTTGGCGCCGAGGTATCGGAACACTTCGCGCTCAAGGGCTATCGCGTCGCCATGAACTACCTGATCGAGCCCGAGGCTCGCGCGACCTTCGAGCGCATCGCGGCCAGGGTGGACGCCGACCGCTTGATGAAGTACCGGGCCGACGTCGCCGACCGCGAGCAGGTGCGGGCCATGTTCGACGCCGTGATCGAACGTTTCGGCCGGGTCGATGTCCTGATCAACTTCGCCGGCATCAACCGCGACGCTCCCTTTGTCGAGATGACGGACGACATGTGGGACTCGGTCATCTCGGCTCATCTCCGCGGCCACTTCGTCTGCTGCCAGGAGTTCCTGTTCCACAACCCCGACCGGCCCGGCGTGATCATCAATCTGGGCGCTGCCTGCGGCCAGATCGGGCGCAGGAACGGAGCGAACTTCTGCAGCGCCAAGGCCGGCGTGATCGCGCTGACGAAGTGCCTGGCGCAGGAACTGGCGCCGAGGATCCGGGTCAACTGCCTGGTTCCCGGATCGGTCAGGACGCGGGAGGTGATCGACCGCTATGACCTGGATACCGAGGAGGGCCTGGCGAAGGAGCTCGCCACCCTGCCCATGGGACGCCTGGGCGAATTCGAGGACATCACCCGGATGGTCGAGTGCATGATCGGCTCGGAGTTCACGACCGGCGCCGCCTTCTACGCCAACGGCGGCCAGTACATGCATTGAAGCGCCTGGCCGCCATGATCCGGACTCTGGTCCGCCACCCGCTCGAGACGGCGGTCAGCGCGATCCTGGTGGCGCTGGTCGCGGTGACCTTCTCCCAGGTTGTCTTCCGCTACGTGCTGGAGGCATCCCTGTCCTGGTCGGAGGAGCTGGCCCGCTTCCTCCTGATGTGGCTCGCCGCGCTCTCCACTGCCTATGCGATGAAGACGGGCGCCCACTTCGCCCTTCGTTTCCTGGTCGACCGGGCGCCGCCGGCCGCTCGGAGGCTGATCGGTTCCGTCGTCGCGGCCAGCGCGGCGCTGTTTCTCGCCGTCTTCGCCTACCAGTCCCTGCGCTTCGCCATCGAGGTCCGCGACATGCTGGCGCCTGCGACCCGGTTGTCGATGGCGGTTCCCTACTCCTCGGCGTTCGTCGGCAGCACGCTGACCCTCTACTACGTCTTCGTGAACTGGCGTCGGGAGTTCCGGAAACAGGAATCGGAGTAGCCCTCCCGCGACGATGGGAATCCTGGTTCTCCTGACCTTGGCAGCTGCGCTCCTTCTCGGTGTGCCGGTGGCCGTCGCGCTGGCGTTGGCGGCGATGGTGGGTCTGCTCTGGAGCTCGCCCGAGTTCCTGATCGTGATGCCGCAGAAGTTCCTGGCCGGCCTGGATTCCTTTCCGCTCCTCGCGGTGCCGCTGTTCGTGCTGGCCGGATCGCTGATCTCCCACGGCGGCATGGCGCGCCGGATCGTCGACCTGGCGATGCAGTTCGTCGGCCGCCTGCCGGGCGGCCTCGGTCTGGTGGTCATCCTGTCGACGATGCTGTTCTCGGGCATCTCCGGTTCGCCGAGCGCGAACACCGCCGCCATCGGTTCGGTGGCGCTGCCGGCCATGCGCCAGCGGCGGTACCCGCCGGCGTTCGCGACCGCGGTCTTCGCCTCGGCCGGCGGTGTCTCGACCCTGGTGCCGCCCGCCATCGACCTGATCGTCATCGGAGTCGTCTCGGGGATGTCGATCGGCGCGCTGTTCGCGGCGGGGATCACTCCGGCGATCGTGCTGGGTCTGGCCCTGATGGGGCTGACCTGCATCCGCGCCCTCGACCTGAACCTGCCGGTCGAGGAGAAGGCGTCGTGGCGGCAGAGGCTGCGAGTCATCCGTGACGGCATCCTGCCGCTGTTCATGATCGTGATCATTCTCGGCGGCATCTACGGCGGGGTCTTCACGCCCACCGAAGCCTCCGCGGTCGCCGTGGTCTACGGGGCCCTCGTGTCCTTCTTCGTCTACCGGGAACTGACGCTCGAGGACATCCCGAAGATCCTGCTGCAGACCGCCTCGCTCACCGGCGTCGTCCTCTTCGTCCTCGGGACGGCGTCCATGTTCTCCTTCGTTCTGACCTTCGAGCGGCTGCCGCATCTGCTGGCAGAGGGGATCTCGACCCACGCGCCGAACTGGATCGTCTTCATCCTCTTCGTCCACCTGATCTTCCTGGTCCTCGGCATGGTCATGGACGCGCTGCCGCCGATCATCATCCTGATGCCGATCCTGTTGCCGGCCGCGATTGCCCTGGGCATGGATCCGGTCCACTTCGGCATCCTCGTCGCGGCGAACGTCGGCATCGGGATGATCTCGCCGCCCGTCGGCATCTGCCTCTACGTGGCGTGCGGCATCGGGAAGACGCCGATCGAGAAGGTGACGCCCAGACTGCTTCCCTTCCTCGCGCTGCTGCTCCTGATGCTGATGGTGATCACTTTCGTGCCGCAGGTCACGCTCTGGCTGCCGCACGCGCTCGGCCATGAGTAGCTTCGGCCCGCGCGGCCATGGCCGGGTGCGCCGGCGGGCTGTCCGCGCGCCCGATGACGGGCACGCGAACCGGTTCGCGGCTGGCGCGGGAACGCGCCGTCCGGGTTCTCGCCGGCGTCCGGGCAGCGGCGCGCCTCGAAGCGGCGGCCGCTCGAGGCTCGACAACCCGTGGCGGAAGTCCGCCTCGCACCGAGAGCGGTCAGGCGCGGGTCCGGCAAGGCGCGGCGAGGGAGCATGTCGGGCCATGTGCGACCGAGGAGCGACGATGCCGGTCGGGGTGCATGGACGCTTGAATGCAACGCGGCTTTCGCCACGGGCCGTCAAGGCTGCGATCCTCGCCGTCGCCGTCTTCGCCCTTCTCGCCGGCTGTCGCGGCCGCGGCGGCGTGACCGTGCTCAAGGTCGCGCACAACGCGCCTGTCGGACACCCGTTCCAGGTCGGTTTCGAGGAGTTCCGGCGCGTTCTGGAAGACCGCACCGACGGTGCGGTCGAGGTCCAGATCTTCGAGAACGAGCAGTTGGGCACCGAGGAAGAGGCGACCCTGATGGTGAAGCTGGGGGCCCTGGCCGCGTCGGCCGCCAGTGCCGGCGGCGGCATTGCGGCCTTCGTGCCGGCGGCGGAGATCTTCAACTTCCCGTTCATCTTCCGCGACCTCGACCACTTCTACCGGGTGCTCGACGGTCCGGTCGGCGAACGGGTAGCCGAACGGATCGAGGAGAAGCTGGACGTCGTTGTCCTCGGCTACTGGTTCGCCGGCCGACGCAACGCCTGGAACGCGAAGCGGCCGGTAGTCACACCGGCGGACTTCGAGGGCCTCAAGATCCGCGTGATTCCGACGTCGATCCTGGTCGACACGTTCAACGCCCTGGGCGCCCAGGCGACGCCGATGTCGTTCGGCGAGCTCTACTCCGCGCTGGAACAGGGCGTGGTCGACGGCGCCGAAACGGACCACGTCGACCTCCACCAGGAGCGCTTCCACGAGGTCACGAAGTACGTGTCCCGCACGGGGCACCTCTACCTTGCCGTCGCCCTGATCTTCAGCCGCAAGCTCTACGACGAACTGCCGCCGGACGTGCAGGAAGCCGTGGTCGAGGCCGGCGAGGCCTCGGTCACGGCTGAACGGGAGGCGATGTCCTCGATGACTGCCGCCGCTCTGGTCGAGCTCGAGAGGCTCGGCCTCGAGTTCAACGAGATCGACCGCGCCCTGTTCGAGGAGAAGGTGCGTCAGGTCTACCTCGACAACGCCGACCGGGTGGGCGGGCTCGAAGCGATCGAGGAGCTTGCCCGGCAGTAGCGCAGACCGCCGATTCCGTGGCGCTGGTACCGGGCGTACCGGTGCATGGTCCGGTCCAGCGATCGGGGCTTCGTTGGACAGCCCAGGTCACGCCGCCGGGTTCGCCGGCTGCAGGCTGGCCGCCTGGCTCAACGATCTGGAGTGCGTTGACAGACCCCCTGCGCGCCGCTAACTTGTATGGAATATCCAACTGGAACATCCGACGCCATTGGCACGACACATCAGGCGTTCCGGTCGGCGGCGTTCAAGCCGGCATCCGAGTTGACTCGCCGGGAGAGCCGGAAGCCCAACGGCAAGGAGGAGGCGGCCATGAAGCACGGTGCGAGGGTGGAGTCCCGCGCCCCTGGCAACGCGCCAGGAGGCATCCGGATCATCGGTCTGGGGGTCCTTCTCGTCTTCATTGGCGCCGCCGCATGGGGCCAGTCGATCGAACGCGGCTCGATCACGGGCGCCATCACGGACCCCAACGGCGACCGCATGCCGGGAGTCCGCGTCACCCTCACGTCGGTGGAACTCGGTGCGACGAGCGAGACGATGACGGACGGGAGCGGCCGCTACCGCTTCGTTGCTCTGCTGCCTTCCACCTACACCGTGGAGGCCGTGATCGAGGGCTTCGCGACCGCTCGGCAGAGGGAGATCGTGCTCACCGTCGGCAAGACCCTCAGCGTCGACCTCTCGATGGAGTTGGGGAGCATCGAGGACGTGATCATCGTGGAGGGATCGCCGCTCATCGACGTGCGCAGTTCGACGCTCCAGACCACGGAACTCAACAACGAGATCCTGATGGAGGTGCCGAGCGACCGCAGTATCCGCAGAATCGTGCAGCTGGCGCCTGGCGTCCACTCCGAAGGCACCGACGGCGGGCGGCCTTCGGCCTTCGGCTCGTCGGATCAGGGGGTCCAGTTCTCGGTCGATGGAGTCGTCATCAACAGCCCGGAGGCAGGCGAGAGCGAGGTCGATCTCGGCTTCTTCTCGGTGGAGGACGTCACCGTCCTCGGCGCCGGCGCATCCGCCGAGTACGGCGGCTACAGCGGCGTGATCGTCAACGTGACGACGAAACAGGGCTCGAACGACGTGAACGGCCTGGTCGACCTGCAGCTTGCGGACAACGACTGGCAGTCCCGGAACACGGACAACCCCGATCTGCAGCGCAGCGGCAGCGACCGCTCGGACACGGAAGTCCACTTCGACATCGGCGGACCGGTGCAGCGCGACAAGGCGTGGTTCTTCGCCTCGGCCAAGTACCGCCAGGAGGATTCGACGGCGTCCGAGGGCCATCCCGACGACCCGTCCTACGAAGAGCCGAGGTTGGTGGGCAAGATCAACTGGACGCCGACGCAGGAGAAGATCTTCAGCGGCATGCTGGAGTACAGCACCCATGACGCGCTCTACCAGGGCGCGGACGAGGGTGACTTCGTCGCCCCCGGCGCCACGTTCAGCAACGTGGGGACCCAGTACCTGTTCAACTTCAACTACACGGACATGCTGTCCCCGGACACGCTGCTCGACCTGAAGTTCGGCGGCTATCACCAGCGTCAGACCGAACGGCCCGACAACGGCGACGTCCCCGCCCGCTACGACGGCTTCGAGGACCGCCTTTCCGAGAACTGGTTCGGTCCCTTCAATGCGAACCGGGAGCGCTATCAGCTCATGGGCTCGGTGAGCCACTTCACGGATGACTTCATCCGCGGCGAGCACGACTTCAAGTTCGGCGTCGAACTGCAGAACACGCTGGTCAACACGCTCAGCGGGTTGTCTGGCGGCAAGTACTACTACGACTTCGCCGGCGAGCCCTACTTCCTGTACGAGAGCACCGGCTACAACACGTTCGCCGACACCGACCGCATCGCGGGCTACGTGCAGGACTCCTGGGGGGTCAACGATCGGGTGAGGCTGAACCTCGGCGTGCGGGTCAACTACTGGCGCGGCGCCCTCGAGTCGGACGTGAACGGCGTCCGTTTCGACCAGGGCACCGTGTTCACGCCCGACCTCGCGATCGCGCCGCGCCTGGGACTGAACATCAACCTCGGCAACGACAACGACTCCGTGCTGAAGGCGCACTGGGGACGCTACTACCACCAGGTCATCTCGCTGTTCTACAGCCGGCTGGCCCCCGAGAGCGACTGGACCGGCTACATCTGGAACCCCGACGACGAGATCTGGGAGCACGACTTCACCGAAGCTAGAGGTCCCGGCCAGTGGACGATCGACGACAGCCTCGGCGTGCCCTACATGTACGCCTGGGACGTCGGCTGGGAGAAGGTCCTCTCGCGTACCGTCTCGCTCGACGTCACGGCGACCTACCGCACGAACCACGACTTCCTGGACGGCGTGAACCTCACCGGCGAGTTCGAACCCGTGCGCTACACGGATCCGAACAGCGGCCGCACGTACCACGTGCTCGACCAGACGAACGAGGGCGAGAACCGGTTCCACTTCACGAACGTCGGCTACTGCGAGGATTACGGGCAGGCCTACAAGCAGCTCACCTGCTTCCGCAAGATTCGCAAGTACGCGGGGATCACCGCGAGCCTCTCCAGACGGTGGCGCAACAACTGGCAGCTGCAGGCTGCGTGGACCTACGGCGAGGCAAGAGGCAGCGACAACAACACCCTGTCCGAGTTTCAGGAAGCGAGGGGCTCCTCGCTCGGCGGTTCGACCTTCTTCAGCGATCCGAATTCACAGATCAACGCCTACGGCAACCTGACGATCGATCCGACGCACCTGATCAAGGTCGTGGGCTCGGGCGAACTCCCGGGCGGGATCCTCGTCGGCGGCTTCCTCCGCTTCTTCTCGGGCAATACCTACAACCAGCTGATCAGGGTGGACGACGTGGACCAGCGTTCGGAGATCTACGGCTACCCGGCGGGCTCCTTCCGTGTCGACGACGGCATCAGCCTCGATCTGAGGGTGGAGAAGGACTTCAGCATCGGCGGCGACCGGTCGCTCGGCGTGGGAGTCGACGTCTTCAACCTCGGCAACGCGGACACCGTGATCGAAGCGGAGGAGTCTCTGGACAGCGAACGGCCCTTCGGATCCCCGAGACGGCTGGTCCGCGGACGCGTCTGGCGGCTGGGAGCGCGCCTCCGGTTCTAGCCTGGCGGCCGGACCGGCTCCGCTGGCGCTAGCCGAGTAGCCGGAGCAGCGCCAGGACGGCGGCCAACTGTCCGGCCAGCAGTGCAGCCGCAACGCCGTAGAGCGTCCGGGTCATCCGCGTTTCGAGCTCTGCCAGGGCGACCTTCGTTGCCAGTGGTTCGAGGTCCGCCTTCGTCGCGGCGTCGTCATGGAGAACCGCGGCGTCGCGGATCGCCGCCGTGACCGCGGCGGCCTGCTTCGCCTGCATGCCGGCGTCCTCGAGGTTGCGGGCGACGGTGAGGGTGTCGAAGGTCGTCACGCGCAGCAGCCTAATCGGAGTCGGGACATCGGACCGAACTTCAGAGACTCCGGCCGTGAACTCGCCGACTTCAACCTGCCGAGACGTGACCGCCACGTCGTCACTGCCGCTTCTGTAGTGTCCCCGCTTCCTTCCTGGGCTGAGCGCCTGCTTCCGCTGTCGGCGGCCACCTGCAGCTTGCGGGCGATCACGGCCGGCGTGCCGCTGCTAGGCTGACATCTCGCCATGGGCCGCGGATCTACTCGCCGGGATGTCGTGAAGCCGGCGCGCCGGTGGGTCGGGTTCGCGGTTGCCTTGGCCGTTGCCGCGGTCGTGCTGGCGGGCGCGGCAATCCGGCTTCTGCCGGAGCGGGAGTTCATGGCGCCTTCCGGCCACGTGCTGGGGCGGCTTCCGGACGGGGTCGAGCCTGTTGACCTGAGTCTGCTGCTCATCACCCTGGACACCACACGGGCGGACCGGCTCGGGGCGTACGGTTTCCCGGATATCGAGACGCCGCATCTCGACCGGTTGGCTGCCGAGGGCGTTCTGTTCGAGCAGGCGCAGGCGGTGGCGCCGCTGACCCTTCCCGCGCACGCGTCGATCTTTACCGGGGAGTTCCCGCCGTCGCATGGCGTGCGGGACAACGGCGGCTTCTACCTGGACGACGAGCACGTCGTGCTGGCCGAGATCCTGCGCGACGAAGGCCTGCGGACGGGCGGTTTCGTGGGCGCTTTCGTGCTGGACGCGAAGTGGGGCATCGCCCAGGGCTTCGACTACTACTTCGACGACTTCGAGCTCGGCGACACGGTACGGTTGGCACTGAACGAGATCGAGCGGCCGGCGGGCGAGGTCACGGACGCGGCGCTTGCCTGGCTCGACGAAGCACCTGAGGCGCGCTTCTTTTCCTGGGTCCACTACTACGATCCGCATTCTCCCTACGAGCCGCCGGAGCCCTTCGCCGAGCGTTACCGGAACCGCCCCTACGTCGGCGAGATTGCCTACGTCGACTCCCAGATCGGCCGGCTGCTCGGGTGGCTCGACGAAACCGGCCGATCCAGGGACACCGTCGTGATGGTGATGGGAGACCACGGCGAGAGCCTGGGAGAGCATGGCGAATCCGGCCATGGCTTCTTCATCTACGAGGCTGCGACCCGGGTTCCCTTCATCGTCCGCGCCCCCTACGACACGATGCGCGGACGCCGGGTCCCGGACGTGGTCCGGGCCGTCGACGTCACACCGACGGTCCTCGATCTTCTGGCCGTGGAAGCGGGGCAGGAAGTGCGGGACTCCTCCTTCGAGGGCGCCAGCCTCGTTCGGTTCCTGACGGGTTCCACGGGGCCGCGCCTTGCCGCCTACGCCGAGGCCGTCTATCCGCGCTACCACTACGGGTGGAGCGATCTGGCCTCGCTGCGGGTCGGGAACATGAAGTACGTCGCCGCCCCGCGGCCGGAACTGTACGATCTGAGTGCCGACCCGGGCGAGCTGAACAACCTCCACTCCGTCCGTCCCGACGAGGCCGATCGGATGGCCTCCATGCTTCGGGCGCTCGAGTCGAGATGGACGGACCGTACGCTGCCCGACCCGGTCGAGGAGGTCGATCCCGACACCCGCGCCCGTCTCGCCGCACTCGGCTACATGGGCAGTTTCGCCGGCGCCTCGGCAGAGCCGGTCGATCGATCCACGCTCGGCGACCCCAAGGACAAGATCCACCTCTTCAACCTGATGCGGACCGCCCGGGAGACCTCGCTCAGGGGAAACAGGGAGGCGGCGATGGAAGCCCTCGAGCGGGTCCTGATCGAGGATCCTTCGGTCACCTCTGCCTGGGTGCGGCTCGGCGACGAGCAGATCCGGACCAACCGGCCCGGTGCCGCGATCGAGAGCTACAAGCGAGCCATCGAACTCAGGCCCGACTACGCCCACGCCGTGATCAACCTCGCCAACGCCTACCGTCGAACCGGCGCGGAAGAGGAAGCGATGCTCGGCTACCAGGAGTTCCTCCGCCTCGACCCCCGCAACGCGATGATCCACTACGAACTCGCGCGCATGCTCGTCGACCGCGGCGAACTCGATGCTGCGGACCGGCACCTCGAGGAGGCGGCAGCTCTTTCACCGGACATGGGGGCGGCCGCCGTGGGTCGGGGCGCCGTGGCTCTCCTGCGCTCCGACCTCGTGAATGCCGAACGGCTCTTCGAGGAGGCGCTGGCCATCCAGCCCGATGTACGTCTCGCCCGCTTCAACCTCGCCCTGCTCGCCGAGCGACGGGGCGACGCGCGCGCCGCGGTCGACTTCTACCGCAGAGAACTCGACTACCACTCCCGGAGTTACCGCGTCCAGTTCAACCTGGGGCGCCTGCTCGACAGCCTCGGCGATCCTCATGGCGCAACCGAAGCGCTCGAGCGAGCGATCGACATCAATCCGGAGTTCGCCGTCGGCCACTTCTTCCTGGCCAAGTCCCTGATCGACCGCAACGAACAACTCGACCGCGCGATGGCGCTGGCCCGCACCGGCCTGGAACTCGACCCCGGTGCGGGGATGGCCCCGATGGGTCACTATCTGCTCGCCGACATCTTCACCCGACTCGGCCAGCCAGCGGCGGCGCAACGCGAACTCGCCACCGCGCGCGACCTGGAACGCAAGGGTTGACAGCTCGTGGCGAAAGTCGCGCTGCATCGAAACGTCCATGCAGCCCGTCCGGCGTCGCTGCTCCTCGGTCGCACATGGCCCGACATGCTCCCTCGCCGCGCCTTGCCGGACGGGCGCCTGACCGCTCTCGGTGCGACGTGGACTTTCACCACGGGCTGTTGAGCGCTTCCGCCGCCCGGCGTGCCCGCCGGCATCCGGTGATGCCGGCGCTCTCCCTGACACTCGCGTTCTCCGCCTGCGCCCCGACCGCAGACCCCGTTGCCGACCCGCCGCGCCCTTTCTTCGTCGACGCCGCGGCCTCGGCCGGCCTCGACTTCGTCTACTTCAACGGCATGTCCGGCGAGCACTACTTCAGCGAGATGATGGGCGGCGGCGCAGCCCTGTTCGACTTCGACAACGACGGCGACCTCGACCTGTACCTCGTCCAGGGCCGGATGCTGGGCGCGGACCGCTCGGTCGAGGACGCCCTCTTTCCGCCGCCGCCCACGCCGCTTGCCGACCGCCTCTACCGCAACGAGCTGGAACCCGGCGCCGGCAACGCGGAGTCCAGCGCCATCGCGTTCAGCGACGTCACTGCCGAAAGCGGCATCGAAGCGATCGGCTACGGCATGGGCGTCGCCGCGGGCGACTTCGACAACGACGGCTGGACGGACCTCTACGTCACGAACTTCGGCGCCAACCAGTTGCTCCGGAATCGCGGCGGCGGCGCCTTCGAAGACGTGACGGCAACTTCGGGAACCGACGATCCCCGATGGTCCGTCGCCGCCGCCTTCTTCGATTACGACCGCGACGGCTGGCTCGACCTCTACGTCGGCAACTACGTCGACTACTCCCTCGCCGCCCACACGCCCTGCCCGCTGGCAAGCGGCGCCTTGACCTACTGCGCCCCCGGCGCCTACCGGCCCGTGAGCGACAGCCTGTTTCGAAACCGCGGCGACGGCACCTTCGAGGACGTGTCGTTGCCGTCCGGAATCGGCGTCGAAGCGGGTTCCAGCCTGGGCGCAGCCGCCGCCGACTTCAACGGCGACCGCTGGCTCGACCTCTACGTCGCGAACGACCTGATGGAGAACCGGCTCTGGATCAGCCGGGGCGACGGCGCCTTTGCCGACAACGCCCTGCTCGCCGGCGCCGCCGTCAACCGCGACGGTCAGCCGGAGGCCGGCATGGGTGTGGACGTCGGCGACTTCGACGGCGACGGCGACCCCGATCTGGTGCTCGGGCACCTGGAACAGGAAACGAACACGCTCTACGTCAACGGCGGCGCCGGCCTGTTCCGGGACGAGTCGGCGTCCACACGACTCGGGCCGCCGAGCCTGCCGTTCACCGCCTTCGGCATCGGCTGGAACGACTACGACAACGACTCCTGGCTCGACGTGCTCGCCGTCAACGGCGCGGTGATCGGTATCGACGCCTTGATCCGCGCCGGCGATCCGTACCCGCTGCGGCAGACGAACCAGCTTCTGCGAAACCTCGGCGGCGGCAGTTTCGAGGAGGTGACGGCAAGTGCGGGACCCGCCTTCGCGTCGGCCGAAGTCAGCCGCGGCGCCGCCTTCGGCGACGTGGACAACGACGGCGACCTCGATGCCGTGGTCGTCAACAGCAACGGACCGGCTCGGCTGCTCCTGAACCAAGTCGGCCAGGATCGGGCGTGGCTCGGCTTTCGCCTGGTCGCCCATGGCCGCGACGCCCTGGGCGCGCAGATCCTCGTTCACCGGCAGGACGCTGCGCCCATCTGGCGTCACGTCCACACCGACGGCAGCTACGCCTCGGCCCGCGACGCGCGGGTGCTTGTGGGGTTGGGCGATGCCGCGGACGCTGCCGTCAGTCACGTCGAGGTCCGCTGGCCTGACGGCGCAGTCGAACAGTGGACGGGTGTGCGCTCCGGCAGGTACCAGACCCTGGTCCAGGGCGAGGGGGAAGCCCTGGGTTCGATGCCTTGACCGGAAAGACACAATCGTGCCACTCTCGTGTACTCGATCGTGATCCTTGTCAGGAGGGGAGCCCATGGACTTCGTCAGCATCCGCGACCTCCGTACTCGCTCCGCGAAGATATGGGAGTCCCTTGCGGAAGCGAAGGACCTGGTTGTCACGACGGAACGCGACGCTTCGGGAACGGCTCGCGGTCGCCTGCGGCCTCGGCGCGATCTTCCGGAGAATGTGCAGTTTCCATTTGAAAATCAACAAGAGGGATTGAAATGCGATTCCTGGGTCCACTATATTGCATGGTTCGCACCTTGCTCCTTGTCGGTTCCGGTGCGATGTTGTCAGTCGTCGGGGTGTTCGGTACCTGGGACGGGACGCCCATTGTAGTGGATACTGCACCCGTCGTGGATACGGAGCCTGGGCAGCCGCTGACGGCCGCATTCGAGAACGTGCCGGCGCACGGCAGCGAGCGCGGCTTCCGCTTCCGGGTCGCCTTCAGCGAGGACGTTGCCACCAGTTACAAGACGTTGCGCGACGAATCCTTCACGGTGACGGAAGGCGGGGTGACGGAGGCGTGGCGAGTCGACGGCCGCAACGACCTGTGGGAGATCACGGTCGAGCCGGACTCGCGCGAGGCGGTGACGATCACGCTCCCGGGCGGCCGGGCCTGCGGCACGAGCGGGGCCGTGTGCACCGGCGGCGACACTCCGAAGCCGCTCGGCAACAGCCCGTCGGCGACGGTTCAGCTTGTGCCGTGGCCGAGCACCCACTTGTATGTTCTGAAAGTGGAGACCGTGAAGTTCGAGCCGTTCGCCGACCTGAACACGGGAGGCGCCATCGAGTCCTTTGGCCAAGACCTGCTGCTCGCGGAGCCGAGCGGCAGGCTTGCGCTGATCAGGTCGAACGGAACCGTGGAGTATCTCGGCGGACGGGTTCCGATGAATCGTGGCGCCCTGGAGGCGCTTGATTTCGAACCGATAGTCGAAGGCCGCTTTCGAGTCGCGGACATTCTACTGAAAAGAAACTCGGCTGGGGAGCTTGATCTGTTTGTCAGCCACCACTATTTCGTTGAGGGGGGGGGGTTGTTATCGGTTCAGGTTGTCACGCACGACACTCTTCCGGGACGAAGAGCAAATCCCGGTACTGTCGCCCTGGAAGACGATCTTCGACGCAGAGCCATGCCTGACCAGCGCTGCTACTACCCTTGTCTTCGGAAACCAGGTGGGCGGAAGGATGCTGGCGGATGGTGCCGATCACTTGCTGCTCATCATTGGAGATCATGGCCAGGACGGGTTTCGCCGGCACAGGATCCCGATTCTGCCTCAGGATCCCGACTCGCACTTCGGGAAGCTCGTTCGTATCGAGATCGGAACTGGCGCAGTGGAAGTACTGACCATGGGCCATCGTAATCCACAAGGGCTTGCTCGAGATCGGGACGGAATCCTGTGGGCAACGGAGCATGGGCCGCAAGGCGGCGACGAACTCAACCTGCTTCAACCGGGTAACAACTACGGCTGGCCTCATGTCAGCTACGGTCTCATACATGGTGGCGGAGCATTGGACGACAGTGTCGAGATGGGCCGGCACGACGGCTTCGCAGAACCTGTTTTCGCCTGGGTGCCATCGATAGGGATTTCTGGCATGGTCGTGAACGACGCACGCCATTTCCCCTTGTGGGGAGACGACCTTCTGATCGCTTCGTTGCGCGGTCTTTCGGTCTTCCGGGTTCGCCGTTCCGGCAATCTCGTACGGTATGTAGAGAAGATCGAAGTCAGGCCTGGGAGACGAGGCGGGAGGATACGGGACATCACATGGATGGCTGATGGCCGTCTGGCATTGCTGGTCGACAGATCCAGAATCATCTTCTTGCGCCCGTTGCAGGCGGTGAACTGAGGTGGTTACGCTTTTCGGATCGCCGGCTCCTTCCCGGTCTCGACAGCTTCTGCTGGTCGGAACGTTCGGGTCGTCTCGCCGCACCAGTTCGTCGAGGCGGACTTGAGGTCCGGCCAGAGTCAATAGGGCGGGAAGGCATCCGCGGCTCGGGCGCAGCAGGCCTCACCGCCCGCGTACCGCTCCAGATTGCGAGCGAGCCGCCGCTCTTCGCCGGTGCGGCCTTGCCGGCGGGCCTCTTCGACGAGCGTGCGCTGGATGCTGGCCGCCTCCTCGAAGCGCCCGATCTCGGCGAGTGCCATGGCGGCCGTTTCGGCAGTGGGCGCGGCCTTGTCGGCCGCCAGCAATCGACCGGCGATGGCGAGCGCCCGCAGCCCGTCGCGCAGCGATTCGTCCGGTGCGCCGGCGAGCAACCTTGCCAGGGAATGAGCAGCCCGGTCGTCCGCCGCGGCGATTCCCAGCCGCTCTTCGAGGACCGCCCCGGCGTCGGCGAAACGCTCCAGACCCATCAGCACGGTGGCCTCGCGGAGCCAGGCGACGCCTTGCGCGGGGTCGATCTCCCGGACGCGCGTGTAGTGCGGCAATGCCTCTTCGAGTCGGCCGGTGCGCACGAGAGCCTCGGCGAGGCCGAAGTGGATCCGCGGCGTCCGGTCGCCATCGGTCGCCAGGTGCAGGGCCTCCCGCAGTTCCACGACCGCCTGCTCGAAGTCGCCGGTCTCCGCCAGCGCGGCGCCGAGCCCCAGCCGGGCATCGCAGTTTCCGGGCTCGTTCTGGAGCGCTTGGCGGTAGGTCTCCTCTGCCTGAGCCAGGCGGCCCATCCTCGACTGCAGGTTGCCAAGCGTGACGAGCGCCGGCGTCAGCCCCGGCTCCAGATCGACCGCGCGGCGGAGATGCTCCAGTGCGCGGTCGTTGCGCCCCAGGTCACTCAGGAGAACGCCGAGGTCCGCGTGGGCGCGGGCGTTCTCGGGCTCCAGCCGGACCGCGACGCCGAAGTGGTCCAGAGCCGCGTCTGCGTTCCCGCGGCGCAGGAGCACGGTCGCCAGGCTCTGGTGCGCGCGCGGATTCGCGGCGTCCGCCGCGACTGCCTGCCGGTAGGCCGCTTCCGCTTCGGCCAGGCGGCCCTCCCTTGCGGCCGCGTTTCCCCGCGTCAGGTGAGGCGAGGCGCCGATCGCCAGAGTAGTCAGCTCGTGCATCAGGGGATCGACCATCGCGACCCGGTTCGTGCCGCTCCGGGCCAGAGCTTCCTCGGCCCGGTCGAACTCGCCCCGTTCGCGGTAGGCCTGGCCGAGGTGGTAGTGGAGGACGGAAGCTCCCGGCTGCAGTGTCAGGGCGCGCTGGAACTGTTCGATGGCGCCCGTCCAGGCGCCTCGCGCTTCGGCGACCCGGCCCATCCCGTAGGCCGCAGCCGCCGAGTCGTCCGCCCGGGCGGCGCGGACGTACAGCGCTTCGGCCTCGTCGATCCTGCCCTGTTCGAGTTCCAGGTCGGCCAGACGGATGAGGGTCGGCGCGTCAGCGGGACGCAGACCGAGCGCGTGGCGAAAGGCGTCGGCCGCCGCGTCGATGTCTCCGGCGCCCGCCTCGAGGACTCCCAGGTAGTAGGCCCAGGCGAATGACTCCGGGTCCAGGGCGTGCGCTTCGCGGTAGCAGGCCCGGGCGGGTTCCAGGAGGCGGTGGGCCTGATAGAGCCGGCCCAGGTCACCGACGGCGCCGGCCTCTTCGACGACGGTTGCCTCGGCGTTCGCGATCCGCGCTTCGAGTGCCGCGCGCCGCACCTCGATCTCGCGGGCGAGGGACGGCTCGAGATTCGCCAGTTCCGGATGGGGTATTCCTCGCGGCGCCGGCGGTTCATGCGGGCCGGGCGAACAGGCGAGAAACACGGCGAAGCCGAGAGCACCCAAGCCCGTTCCTGCAACGTTCACCCTTCGGATCCTACGCCCACGAACTTCACCCCGACGGATTCCGCGGCGGCAACGGCGAGCTGCCTCTCCACCCGGAACGGCCGGCCCCTGGCAGTACACTCTTGTCCACATCCCCGACCGAAGGAGCACACGCCTCATGCGGCTGAACAGCTTCCGCTTCGCTCCACCTGTCTTTCTGCTCGCGCTGGCGATCGCCTGCGTTCAGGCGCGTTCTGCCACCGAGGTGGCCGCGCCCGGCACCCACGACGACCTGCTGCAGCTCTTCGAGGAGTTCCGCGTCTTCCAGGAACCGGAGATCAGGGACGGCGTTCCCGACTACACCGCCCAGGCGATGGAAGCTCAGCGGCTGGGCCTGGAGGACTACAAGCGCCGGCTGGCCGCGATCGAGATTTCCGACTGGCCTGTCTCCGAACAGATCGACCATCACCTGGTCCGCGCCGAGATGAACGGGCTCGACTTCTACCACCGGGTGACTCGGCCCTGGTCGCGTGATCCGGCCTTCTACCTGATTTCCCAGAGCGGCGCCGGGCCGGCGATGTCCGGCTTCGGAACGCTGTTCCACCAGCAACCGCCGTTCGACGACGGCGAACTCGATCGATATCGGACGACCCTGCGGGCGGTGCCGAAGATCTACGAGCAGGCCCGGTCGAACCTGACCGAAGCGGTGCCTGACCTCGGCACGATCGCGATCTGGGCTGCGCCCCGGGAGGCGTGGATCTACGGAGAGATCGCGGAAGAACTGGCCGAACATCATCCGGAACTCGTGGCGGATGCGGAAGCGGCTCGTGACGCTGTCCTCGCGTTCGGAGGCTGGGTCGAGGAGAACAGGCCGTCGTGGACCGGCGCCGCCGGTATCGGCAAGGAGAACTACGACTGGTGGCTTCGCAACGTCCACCTCTCGCCCTATGGCTGGGAGGAGAGCCGGATGATCGTCGAGCAGGAGTACAACCGACTCGTCACCTTTCTGGTGCTCGAAGAGAACCGCAACCGCGATCTGTCGCCGCTCGAGATCGCCGACACGCCCGAGGAGTACTCGGACAGGCTGCACGAGGCTCTGGCCTACGTCGTCGATTTCCTCAGCGGCGAGGACATCATGACGCTGCCGAACTGGGTCGATCCGACCGACTACAGCGACCCGGACGGGCCGCCGGTGCCGTTGCCCTCCGAGTTGAGCATCGACCACAAGGCGAGAGAGCGCGAGATTCTGCCCGGCGAGACGCACGAGTACGTCGGTCACATGCTCGACGCGCAGCGGCATCGACGCGACGACCGGCCGATCCGGGGCGCCGACCGGCGGTTCAACATGGAGTGGATGCGGATGGAGGGCTGGGCGGTGGCCCTGGAGGAACTCCTGATGCAGGCGGGCGTTCTCGACGAACGGCCGCGGCGCGGCCGCGAGGTCGAGTACCTGATGAACATCTCCCACATGAGCCTGGCGCTCCCCGATCTCGCCATGCACGCCAACCTGATCACCTTCGACGAGTCGCGCAGACTCTGCGCCGCGCTGATGGCCAAGGGCTGGTCCCAGGAGGACGAACTCATGGTCTGGTACGAGATGGAATCCAACCTGCGCTTCCCCGGCTTCCACACCGGAGTTGTCGTCGGCAAGGCCCACTTCATGAAGCTCTTTCGTGAACGGGCGATGCAGGCCGGCGACCGGTTCGTGCTCAGCGAGTTCATCGACGAGTTCCTGGCTGCCGGCATCATCCCGATCTCGCTGATCCGCTGGGAGATGACCGGCCACGACGACGAGATCCGGTTGCTCCTGGGCGATGACGACGTGCCGAACCGCCTGTTCGACCCTGCACTGCAGCTCGCGGACCGGCTGTAGGCAGCCGATCTTCCTGCCGACAGTCCTGTTGCCAACAGGCTCGTCGGACTCGATCCGGTGCAAGGACTGCCAATGTCCTGCGAGCAACCGGCACCGATCGACAGGCCGGCCGGGAGCGCGCCTGATTCCGGCTGGAGTGCCGGCGCAGCCGGTTCAGCGGATCAGGACGAGTTCCTTCTGGGGCGGGGACAGGTACTCGATGCCGTTTTCCGTCGCCAGGGCTTCTTCGTGGGCCCACCAAAGCAGGTACTGGTCCGCGCCGTCCGGGGCCGGTGAAGGCATGTAGAGGAAGTACTCGATGACGAAGTGGTGGTACGGCGCGAGCGGAATCTCCTTCGACCAGTCCGGGCCCAGAGAGCCGATCCTGGGACCGAAGTAGGTTTCCACCGACTCGGGGCGCGCGCCCTTCATCTGGCCGTGCGAGTCGATCGAGATGTGCGTCTTCTCCAGGTCGAAGCCTGCAGCGTAGGCAGGGAAGTCGTTCTTCGGCGTCACCATGTGAAGCTGGTTGTCGCGGACGACGATTCCGGCCTCGTCGAACTTCCGTGTGTAGTCGCGGATGATCTCGTGCGGCGTCAGGCCGGCCCGGATCGTCTCCGCCAGGATCGCGTCGACCTTCAGGTACTCCGCCCAGAGCTTCCGGATCTCCGGCGGCGGGGCCGTTTCACCCTCGCGCAGCACGTAGGCGTACATGCCGATGCTCGGGTTCGCCAGGATGTCGCCGCCGTCGACGACGGCGCCTTTCCAGCCCTCGCTCCGGCCGCGCTGTGACTCGCCCGTCGTCATCCGGCGCATCACGGTGAGCTCGGTCTCGTCGGTCCGGGTCACTCCCGGTTCGATCGCATCGAGCGCCTCGTCGAACTTCCACAGATCCTCCCGCCGCATCCGCTTGAGCAGTTCCACCTCGCTCGGGACGTGCCGGTTGATGTAGTCCATGACCAGCCACTCGGACGACATGAGACGGCTCGCGTACTTCTTGCCGATCTCCTCCGAGAGCAGGACGTGGTCGGTGTGGGAGAGGCCGTCGATCTCTCCGCGGTAGGTCACCCAGGGGCCGAGCTCGTGCTTGAAGTTGACCGCGATGACCCCCGGGTCGCGCTCGGCGACGAAGTCCCCGAGCCCCTGGAACCGGTAGTCGTACTCCGTCAGCGGACCGCCGACCGGCTCCTGGACGCGAACGGCCGGCGCCACGATGTCGTAGGCGCCGCTCTCCTCGACGTGGCGGTAGTCGCTCTCGCCCCAGCCGCGGTGCGCGGCGCCCCAGCGTCGGCCGAGGACGGCCCGTTCGATGCGGTCGCCGCCCCGGTCCGTGAACACGAACACGCCGGAGGCGCTGCCGAGTTCGTCGATGCCGAAGGAGTCGGGGATCGACTCCCGCATCACGTGAATCCACATGTCGACGCCGCGCTCCCTCATGATGGCCGGAAGAACGAGATCGAACTTGTCGCGCCGGATCCTGAGGTTCGCCTGTTCGTGGCGGGACCGGAACTCGTACGGCTCGATTTCCAGCGGCGCGCCCTCGTAGTTCCCGTCCGGGATGACCATGGGGATCCGGTACTCGGGATCGCTCAGGATCTCCCAGAGGACGGGCTCCCTGTCCCTCAGCTTCTCCGGTGTGTCGAGAGGCCACTCGTGGCCGATCTGCTCGAGCCGCCCGGGCAGATCCTGAGCGCCGATGAAGGACGTGTACACCCAGTAGATGTACTCCGACGCCATGCAGCCGTAGTCGCAGGTCTCGTCGTCGTAGGTGTACCAGGCGCCTTCGGGGTACGCCTCCGGCGGGCCGTCGAAGCGGCCTCCGCGGGCCATGTCCATGGCGTCGGTCAGCGCGGTGCCCGGCTCTGTCCCGAAGACCTCCGGATAGGCTGCGCCGTAGCCGTTGTCCGTGACCATGTGCCAGATTTCCTCGAGCGCCGCATCGAACACGCCGCGCGCCCGGGCGTCGATCTCGGTCTCCTCGTCGTACAGGCCCTGGCCGCTTGGCGCGTTGCTCCAGTCCGTGTCGTCCGCCTCGTCCTGGGTGCCGGTCATCACGATCGCGCCCCCGGTGTCCAGGATGGCCTGGTGCACCTTCGGATTGTCGATTTCGCCGTCCTCGTCGTTGTCCAGGAACTGGGCCAGAACGCCGGCCGCGTGCAGGAGCTTGTCGTCGCCCGTCGTGTTCGTGGCGTAGATCGGCACGCCGTGGACCATCACCTTCTTGACCCAGGCCATGTCGCCGGCCGCCGGGGTTTCCTCGGGCGCGGCGGCACAGGCAGCCAGGAACAGACAGACCAGCAGGAGAAACAGGAGAAGAGGAACTCCGAGTGCGCCGGCCTTCATGGTTCAGTCTCCCCGCAACGGATGGCGCACGACGGGCTGTCCACGACGGGCTGTCAAGGCGCCAGGAGTTCGCGCCGGACGGCGTCCTTGATCATCTCCTCGGCGTAGCGCCACAACTCGGGCGCGCCATCTTCGATGCACTGGTTGATCTCGCGGACCTGATCGGCTCGCACGCCGTGCTTGCGCCAGGGGCCGCCGTCGTTCATGTAGTTCAGCAGCATGGGCTGCAGGCGGTCCAGCGCCCTGGCGAACTTCGCCTCGGGGCTCCGGCGCGCCTCGAACTCGTCCCACAGCGAGCGCAGTCGCTCGCCGATCTCGGCCGGCAGCAGCCCGAAGATGCGCGCGGCAGCCTGCTGCTCCCGCTCTTCCTGATCCTCCAGGGCCGCCCTGTCGTAGACGAAGGTGTCGCCGGCATCGATCTCCACCAGGTCGTGGACGATCAGCATCCTGAAGACCTTGAGTTGATCGAGGTCGGCAACGGCCGCATGCTCCGACAGGACCAGGGCCATCAACGTCAGGTGCCACGAGTGTTCCGCAGAGTTCTCGCGCCGGTCGTTGCCAATGGTGGACGTGCGACGCAGCACGTGCTTGAGCCGGTCGGCTTCGACCAGAAAGCGCATCTGCTGCGCGAGGCGTCCGTTCGTCGGGTGCATGCTGCAACGCTATCCAACCCCCTCCTCGGCAGATGCCGTTCCGGCAACCACCGTTCCGGCGGCTACGGTTCCAACGGCTGCAGTTGGACGATGCCGTCGCTGAACTGCAGGGACTCGATGCCTCGCAGCACGTCCGTCCCGTCGCGCTCCGGCTGCGCGTCGCTCACCGTCGCTCCGTCCGTATCCCGGGTGACCTCGTAGTCGGCCTCCGGTCCGCTGAAGACGGCCGTGTCGCCGCCGGGGCCGCCGTCCAGCGTGTCGTTGCCGCCGCCGCCCTCGAGCAGGTTCGCGCCGGCGTTGCCGGTGAGCACGTTGTCGTGCGCGTTGCCGCGCAGGTTCGCGTCGCCGTTGCCGGTCAGCGCGACGTTGCGGAGATGCCGGGTCTTCATCGTGTAGCGCTCGTCCGGATCGAAGGCCATCGAGAAGGTGCCGCTGAAGTCGAGCGGCAGTTCCGGCGTGTAGGTCAGATCCGGCGGCACGAACTTCCGGATCAGCGC
The DNA here is from genome assembly GCA_965214805.1 of Thermoanaerobaculia bacterium. Lineage (GTDB taxonomy): Bacteria > Acidobacteriota > Thermoanaerobaculia > Multivoradales > Multivoraceae > Multivorans. The sequence goes on along the minus strand of OZ243982.1, from coordinate 688,103 downwards.
CCAGCCAGGCGGGTCCTTCTCCTCCATCAGGGCGCGACTGCCCGCGAAGTACTCACCGAAGTGAGAGTGTCCCTCGGGGATGTCGTCAGGGCCGATGTCGCGCCCTTCGTACCTGGTCGGCGGAACCGTCCACAGGTCGTAGTAGTTGTCGAGCAGGACGCCGACGTACTCGTTCGGGTGGTTCTCCGTGTCTTCTCTGGGCCAACCCTGCCAGCCCTTCGCTTCCGCCTCGTCGTTCGCCCTTCTCATCTCGGCGATCATCTCCGGCAGCGTCGGCTTGACTCCGTAGTCGTGGATCAGGTGCCAGATCTCCTCGTAGGAGGCGTCTCGGGTGACGTGGGCCATGTAGTCGGCGTCCCCCGGCGCCGGACTCTCGTTCGCGCGCAGGTCCTGCATGCCGAGGTCGGTCGAGCGCGCCAGTCCGGACCGCATCGCCTCGTTCAGGTCCTCTTCCGTGTCGAAGAGGACCATCGTCGCCTTGCGGTCCGCCATCGCGCTGGCGATCCCGCTCTTGTCGTCGCCGTAGGCCGAGCCCGGAAAGTCGGCCAGCAGGTGCTCCATCACGTTGAGACCGTGCTTGATCTGGTCGCGGGTCCAACCGTCCGAGGCCAGGAAGTGGATCCGTCTGCCGTCAGGCGTCGGGAAGCAGGCGTATTTCACGAAGTGCTCGTGAAACATGGCGGGAACGTCGGCCGGAAGGTCCACGATGCCGTCTGGCGCACAGGAGGTGTCGATCTCCGGCAGCGTCGCCGGTTCTCGCGGGGCGCATGCGGTCAGGAGCAGGCAGCCGGCGGCGACCGCTGCCGGCACTGACGCTGTCGCGGCAGAACGACGGAAGGCCGGTGCTTCGAGCCCGCTGCCGCCGCCGGCACACCCGGTTCTGGCCGCACGGGCTCCCTGCAACGTCCTGGTTTGCCTCATGAGCTTCTCCTGTGCGGCGTTCTCCGTTCAGTCCTGCAGGTACAGCTCCCAGAAACTGGCCTGCCCTTCGTCCGGCGAGCGATTCACGATCTTGCCGTCCTTGATCACCATGGACAGGCTGCGCAGGTGCGAGATGTGTTCGAGCGGGTTCTCTTCGAGCACGATCAGATCGGCGAGCTTGCCGGCCTCGACCGTGCCCAGTTCGTCGAGCATCCCCATCATCTCGGCGCTGTTGCGGGTCGCGGCCTGAATGGCGGCCATCTCCGGAATGCCGTGGAACACGAGCTGCTCGATCTCGAGAATCCCGATCTCCGAGATCGGATTCGAATCGCTCCCCGTGGTCAGCCGGACACCGGCGGCGTAGGCCTTGTTGAGCACGTCGCGCGCCAGGTTCGCGTGCTCCGGCGTGCGCTCGTCCGCGTGCGAAACCCGCACGCGGCCTTCGACGACCTCGGGCGGGGCGGCGTAGCCCGCCTCGCGGATCAGCCGTTCGCGCTCGGCGATGAACTCGGCGCTCAGGTTGCACTGGATGGTCGGGTCGAGGAAGGTCCCCGCCTCGGCCATCATGCGGATCGTGTCGTCGGAGAGGTCGTTGCCGTGCTCGATGCTCTCGGCGCCGGCCATCACGGCGATCCGGGTGGACTCGTCGTCGGCGTGGACAGTGACCGGAATGCCGTGCCGGTGGGATTCCTCGATACCGGCGATCAGCTCTTCCGGCGGCATCCGACTGCCCAGGAACTTGATGAGCTGTACACCCTTCGCGATGTTGTCGGCGACCGCGGCCCGGATGCCCTCCGGTCCCTTGCCCGTCCTGACAAGCCAGTCCGTGTCGCCGTCGGTCGAGATCGGCGGACCGCCCGCGATGATCCGCGGCCCGACAAAGACCCCCGAATCGAACGCCCTCTTCCAGGCCACGTCCATGAAATCGCGATCGCCGACGATCCGGAGGGTCGTGAAGCCGGCCTTCAGCGCGTCCATCGCGTTGCGCCCGGCTCGAATCGTGGCTCGCGGCAGGGGCTCGTCCGACAGCAGACCCTTCGGATCGGGCAGCAGGTCGCCGAGGTGGGAGTGGTTGTTCCACAGGCCCGGGAGGACATGGGCGCCGTCGAGATCGATCACCCGCCCGTCGTCGCCCGGATCGGGCGCGGTGGCCGAAGGCGTGTGGATCGCCGCGATCCGGTTGCCCTCGATGACGACCGCCGCGTCCTCGACAGGCGGCGCGCCGGTGGCGTCGATCACCGTGGCGTTGGTGAGGACGGTCGTCTGCGCGGCGACGCCTGTCGAGGACGCACCGGCGAGGAGTATCGACATCGCCCGAACCAGAACGATTCGTTGCGCTTTCATGGCCAAGGAGGCGAAACATCTACTGTACATGGTCGGACACCCCTCGATCTCCATTCGCCGCCGGGCATCTTGGTGGATTGCTCCGGCTGCGTCCCCTTCGGTCTGCGGCTCCGGTCTTCAACTGCCGCCGCCGCTCGGTGCGCTGCCGACCTTCGTCGAGCCTGATCCGGCTGCCGATCCACTGCGTGCAGACTCGTACTTCACCTCGACGAGTCGGTCCAGGCCGTCGACGTCGACCGCCTGCCGGGCGCCGTCGGGCCAGACGACGTCCACCCTTGCCAGGCCTTCGACCGACGACACGCCGCCCAGGCCGATCGTGACGACAGGCTCGACCTGGCTCTGGTAGCTGCGGGTCGGCATGACCTGGCGCCGCTGAACCACGGGCCCGGCCGCGGTCCGGTGTTCGACCTCGACCCAGGCGCCGATGGCGTCGCGGTTCACGTGCTCGCCATCGCCGCGAAGCAGGAAGCGCAGCCAGCGGTGGCCGGTCTCCTGGTCGTTGCGCAGCAGAAGAGGTCGGTCGCCGGTCTGGAGCAGCAGCACGTCGAGATCGCCGTCGCCGTCGATGTCGGCATAGGTCGATCCTCGGCCCACCAGCTTGCGGGCGAGTCCGTCGCCGGGTGCCGGCGTGACCGGCACGAAGGTCGCCGCGGCGTCGGGACCGGCGTTCCAGAACAACTGCGGCGGCTGACGGTAGCTCTGGCTGGGCTCCACGACCTCGATGTCATCCTCCAGGTGGCCGTTGACCTGGAGCAGGTCGAGCCGCCCGTCCAGATCGTAGTCGAAGAAGAACAGGCCGAAGCTGAGCACGCGGCGGCTCGGAGCGCCGACGCCGGCGATGATCGCCTCGTCGCTCCACAGTGTCGGATCGCCCTGGGAGACGTAGAGCGATGTCATTTCGTTGGCGAAGTTCGCGATCGCGAAGCCGAGTTCGCCGTCGTTGCGGAAGTCGGCGGCATCGGCGCCCATCGCCCCGGTCGCCGCGCCCTCGCGGCTGTAGGCGAGGCCGTAGCTTCCTCCCTGCTCGGTGAACACGCCGTCGCCGTCGTTCACGAGCAGGAAGTTGCGCACCGTGTCGTTGGCTACCAGCACGTCGATGTCGCCGTCGCCTTCGATGTCGATCGGCGCCAACCCGAGGCTCTTGGCCACGGGAGTGTCCGTGGCCGGGTTCAGGATGTGCATGCCGGCCTGCTCGGAGACGTCGGTGAACGAGCCCGAGCCGTCGTTGCGATAGAGGTCCATCGTCGTGCCGCCGTAGTTCAGCGGCGGTCCGTAGGCGCGCCCGACTCCCGTCAACTGATAGCCGATCTCGATGTCGATCTGGCGCGACCAGCGGACGTAGTTGCCGACCAGCAGGTCGAGGTCGCCGTCTCCGTCGGCATCGAAGAAGGCGCTGCTGCTGCTCCACTCGGTAGCGGCACCGGCGACGCCCGCCGCCGCGGTCACGTCCTCGAAGCGGCGCCCTCCGGCGTTCCGGAACAGGCGATTCGGTCCCACCGCGGAGATGAAGAGGTCCACCCAGCCGTCGCTGTCCACGTCGCCGACCGCGACACCCGTGCCGTAGAAGCTGGTCCTGAGGCCGAACTCGGCAGTCCGGTCCGCGAAGAGCCCGGCGCCGTCGTTCTCGTACAGCACCATCGTCGGGCCGCTGTCCGCTGCCGCGCCCCACTCGGTCGAGTTCACGAGCAGCAGGTCCTGGTCCCCGTCCCGGTCGACGTCGAAGAAGGCTGCGCCCGAGCCCATCGTTTCCGGCAGCAGAGCCTCCCCCTGAGCGCCGCTCACGTGGACGAAATCGATACCCGCTTCGACGGTGATGTCCGTGAACGGGACCACCGGCACTTCGGGCGCCGCCTCGATCGGACGCGGCGCCGCGACCGCGATCTCCTGTGCCTGCTTCGGCCCGGCCTGGAAGAGGTGGCGCAGCGCGACCACGAGAAGCGCGGCGGCGGCAAGCGCCGCCAGCAACTGCAACGACCGGACGAGCCCCCGACCGATGACCGCATCGTCTCCGGCCACGAGTTCCTCTTCCGGTGCGGGTCCCTCGACGCCATCTTCGGCGCCGCGGTCGGTTCCGGGTACCGCCTTCGGTTCCTCCGGGTGGCCGCTTCTCGGCGAGTCGGGTCTCAACCGCCGCCTCCGGCGATTCCGGCCCGGCTGCCTTCGAAGCGCCCGGCGCGGTGCAGGTCGTGGATCACGATGGCTTCCGCGGCGTGATCGGCGGCAGGGTCCGCCCGACGCGCGATCGCGATCGCACGGTCGCGGGCGTTGTCGTCCGGCTTGTACTTCGCGTGGAGGGCCTGATGCCGCCCTGCCTCCTCGCGGTCACCGAGCTGGGAGTGGATCAGACCCAGGTTGTAGTGCGCGGTGACGTTCTCGGGGTCGATCGCCAGGGCGCGCTCGAACGACTTCCGCGCCTCGTGCAGGCGCTCGTCCCTCGCCTCGGCCCGGGCCCGGCCCCGCTCCTGCTTCGCCCGCTCGAACAGGGCCAGGCCGAGCTGATTCTGGAGCCGCACGTCGCGGCTGAAGTCGAAGCGGCGTCTGCGCATCTCTTCGCTGTCGGCCTCCAGGATCGAGCGGTAGTTCAAGATGGCCGCGTCCACGGCGCCGTTCTGGAAGTTGACCAGGCCGGAGAACCAGGCCAGCGACCAGGCCGGCGCCGGCGGTTCGAAGGCGGCGGCCCGCTCGAGTGCCGCGATCGCGGCGTCGGTGACCGTGCCCTGGGTCAGGTAGACACGGGCGAGGTTGAGCGGTCCGTCCGGGTAGCCCAACTCCTCCACGCGGGTGAAGGCCTCGATTGCCTGCCGCAGTTCACCGCGACCGGTGCCGCCCTTGCGCAGCAGGCCGATGCCGTAGTCGTTCCAGCGCTGCCAGAGAGGCTTCGCGGGTTGACGGCTCGGCGAGCCGGATACAGCCGCGGGACCGACCGGGAAGCTCACCGTGTCCCGGGCCAGATCGAGGATCGGCAGGTTGTTTGTCGTCTCCTCGCCGTAGATGTGGCGCAGGTACGTCGTGTCGAACTTCCGGTAGCGGACCGACGCCTCGACAGTCAGGCTTCTGGCAGCCGTTGCCGGCGGCACCTCGAGTCGATAGTGGATCACATCGGCCGCCCCCGGTGGAATCTGGTGATCGTAGAGCGGCACGAAGATGTCCTCGGCGTTGCGGCGGTCGATTCGGGCGCCGTCGCGGTCGAGCATGTAGACGTTGATGAAGTGCGACCAGGGATCCACCCGGTTGCCTTCGCCCAGTCCGCCGCTGCGCCCCACCAGTCGGCCACTGTCGTCGCGCACGGCGACGTCGAGCCAGAGCTGGTTGGAGTCGGCCGTGCCCTGGGTCAGGTGATGTCCCATCCCCAGCGTGCGCACCACGACCTCCAGCAGATAGTCCTGGCCCGCCTCCAGTGCCGGGATCTCGGGCCGCACCGGCGCGATCAGCTCGTCCTCGATCGCGCCGCCCGGCTTGACGCCGAAGATGTCGACGTCGACGACGCCTTCGTTGAACTCGCGATGGGCCTCGATCACCCAGTCCGGGAAGTCCAGCAGATGCGCAATGCCGGTGTTGGCGGAGGGGAACAGGTGGTCGTGAACCTGGGTCAGGTTCGGCGCGTCGCTGTCCGGGAACCGGCGGGAGGCGAAGTCCTCCGACGGGAGCAGTTCCATGTGGCAGCCGTTGCAGTTCGGCTCGGCCCTTGGCGGGTAGTAGAAGCTCGCCACGCCGTGGCCGGACACGCCCGAGAGCAGGTGGGAGTCGTAGTGGTTCTGGCCGCGCAGGAACCTGTAGTGGTTCAGTTCCTCGGGCAGGTGGACCTTGTGGCAGGCGCCGCAGAACTCGGGCGACGTGTGGAGGGGCTTGAGGAAGGTCCGCTTGTGCAGTTCGGGCTTCGCCTTGACCAGCTGGTGGTTGACGAACCTGAGGAACGCCGAATCCGCGTAGGCGAACGGGTAGTGCTGCGGTTCCTCGATCGTGTAGTCGGCGTTGCCGCGCGGACTGTTGACGTGAGTGATCGCATGGCAGGAGGTGCAGGTGATCCCGGCGTGGGCCGCAGGCTGCTCGACGTCGAATTCAGGGTCGTCGAAGGCGCCCGAGAAGAAGACCACCGGGTCGTGGCAGCCGGCGCAGAAGCGGGAGGCCTGCACGTCCCCCGAGCGTTCGTACGCCTTCTCGCGGGTCTGCTGGACGGAGAAGCTGTAGGCGGGGTTGTTGAAGGAACTGAACCGGTGGGCGCTGTACTTCCAGCGGCCGTGGATGTCGGCGTGGCAGTCCACGCAGTAGGCGTCGTTCATCAACGCCTGTTCGGGAATGAAACCGCCGCTTGCGGTCCGGGCCAGCGAGGGGAAGAAGTACTGCTCGCCCGACGCCGGTCCCACCACGTTCCATGCCCTCGGATCCTGGAACTGCAGGACCAGCGCCACGCCGACCAGGACCACCGCGGCAACCGCGATGCGGCCGCCGATCCGCCACCTGATCCGCTTGCCTGCCAGCCGGTGGAGCACGAACAGCCAGGCCGCCGCCAACGGCGCCAGCACGTGAAGCCAGTAGGCCGCGCCGCGGACCGCCGGGTCGTTCACCGTGATGAACCCTTCGATCCGCGTCAGCACGACGCCGCTCACGAGAAGCACCACCGCGGTTGCGAACAGTGCGTAGCCGACCTTCACCGCACGCCGGTTCGGCCGCTTGCGCGCGTTTCGCATGTGCGCCAGGCCGAACCAGATCACCGGCGCCACGAACAGTGCACCCACCATCAGGTGGAGCAGGAACATCGAGATGTAGAACCAGTTCTGATACGTCTCGCCGGTGGCCGCTTCGGCGATGCGGACTCCCGCAAGGTACAGCGAGTTCACCGCCAGCAGGGCGAACAGCCCGAAGACCACCCACAGGAGCGGTTTCAGTCTGGGGCCGATCGCCGGTCGGTAGCGCCGGCGCGCGGGCCGCTTGCCGCCGCCCGCGCCCGGGGTCACGTGCTCGCTCCGGTCGCCCCGGTCAGTCGCTGCGGGACTCGGGACGCCGCGTCGATCTCCTCGCCGACGAACCTGTCCAGCGCCCGAAGCAGCCGAGACGTCACGGCGTAGCCGGCGCGGCGCACGCGTCTCGACGTCGGCTGGCCGGTGACTCGAACCGCGAAGGAGTAGCGGGGCGGCCGATTCTCGTCGGAAGGGAAGAAGCCGACATAGTTCACGTGGAACGGCTTGTCCGGGTCGCGCGCAGTACCCGTCTTCATCGCCACCCGGAGCCGTTTCGGCGCCACCCGGTTCGCCGTGCCGCCCGGTGCCACGACGGCGCGCATCGACTCGTGCAGCGCCGGCAGCCAGGACGGGTCCAGCACCCGGACGCTCTGGCGCGGCCGTTCGCCGACCGGTGTCCGCGGCGAGATGCCCAGGAGTCCGTCCGCCTGCAAGACGAAGTTCGCCTCTCGGCGTCGGCCGTCAGCGAGGGTCGCGGCGAACAGGGCCGCCCCCAGGGGCGTGATCGAAGCTTCGTCCAGGCCGATCGAGAGATCGCCGAGTTGCTTGCCGGGCTGTCGGTACTCGTGCACCACTCCGACGGCGTTCCTCGGCACCGGATCGCCGTTCCTCCCTCCGATGACGAAGCCGTAGCGTTCGTATTCCTCGACCAGCGCCCGGTCGCCGACCTCGGTCGCCAGCCTGGCGAAGGCGACGTTGCAGCTGCTGGCCATCGCATCGGCGAGCCCCTCGAGCCGGCCGTTGATCGAGCTGCAGTAGAGCCGCTGACCGTCCATCAGCACCGAGCCGCGGCAGGTCATGTCGGCGATCTCCCGATCCGGGTCGAGCCCGGCCCGCATCGCCGCGGTCGTCGTGATCAGCTTGGCGATCGAGGCCGGTTCCCGCGGATCGAGGATGCTGTCGCCGTTCGACTGCCACCGGCGGCTCCCGCTGCGGTTGCTCACCGCGGCCACGACTGCGCCCGAGGGGATCTCCACGATCGCGATCGCTCCCTCTTCCCGACCCAGTGCCGTGTCCGCCGCCTCGCTCCAGACCCGGTCGATCGTCAGGCGGAGCGCTCGAGAACCGGCGGCGGCGCTCATCGCTCCCGGTCCGGCGGCGGCAAGGCCCGGAGGTCGCATCGCGGGCGGCAACAGGTCCGTGGCCAACTCGACCGGCACCAGGCCCACGGGGAGATCATCCTCCAGCGTCAGCGACCGGTCGTCGCCGATCGATCCCAGCGGCCGCCCCCGCCGGTCGAAGAGCAGCTGCTGCACCCCCGAGGCGTCGACCTGCCGGGCCCGGCGCAGACGCAGCTCGAACGCCGACGCGGGCGGCGGTTCGACCACGGCCGTCTCGGCCTCCGCCTCTCCTTCGGCGGCGTTCGCTGGCGCCTCCGCGTCCGCTTCGCGGTTCAGTCCGAGCTCCACCTCGGCCGCGGCCAGCAGGGCGGGCGGAAGATGCGCCGCGTGATCCTCGTACAGCGCCGCCACCTCTCGCCACCGACCCTCGCCGGCCGCGCTGCGAGCCGCCAGGCTGAGCAGGCCGGGGTCCCGTTCGGCGATACGGTCGAATTCCTGGCCGGACGTCGCCGCCTCCGCCAGAGTCAGCTCGAGCCGTGCCTGCCCGACCTGTCGCTTGATCCCCCACGTCGAGAACGCAGCGACCGCGAGAACGCCCAGCAACGCCGCCTGGACTCGCCTGCGCGGCGGCCACAGTGCCCGCCGCGCCTTCGAGCGGGAACCCGGCCATGGCGGGATGGCGGCCAGCATCCGTTCGAGGCCGCGCCGCAGCGCCGGCCCAATGGCGCCTTCGGCCGCGCCGCGCTCGATGTGCTTCGATGTACCGCTCATGCTTCAGCAGCGCAGCCGCCAGGACATCAGAATACCAACTGCACCCACTCGCCATCGATCTCGCTGATCGTGGACCGGACGGCCGGCAGGATCTGCTCGCTCGCCAGAGTGGCTCGCCAGTCGTCCAGCGCCGTTTCCAGACGAGCGACGACTTCCGACCGCTCTTCGGCCAGATTGTTCAACTCGCCGACATCCGCTTCGAGGTCGTACAGGAAGGTGATCTGGCCGTGAGGCGAGTCGGTCGCCCAGCCGCCCTGCGGCGGTTCCAGGCGGCCGTCCCGGCGCAGATCCCCGGGGCGGTAATCGGTGCGGTTCAACTTGATCAGCTTGTACCGGGCGTCCCGGATCGCCGCGTTCGGCCCGGCCCGCCAGTACAGGTACTCGTGCGGCGCACCTTCGGCCCTCCCGGTCATGTACGGCAACAGGTTCACGCTGTCTTCGGTCTTCGCTTCGTCTCCTGCCGCCGCCGTGAAGGTGGCCATGTAATCGAGGGCGCTCACCGGCTCGGTCAGGGTCTGTTCCGCCTCGATCCTCTCCGGCCAGCTCATGATGAACGGGATGCGCACGCCGCCTTCGTGGAGATACCGCTTGAAGCCGAACAGCGGCGCGTTCGAGCAGGCGTTGCCGACGTAGCCGGCGCACCCGTTGTCGCTGGCGAAGGCGATCAGCGTGTTCTTGTGGACGCCCTGCGCCTTCAGCGTCTCGACCACCCGGCGCACGCTCTCGTCGAGCGACGCGACCATCGCCGCGTAGACCCGCCGGCGCTGATCCTCGATGTGTCGGTAGCCGTCCAGGTACTCGGCCGTGGCCTGGAGCGGCGTGTGCGGCGTCGTGTGGCTGAGGTAGAGAAAGAAGGGCTCGTCCCTGCCAGCGCTGCGCTCGATGAAGTCCACCGCCTCGTCGGTGAAGACATCGGTCAGATAGCGCTCCACCTTCACCTCCTCGAAGCCGCGCAGGACCTTGTTCCGGCGCTCAGTCGGCCCCGCGTCGCCGCGAAGCGAGCCGTACTCGACGCCGGGCAGGCTGGAATCGATGAAGATGCTGCCGCCCTCGAGCACCCCGAAGTACTCGTCGAAGCCGCGGCTCATCGGGTGGTGGGAATCCTGGCGGCCCAGATGCCATTTGCCGATCATCCCGGTGCGATAGCCCAGAGCCTTCAGACGGTCGGCCACGGTCGACTCCTCGAGGCTCAGGCCGGCTGCCGCGTCGCGGCCGGCCGGGTTGAACTCCCAGCCGTGACGCTGCTGGTAGCGCCCGGTGACAAGTCCCGCCCGCGACGGGCTGCACACCGGATGGCTGACGTAGCCGGCCGTGAAGAGAACGCCGCTCGCCGCCAGCGCGTCGATGTTCGGCGTCGAGATGATCTCGCTGCCGTTGATGCCGATATCGGCGTAACCGAGATCGTCGGCGAGGATGAGAACGATGTTCGGCGGGCCGCCGTCCGCTTCTTCGCTGACGGCGTCAGCGTCGGGCGCCGCGCACGCGGCCAGGATGCCGGCTGCGAGCAGGACCGGGGCGATGCGGATTCTCGTCATGAGCTTGGCGGACCTTTCCTCTTCGAGAGGAACCACGAGAGGAAACCAGCCCTGCATCGTACCGAACTTCGGACGATATGTCCGTGTCGTCGCGACGCATTCCGCGCGCTCGTCTTCGGGCGCTCGAATGCCGTGCACGAGGGGCGAGCGGGGCGGGCCGGTCCAGCCGTTGGTCTTCCGGGCGCGGGGGATACCGCTGCTGATGCCGCCCGACGGTCCAGACCCCGATCGGTTGGTCTGCGGGCGCGAGGGATATCCGAACGACACGTTTGGGCTACGCTCCGCGCTGCCATGACGACCGAAGCAGCGAGCCGCCCGGCGCCGTTTGACCTGCCCGCTGCCGTGCAACGGATCGAGCTTGACGGGCGGGAGGTCTTCCTGGTCGGCACGGCGCACGTCTCGCCGCAGAGCGTCCGCGACACGAAGGAGGCGATCGAGACGGTAGAGCCCGACACGGTCTGCGTCGAACTCTGCGAGGCCCGCTATCAGAACCTGGAAAACCAGGATTCCTGGCGCAAGCTGGACATCTTCCAGGTTCTGCGCGAGGGCAAGGCCGCCCTGCTGCTCAGTTCCTTCCTGATGCACTCCTTCCAGCGCCGCATCGCCCAGCGCTTCGGCATCGAGCCGGGCGCCGAGATGCGGGAAGCGATCGCCCGGGCCCGCGAACGCGGCGCCCGCCTCGAGCTGATCGACCGCGACATTCAGATTTCACTGAAGCGCACCTGGGCTTCGCTCGGCTTCTGGCAGCGGACGAAGGTGATGACCCAGTTGGTCGGGAGCGCCTTCGTGGGCGACGACCTGACGGAAGAGGACATCGAGAAGCTCAGGGACAGCGGCAACCTGACCGACCTGATGAGTGCTCTTGCCGAAGCGCTGCCCAGCGTCAAGGACACCCTGATCGACGAACGGGACGCCTACATGGCCGAGAAGCTGCGCCAGTCGGCAGGGCCGCGCACGGTGGCCGTGGTCGGCGCCGGGCACTTGCCCGGCATTGCGGGCCTCGCCGGCGCCGAATGCGACCTCGAGGAACTCGAGCTGGCGCCGGACCGTCCGAAGTGGCCGCGCGTGGTCGCGTGGCTCGTGCCGCTGCTGATCGTCGCCCTCTTCGCCTACGGCCTCGTCTGGGGCGACCGGGAGCGCGCCGTCGAATCGGTGTACGTCTGGGTGGCGTTGAACGGCGGTCTGGCCGCCCTGGGCGCCGCCGTCGCCCTGGCGCATCCGGCAACGATTCTCGCGGCGTTCGCCGCCGCGCCGCTCACCAGTCTCAACCCCCTGATGGCGGCCGGTTGGGTCGCCGGCCTGGTCCAGGCAGTGCTTCGCAGGCCCCAGGTGGCCGACATGGAGAACCTCGCCGACAGCCTGGGTTCCGTCCGCGGCTTCTGGAGCAACCGTCTCACTCGCATCCTCCTGGTGGTCGTCCTGTGCAACCTGGGCAGCGTGCTGGCTACCTTCATCGCCGGCGCGTGGATCACCGTCAGGGCATTCTGAGGTTCTCGGCAAGCACCGGGGGGAATCCGAGGTTCGATTGATTCAGGGCGTGTCGCGATGCGGCTGCGCTTCCCGGGACTCGCGCCCGTGAACGTGCGGCCTGGAACTCTCGCCCTGCGGTGTGCGGCGCACTCTCCTGGCCCGGACGGCTGGCCCGGACTACTCCTGGCCTTCAGCCGGCCCATTCTTTCTGCGCCTCTTCCCCGGCTCGGTTGCGGCGGCGCTGGACCAGGGCCGCGGCGCCGACGCCGACCAGGTAGAGGAGCAGGGTCGGCCCCGCCACGATGGTCATGTTCACGACGTCCGGCGTCGGTGTGATCGCGGCCGAGATGATGATGATGATGAGCACCGCCCAGCGGAAATGCCGCATCAGGAACTGCGGCGTGACGACCCCGAGCTGCGAGAGCATGAAGATGATGATCGGCAGCTGGAACATGGCCGCGAGGCCCAGCAGGACGTTGACCGCGAAGCTCAGGTAGCGCTCGATCCGGATGTCGGCCTCCCAGTTGCTGTCGAGGCCCATGTTGACGAGGAACTCGGTCGCGAAGGGGAGGGCGACGAAGTAACCGAAGGCGCCGCCGCCGATGAAGAAGAAGGAACCGAAGAAGATGAAGGGGATCGCGTAGCGCTTTTCTCGGCGGTACAGACCCGGCGAGACGAAACCCCAGAGCTGGCTGACGAGATAGGGCGAGGTGAGGAAGATGGACGCCAGCAGCGCCACTTTCACGTGAACGATGAACGGATCCGCGACACCGTCGAAGACGAGCTGATCGACGTGGGGTTGGATCGGTACCGCCAGCACCTTGTAGATCTGTTCGGCGAACGCGAAGCAGGCGAAGAACGCGACCAGGACGACGATCAGTGTGCGGAGGATGCGCCGGCGCAGTTCGTCGAGGTGCTCGAGCAGCGTCATCCGGGGAAGTTCTTCTTCCTCCTCCTCGGGTTGCCTGGGGGCCGGCTGCGGGACCGGCTGCGTCGGGGGCAGCCGCTCCGGTTGCGACTCTCCGGTCGGCTGTCCCGACTCGGGCTCTTCAGGCGGGATCACTCGGCGTCCGGGCGCCCGATTCGCCCGCTTTCTTCGAGTCGTCCGAGCCTGCGGGCTTCCTGAAACCGGCCGGGGCCGCGGCCTTCGTGCTCCTGTCGATTCGGCGCGGCGGCGGCGGCCGCTTCTCGTCATCGATCTCGACGTCGATGGAGCGCTTCAGGTCGCTCGTGGCGCGCCGGAACTCGGCCATCCCCCGGCCGAGCGTGCGGCCGAGTTCGGGCAGTTTCCTGGGGCCGAAGATGAGCAGAGCGGCCGCCATGATGAACAGCATCTCCTGCATGCCGATCGGGCCGAACATGGGGCGGCATGATACGCCAACCGGCGCCGTCGGCAGGGCGCCTGCCCGCGCGGCGCCGGCGTCCTGCTCCTTGGGGGGTGCAGGAGCGTCGTCTGCCGCGGCCGCGGGCGGCTGCGCCTTGCTCGTTCCCTGGTAGCTCGCTGGTACAATGCCCGGTTCGTGCTGCTCGCCGTGCCGGGCGGCTGACCCGACCGAAGCGGCTCACCCGCGGGAGACTCGTGAAGAATCCCTGGCGCAACCTCGCACTCGTCCTCTTCATCGCGGCCGTCCTTGTCGGCGGCGTCGCCGGCGGCAATCTTCTGGCGGTGGGCAGCGGCGAGTTTGCGCCCGTTCGCGAGTACACCGACCTGGTCGAGGCGGCGCACGCGCACTACGCGGTTCCCGATGTCGCCTACCGCGACCTGATCTACGCCTCGATCGGCGGCATGCTGCGCAGCCTCGACCCGCACACCAGCTTTCTGCCGCCGATCGCCTACGACTCCATGCGGGAGCGGCAGCAGAGTTCCTTCTACGGGCTGGGCATCTACGTCGGGACGCGCAACGGCCGTATGACGGTCATCTCCCCGATCGAGGGCACGCCGGGCTACAGGAAGGGGATCCGAGCCGGCGACATCATCCATCTGATCGACGGTGAGCCGACCGAGGAGATGAGCCCGAACGAAGCCATCCGGAACCTGAAGGGGCCGAAAGGAACCGACGTCACCGTCACCCTGCTGCGTCCCGGTCTCGAAGAGCCCCTGGTGGTCACGGTGACGCGCGCCGAGATCCCGCAGGAAACCGTACGCCACGCTCACATGCTGAAGCCGGGCGTCGGCTTCGTGTGGGTGACCGACTTCTCCCGCTCCACGGGCGGCGAGCTCGCCCGTGCCCTGGACGATCTGCGGGAGCAGGGCATGGAGCGTCTGATTCTCGATCTCCGCGGCAACGGGGGCGGCCTGCTCGATCAGGCGATCGAGGTCTCCGACCAGTTCGTTCCCGGCGGCAGCACGATTGTCGAGACGCGCGGCCGCATCGCGAGTTCCCATCAGACCTACAGTTCCACCGGCCGGCACGAGCCGCTCGGCCTGCCCCTCGTGGTGCTCGTCGACCGCGGCTCCGCGTCTGCCTCCGAGATCGTCTCGGGCGCGATCCAGGATCACGACGTGGGTCTCGTGGTCGGCGTGTCGACCTGGGGCAAGGGCCTGGTGCAGACCGTGTACGAGCTGTCCTACGGCGCCGGTCTCGCACTCACCACGGCCCGCTACTACACCCCGGCCGGAAGGTTGATCCAGCGCGACTACTCCTCGTACTGGGACTACTACACCGAGTACGACGTGAATGGCAGCAACGGGCATGATGCAGAGAGTTCGGGCGAGGGCAGCGACCCCGTGGCCGACCTCGAGTCCTCTTCGGCGGAGGAGCGGCCCGTCTTCCATACCTACCTTGGCCGCGAGGTCTTCGGCGGCGGCGGCGTGACCCCGGACCACGTGGTCGAACTCGACCAGCCGCCCGCCCTCATCTGGCGGCTTCAGACGCGGAGCGTCTTCCATCGCTTCCCGTTCGAGGCCGGCAACGGCGGAGAAGATGTCGAATCGACCGACTGGCAGGTTTCCGACGAGTACCTGGAGCGGTTCTGGAAATGGGTCGTCGAAGAGGATCTCGCCACTGCCGAGGAAGTCGAGGAAGCTCTCGAAGACCCGGAAGTGGACCGTTACGCCCGGGTCCGACTGCGTTACGAGGTCTTCAACACCGCCTTCGGCCTGACCGAGGGGTACAAGGCCGGGGCGGAACTGGACAACCAGCTCTCCCGCGCCCTCGAGCTGCTGGGCGAGGCGGAAGAACTCCTCGACCAGCGTCTGCATCCGGACCTCGACCGGAACCGCCAGGGCCGCGGTTCCGGCGCTGGCCTCGTGGCTCAGCAGGCAGGGCCGCAGCAGTAGGCAGGGCCGCTCAGTAGCCGAGGACGCTTCGAGCCGTCCTGCTACGGCAGCCGGAACATGGGCGCGAAGGCCCACGCATCCGAGGCCGGTGCACTCCTCCGGTGCACTCGGGCGCCTGCTACCGCATCTTCTCTTCGACGAACTCGACGTGTCGCCGGATCTTCGGGTCGTACTTCTTGAGCTTCAGCTTCTCGCGGCTGAGCTTCTTGTTCTTCGTCGTGGTGTAGAAGTAGCCGGTGCCAGCGCTGGACACGAGCTTGATCTTGTCTCTCACGTGGTCACCTCTGATGCGTCGTCACCTCTGATGCGTCGTCACCTCTGATGGGTGGTCACATCCGACAGATCGGTGGCGGGGGAAAGGGCGGAGCGGAATGGCGGGGCCGACGGGACTCGAACCCGCGACCTCCGGCGTGACAGGCCGGCATTCTAACCAGCTGAACTACGACCCCGTTGGCGTCCGTCTCCTGTTCGCGCGTACTGCAGAACCTCCGTGGTGGGAGGTGAGGGATTCGAACCCGCGACCCCCTGCGTGTAAAGCAGGTGCTCTTCCCCTGAGCTAACCTCCCCGGCGCCGACCCTCCGGCCGCCCGGCGGACGTCGCAGGCTGCGTGATCATAGGGGAGGCGCGCGACATCGTCAACGAGCCGAAGTGGCTCGGTACACGTGAGACTGGTGGTCTTCGGGTGCGGCGTGCTGGAGATGCTGCCGCGGCGCTTCTCCGAAGAGGGCTCTGGTGCGGCGCCTGCCGGCTGCAGTGGTGCGCGAAGTCCTGGACGCGCCGGTCAAGCGGCTCGAGAGCGTGGCGCGTCACTCCGTGGCACAATCGGTCCGTCCAACCACCTTCTCACAGGAGTACGCGACCATGCACGAAGTTCCGGATCTGGCATACCCGTTCGACGCTCTCGAGCCCCACATCGACGCCCGGACGATGGAGATACATCACGGCAAGCACCATGCCGCCTACGTGGCGAACCTGAACGCGGCCCTGGAGGGCCACCCGGACCTCGCCGCGATGAGCGTCGAGAACCTGCTCCGGAACATCGACGAGGTGCCGAACTCCATCCGTGGCGCGGTGCGCAACCACGGCGGCGGCCACGCCAACCACTCGCTCTTCTGGTCGATCATGGGTCCAGGCGGCGGCGGTGCGCCAGGCGGCGACCTGGCGACCGCGATCGACATCCGTTTCGGCAGCTTCGACCAGTTCCGGGAGCGCTTCAAGGGCGCTGCGATGGGCCAGTTCGGCAGTGGCTGGGGTTGGCTCGTGAGCGGCGACGACGGTCTGGCCGTGATTGCCCGCCCCAACCAGGATTCGCCGTTGATGGAGGGGCTGACCCCTCTGCTCGGCGTCGACGTGTGGGAGCACGCCTACTACCTGAACTACCAGAACCGGCGCCCGGACTACCTCGACGCGTTCTGGAACGTCGTCGACTGGGATGCCGTGTCGGCGCGGTTCAGGGCCTAGCGACCAGCAGCCCCTGGCAGGGCGCGCGGTTCAGGGGGGATCAAGTTCAGGGGGATCCAGAGGAATTCAGGGGCTCTCGAGGAGCTTGCGTGCGCTGCGCCTGCGGCGCAAGCTCCTGACGGCTCTTGAGGCCGGCGCCCGCGTGATGCCGGTGACCCCAGTGATGCAGAGGCGTTGGGGGGCGCAGAGGCGTTGAGGGGCGTTGGGCGAGCGGGCTCACCGAGGCTGGGAGCCCGCTCGCCGCCCTTCCACGCCCTGAAAGGTCAGCGCCGTTGCCGGAGCTGACCGGGCCCGGTCTGCAGGTCTTCTATCAGAGCGTCGGCGCCGCGAAGAACCCGACTCAGAACCAGAACCGGGCCGAGAGCGTGACGTCCCTGCCAGGCAGCGGGGCAAAGTTCTTGAGGAACGAAGTGTGGACCCGCGCTTCCTCGTCCGTGAGGTTGCGGCCCCGCAGGAGCACGTCCAGGATCTGGCCGCCGAGGACGAAGCGCCGGCCTACGTGGGCGTTGACCATCGTGAAGCCCTCGGTCGGTGTTTCCAGCTCCGCGACATCGTTCTGATCGTCGACCCGGCGGCCTTCGACTGCCGCGCGCCAGTGGTGGCCGTGGTAGTGCAGGCCGGCGCCGAAGCTCATCGGTGGAATCCGCGGCAGGTTGCCGCCGGCGTCGAGGTCGGCCGAGACGGTGTCCGCCATCGCCTGCAGGTGCAGGTGATGACCGTTCCGGTCGAAGAGCTCCAGCCTCAGCCGAAGTTCCGCGCCCTCGGTGGCCGCGTCGGCCTGGCTGTACCGGAGGACGGCGATCTCGTCTTCCTCTTCGCCGGTGAAGGCCTGGTAGATGAAATCCTGGAAGTCCTGTCGGAAGAGGGTGAGTTCGCCGGTCAGGCGGCCTTCCGTCCGGCGCAGCGACAGGTCAAGACCGTTGCCCACCTCGGTCGACAGGTTCGGGTCGCCGATCTCGTAGCTGAGGGTGGCGACGTGCAGACCGTCGGAGTAGAGCTCCTCCGAGGTCGGCAGGCGAACCGAGCGGGCGGCGGAGAGGCCGAGTGTCCAGGCGGCGCCCGTGTCCCAGACCAGGCCGGCAGATGCCGACACACCGTCGTGTGATGTGTCGACAGAGCTCGCAGGGTCGTGGTCGAGCTGCTCGAAGCGGGCCCCGAACTGCCAGCGGACGGCACCGGTCTCGATCTCCTGGGAGGTGAAGAGCGCCCATCCCTCGGACTGCGTGGGGGGCACGAACGCCTCTTCGCCGAAGGCGGCGAGATCGCGGTCCGAGTACTGGAGGCCAACGGAACCGCGGCTCCGGCCGCGCTCGCGCTGGAACATCTCGACCCGGGTCTCGAAGAGCTCGTTGAAGAACGTCGTGCCGGCCTCGGTACCTTCGAGCTCGACGTGCTCGTAGTCGGTACCCGCCATCCGAACCTCGATTCGCTGGAAGGCGCCGGTTTCCGGCAGCGCCTCGGCGCGCAGGTCGACGCGGCGCTGCTTCATGTCGACGCGGATCGGAAGCTCCTCTTCCCCGTGCTCGTCATGATGTTCGTCCTCGTCGTGGTCCTCGTCCTCGTGTTCGTCCTCGTGTCCGTGGCTGTGGGCGCCTGGAGGGATCCCGTAATCGGTGTCGAAGCCGGTGACTGAAAGGCCGATGGAGCCGCGGTCACCGAAGAAGCGTGTGAAGCCGAAGCGGCCGCTCTCGGTCTTCAGATCCGTGTTCGGGACCATCCCGAACGGATTCACTTCCTCTTCTTCGTGTTCGTGCTCGTCATGATGTTCGTCCTCGTCGTGGTCTTCGTCTTCGTGGTCTTCATCCTCGTCGTGGTCTTCGTGATCCTCGTCCTCATGGTCCTCGTCGTGGTCGTCGTGCTCCTCCTCGACGCGGGCGTGACCGGGGATCTCGTAGGGATCGGTCTCGCGGCTGACGGCGCCCAGGTGCCATGCCCAGTCGCCGCCGCCGCCGTCGAGCCGGATCGCGCCCATGCGCTCGTCCGCAGCGGACCCGCCTCGGAGGTCGATCGTGCCGCTTGGCGCCTTGACTGGCCGCTCCGTCGGAATCCGTCCGTCGATGACGTTGACGGCGCCGCCGATGGCCTCCGAGCCGTAGCGGAGGGTGGAGGGGCCGCGCAGCACTTCGATCCGATTGGCGTGAGCCGGTTCGTAGGTCACGGCGTGGTCGGCGCTGACCGCGGACGCGTCGCCGCTGTCGAGACCCCCTTCCAGCACCCGCACCCGGGCGCCGGTCAGGCCGCGAATGATCGGCCGGCCGGCCCCAGGGCCGAACGCCGTCGATGAAACGCCCGGTTCGGACTCGAGCGTTTCGCCCAGCGTGGCGCCAAGACGCAGTTGGAGGTCGGTGCCCGAGAGCGCGGAAACGGGGTTCGCCAGCTCGGAGGCAGTGCGCGGATCGCCGGTCGCGGTGACCACGATCTTGTCGAAGTGCGTTCCGTGCCGCATCTCCAGCTCCACGGCAGCCTCGTCGCCGCCGGCAACGGCGACCGTGGCGCGAGCCGTGCCGAAGGCGGGAATCTCGACGACGACGAGGTACGTGCCCGCGGGCACTTCGTCGAAGCGGAATGCGCCGTCTGCGGCAACGGCGGTGCTGATGCCGAGTTCGGGGAGGCGCGCCACGGCCAGCGCGATCCTTTCGCCGTGGGTTGCCACGCTGCCGGCGATGGAGCCGGTCTCCTGGGCGGTGGCGGAAACGGGAATCAGAAGCAGCGTCAGGGCGCAGAAGAACGCGCCAGTGAACGACCGCGGTCGACGCGGCCGGTGCGAAGGATGGGGTCTCGAAGCCTTGAACTGTGTGTCGGGCATTGTGGTCTTTCCGGGTTGTTGAATGCGATTCGGTCGATGGCGGTTGTTGTAGCCGAGCCTGTCTGCGTATCCGAGCCGCCTGCGGTGCGGCCGTGCCGGGCCTTCGGTCCCGGGCTGTCGACGGGCAGCCGGGAGGCCGGCCGGGACCGTCCGCGACGGTCGAGCGGAAGGTCGAGGAGAAGGCGCGACTCCTCCGGATGTCTCGGGGACTGTCGCTCCGTTCGGGGCGCTGGGCCGGCAGAATCCCGGGAGACCGTCGCATCCGCGCCGGAGGCCGGCGAGGATGCCGAAGGATCCGTGTTTGCTGCCGCGCAGGCGCCCGGTGAAACGTGGAAGTCCCGCGAGCAGCGTTCGGGGCTAGCTTCGAGGCGGACCGCGGGCGGTGCGGTGCCAGGACTCTCCTTTCCTGGGACCTTCACCGCCGCTGCGGCCGGGCCCTGCGGAGACAGGGTCCAGAGGCGCGGCGATCGACTTCCTGTGCTCGGCCGGTGCCTGCGAACGGCCCAGGCTGCAAGCGACGCAGGAGTGCTGGTGCAGCGAGCCGGCTTTCCCGACCGTGGCGAGGCTGCCCGCCGGGGCGCCTTCGGCTTCGTGGTCTGCTGCGCACCAGGCGGCGCTTGCGGCAGCCGCGTCGTGTCCGTGTCCGCTCGAGTCCCAGCCTCCCGCAAGCAGGGTGGCGATTGCCAGCGCGAGGGCCGTGGCAGCGGCAACCGGGGAACCGGGACGGCGGAACATCGCGGCGGAGATTAGCAGAGGCCGCCGCGCCGACGGGCCGTTCAGAAGCACGCTGCTCGCTGCGCTACGCTTCACCGATTCCCTCCACGACCGAGGACAGGACATGGCAGCAGAAGAGGTTCGATACGAACGGCGCGGCCCGGTCGCGGTTCTGACGTTGGACCGGGCGAGGTATCACAACGCCCAGAGCTGGAAGCTGCTCGACGACCTGGACCGGCAACTCGACCGGGCGATGGCCGACGAGGATGTCCGGGTCGTCGTCCTGAAGGGCGGCGGCAGGCACTTCTCGTCCGGTCACGATCTGGGCACCCCCGAGCAGCAGGCGGACATCGAGGCCAGGGGACTCACCGAGTGGGTCGGCATGGACTGGTACGAAGCGTTCCGCTGGTACAACCTGGACAACACGGTCAAGTGGCGCAACCTGCCGAAGCCCACGATCGCCATGGTCCACGGCTACTGCATCTTCGGCGGCTGGATGATCGCGGCGTCGATGGACCTGATCTTCGCCGCGCCGAGCGCACGTTTCCTTGCCAGCCTCTTCGAGACCTTCACCGTGCCTTGGGACGTGCATCCGCGCAAGGCGAAGGAGCTCCTGTTCGAGAGCCGTTTCATCGACGCCGAGGAGGCGCGCGAACTGGGCCTGGTCAACCGCGTCTACGCGGAGCACGAGCTCGAGCGGGAGACGATGGCCTACGCCGAGCGGGTCGCGGAGAACGACCCCGCGGTGCTGCGCCTGGGCAAGCTGGCGGTGAACAAGGCCCAGGACGCGATGGGCTACAGCGCGAACGTCGAGGCGGCGTTCGCCGATTACCTGGTCGTGCGCGAGATTCGCGGCAGCGCCGGCCGGGTGGAGGGCGGCCGGCGCCTGGTCGGCGTCGACCTGGCGCTGCGCGGTCAGCGCGGCGGGCGGGCCGGTCAGACGCCGGCGGACCGGACGGTTGCTCCAGCAGCAGAGGAAGACGCTTGAAGCCCTGGGCGGCCGGAACCGGGAACGGCTGGGCTATGCTCCTGTGCTCCTGACTCTACTTGACGAGGTTCACTCTCTGCGGTGATGGCGAAGCGATTGCGAGACCAACGATACTGGCTCCGACTGACGGCGCTGTGTCTCGCCTCGGCGCTCGCTTCACCGGTCCTGGCGCAGGACGCCGCTGACGCGGTCCCGCGTCACCACGACGGCAATCCCGACCTCAACGGCATCTGGCAGGCCGTCAATCAGGCGCACTGGAACCTGGAGGACCACAACGCCGTCGGCGGGCCGGCGGAGTACGGCGCGCTCACCGCGATGCCGCCGGGTCAGGGAGTTGTCGTCGGCGGCGAGATTCCCTACCAGGAATGGGCTCGCGAGCATCAGCGGAAGAACTTCGAGAACCGCTGGCGCGAAGACCCGGAGGCGAAGTGCTATCTGCCCGGGGTGCCGCGAGCCACCTACATGCCGTTTCCGTTCCGGATCCTCCAGGGGACGAGCCACGTCATGATCGTCTACGGCTTCGCCGAGGCGAACCGGACCATCCACATGGACAAGGAGAATCCGGAGCCGGCGCCGATCGACAGCTGGATGGGCCGCTCGCACGGCCGCTGGGAGGGCGGCACCCTGGTGGTCGAGGCCGCCGGCTTCAACGGCCAGGCGTGGTTCGACCGGGCCGGCAACTTTGCCAGCGACACGTTGAGCGTCACCGAGCGCTACACGCCGACCGGCCCGAACACGATGACCTACGAGGCGACGCTCGAAGACCCCGGTGTCTTCACCCGCCCGTGGACGATCCGCATGCCTCTCTACCGGCGCCTGGAGGAGAACGTCCGCGTGCTGGAGTACAAGTGTGTCGAGTTTTCCGAGGAGCTGCTCTATGGCCACCTGCGCCGACGTGAAGCCACCCCGACCGGCGACGATCCCTAGCTGCCCGCGGCTGAGGTCGCGCTCGACACGAGCACCGCACCCGGTGCGTCACGGACTCCTGCCGCGAGCTGTGCGCCGCCCCGCAGTGGTTGCGACCCTGCTTGCTCTGATCGCCGTTCCGGCGGCGGCAGCAGGCGAGATTTCCGTTCAGCTCACCACGTCCGCCGCCAGCGAGGCCGTCAAGTGGTACCAGCGGCACCTGGACTGCGAGCCGGTCGAGGGACGTGGCGAGGCGATCGACTGCGGCAACGCGGTGATCGAATTCACGCAGGCACCGATCATGGGCGCCAGTCAGGGAACCGGCATCGACCACATCGGGTTCTCCTTCCCCGATCTGACGGAGAAGATGGCGACGCTCGAGAAGGTCGGCGTGCGCGGCTCGGGCGTTCGGCTCCAGCGCTACGATGACGGTTCGACGCTCCGCGAAGAACCCGGTCTGTTCCTGGTGGGCCGCATCTTCGATCCCTGGGGGACGCGGATCGAGCTCGTCGAGGACGAGGAGACCCTGGGCTTCCACCACGTCCATCTCAGCGCGAGCGATCCGGCAAGAACGCTCGACTGGTATCGCGAGACGTTTGGCGGCGTGCCGGAGAGTCTGCGGGGAGTTGTGGACGGTCTCCGTTTCGGCGATGTCTGGCTGTTTGCAACCCGGCATCCCGAGGGCCAGCCGGCGCCGAGCGCGGGCCGGGCGATCGACCACCTCGCGTTCGAGATCGCCGACCTCGATACGGCAGCCGCCTCCTTGCGTGACCGCGGCGTGCACTTCACCCGCGACCCGGAGCGTCCGTCGGGGGGTCGCTCCGAGGCCAGGCGCGGTTTCGTCGCCGCCCCGGACAACGTGCGTGTCGCGGTTCTCGAACCGGGCTGGAAAGGCATCGAGACGAGGTTCGTGGTCGAGGACGAAGCGGTCGCCTCGGCCGAGCCCTATGTGGTGCCGCGCACGCCCTGGGGCGCTCCCGACCTGCAGGGAATGTGGTCCGGCAACAAGGCCCACGGCATCCCTCTGGAACGACCGGAGGAGCTTGCCGACGTCGAGGAGCTGACCGCCGAAGAGGCGGCGGCGCGCCGCGAACGCGGCACCCTGGGGAGCATCTGGGGCTACGAGCGGGAGTGGCGGGACACCACCCTCGGCTACGTCAAGTCGGCCCCGTCGCGCCAGGTGGCGATGATCGTCGACCCGCCGGACGGCCGCCTGCCGCCCCTGACCGAGGAGGCCCGGGAACGGCGCCGGAATGCCGCCTCGTCGCTTGGCGACTACGTGAGGCGCCGGCCCGCGGGACCCGAAGACCTGAGCGCCTACGTCCGCTGCATCACCCGGGGCCTGCCGGGGATGATGATGCCCTCGATCTACAACAACGGTCTTCAGATCAGTCAGAGCCCCGGTTTCGTGGCGATCCAGAAGGAGATGATCCACGAGACCCGGGTTGTGCCCACGGCCGCCCGGGCGCCGCTCGGCCCGGGGATCAGGCAGTGGCTCGGCGACTCCCAGGGCCGCTGGGAGGGAGACACCCTGGTCGTCGAGGTCACGAACTTCAACGGCCGTGCGGGCTACCGCGGTTCGAGCGAGAACATGAAGCTCACCGAGCGCTACACCCGCCTGAGTCCGAACCGGCTCGAGTACCGCTTCACGGTGGAAGACCCGACGGTCTGGACCAGGTCCTGGACCGGCCGCTTCGAGTTCGAGCTCGACAACGAGCAGTACGAGCTCGTCGAGTACGCCTGTCACGAGGGCAACTACGGCATGACGAACATCCTCTCCGGCGCCAGGGCGCGCGACCGGGAAGAGGCGGCGGCAGCGGCGGCGGAGACGGGTTCGGGAGCACGGTAGGCGACGTCGAGCAGGAGCACGAGGCCATGAACACGAGACCCATGAACACGAGACACTTGCTTCCCCGCCTGGCCCTCACGGTTCCCGGCCTTGCTGCGTTCGTCGCGCTGGCGTTCCTGACGCCGTCCCGGCCGGCGGCGGCCCACCACGCCTTCGCGGCCGAGTTCGACGCGACGAAGCCGGTGCGGCTGCGCGGCAAGGTGACGAAGGTCGAATGGGTGAACCCGCACGCCTGGATCCACATCGACGTCGCGGCTGAAGACGGAACGGTGACGACGTGGATGGTCGAGTGCGGTCCGCCCGGCGCTCTGGTGCGGCGCGGCTGGAAGAAGAACTCGGTTGCGCCCGGCACCGAGGTCCTGGTCGAGGGCTATCAGGCCATCGACGGCGCACCGAGGGCGAACGGCCGTGACGTGACGCTCCCGGACGGTCGCCGGCTGTTTGCCGGTTCCTCGGGCACCGGCGCGCCGTACGACGATCGCGAGTCCTCGGGTCGGCCGTAGCCCGCGTCTCCCGGCGCCGCGAGGCCCTCGCGCCGAGAGGGCCTCGTGTGGCCCTTGAGGGTCCACGATGTGAATCCGGAATGCCGTCGAAGCGGGCAGCGCATGGGGCACAGGATTCCGCTCTCGGCTGTCGTGATGACGCGGCGATAGTGGATCTGTCCCGAGATCCGCATCGGCTCGAAGGCAACCGCAGCGGCGAAGACGCGGTTCGAGAAGGCGTGGCAGCAGCAGTGTGCGGACGGTGGAGAAGACCCGTTCGTCGAAGTGCTGTCGGGAAACGAGGCGGAACGCCTCGGTGCCGAGAGCCCGCTCGGTCATCGCCGTGACCAGAACCGACATCTGCGAGCGATGAGAAGAGCGGTCGTCCTTGTCGTTCTCATCGTCGGCAGCTGCTCTGCAACAGAAGCCCGGACGCCGACAGGCCGAGGGTGCTAGCCTTGCGTGAGGAGGTGTCGGAATGAACGTGGAACGTTTCGTCTCCCTGGGCCTGGCGGCCCTCTTGATGGCTCCGCTTGCAGTTGCTGCGCAGGACGAGGTCCCCAGGCGGCCCGACGGCAAGCCGGACCTCGCAGGGGCGTACGATGTGGCGACCCTGACTCCCCTCACGAGGCCGCAGGAGTTCGGCGATCGCCTGACCCTGACCGACGAGGAGGCGGCGGCGATCGCTCGCCGCAAGGCCGAGATCTACGAGGCGGACTTCAAGCCGAGCGACCCGAACCGCGAGGCGCCTCCGGTCGGCGGCGCGCCGATCTTCGACCCGGGGCTCGAGGTGGCATCGGGAGGCAGCGGCGGTTACAACGCCTTCTACATGGATCCCGGCGACAACGTGATCAGGATCGACGGCAAGTGGAGGACCTCGATCATCACCGATCCGCTGAACGGCCAGTATCCGGAGATGACTCCTGCCGGAATGGAGCGTGCCCTCGCTCAGTTTGCGGCGTTCGGCCACAAGAACACCGGAACCGCCTGGTGGCTGGAGGAGAACGAGGACGGCTCCGGCCCCTACGACAACATGGAGCAGCGGCCGCTGCCGGAGCGCTGCCTGATGGGCTTCAGCTCCACGGGCGGGCCGCCGATGCTGCCGGCGCTCTACAACAACCACAAGCGGATCGTGCAGACCGGCAACCACCTGATGATCCTGATCGAGATGGTCCACGACGCTCGCGTCGTGCGCATCGGCGGCGAGCACGCGCCGGCCGCGGAGCGCCGGTGGATGGGCGACTCGATCGGCTGGTGGGAAGGCGACACCCTGGTCGTGGACACGACGAACTTCGGCGACGAGCCGGCTCTCGGTTCGGCGACCGGGGATCTGCATGTCGTGGAGCGCTTCCGGCGTCTGCCGGACGGCGACCTGCTCTACGGCTTCACGGTCGAGGATCCGAACGTCTGGGAGACGCCCTGGAGCGGCGAGTACGTGTGGCGGTCGACGTCCAACAAGGTCTTCGAGTACGCCTGCCACGAGGGCAACTACGCGCTGGGCAACGTGATGCGCGGCGCGCGGCTGCTGGAGGCCGACGCAACCTCTGCTGCTTCCGGCGGGGAATAGTCCGCCGGGGATTGGTCCATCGGTCAGGCGTCGAGGTAAAGCTCACCAGTCCGATGGACCTGGCGCCCGCGAGACAGCCTGTTCGACCTGGTGCCCGCCATGGGCCGTTCGACCTGACGCCCGCCATGGGCCGTTCGACCTGACGCCCGTGCGCGCCGCGGCCGCGGCCTGGTTGCTCGGCGCTCGAGTCGTTCAGCGCTCGAGCACCGGCAGCACGATCCGCGACGGATGCTCCGCCGAGTGGTGGACGGCATTGTTCGCCACCCGCCAGGCGGTCTCGTCGTAGTTGTTGCCGCCGGTGTTCAGGTTGCGGTCGTAGCGGGGGAAGTTGCTGCTCGCGACCTCGAGCCGCAGCCGGTGGCCGGCGCCGAACACGTTGGCGGTGGCGAGCGGGCCCAGGGTCACCTCGTAGACCTCGCCGGGCTCCATCGAGACGTGTCGGTCGAACCCTTCGCGGTAGCGCATGCGGAGGATCGTGTCGTCGAGGTTGAAGGCCCGACCGTCGGGGAAGACGTCCACGAGCTTGACCGTGAAGTCGGTGTCCGGCGCGTCCGACGAGACGTGCAGGATGACGTCGATCGATCCGACCACGGCAAGAGGCTCCTCGAACGGCTCCGTCGTGTACACGAGCACGTCGGCGCGGGCCTCGACGCCGCGCTGGTCGAAGGCGCCGGGTTCGTAGTCGCCCATGCAGCAGAAGGCGCCGCCGTGGGTCGGCACCGGCGAGGCCGGGTCGTGGACAAGACGATCGACCGGTGCGCTGTCCGGTGAGCCATCCGCTGCGGCCTCGATGGACAGCCTGCCGTTGCCGCTCGAGCTGTTCGCTTCGCCGCCGCTCGAGAGATGGAACGTCATCGGTTCGGCTCCCGCAGGCGGCCAGTCGTCCGCGTTCTGCCAGTGGTCCTCTCCCATCAGGAAGTAGCGGACCCTGGCGTAGCGGTTCTCGAAGCCGTTCGCTTCCGGCTTCGTGAAGCGGTCGAGGAAGGCCCACAGCATCTCGTCGAAGCCGAAATCCGTGTTGCCGAAGTTCCGCTCGCCGACAATCAGCGGATCCGTCAGCCGGTACATGTTGCAGTGCAGGCTGGGTGCGATGACCATGTACTGATGGTCGCGGACCTTCGGGTCGGCGTTCTCGCGGACGTGGCGGTAGAGAGCCAGGTTCGGCGACACGGAGAGGTCGTACCAGGAGTTCACCCACAGCGCCGGCACGCCGAAGGGCTCGTCGTCGTGGTAGAGGCCGCCTTCGTACCAGGCCGGGTCGTCCGGCATGCGGGCGGCGAACTCGGCGAAAATGCCCTTCGGCCCGTTCACGGATTCGATCAGGGTCTGGATCGGCAGGTGGCGAAGCGCCCGCGTCCAGTCGACGGCCGGCATCCTGGCCGCCAGGTCGAAGTAGGTTGCGAGCCGTACCAGGTCCTCGCGGCTGGTGCCCGGAGGGAAGGTCGGTCGCTGAGTGTTCTGCTCGCCGTGGAGCCACACCGCCATCGGCAGCTGGAGCGCGCCGCCGCGGTAGAAGTTCCCCTGCTCGTACAACGGCCCCATGCGGCCGATGCCCGCGCCCTGGCCCATGGGAACCGCGGCAGCGTGGCCCGGGTGCCGCATCGCGGCAAGGCCCATCTGCCATTCGGCGGTGGATGAGCACCCGAGAGTGGCGACCTTGCCGTTGGACCACGGCTGTTCGGTGATCCATGTGAGCGCGTCGTAGCCGTCGGTGCGGGGCCGGCCCAGGATCTCCCAGTCGCCCTCGGAGAAGAACCTGCCGCGTTCGTTCTGGACCACGAACGCGTAGCCGCGTTCGATGGCGTCGAGGCCGAACTTGAGCAACGCGCTCGGGCGTTCCGGGTTCGGTCCCGGAAGTGGGCTGAAGTTGTAGGGCGTGCGCCAGAAGATCGCGGGCAACGGGCCCTGGGCGCCGCGGGGCCGATGGATTTCGGTGGCGAGGCGCACCCCGTCCCGCATCGGTACCATGACCATGCGGTCGATCTCGGCCTTTCGGTCCAGGTCGGCCCGGCGCACCGGATCCGACGTGCGGTGGATCTGGGCGGTGACCGACGCCCCCGTCAGGCCGAGGGAGAGAAGGACTGCCAGCAGACGGATGACCGTTCGGACCTGGCTCATGACAACTGCCTCCTTCAGGGTGTGGATGCGGACGGGTTGCCCTCCGACGGGAGCGGCGTTCTTCACCGCTCTGCTCGTGCTGGCTGCTTGCGCCGGAGAACGCAGTGAAGCAAGTCTACGGCTCAAGCTCCCGGCAGAGGACGGGACGAGCCGGAACACCGAGCCGGCGAGAGGTTTCGGGGCGCTTGCGCCGGCCGTTCTGCCGGTTTTCGTGCAAGTTGCCGTGCAAGTCGTTTCGCCCTCGGACTCGGTGGCGGTCTCACGAAGGCGGGTTGCCGTGCTCGCCGCCGACGCCGAGGACGGCCGGATCGAGATGGTGGACCAGGCGGTGTCGTTCTGGAACGGGTCCGTCTCGGATCTCGGTCTGAGCGCCGTGTTTGCCGACGCGGAGTTCCTGACGCCCCCTGAAGGCCTGCGACCGTTCGAGAACTACGCGCACCAGCTCTCCCAGCTCGCCGGGCGCCTGCGTTCGTCCGACCCCGGACCGTCGCCGCCGAAGGCGCTGTTCACGGTCGAAGCGGAGGTCGTCGTGTTGCTGTCGGCGCAGAACCTCATGCCGTTCGCCTGGCCCCTCGGGGAAGACGGGCGCCATTTCGTTGCCGTTCCCGCCGGCGACGAACGGGAGAACGTCGTCCGCAACGTGATCGCGCATGAACTCGGGCACGTTCTCGGTCTGAAACACGTTCGCGAGCCGGGCGTTCTGATGTGCCATCCGTGCGACGCGTCGACCGCAATCGGCCAGGACGAGCCGCAATTCCTGCCGCTCACCGAAGTCGACCGCGAGCGGCTTCGCAGCTCCCTCGCGGGTGTCCCGGCCCGGGATCCCGAAGGGGCACGAAGCCGGCCTCGGCGACGACCCGCTGGCCGTCGCCGCCGAGCATCCAGTCGATGAACTTGCTTCACCGGACCGGCGAGACCGGGGCGGCTGTCCGATGCACCGCTGGACGTGGGTTACTGTTCGCGCATGGCCGGTAACGCGAAGAGGCGCAAGCGGCGCGCGGGACGGGGCTCCGGGCTGTTCTCCCGCTTCCTGGGCGCGGTCGAGTTCCTGGGCAATCTGCTGCCGCATCCGGTGACGCTGTTCGCGGCGCTCTCCCTGATCGTGCTGCTCGTCTCGGGAGTCGCGGCCTTCTTCGATCTGCACGTGGAGGATCCGCGCCCCAAGGATGCAGCTGACCGTGCCGAAGATGGCCTGATCCGTGCCGTCAGCCTGCTGAACGCGGAAGGGATGCGGCGCATCGCGATGAACCTGGTGACGAACTTCACCGGCTTCGCGCCCCTGGGGACGGTTCTCGTCGCTCTGCTGGGTGTCGGCGTCGCGGAACGGTCCGGTCTGCTGGGCGCGCTGTTGCGGGTACTTGTGCTCGGCGCGCCGCGCAACCTCCTGACCGCGGTCGTCGTGTTCGCTTCCGTGGTCTCGAACACGGCCTCCGAGATGGGCTACGTGGTGCTGATCCCCTTGGCGGCGGTCGTGTTCAGGGCGGTCGGCCGGCATCCGCTGGCGGGTCTGGCCGCGGCCTTTGCCGGCGTTTCGGGGGGCTACTCCGCGAACATCCTGATCGGCACCGTGGACCCTCTGCTGGCAGGGATCACGACCGAGGCGGCGCGTATCATCGACACGTCCTACGCGCCCGGCGGCGTGAACGAGGTGCCGGCTACCGCGAACTACCTGTTCATGTTCGTCAGCACCTTCATGATCACGGTGGTCGGCACCCTGGTGACGACGAAGATCGTCGAGCCCAAGCTCGGCGTGTTCGATCCGGAGCGGGCGGCGGACGACCTGGAGGACCCGGAAGAGGGTCTCAGGAACCTGTCGAAGGACGAGAAGCGCGGGCTGAAACTGGCTGGGGCGACCGTGCTCGCGATGCTCGGCGGGCTGGCGCTTCTCGCCCTGCCGGAGAACGGCTGGTTCCGCGATCCGGCCGTGAACGCGCTCCTGATCGACGATTTGCGGCCCATGCTGCGCAGTGTCGTGGCGCTGATCTTCGTCTTCTTCATCGTGCCGTCGATCGTCTACGGCCGGGCCGCGGGTTCCCTGCGCAACGACCGCGACGTGATCGACGGCATGGGCCGGTCGATGAGCTCGCTCGGGCCGTATCTGGTACTCGTCTTCTTCGCAGCGCAGTTCGTCTCGTTCTTCAACTGGACCAACCTGGGCACGATCACGGCGATCGTCGGCGCCGATCTGCTGAACCGCTTCGAACTCACCGGGCCGATCGTGTTCGTGCCGTTCATCCTGATGTGCTGCTTCGTCAACCTGATGCTCGGCAGCGCGTCGGCGCAGTGGGCGGTGACGGCGCCCGTCTTCGTGCCGATGCTGATGGCGGTCGGCTACAGCCCGGAAGTGATCCAGGCCGCGTATCGGATCGGCGACTCGACGACGAACATCATCACGCCGATGATGAGCTACTTCGGCCTCATCCTGGCGGTGGCGATGCGCTACGACCGGAAACTGGGGATCGGCACCCTGATCGCGACGATGATCCCTTACTCCATCACGTACCTGATCGGTTGGGTGTCGCTCTTCTACATCTGGGTGTTCGCACTGGACCTGCCGGTCGGCCCGGGGTCGCCGACCTTCTACACGCCGTGAGCCGGGCGTTCCACGGCCTCCTGGCGGTTCGAGGCCCTGGTCCCGTTCGAGAACGAGCGGGAACGGCGGTTGCTCGGGGGTCGAGTCCGGGCGGGCGTCTGGTCAGGAGTGTCGCGGAAGTCTTCAGGACTGCTGATCGAGAAGCGAAGCGCAGATCGGCACCAGAGACCGGTACCGGGGACCAGCGGCAGTGCGGAGCCGCGAGGCGGCGGTCCAGGTGCACGGAGTGGCTGCTAGTCTAGAATCGTCAGACAGCATCGAAGAGAGAGCCTGCCCGGAGGAGGGGAATCGCCATGGCTAGGCCCGGACCAACCACGTTTGCCAAGCGTCAGCGGGAAATCCGAAAACGCCGGCGGCGCCAGGAGAAGCTGGAGCGGCGCGCTCGGCGCAAACTGCAGAAGGAACAGGCTGCACTCGACGCGCCCGCGGGGATTCCGGGCGAGGATCCGGATATCGCCGGCATCGTGCCCGGCCCGCAACCGCTTCCCGACTGGGACTGAGCCTCAGGGTCGTCCCCGGCGGCCGTAACTGCCCGCAAGAGGCTGCTCGCTGCCCTTGGGCAGCGGGCGGGTTCGGGCACGTGGCGTCCGGTTTGACGGCGCCGTCGGTCCCGGTGACGGCGCGCCGCCGGCAAGAGCCGGCGGCGCGGGTGGACATGCCGCCAGCGCTCGGCGGTTCGGTTCGGGCTCGGCGGTTTCGGCTCGGGAAGTCGATGGACCGGGAGGCTGCGTCCGGGTCAGTTGGCGGCGCCGGGCGCGGCCGCTGCGATGGGCACGGTCACCGGCTTGCGGACGAGAGACGTGATGCGGGTCAGCTCGTCGCGAACGCCAACCGCGACATCGTAGTCGCCGTCGGGCAGTTCCATCGTCACCTGGAAGGTGTAGCTGTCGCTGCCGGAGCCTGTCGGGCCGCCGCCGATCGGGAGCATCGTCTGCCGCACCGGTGTGCGGGCGCCGTTAACCTGGTTGGCCGCCAGCAACCACAACCTCAGCTGGCTGCCGCGACCAGCCGCTCCTGCCGAATACTCTTCCAGCTGCTTTCGTGGCACGCCGACCTGGACCACCAACAGTTCATGGGCCTCGTCTTCATGGGCCTCGTGGTCGGTCGGTCTTCCAGGCCAGAAGCCGACGTCGACATCCAGCGGGTTCTCGCTGTCGCCCAGGTAGGCGACGGAAAGCAGCCTTTCTGCCAGGCGCTCATCTTCCGTCTTCACCTGGTACGAGGCGCGGTGCCGGACCTCGAGTCCCTTCTTCGCTCCTGGTCCCTTCTTCACCCCTGGCGCGAGCAGAACGTCGATTCTCCGCACGCCGGGCTCCGCTTCCGTGGACAGGAAGCCGACGGAGTACGTGGCGGCGAGCTGGACGGAGACATCGTCGAGGAGTTCCGTCAGATCGTTCGAGTTCGCGAGCAGCTTGCCGCCCGTTTCGTCGGCGAGCACGTGCAGCCCCCCCTGTGCGTTCATGCGATGCAGGCTGTCGTTCATCGGCGACGGAGGCGCATCGAGCGCCAGGCTGTGGGCCAGCCCGGACCGTACTCCCGCGGCGTCGAGCGGGAAGAGGGTCACCCGGTTCGCGTTTGCATGGGCGGCTATCCGCTGCAGACGACGGCTCTCGTCGAACTCCAGCATGGCGCCAAGGGTCTCCGACAGCAGCCGAGAGTCGCCCGCGCACTTCTCTTGAGCGACGTAGTCGAATACGGAGATGCCGGGGCGCTGCGGCAGTCCGTCGCTGATGTACACGAGCGCCTTGCGGCCAGGTACACCGGACAGCGTCGTGATCATGTCGGCGAGACCGTCGGCCGCGATGGCCGCTCGTCGCGCCTGTTCGTGCGCGTGTTGTCTGGCAACTGCCAGCATTGCTCCCCCCGCGCAGGCCTCGGCCCCTTGGATCCTGGCCGCCGTGTTCACTTCCTCCAGCGCCCGCCGCCTGGCGAAGAAGCCTTCGATGGCTCGGGGATCGGCCTTGGGGCGGGCTGTCAGCGCTTCGAGAAGCGCTTCCACGTCCGTGGTGGGAGGCGTCAGGAGTTCCAGCCGATCCCTCATCGTGGCCAGCAGGAAAGTGGTCCTGGTCTGTCGCAACGGTTCCAGGGCTGCGCTCAGCCGTCTCGCAATGCGGGTTCGGTGCGGCGAATGGAGATTCAGCTCGTCCAGGTAGATCCCGACCGTCAGCGGTGCGGAAATCGGGTCATCCGGCGGCTTCCCCCCTCCGGGCAGGTTCGAAGCGGCGGCGCTCTCGGCGCGCGATTCGGAAGGCGGGGAGAAGTTCGTGATCTCCACCCGCTCGCCGTCCACGTAGAGCTCGAAGTCACTCCGTTCAAGGCCCGTCACTGCCCGACCCTTGCGGTCCGTCACCGCGACGTCGACCTCGACCACCGGCACGTCGACAGAGTCGAAGTAGACGTCCTGCGGCTGGGCAACCACGGCAGTCGAAGCGGCAGCCAGGCAGAGCAGGGAGGTGACCGCAGGACGCAAGGCGCCCCGAACGGCATGGACCGTTCCAGGAACCGTACCTGGCGTCAACAGGGGCATGTGTCTCCTTTTCCCCGTGCGGGGCGTCGTGATGTCGATCACGGAAACACTAACAACCCGAGTTGTCGAAGACCGGACCGAGTGTCTTCAGAACCGGACCCGGTGTGCGAAGAAGCGGACAACCGGAGCGCGCTCCGACGACCGCGTGCTGGCGCCGGACGCGGCCGAGGCCTACATGCGCCTCTTGTAGGCGGAAGGGCTGCAGCCCATCTGTCGGCGAAACGCGCGTCGGAACGATCGCTCGTTGTGGAAGCCTGTGGCCTGCGCTACCCGGCTCACGGTGTGGTTGTGCTCGTGCAGCATCCGTGCAGCGCGCTCCACGCGGAGGCGCGTCAGCCAGGCCGTCAACGTCATGCCGACGTGCTCGTGAAAGAAGTGTGAGAATGCCGCTGGTGTCATCGTGGCAACGGCGGCGATGACGCTCCTGTCGAGCTCGTCATCAAGATGAGCGTCGACGTAGACCCGCACCCTTCGCAGGCGAGCGAAATACTCGAAAGGATCCGACTTGGCGGAGTCGTAAGTCGACTCGTTGCCTGTGGACGCCGGTTCAAGCTCCGCGAATCCGAGACCGTAGCGTTCGATCGCCCGAGTCGGCTCGACTCGAACTCGCCGGTTCCAGCCCGGCGCCCATTCCACGAACGTGTGAAACTCGTCGTCTTCGCCGCACGGGTCGACGGCGCCGGGCAGGTCGGCCAGGAAATTCTCGTCGTAGCGACGCCCGACACGATCCGCGCCGACGAAGCCCGTGTCCACGGAACAGACCCGCGCCGACAGCCCCGCCTCGAACATCTCGTCGACGTGATCCCGAGAATCGCGCCCCCACAGCGGGAAGGCGGGCGTGAGGTTGGAGTCCTCCGCCAGCCTGGAACGTCGCTCCCGGCGCCGCGTTGACGAAAGATCACCGAACGCGATGAACTCCGCTCCCTCGTTCCGCGTTTCCGTCAGGACGCGTCGAACCGCCGCGTCCTGCTCGCTGGAGGAAGCGGTCCAGTCGAACTCGATCAGTCGCAGCGGCATTCCCACCGCGGCCGCCTGGCGCTCGAGGAGCTGATTCCTGACGCCGTGCATCGCGGCGCGTCCGTTCCGTTCGTTGACCAGCGCGAGCAGCCCCCGGACTTCCCACTTCGAGTCGGCCTGCAACGCTTGCAGAGCCCATGCGGAGTCCTTGCCGCTCGACCACCACACCCAGGTCGGCCTGGTGCGCCACTGTGGGTAACGATCCGCCATCGCACCTGCGGGCCCGCCGCTATCCTCCTGCCGCTTCGGCGGTCTTGGCCGGTGCACTGAACAGCCGCTCGACATGGGTTTCAGGCAGCGGCTGCGTCAGCTTCGACACGACGTACGTCCCGGCGATTGAAACGACTTCGCCGACGACTGCGCACGAGTACGGGTTGATCTGGTAGTGGGCGAGCCACTGCGCGACCCCGGAAAGCGGTCCCAGGGCGCCGGGATCGACGATCGACCAGGGCAGACCGCTGCGCAGGAGGACGAAGGTGAGCATGCCGCTCACCAGGCCGGTGTAGGCGCCGGCCAGGGTCACGCCGCGCCACAGTCCGCCGACGACGAGCGGGCCCGCGAAAGCGGCCATCATGCCGCCGGTGCCGACCCAGACCAGGAGGGCGATGTTCATGTCCTGCATGGCCCAGGCCATCCAGGTACAGAGGACGAGCACGACCACGGTGCTCCAGCGGCTGATGACCAGGACCTTGCGGTCGACCTCCTTGTCGCTCAGGTGGGGGCTGTACCTGGGCACGATCGACCGCCGGTAGATGTCGTTGGCGACGATCTGGGAGGACGAGACGACCAGTCCGTCCGCGGTCGACATGATCGCGGCCAGAATGCCGACCCCGATCAGTGCCGCGAGCCAGGTCGGGAACAGCTCGATGAACAGCGCCGGCAGCGCCTCGTTCGGGTTGCGGCCTGCCTGCAGAAGCTCGGGCCCGAGGACGCCGCGGGCAAGGATGCCGCCAAGGCCCAGCATGCCCATCGTCAGGCCGACGGCGAAGGCGAGCTTGACGAAGCGCATCCGGTCGCCGTCGTTCTTCAGCGCCCAGACCTTGTTGCCGATGTGGGGCAGCATCCCGAGTGGAACGTGAGCGAGCAGCACGCAGCCGATCGCCCACCAGGAGTCGTAGAGCGAATTCGACCTGTTGAGCGGCCCGACCAGATTCGAGTCCTGTCCGCGCAGGTTGCTGACCATCCCGGACAGCCCGCCGTCCATTCCGGAGGCGAAGAGGAACATGACGATCACGACCACTGCGACGCCGAGCATCATCATGCCCTGGATGCCGTCGGTGAGGATGTCGGCGTGAGCGCCGCCCAGAGTGACGTACACCAGCAGAACACCCGACGTGATGATCAGCGCGGTCATCGGCTTCAGACCGAGCATCGTCTCGAACATGACCAGCCCCGATACCAGCTGTCCGGCGATGTAGAAGAACAGCACCAGGGAGAAAACGGAGACGAGCAGCCTCACGCCGTCGCTCTGATAGCGGTCGCCCAGGTATTCGGGGATGGACCGGTTGCCGAACTTGTGGCCCGAGTTGGCGACCAGTCTGATCGTGATCAGGACCCCGAAGTAGACCCCCATCGGGTAGAGGAACTTGCTCCAGATGCTGGCCATCCCGAACTGGTAGCCGAGGCCGGGGCTGCCGAGGAAAGTCGCCCCGCTGGCGGTCGTGGCGGCGAAGGCCAGCGCCAGGAAGTACGGGCCGTAGCTGCTGCGGGCAGTGGCGAAGTCGTCCGCGTTGCCGATTCGCCGGCTGGCGATCCAGCCGAAGGCGAGCATGCCGACGATGTAGAAGATGAGGAACATCCACGACCACGCAAACAGACTCATCGACTGCCTCCTCGACGGATCAGGTTGGTTCCGGAACGTTTCGCGTTCGCGTCCGCGGCGCGGTTGCCCGCGGCGTTGGCGGCGATGGACAGAGCGCTCAGGATCTACTCGACGATCGCTTCGTAGGCGAGGCGCTTGCTCGTGAAGCGGGCCGCCGCCGAGGCGGGGAAGTCGCGGCTCTGGATCATGCCGACGACGACCAGGTCCTGGATCGGGTTGATGCCGAACCAGGTGCCGCCGATGCCGTACCACCAGTACTCGCCCCTGGCGCGCTCGTGGTCCGTGGCCGGGTGCGGATCGGTGACGATCGAGAAGTCCAGGCCGAAGCGGTTGCCCCGGTAGAGCGGCCCCATGTCGGTGACGTTCTCCGGCAGGTGGTCGGTGTGCATGAGCTCGACCGTTTCCGGCTTCAGGATGCGGACGCCGCCCAATTCGCCGCCGTTGGCCAGCATCTGGGCGAAGCGCATGTAGTCCATCGCCGTCGACACCAGCCCGCCGCCTCCGGAGAGGAACTTCGGCTTCGTCAGGTACTGCCCGAACTCGACCTTTGCCAGTTTGCCCTGGCTCGTCTGGTACATGTGCGAGAACCGCTCGGCTTTCTCCGGTTCCACCCAGAACGCGGTGTCCTTCATGCCCAGCGGACCGAAGAGCCGCTCGTTCAGCACTTCGTCGAGCGGCTTTCCGGCCAGCACTTCCAGAATGTACCCCTGCACGTCGACGGCGACGCTGTAGTGCCACATCGAGCCCGGCTGCTGGCGGAGGGGTATCTTCGCCAGCTTGTCGATCATGTCCTTCAGGTTCTGGTCGGGGTCGGTGATGACGCCCGCCTTCGTGTAGAGCGTGTCGACCTGGGACTGCGAGAACAGTCCGTAGGTCAGGCCGGCCGTGTGGCTCATCAGTTCGCGCATCGTCATCGGGTGGACGGCTTCCTCGAGCACGGGAATGCCGTCCGGCCCGTCCTCCTTCGCGACCTTGAGACCTTCGAACTCGGGAATGAACTTCGACACCGGGTCGTCGAGCGTGAAGCGGCCCTCGTCGTGGTAGGTCATCAGGGCGACGCCGATGATCGGCTTCGTCATCGAGTAGATGCGGAAGATCGTGTCCTTCTCGACCGGAACCCCGTTGTCGATGTCCCGCTTGCCGTAGGCGTCGAAGTGGACGAGCTTGCCCTTGCGCGCCACCATCGTGACGACGCCGGCGAGCTTGCCGTCGTCGACCATTCCGTGCATTGCCGCGTCCAGCTTCTCGAGGCCGCCCGGATCCATGCCGACGTCGGCCGGCCTGGCCATTGCGAGATCGCGTTCGCCGGCAAGGGCGGGCGACAGAACGAAGGCCGCAAGCAGCAGGCAGGCGGCGGCGAACGCAAACGGGGCAGACTGCCCCCGAGGACGCAATCGAATCACGGGTTTTCCTCCGTCTTGAAGGTTGCTGGGCGTCGGCGAGAGTACCACCTGCGGGCGGCGCGTCTGATTGCCCAGTACCGGGAGACCGGCACCGGGAGACCGGGCGCATCGAGGACCTGCGGCGGGGTCCGAAGCGTCCGTTCTCTCGTGGGAACAGGGCTCGAAGCTGCGAAACCCTCCGATCTGTGACATCCTCCACGACCGCACCGGCAGCAAGCCGCACGGCCTGACCACAGGACAATCGGATCGGGAAGATGACGGACAGGAAATCGCGACTCAGTTGGACTCAGTGGATCGTCTTCGCGCTGGTTGGCTGCGGCTTGCCGCTTGCCACCTGCCGGAGATCGCTGGCCGGTCCGGTCGATTTTCCCGTACTGGCGGATGTCGTGACGACCGTCTTCTATGTCGTGGTGCTGGTCTGCCTCGGTGTCGTGCTGGCGGTGTCGCTGCCGCGGTCCGGATAGCCGACTTCGGCCGGCCTCGGTGCCGCCGTTTTCTGGCATTCTTGCCGTACCCCCCCCCCCCCCCCCCCATGAAAGACGAGCAGACGACGGCTTCACCGCGCGTGCTGTGGGGCTGCAGCACGTCGCGGACGCTGCGCGCGCACTGGGCGCTGGCCGAGTTGGGGCTCGACTACGAGCACCGGCCGATCGGTCCGCGTACCGGAGAAACGCAGACCGAGGAGTTCACGCGGCTCAATCCGCGGCAGAAGATCCCGGTGCTCCAGGACGGCCATCTGACCCTGGCGGAGAGTGCGGCGATCGTGAACTACCTGGCCGAAACGTACGGCGAGCCCGACGGTCTGATGCCGGCGGCCGGCAGCGAGGCGCGGGCACGCTACGACCAGTGGGCTTTCTTCGTGATGATGGAGCTTGACGCCCACACGCTCTACGTCATCCGCAAGCACCGCGACCTCGCACACCTCTACGGCGAAGCGCCAGCCGCGATCCGGACGGCGTCGGAGGGGTTCGCGAAGCAGTCGGCGGTTGCGGAACTCGAGTTGTCGGACGGACGCGAGTTCCTGTTGGGCGGCCGCTTCACCGGCGTCGACATCCTGCTCGGCAGTTGTCTCGACTGGGCGGCGGCCTACAGGGAGCCGATCGGCCCGCGGCTTGGCGCTTACCGAGAGCGGCTGAACGCCCGGCCCGCCTACGCGCGGGCCGCCTTGGCCAACTTCCACGCGAGGCC
Organism: Thermoanaerobaculia bacterium; assembly: GCA_965214805.1. Lineage (GTDB taxonomy): Bacteria > Acidobacteriota > Thermoanaerobaculia > Multivoradales > Multivoraceae > Multivorans. The sequence continues at coordinate 649,321 of OZ243982.1, read as the reverse complement.
TGAGTTGGCGCCGCCGTCGCTGGCCGACGACGAATCCGCGGCGGCTGGCGAATCACCCTGAGCGATCAACACCGGCAGCTGGAGCCCGGCGCTGATGCGCAGGATCGACGAGCTGTTTCTCCTGTATCCGTTCCACGGTTCGCCGCAGATGGTGCGGCCACCTGCGCCGCGACGGTTCGCGTGGGTCGTCGCTGGGTGCGTCGTCTGATGCGCTCTGATGGGCATTGTGGCGATCTGCCGAGTGCAAGCTGCGTCCGGCGCACAAGGTCTGCCCGTACCTGCTCGGGGGGCTTCGGATCGACCATGCCTGGTGCGCGGACATCACGTACATTCCGGTCCGTTCAGGCTTTCCTGTATCTGGTGGCGGTCATGGGCCGGGCGAGCCGTCAAGTGCTTGTCGAACGCGCTTGACGCGCGCTTCTGTGCGGAAGCCCTCGATGAGGCGTCGATCCGCTTCGGCGAGCCTCCGGTCTTCAATACCAACCAGGGCAGCCAGTCCACGTCGGCGGACTTCGTCGACGTACTCGAGGACGCCAGGGTCAGGATGTCGATGGACGGCCGCGGCCGTCCATCGACAACATCTTCATCGAGCGACTCTGGGGCGCTCGATGAAGCACGAGGCGGTCTGCCTGCACGAGCTGGCCGGACCGCGGTCCGGCTCCGCAATGTAGTAGCTGCGAAGGCGCGGCTCGTCGAGAGAGCCGAGCACCTCGTTGCTGTGGTAGCCCTTGTCCGCAACCACCTCCTCGATCACCGCCGAATCCCCGACCGCCGACTCCACCTGCTCGAAGGTCTCCTCCAGCGTCTCGCCAAGCGACTCCGTGTCCCCCTTGGTGCCGCCGTGAACCGGCACGCCCAGGATGGTCCCGGACTCGAGGTCCACCGCCTGTTCCGCCTTGTACGCGAGGTGCGTGCGGCCATCCTTCATCTTCGTGATCCGAGCGTCCGGGTCATGAGGATTCTCCCACTCCTCGTTCGACAGCTTCTTCCGCTTGCGGTCGAAACGGACAAGCTCCGCCCGCGTCGGCGTCTCCACACCGGAGGCCTCCGCCAGACCCCGGACGAACTCCTCGTGGCTCTTGCCCGTGTCGCGACGCGCGATGCTGCGCAGGGCGGCATTCGCCTCCAGCGTCGTTGCATCCACGCCCACCGTCCTGCCCGACACCAGACCCGAGTCCGCCAGACGCGCGAGAACCCACTCGAACACCTTGCCGTGAGTCTCCACGTCGATGCGCCGACGAGTGCGCGAAATCCATCTCACAACAGAAACCGGGGCAACCTCAGAACTTCGGAATAGAAACAAGTGGACTATTCTTCGTGCTCACCCAGATCTCAATCAATCAGGTGAGGGTCGGCTGATCTGGTTGCATGGCCCAACGAGGAGAAGTCCAGTCTCCTCAGGGACTTGATGGAACAAGCCTCACACTGGTCTGCTGCAGCGCCCACTACCATCTCGTACGCGACCTCAAGTGGACTTGGCCGATCCTCATCGAACGTGAAATCATGCCAGTGCAGGTCAAAGAACCAAGCCTCCCCTAGAGGTGCACCGGCCGAGCATGGGGTGTCGGCCTCACCCTCGCGAATGGCGCATTCGAAGCCCAGAGAACGTGCGCCTCCCAATAGCCGCTTCAACCGAGCAACGGGCTTTTCGGTGTGTCGTTGAAGGAGATCGACGTTGATGTGAATATTGTCTGGAAGATGGCCGGGGCAGCCGAAGCGCAGCAAGGTGAGGACCACCTGTCGCTCTTCATCGTCCAAGCGACGAACTGCTTGCATGAAAGACAACGCGCGAGATGTCGCGATTGTCTTTTCCTCATCTTCCTCAAGATTAAGTCTCTCAAACAGTAGGTCTGGAACCGGCGGCAGGTAGTTGCTACGTGTCGGTCGGCCCAGTTTCTTGACAAGAAGCTCAGCAAGCACACGCGCAGATGTGGTCCTTGCGTCAACGTAGGACACCGTGTGGAGTAGCCCCGGAATGGAGGTGTCGTCGAATCGAACGGGGAGAATATACTCCTTCTGTTCCTTGAGTGCTCGAGCTTGAGCGTGTTGTCTCTCGTGGTTGGTCCAAACGCGCCGCGCATACTCTGCCGAGACGAACAGAACGCAGTACCGGCAAAGATGCTCATACACCTCACTCAGGTGGGAGTGGAGATCTTTGCCCCACAGGTCCGCCTTTTCGTAGTCGTCGTAGAACACGCGAACTCCCTCGTCGCGAAGCCTGGACGCGACTTCCTCGACGTAGGACCGCTGCCGGCCTGCGAAGGACAGGCCAATGTCGTACTCGAAGTCGTTCTGGTTCATGTTCCATCTTCCTCCTGTAGCTTGCCTGTGCGGCCGGCGCGGAGCGTGGCTATGGGGTCAAGCGGCGTCAGCTTCGCGGTGGCCATCAATTGCGCCAAGGGGTCAATGTCGCAGCCGACGGCTTGGCGCCCAAGTCGCTGAGCTTCTACAAGTGTGGTGCCGGAACCCAGCATCGGATCAAGCACGGTCTCACCATCGCTGGAAAGCGACTTGATGAAGTGCTGAGGAAGCTGTGGTGGAAACTTGGCCGGGAACGGATGCCAGCCGTGGGTCGCGTACTTGCCGTCACTGCCGTGGAAGCCGAGGTCTGCCTGAAGTAGGCTCCCGAGGTTCGTGGCAGTGGTGGTAGGCGATTCGGTTGCCCGAACTGGAGGCATCGGCAGCGACGTCCCCTTCTCTGCGGAGGGGAAGGTGCTCGTCTTCTGGCCGGTAGCCTCCACCTTGGCTCAGTTGGCGCCGCGGTGGACGTTGCCGCCGGAGTCGACGGTCCATGTGTCCGTGCCGTGGATCAACTGGTCGAGCGTCTGAGGCCTGCCGGCGGAGATCTGCTCGATCTGGTCGATGACGCCGGCGTCGTAGGTCGGCGCGTCCACCGCGCGCAGGACGCCGAGCGGCACCGGATAGTCGCCGAGGCCGTCGCCGGTTGAAATGCTGGCCATCTGGAAGGCAAGGGAGGGATTGGCGCGCCTCTCGTCCCAGACGAAGCAGTCGTCCGCGGTCATGCCGTTGCCGAGCTGAACGACTTCGAAGTCGGCGCCGGTGAAGCGCAGGCCCCTGTCCCTGTTGGCGCCGAACACGAGCGGCTGGCCGTGCTCGAGATAGAGACCGTTCTGCTGTCGACCCGCCTTGTCGGTCAGAGCGGCGAAGGCCTTGTCGTTGTAGATGTTGCAGTTCTGCATCACCTCGACGAAGGCCGACCCCTCGTGCGCTGCCGCCCGCTTCAGCACGGCCTTGAGGTGGGGAACGAAGACGTCCACGCTGCGGGCGACGAAGGTGGCGCCGGCGCCGATCGCGACGTTGAGTGGGTTGAAGGGGAAGTCGACGGAGCCGTGAGGCGTCGACTTCGTGCGCTTGCCGAGTTCGCTGGTGGGCGAGTACTGGCCCTTGGTCAGACCGTAGACCCGGTTGTTGAAGAGCAGGATCCTGACGTTCACGTTCCGGCGCAGTGTGTGAATCAGGTGGTTGCCGCCGATCGAGAGGGCGTCGCCGTCGCCGGTCACGACCCACACGTCGAGATCCGGCCGCGTCATCTTGAGACCCGTCGCGACGGCCGGGGCGCGGCCGTGGATCGAGTGGAAACCGTACGTGTTCATGTAGTAGGGGAAGCGGCTGGAGCAGCCGATCCCGGACACGATGACGAACTTCTCGCGCGGGATCCCCAACTCCGGGAACACCTGCTGGACGGCGGCGAGGATGGCATAGTCGCCGCAGCCGGGGCACCAGCGGACCTCCTGGTCGCTCTGGAAGTCCTTCCTGGTCAGCGGCACCGCTTCAGTGGTCGGCATCTCTTGTGTCACGGGTCAGGCCTCCGACATCAGCTCGATCCGATGGAGGATCTCGTCGCGAGTGAAGGGTCTGCCCTCGACCTTGGAGTAGGTCTCGACGTCCTTCAGATAGCGGGCCCGCAGGAGCAGCGCCAGCTGGCCCAGGTTCATCTCGGGCGTCAGGACGCGTTCGAAGCGGTCGAGCACGTCGCCCAGGTTGCGGGGGAAGGGGTTGATGTGCCGCAGGTGGGCGCGGCTGACGGTGATGCCGTCGGCCCGGGCCTGGTTCACGGCGCCGGTGATCGCGCCCAGGGTGCTGCCCCAGCCGAGCACGAGGAGCCTGCCGCTCTGCGGTCCGTCGACCTCGAGATCGGGGATCTCGTTCGCGATTCGCGCAATCTTCTCGGCCCGCAGGCGCACCATGTGGTCGTGGTTCTCCGGCTCGTAGTTCACGTTGCCGGTGACGTCTTCCTTCTCGAGACCGCCGATCCGGTGCTCGAGGCCGGGAGTGCCCGGAATCGCCCACGGTCGGGCGAGCGTGCTCTCGTCGCGCATGTAGGGCATGAAACCGTCGGCCTTCTGCCGGAAGTCGACCCGAAGGTCGGGAAGTTCCTCGAACTGGGGGATCCGCCAGGGCTCGGCGCCGTTCGCGATGTAACCGTCGGAGAGCAGGATGACGGGCGTCATCCAGGTCGTCGCCAGGCGTACCGCCTCGATGGCGGTGTCGAAGCAGTCGGCGGGAGACGATGCGGCGATCACCGGCGCGGGTGACTCGTTGTTGCGCCCGAACATGACCTGCAGCAGGTCGGCCTGTTCGGTCTTCGTTGGCAGGCCGGTCGACGGTCCGCCGCGCTGGATGTCGCAGATCACGAGCGGCAGCTCGACCATCACCGCCAGGTTGACGCCCTCCGCCTTCAGCGCGATTCCGGGGCCGCTGGAACAACTCACGCCCAGGCTGCCGCCGAAGGAGGCGCCGATCGCCGCGCAGACGGCGGCGATCTCGTCCTCGGCCTGGTAGGTCGTGACGCCGAAGTGCTTGTAGGTCGCCAACTCGTGCAGCACGTCGCTGGCGGGCGTGATCGGGTAGGCGCCGAGGAACAGGGGCAGGCCGCTTCGGCGGCTCGCGGCCACCAGGCCGATCGCGAGCGCCGAGTTGCCGTGGATGCTGCGGTAGACGCCGGGCTCGAGCCGGGCCGGTTCCACGTCGTACCGCACCTGGAAGGCATCGGTGATGTCGCAGAAGTTCCAGCCCGCCTTCATCACTTTGACGTTGGCCTCGGCGATCTCGGGGCGCCGCCTGAACTTGACCCGCAGCCAGTCGATCGTCGATTCGAGCGGGCGGCTGAACAGCCAGTAGACCATCCCCAGGGCCAGGAAGTTCTTGCAGCGGTCCTTCGAGCGGAGATCGAGCGGGCTGTCCTTCAGGGCTCGCCGCGTCATCGTGGTCAGGCCGGCCTGATACAGCCGGAAGGCGTTCAGGCTGTCGTCCTCGAGGGGATTCGCCTCGTAGCCGGCCCGCTTCAGGTTGCGCGGTGTGAACTCGTCCGTGTTGACGATGATCACGCCGTTGTCGCGCAGGTCGCGCAGGTTCGCCTTGAGTGCCGCCGGGTTCATCGCCACGAGCACGTCCGGGGCGTCGCCGGGGGTGTGGATGTCGTGATCGGCGATGCGGACCTGGAAGGCGGATACACCCGGCAGCGTGCCGGCGGGCGCCCGGATCTCGGCCGGGAAGTCGGGCAATGTCGAGAGGTCGTTGCCGATCAGCGCCGACGTGTTCGTGAACTGCGTGCCGGTGAGCTGCATGCCGTCGCCCGAATCGCCGGCGAAGCGGATCACGACGTCGGATACGGTCGCCTCGGCGGCTCTGCCGGCGGCCGGCTGCCCTGCGATCGGGAGGGTCATGTTCGTCTCTTGCGATGTGGACGCGGGCGCTCTTGAACGCGGATCATGGCCGCCGTCACGCACTGCGGGCGGTTCGGCTTCCGTCCGCCTGAGGTGGCGAGGGCCGCAGATAGTACCATGACGTTGCCCCGCGCGTTGGCGAGAACCCAGGTGCCTGGTCGCGAGAAAGAACCCAGCCGCAAGAGGCCATGGCGTCGAGCCGCGTGGCTGTCGGGGCTGCTTGGTGCGCTGGGACTCTCGAGCGTCGCTCTGGCGCTCGATGCGCCGCTGCTGCTGGACGTTCTGGCCGGGACCATCGCCAGCATCGCGGGCCTCATCCTCGCGTGGGTTGCCGTCGTCTGGCTGCAGCGCCGGTTGCTGTGGCGCGTCGGACGCCGGTTGGCCTTCAGTTACGTGCTGCTGGGCCTGCTGCCCTTTCTGCTCAGCCTGGTGCTGGTGATCGTCGCCGCCTACCTGCTTTCCGGGTTCTTCCTCGGTCACCTGTACAGGGACGCGGCAATCGGCCTCCACGAGGAACTCGAGGCGGTGTCCGCATTCCTCATTCAGCCTCTCGAGATGGGTCTCCTCGATGCCTCCGGTCTGCCGACCACGCAGGGAGGCGCGGCGCTGGCCTACTACCAGGGCGGCGCGCTCGCGGCCGGGGATCCGAGGGCGCCGGTTTCCTTCCCGGAGTGGCTGGAATCCGACCACGAGTTCGACCGGCAGCAGCGGCGGAGCAGGGTCCCCGAGCTGATCGTGCTGCCCGACGGCTCGGCGAGCTTGGCGGCGGCCATCCGTCGCGGGACGTCGGCGGTCGTGGCCTTCTACGATCCCGATGCCGGGGGCCTGCTGGAACGCGAGTTGAGCCGCCGCAGCGACGTCTGGACGCGGCTCCGGCGTCAGGGCGAGACGGACGGCGCTGGCTGGACCGTCCAGATCCTGGGCGCCGAATGGGTGCTGCAGCCGCTGGCGCGAACGCAGGGCGGCGCGGAGCGCGAGGCGTTCTTCGAGTCCCTGAACGCCAGTTCTCCGTTCAGCATCGTGGGCGTCGACATGGCCGGCCCGCTTCGCGCCTTCGCGAGCGGAGAGCCGGTCTCGCCGCCGGTATCGGCATCGCTCGCGGCGACACAGCCGATCGTCTTCCGCCATCTCTTCTCGTCCTCCGGCCAGGTGGACACGCTGGGATGGATCGCCTTCTTCATCCCGGCCTTCCTGCTCTTCGACGTGTTCATCGCGGCGACGGTCATGGCGATGTTCATGATCCTGGGGCTCAGTCGGGCCGTGAACCGGCTGAGCGCGGCGACCGGGAGAGTGCAGGCGGGCGACTTCACCGCCCGGATTCCCGTGCGGAGGCGCGATCAGATCGGCGCGCTGCAGACCTCGTTCAACGAGATGGCCCGAAGCCTGGAGGGTCTCGTTGCCGAGCGCGCCGCGAAGCACGCACTGGAGCAGGAACTCGAGATTGCCCGCGAAGTCCAGAAGAGCCTGATCCCGGGCCGCAGCCTGCAGTCGGAAGGCGTCGAGTTCGCCACCTACTTCGAACCCTCTGCCGCGATCGGCGGGGACTACTTCGACATCGTTCGACTGCCCGGCGACGACGGCGGCGAGAGCGATCGTCTGGCAGTGGCGATCGCGGACGTTGCCGGTCACGGGCTGTCGGCGGGACTGCGCATGGCGATGCTCAAGGCGGGGCTGCTGACCCTGGTCGAGGAGGGCAAGCCGCCTCGGGACATCCTGTCGTCCCTGGATCGGATGGTGCGTTCCGGCGGCGACCGTACCTTCGTGACCTCGAGTCTGTCGATCGTCGACCTGTCCGCGGGCGTTGTCGACATGACGAACGCCGGCCATCCACCCGCATACCTGCTGCGGCGGAACGAGGTGGAGGAGATCCTCCTGCCGGGGACGCCCTTGGGCGCGCTGGGCGAGGATTACGGTTTCCGGCGCATCGAGCTGCAGCCCGGAGACGTCCTGGTCTGGCTGTCGGACGGCTTCATCGAAGCGCCCGGGCGGGATGGCGAACCGTTCGGCTATGACAGGACCAGGGACTCGCTCAAGGGATCGGCCGGCAGCGCGAAGGAGGTTTGCGACCGCATTCTCGGAGAGATGAGGAGGCACACCGACGGCGTCGGGGCCGAGGACGATCTGACCCTCGTGGTCATGCGCTACCAGCCGGAAGCGGCGCTGGCAGAGAATCCGGCCGGCCCGGAATTCACGACCACGGCCGGCGCCTGACGGAGGCCGGGCGTGAACGTCGGCCCGCGGGCCGCCGGGGCGGCCGTCGTCCTGATTCTCGGCGCCTCCTCGGCGTTGGCGGAACTGGCGGTTCTGACCAACGGCTACCGCTTCCGGGTGACCGCCTGGGAGCTGCTCGAAGAGCAGGGCGCTGCGAGCGCCGAGCGCATTCGGCTCACGCTTCGCAACGGCAGTTCGGTCACCCTGTCGTTGCTGCTGGTCGAGCGCATCGTCGATGACGAAATCGTCGAGGCGCCGCCTCCCGAGGCGCCGCAGGAGGCCGGCTTCTCGCTCGACTATCGACCCGGGCAAGCGGCGCCGGCCGTTCCCTACGGCGAGCTGTTCCTGGAAGCCGGAAGGCAGCATGAGCTGAACCCCGATCTGTTGGCCGCGATGGCGCGCGCGGAGTCGGCTTACGATCCCGGAGCCCTCTCGTCGAAGGGCGCCCGCGGTCTGCTGCAACTCATGCCGGCGACCGCAGAGCGCTTTGGCGTTGCGGCGGGGGAACTGCACGACCCGGCCCGCAACGTGCTTGCCGCGGCCCGCTACCTGACCTGGCTGCGCCGCCGGTTCGAGGACGACCTGCCGCGAGTGCTGGCCGGGTACAACGCGGGGGAGGGGGCGGTCGACGCCCACGACGGGGTTCCTCCCTACCGGGAGACGGTGAACTTCATCGGCCGCGTCTACGGCTTTCTGGGCCTGTGATGCCGAATGCTGCATGCCGAATGCAGCGCGACGTTCGCCACGGGCTGGTACACGTGTCACGCGGGTTTTTCGAGCCTGTAGCGAGACATGCCTGTCGCAGGGTCGGTGCAGTGTCGAGCGCCTGCCGGACGCGGTCGAACCAGGTGTCCGTGGCATGGACCGGGGGCGTCCGGGAACCACGGGTCGGCAGCCAGCGCACAACCTGGTCCGCGCCCAGGTTCTCGACGGGCCCCGCGGTGGGGTGAACGACGCGCCGGCTGCGACCAGTAGCCTCGAGCGCGTCAGCGGGCGCGGGGATGGAACCGGTCGTACAGCGTCCGCAGGCGGTGCTCATGAATGTGGGTGTAGATCTGCGTGGTCGTGATGCTCGCGTGGCCGAGCATCGCCTGCACCGCACGCAGGTCGGCGCCGTGTTCGAGCAGGTGGGTAGCGAAGCTGTGGCGCAGCACGTGGGGCGACAGGTCGGGGATGCCGACGCCCAGGCCGTAGTTCCTGAGCAGCTTCCAGAATCCCTGCCGGGTCAGTCCGCGGCCGCGGTAGTTGACGAAGACGACGTCGTGGCGGCCCTTCGCCATCGCCGGCCGCACTTGCCTCAGGTAGCGGTCGAGCCAGTTCTCCGCGGACTCGCCCACCGGCACGATCCGTTCCCTGGCGCCCTTGCCGAACGCGATCAGAAAGCCCGCGTCGAGCTGGAGCTGGCTTCGTTCGAGGCCGACCATCTCGCTGACGCGCAGGCCGCTGGCGTAGAGCAGCTCGATCATCGCCCGGTCCCGTATTCCCGGAGGCCGGCTGGTGTCGGGGGCGCGGAGCAGAGCCGCGACCTGCTCTTCGCGGAGCACCTTGGGCAGGCGTCGCGGCAGCCGGGGCGGGTAGAGGTTGACCGCCGGATTGTCGTCGCGGTCGCCGTCGTGGACCAGGAAGGCGTAGAACCGGCGCATCGAGGAGAGAGCGCGGCTGATCGAGCGCGGCGACAGCCCTTCCCGGCGCAGTCGCCGCAGGTGACGCCCCAGCTGCTCGGTGGTGGCATCCAGCAGGTCGCCGCCGGCATCCTCCAGGTTGCACCTCAACCGACGAAGATCGCGGCGGTAGGCGTCCACCGTGTGCCGGGAGAGGCCCCGCTCGACCAGCAGCCCGTCCAGATAGCGGTCCAGCGTCCGCTCACTCTCGGACACCGTGGCCGGCCGGCTCGAGATCTTCGTCGCAGGCATGACGCATGGCTGATCGTATAGCCAACAATCTATCGGAGGCTGTCCGTGGCCGGCCTGTATCGATGGCCGGCCTGGAAGCGCGTTACGATTCGACCATGACCAGATGGACACTCCCTCTCGCTCTGATTCTCTTCCTGGCGCTCACCGCGTGCGGCGCCGAACCCGACATCGCGACCCGACTCGACACCTGGATCGCCGACCTGTCCGACGACGCCATGGAGGGCCGCGGACCCGGCACCGCCGGCGACGCCAAGGCGCGCCGGTACATCGCCGACGCGATGGCCGGCATGGGCCTCGAACCGGCGGCTGCCGACGGCAGTTGGGAGCAGCCCTTCGACATCGTCGGCATCGACGCCGCGGTGCCCGAGACCTGGACCTTCCGGTCGAGCGGCGGCGACGACAGCATCGAGTTCGCGTTCCGGGACGAGTTCATCGCGCATAGCGGCGTCCAGTCGGAGCGGGCTGCGATCGAGGACGCCGAGGTGGTGTTCGTCGGCTACGGGATCCAGGCGCCCGAGTACGGCTGGGACGACTACGGCGACGCCGACCTGACCGGCAAGGTGCTGGTCATGCTGAACAACGATCCGGATTGGGATCCGGACCTGTTCGAGGGCGACCGACGCCTCTACTACGGCCGCTGGACCTACAAGTACGAGAGCGCCGCGGCCCAAGGTGCCGTGGGCGCGGTCATCATCCACACGACGCCCTCGGCCGGCTATCCGTTCCAGGTCGTCCAGACGTCCTGGACCGGCCCCCAGTTCGAGCTTCCCGCCGAGGACGAGCCGCGCACCCGGATCAACGCCTGGCTGACGGAAGAGGCGTCCCGTCGGCTCTTCGCGCTTGCCGGCGTCGACTACGACGCCACCCTGGAGTCGGCCCGCAGCGCCGACTTCGTGCCGGTGCCGCTCGGTCTCGTGACCAGTCTGTCGCTCACCAACACGGTCACCAGCGAACGGACCGCGAACGTGCTCGGCGCGCTTCCCGGCAGCGACCCTGAACTTGCGGATGAGTGGATCGTCTTCACGGCCCACCATGACCACCTCGGCATCTCGCCCGACGAGAGCCTCGAGGACCGCATCTACAACGGCGCTCTCGACAACGCGGCCGGCGTTGCCCAGGTGCTCGCGGTCGCCGGCGAGCTGGCTGCGCAGCGACCTGGTCCGAGCCGATCGATCCTGTTCGCCTTCGTCGGCGCCGAGGAACAGGGCCTGCTCGGCTCCGCGTACTACGCGGCGCATCCCACGGCGCCGCCCGGCAAGATGGCCGCGAACATCAACTACGACGGCGGCAACCAGTGGGGCCGCACGCGCGACGTGACCTACATCGGCTACGGCAAGTCGAGCCTCGACGCCGTCGTCGAAGCGGCGGCGGCCGAACAGGGCCGCAGCGTGCTGCCCGACCAGTTCCCGGACCGGGGCTTCTTCTACCGCTCCGATCAGTTGAACTTCGCCCGCATCGGCGTGCCGGCGATCTACCTGGACAACGGCACCGATTTCATCGACCGTCCGGCAGGCTGGGGCCGCGAGCAGTTGGAGACCTGGACCGAGAACGTCTACCACCAGGTCACCGACGAGTACCGGCCGATGAACGAGGAAGGCGGGGGCTGGAACCTCGAAGGCATGGTCGAAGACGTCGAACTCGGCCTCGCCTGCGCCCGCGCCATCTCGGAGAACCCCGAACTCCCGTCCTGGAACCCGGGCGACGAGTTCGAAGCCGCACGGCTTGAGGCGCTCGCCGCCGTGGCGGGCGAGTAGGGCGCGCCGTGCGAACGGGCGCCGCCATGATGTCGGACTTGGTCCGGACTCCGGAGTGAGGAGCAGGATTGATGAGTGAAGCCCGTATTGCAGCCCGTGAACCGGCCAAGGTCGAACTGGAGGCAGGAACCTACTGGTGGTGCCGCTGCGGCCGGTCAGCGAACCAGCCCTTCTGCGATGGCTCTCACCGGGGGACGGAGTTCGAGCCGATGCGCTTCACCCTGGAGGAGGACCGCCGCGTTGCGCTCTGCCAGTGCAAGCGCAGCGGCAGGATGCCGCACTGCGACGGCAGTCACCGGTTCCTGGACTGACAGGATTCCGGCGCCGGCGATGAACCTCGGCCGCATCCGCCGGCTGCGTTGAAGGCTCTTCCCCTGTGCTTCGACCCGGCGCGGTGAATCGAGACGGACCGTGAGCCTTCCATCTCCAGGCAGACCGCTGCCGCCGACGGCCCCGGAGTCGCTGACGGCGCGCCGCGTGCTCGTGCTGGCGCCCCACCAGGACGACGAGGTGCTGGGGTGCGGCGGTCTGATCCTGCAACTGGCAGCGGGCGGCGCGAAGATCGTCTGCGCCTTCATGAGCGACGGCTCGGGCGGCGAGGAGGGACCGCCCGAGGGGTTGACGAAAGACGAGTACGCCGAGCGGCGGGGGGCGGAAGCGGAAGCGGCCGCCGAGTTGCTCGGCATCGACACCGTGGAGCATCTCGGCGCGCGCCATGGCCTGAGGGATGGCGCCCTGACCTCCTGCCTGGATCAACTGACCGGCCACCTCGGGGCGCTGTTCCGGGAACACAGGCCGGATCTGCTGCTGGCGCCCTCGCCTCTGGAAGTGACGCCCGATCATCAGGCGACGTTCCGGGCGCTGCACGAGGCTCTGATCGACCGGCGCCGAGGACGATCGGAGGCGGGCGAAGCGCTGGCGCGCCAGGACGACGACTCGTCGCCCGGCGATCTTGCCCTGCAGATTCTCTGCTACGAGGTGAACCACCCCTTCTATCCCGACCTGCTGGTCGACGTGACCGCGGAGGTGGATCGAGTCACCGCCGCGATGTCCTGCTATCGAAGCCAGTTGGATCGCCATGACTACATCGGCCCTTGTCGGGGCCTGCGCCGGTTCCGGGCGCTCGGCCTGGCGGATTCATGCCGCTACGCCGAGGCCTACTGCCGATTGAAGGTCGTCGACTTCACCGGCCGGAGCCCGGGGCAGCTGATCGCGTACCTGGGCGGAGCGCCTTCCCTGGTCGAGGTCGTCTCGCCGCGCCGGGTGTCGATCGTGGTGCGGACCTGCAACCGTCCGCAGCGGCTGGCCGAGGCGCTGGACAGCCTGGCCCGCAGCACCTGGCGCAACGTGGAACTGGTTCTGGTGAACGACGGCGGGCAGCGCCCCGAGGTGGCGGAGGACTTTCCGTTCGACATGCGCCGTGTCGACCTGGAGCGCAACCGCGGCCGGGCCGCGGCTGCGCAGGCTGGCGTTGAAGCGGCTTCAGGCGACTGCATCGGCTTCCTCGACGACGACGATCTCCTGGCGCCGGAGCACCTCGAGACACTCACTGCACTGCTGTCCGGCGACGTCGAAGTGGCCTACAGCGACGCGGCCGTGGTCAGCTACAAGCCGGGTCCGGGCGGTTGGGTGGAGTCCGGTCGCCGCCTCCCCTACAGCCGGGACTTCGACCGGGGCATCCTGCTGCTGGACAACTACATTCCGTTCCACACCGTGCTCATGACGCGGGAGGCCATCGAACGGGCCGGCCCGTTCGACGAGTCGCTTCCGGTGTTCGAGGACTGGGATCTCCTGATCCGGCTTTCCGAGACCTCGGACTTCGTTCACCTTGCGCGGACGACCTGCGAGTACCGTCACTTCCTGGGCGGCGGCGGCAGCGGCGCGCCGGGAGGTCATGCCTTGGGTGGGGCTGCGTCGGAGCGCCATGATTTCGAACAGATGAAAGCGAGAGTGCTTGCCAAGCACGCGGATGAGCTCGACGCGACGGTTCTGGCCGGCGCCGTGGCGCGGATGCGGCGGGATGCCGTGCTGGCGGGAGAGGCGGCGCGGGCCCTGATTCGCGAGCAGGAGGGGGAACTCCAGGAGCAGGCGAGGGAGATCGAAGATGTCCGGCGCCGCCTTGGCGTGGTCGAGGAAGAGACCCGCCGGCTCTACGCGCGCGAGAAGGAGCAGGCAAGGGAGATCGAAGGTGTCCGGCGCCACCTTGGTGCGGTTGAGGAAGAGACCCGCCGGCTCTACGCGCGCGAGAAGGAACTGCATCGCCTGATCGAGACGATGAAGTCGACCCGCGCCTGGCGGCTGCACGAGCTGTTGCGGTCCCGGCGGGATCCGGCGCCGTGGTCGGGCGCCCGCGGAGACGCCGGCAGATGAACCGCATCGGGCTGCTGTGCAGCGAGGCGTTGGGAGAGCGCGCGGCCGGCATCGGCATCCGCTATCTCGAAATGGCGCGCCGGTTGCCGGCCTTCGGGTTCGAGGTCGTCCTCGTTTCACCCTGGCGCTCGGACCGTCCGCCGGCCGTCCCGAACGTGCCGGTGGAGGTCCGCCGTTTCGATTCCGCACCGCTCTCGACGCTGTTCGCCGGCTGCGCTGCGGTCGTGGCCCAGGGACAGCTGGCAAACGATCTGCTGGATCAGCTGCCCGATCTGCCGACGGTGATCGATCTGTACGACCCCTTTCTGGTCGAGAACCTGATCCACTTCGACAGCCTGGGCCTCGATCCCTACCGCAACGACCACCGGACCTGGGTGCGGCAGCTGTCCGGGGGCGACTTCTTCCTGTGCTCTTCCGCCGAGCAGCGTTCGTACTACCTGGGTTTTCTTACCGCGCTGGGGCGAGTCAATCCGCATCGCTACCGTGACGATCCCGAGTTGACCGGGCTGATCGTCGAAGCGCCCTTCGGGGTGCCCGAACCCATGCCTCCGTACCGGCCGCTGTTGCCGCCGCGCGGCGAGCGAGAGCGTCGAGTCCTGTTTGGCGGCCTCTACGACTGGTACGACCCGGAGCCCCTGCTCGAGGCCTTTGCACGGCTGCCCGACCCGGACGCGAGGCTCCTGTTCGTGCGCCAGCCGCCAGGCGCCCTAGCGCCGCAGCGGCGGCTGGCCGAGGTAGAGGCGCGCAGCCGCCAGCTGGATCCGGAGCGGATCCGGATCCTGGACTGGGTTCCCCATGAGCGTCGCTACGACCTGCTCCGCGACGTGGACGCCTTGGCGGCCTGCCACGGATCCGGTCTGGAGACGGAGCTGTCGCTGCGAACGCGCTTCGTCGACGCGCTGGCGGTCGGGTGCCCGGTGTTGACCACGGAAGGCGGAACGGTGCCCCGGCTGCTGAAGGAATGGGACGCGGGCCTGGTTGTTCCCTGCGGCGATGTCGATGCGCTGAAGGACGGTCTCGTCGATCTGGCGGCGGGCGGTCCGGCTGTCGAGGCGCGGGCTCGCCGCGGCCGCGAGCGGACGTTGGCGGCGTTTTCCTGGGAGCGCAGCCTGACTCCCCTGGTCGCCTTCCTGTCGTCGCCGAAGATCGACCCCACGAAGCGGGAGTTCGCGTTCCGGCTGCCCACCGAGGCGCCGGCCGACGAGCCGGTCTTCCGGCTGCGGCGCTTCATGCGGACGCGCCTGACAGGCGCTTCCGCAACCGGCAGAGGATGAGCGGACCGGAAACTGGCGGCGCGGGCGGCCGGAACGGGATCGACAGCGTCGACGTGCTGGTGGTCAGCTGGAACGGCCTCCATCACCTGGAGAACCTGTTGCCGCCCCTGGAGGGACAGCAGGATCCTGGCGCCGTGGTCAGGATCAGGGTGTTCGACAACGGGTCGACCGACGGCACGGTGGAGTGGCTGCGCTCCACGCACCCGGCTGTGGAAGTCGTGGAGGGCCCGGTCAACGTCGGTTTCAGCGCCGCGAACAACAGGCTTGCCGAGCACAGCACCGCCGATGCACTGGCGCTCGTCAACAACGACACCCGGCCGCGGGCGGATTGGCTCGCCCGACTCGTTGCGGCGCTGCGCGCAGCGCCTCCGGACGTCGCGGCCATCTCGGGCTGCACCGTCGACTGGGAGGGCAGCCGGCTGGATTTCGGCCGCGGACTGATGACCTTCGATGGTCACGCCTTTCAGCTCGACTACCACCGGGCTCTGGAAGAAGTCGCGCCGCCGACCTCCGGGAGCGAGCTGCTCTTTCCCTGCGGCGGCAACATGATCGTGCGCCGCGACCGTTTCCTGGCGGCGGGCGGCTTCGACGAGGACTTCTTCGCCTACTTCGAGGATGTCGACCTCGGCTGGCGTCTGTGGTCCGGCGGAGAGCGGGTGCTGTCGGCCCCGGAGGCGGTGGTCCACCATCGTTCGATGGCCACCAGCGATCTGCTGGGAGACGCCTTTCGCGGCATGCTGTTCGAACGCAACGCCTACCTGACGGCGTTCAAGAACTACGATGCCGAGATGTGGCCTCGGTTGATGCCGGCAGTGCAGATGACCCTGCTTGCCCGCACGCAGCACCTGCTGGCACGGTGCAATCCGAACGGCGAGCAACTCGCTCTCGATCCGTTCGCTTCGCAGCTGCGGGACGACGGCGGTTCCGCTGCCGCCAAAGGAGGCGGCGGGCCGCGGGAAGTCGGGGTTGCGCGGCGCCGATGGCCGATTGTCGGTATCGGGCCACGTACGGCCTGGCGCCGCGTCCGCGCCGCGGTGGCGCTGCGCAGCCGGCTCCGTCGTCTGCGGCGGCGCATCGGGGGGGTGCCTGATCGGGCGCCGACGGTGGTCGACGAACGAACCGTGGCTCAACTGCGCGCGTTGTCGTCGATCGTCTGTCACCTCGACGGGGCGGCGAAGCGCAGACGCTTCGTTCAGACCCGGCGCCGGCGGCCGGACCGGGAGATCTTCGAGCGTTTCCCGCTGTACCTGGTAGCGACGTATCCTGGCGACGAGCAGCTGTTCCGGAGTGACGGGTTCAATGCCCTGCTGCCGGCGGAACCGGCGCTGGTTCGGCGTACGCTGGAAGAAGTCATGGAGGTCGAGCAGTGACCGGTCCGCCAGACTGGAGCATCGTGATTCCGACCTTCAATCGCCTGCCGGCGCTGCGGGAGGTGATCCGGGCCCTCAGTGGGCAGGAGGGGCCGCCCTTCGAAGTGATCGTGGTCGACGACGGCAGCGAGGACGGCACCGCGGACTGGCTGGATGAACGTGCCGCCGGCAGCGACGCCGACGGGATCGGACTTCGGGTCCTGCACCAGCCGAACCGGGGACCCGCCGTGGCCCGGAATCGGGGTGTGTCGGAGGCTCGGGGCCGATGGGTGGCCTTTCTCGGTGACGACACTGTCCCCGCTTCTGGATGGTTGGCGGCCCATGCCAGGGCCCAGGAGAGTGAACTGGCGCGGGAGATTCGGTCCGTTGGGGGTTGGGCCGGCGTCATCGGCAGGACGGATTGGCATCCGCGCATGCGCCGCACGCCCTTCCTCGACTACATCAACGAGCACGGACTCCAGTTCGGGTTCGCCCTGATCGAGGATCGGGACGACGTGCCGTTCAACTTCTTCTACACGTCCAACCTGTCGGTCGACCGGGAAGCGATGGCCGCGGAGCCGTTCGACCCGGCGTTTCCTTTCGCGGCCTGGGAGGATGTCGAGGCCGGCTACCGGCTCGCGGCACAAGGCCTGCGGCTGCTCTACCGGAGCGCGGCCCGCGTCGAGCACGACCACCCGACCGATCTGGCGCGGTTCGCACGGCGCCAGTACCGATCGGGCTACTCCGCGGTAGTGTTCTTCCGTCGCCACGAACAGCTCGGGCCCTTCCTGGGGATGCACGACGGCGAGCCCCCAGCGCCCGGGAGCGCCCGGGAGCGCGCGCTGCTGTGGGCCCAGGAGCGACTGGCGCGTGCGTTGCAGGGAACGCCGTTCAGACTGCCCCGACTCTGGGAGAAGACGATGCGACACCACTATCTGGAGGGACTGAGGAACGGCTGGTCGGATGGCGTCGGTCTGGACCAGGGGGGTGTGTCATGAGAGGTCGCGGGCGCAGTGCGCTGGTCCGTAGGGCGGTTCCGGCGGTTGTCTTCCTGTCCGGCCTTGGCCTGGCCGGGGAACTGGAGGCGGATCCGGGCGCGCATCGCGGCATGGCGGGGACCGCCGTCGCGGCAGCGGCTTCGGCGCCGGTCGGCGCCGTCGCGAGCGACCGGCGTGAAGGTCGCAGAGGCGACCGGCAAGGCGTTCGCGAGCGCCGCCGAGCCCGGTCGCGGGTGGTGTACCGCCCCTATTACGGTTCGTTCGGATGGTACGGGGGTTTCGGTTCCTTCTGGCCCTACCACCTCTCGCCGTACGCGTTCGGTCAGTACCCTGCTTACGGCTGGGGACCGGTCGGCTACGCGACCCCGAATGCGGGCGCGCTGGACATCAACACGAAACCGAAGAAGGCCTCGGTGTACCTCGATGGCGAACTGATCGGGCGCGTCGATGCGTTCGACGGCTTCCCTCGTTATCTCTGGCTGCGTGAAGGCAGCTACCGGTTGGCGATCTTCATGGAGGGCCATGAAACCCTGGAGCGGAACGTCCGCGTTCGTCCCGGCGTGGTGATCAGGATCGACGAGGACCTGGCGCCCGGCGCTGCCGTGCGGCCGCAGCCCCCGGTCCCGGCGCCCGCCGAACGGACCCGTGAGAAACGGTCCGCCTCAGCCGCCGCCGCACCTGCCGGCGAGTCCTGGAGGGTCGAGAACCGCGGTCGGCCGATCGAGCAGGATCAACGGACCGCGCCGGCGCGCCTGGTGGTCGAAGTGCAGCCCGCCGATGCGGTCGTGTACCTGGACGGGCGTCTGCTGGGCAGCGGCGCCGAACTGGCGAGTCTCCATTCGCCTCTGATCATCGATCCGGGGCGGCATCGCCTCGAAGTGACCCGCCCGGGCTACGCATCCGCCGTGCGCGCGTTCGAGGCCGCCAAGGGCGAAGACGTGTCGCTTCGCATCGAACTCCAGCAGGAGTGACGCCGGCGACGGGCGCTACATCAGCGCGATGCGCCGGTCCAGAAACTCGTTGACGTTTCGCGTGAGGCGTTTCAATCCGAGCCACTCGAGCACCTGCCTCTTGAGCGCCTCGGTTTCCATCGAGCCATCGGCCTCACGGAGGACCTGCAGCATCATTGCTACCTCGTCAGGGGGGACTTCGTCGAGTCTTCGAGGACCGCGCTCCCTGAGAATGACGTCGTCGCTCTCCGGGCTCCGCAGGACGTGTCGAGTTCGATCGTCGAGGCCGAGCGGGTTCGTCGCAACCACCTTGCCGGTTCGTACAGCAGCATCACGCGCTCGCGTGGAATGTCGGCGGCCCAGATGACCTCCCCGTCCTGTTCGTAGCTCGAGACATCGCGGATCGTCCTGGTACGCAGCTGCACGAACTCCTTGAGGAAGGTGTACAGCTCGATGGCACGGTCACGCTCGGCCAAGGTCAGCTCACCGCCCGCCGCCGTCCGGACCCTCCGAGGCGTCCTTGTCGAGCCGAGGATCGAGCCTCCCGAGATGCGAGTCGGGCACGTTCTTCATCAGTGGCCGAACGTCGGTCGAGTTCGATCATCCTGGCCCTGTCGGGCCCTGCCCCGGTCTCGACCCCGTTTCGCGATTTCCAGCGATCCGGGTCCATGCATCTCGGTCCGGCATCGTTGCTTCTCGGTCGCACGTGGCCGACGTGCTTCTTCGTTGCGCCTTGCCGGACGGGTGCCCGGCCGCTCTCGGTGCGACGTGGACCTTTCGCCACGGACTGCTAGCGCGATGACGAGAGCCGGACTTCGAGGTCCTTCTCGCCGTCCCGCCTCACGACGGTCACCGTGACCACGTCGCCGACGCGGAAATCCTCGAGGATCGTGTGGACGTCGTTCACCGAAGCGACTTCGCGATCTTCGATCGCGGTGATCAGATCGCCCAGGACAATGCCGCGGCGTGTCCGCCGACTGGCGCGCATGCCCGCCTTGTCGGCGCCGGAGCCGGCTACGACGTTGGTTACCAGTGCGCCCTTCACGCCGCGCGCCCGCAGCAGGGAGTCATCCAGCTCGACGCCGATGAGCGGCCGCTCGACCTCGCCGTGCGCGATCAGTTCCGGAACGACCCAGTTCACCGTGTCCACCGGGATGGCGAATCCGATGCCGCCCCAGCTGCCGCTGGAAGACACGATCTGCGTGTTGACGCCGATCAGGCGGCCGTTCGAGTCGAGCAGAGGGCCGCCGGAGTTGCCCGGGTTGATCGCGGCGTCGGTCTGGATCACGCCGCGGATCAGGCGGTTGGTCAGTGAAGACACTTCGCGATCCAGGGCGCTGATGACGCCCGTGGTCAAGGTGTGGTCGAGACCGAAGGGGTTGCCGATGGCCATGACCGACTGGCCGACCTGAAGATCGCGGGAAGCGCCGACAGCGATGGGCCGCAGCTTGTCGGGCGGCGCGTCGATCTTCAGCACGGCCAGGTCCACATGCGGATCGCCGCCCACCATGGCGGCCGGCCAGGTGGTCTGGTCGCTGAGGGTGACCAGCCTTTCGTGGGCGCGGAGCACGACGTGGAAGTTCGTCACCACGTGTCCCTTGGTGTCCCAGATGAACCCGGTGCCGGTTCCTTCGGGAACGCGGTCGATCCGGCGAGCGAAGACGTTGCGGCGATTCGTCACGGTCGTGATGTTCACCACCGAGGGCGAGGCCTGCCGGAACAGCTCGACAGTAGTGCGTTCCTCCGGCAGGAGCTCGCCGGCCGGCGTCACCTGCCGCGGCTCGCCGCGGCTGTCCGCCTGCAGGACGCTGCCCTGCCACCTGGCGCCGAAAACGAAGGCGAGAACGGCGAGAACGGCGAGCCCGGACGCGGCGGCCAGGAACGGCCGCGGCCGTCCGTCTGGTCCGGATGGAACTCCGCCGAGCATGCGACTCATAAACTAACAGGACCTGGTTCCGAGTTCTTCCCATGACCGCCGGTACGCGCCGTACGATCGCGCCCGTGACCGCCAGCGCACTCGTCCAAGCCGATCCCCGACTCGCCGCCGCGCTCGACCGGCGCCGCCGCCAGTGGCAGGAGGCGAACGGCACGGCTCGCCTGTGGTCTCGCGACAGCTCGCTGTGGACGGATTCCGGGGAGGCGGAATGGCTGGGCTGGCTCGATCTCGAGCGGCTGGACCGCATGTCGGTGTCGACACCGGACGGCGACCGCGTCGAGGTACCTGCCGCCGAGGTCGGGAAGCACTTCGCTGGCCACCCTTTCGAGCGCTGTCTGCTGCTCGGCATGGGCGGTTCGGCTCTCGGCGCGGACCTGCTGTGGCGGGCGTTGGGGTGCAGGGACGGCGCGCAGTTCATCGTCCTCGACACGACGGATCCGAGGGAGATCGTGTCCGCACTGGATGGCGTCGAGCCGACGGCGCTGCGAGTCATCGCGGCCTCCAAGTCGGGAGGAACGATCGAGACGCGGCTCGCGTTCGAGCTCCTGCTCGACCGCCTGGGCCCGGCGGCGCGGTCGGCGGCGCTGGCGATCACGGACCCGGGTTCGGCGCTTGAAGAGCGCGCCCGGGCCGCAGGCGCCACGGTCGTGTACGGCCACGCGGACATCGGCGGTCGGTTTTCCGTGCTCTCGGCGTACGGCCTGGCGCCGGCGACCGTGGCGGGCATCGACGTGGCGCCTCTTCTGAGAAGTGCGCGGTCGATGGCCGCGGCGTGCCGGCGCGCCGGCGCGGATTCGGAGTCGAACCCCGGGGTCGAGTTGGGCCTGCTGCTCGCCGCGGCGCACGACTGCGGCCGCGACAAGCTCCATCTCCATGCGCCGGAGGCTTGCGCAACGATGGACCGTTGGGTCGAGCAGCTGATTGCCGAATCGCTCGGCAAGGAGGACCTGCTGCTGCTCCCGGTCGATGCGGACGGTGTGCCGGAGGCGTCGAACCCGGACCGTCTCGACATCGTGCTCGGAAGCGAGAGCGGCCACGGCGGGCCGGTCTCGCCGCCGCCGCCCGCATGCCCGGTCGTCCGGATCGACGCCGAGCTTCCGGCGGACCTCGGCGGAGAGTTCGTCCGCTGGCAGTTCGGCGTTGCAGCGGCGGGAGCGTTGCTGGGAGCCAACCCCTTCGACCAGCCTGACGTGGAGTCGTCGAAGGTGGTCACCCGGCGTTACGTCGAGCGGATGAAGGCCGGGGATGCGCCGGCGCCCGCCGGCGTGGTCCGGCTGAGCGAAGTCACCGTACTCGGTCTGGCTCAGCTCCTGGGCGCTCACCTCGCGACGTTCCCGGAGCGCGGCTACGCCGTCATCTCCGCCTACCTCGATCGCAGCAGATGCAACCGGGAGTTGCTTCAGGACCTGCGGCGGCGTCTCGCCGAACTCACGGGCGGCGCCTCGGTGCTCGGCTTCGGGCCGAGCTTCCTGCACTCGACCGGCCAGGCCCACAAGGGGGGTGCGAATCGCGGCCTGTTTCTCCAGATCACCGCCGAGCCGCCGGCCGTGGACATCGAGGTTCCGGGCGAAGACCTCACCTTCGGTCAGGTCCAGCTCGCCCAGGCCTGGGGCGACTTCGAGGTCCTCGTCGAACGCGATCGCCGCGTGCTTGCCGTCCACATCGACGGCGGCGTGGAGGAGGGTCTGCGGCGGCTGTTGAAGGCGCTTGGCCCGTAGCTGCGCCCGGCTGCCGGCCAGCGTCAGCGGCGCCGGCGAGGCCGGCCTCCTGACGGCTTGCCCATCAGCTCCTCCAGGCCGACGTTGAACTCGGCGACGATACGGATCAGGACGTCCAGGCTCACGCGAAGCTCGTCCCGCTCGATTCGGGACAGATCCGACAGCGGGATGCCGACGCGTTCCGCCAGGGCCGGCTGCGTCAGCTTGTTCTTGCGCCGCAGCCGCCGGATCCGATGACCCATGAGCTGGACCTGCCGTGCCGTGGCTTCCCTGTTCATCGCCTGCACCATCCGAGGGTTCGACAATTGTAACGGCGCAGGCTCCTGGCGAAACGGGCCGCCGGGGCTGGACATCGAGTCCGCGACAGGTCTCGCGGCGCCAGCTGCCGGGCCGGGACCGGAGCCGTCCATCGAGAGGCGAGCGCGAGCGGATGTCGTCAATCCGACGACCGTGTCGTCATTCCGCCGACCGTGTCGTCATTCCGCCGACAGGCGCTGCGCGGGAGGATGACCGGCTTGCGCCGGCCGCTGGCCGGCCGGCATCCAGGTCGGCGTGCATGGCGGCGACCACGGCGGCCACTTCGGGACGGCTCAGCTTCGACCCGGGGCCCTGTTCTTCCAACCGGTCCAGGGTCGCCCAGGCGAGACGCACAGGCAGGCCGGTGAAGCCGAGGTAGCCCCGCGGCGCGCCGGCGCCTTGCAGGTGATCCACGTATTCCCCGGCAATCAGCAGATCCGCTCGAGCGAGATCGAAGGCCCGCTTTCGGTCGCGGGCGTTCGGAATGAAGGTCCTGCCCTCGTCCGCATCGGCGGCGGAGTCCTTCAGGATGTTCACCAGCTGCAGGGCCTCGCCGAACGCCGCGGCGCGCCGGCGGAGCGCTTCCGCGACCGGTTCCAGCGCCGCCCCGAGCAGAAACAGCTCGGTCAGCATCTCGCCGACGATGCCGGCGACGACGTAGCAGTAGTCGCGGAGATCGGGGATCCCGGCAAGCCGTAGCTCGCCGTGCCGGTCGGCGCGTTTCACGATGTACGCCATGCCGATGCTCGTGCGGCGTACGTGACGGCCGATCAGGGATCGAGCCGCCGGGTCGAGCGCTTCGTAGGCGGAAAGAACCTCGCCTGTCGCCTCGATCAGTTCCAGGTAGCCCTCGTGATGCGAAGGCGGATCGACGAGCCAGGACTCGACCGCGGCCGCCGCGCCGTCTTCCTTCGCACCCGCACCCGCACCCGCACCTGCGTCCGCACCTGCGTCCGCATCCGTCAGCAGGTCGGCAAAGCGGAACAGGGCCTCGACCCGTTGCTCCCGACTCCAGACCGCCGCGTCCTCGAGCGTGTCGGCGATCCGAAGCAGGAGATAACCCAGCGTCACCTCCCGGCGGGTTGCACCCTCGAGCTGGGGGATCGAAAGAGCGAATGTCCTGCTCGTCCTGACGAGCAGATCTTCAAGATCAGCCATGCGGGAACAGGCGAGTGTACCGACGCGTGCCGTTGCATCGCGCGGCTGTTCCGGGGCCCCTGGTCAGGTCGTCGGCGCTTCGAACTCGTCTTCGCCCATGGGACGCCGATTCGGATGACCGAGCGCGACTTCCGGACCCAGGGATGCTGCCGGACCCAGGGATGCTGCCGGCGTGGCCGCGGCCTGTCAGCCCGCCTCCGCTGCCTGGGCCTTCTGGAAGGCGGGCCTCGCCATGCAGCGGTCGGCGTAGGCCTCGAGCACCGGCGACTCCGGCAGCATCCCGAACATGCGCAGGAAGGCGGCGCTGCTGCCGAGCATCACGTCGGCGGCGCTGAACTCGTCGCCCAGAATCCAGGGGTCGTCGCCCAGACCGTCCTCCCAGACCTCGATGGTCTTCGCGAAGCTCCCCCAGCCCAGGCGGCCCGGGTTGAACGCCTCCGCCTGGTGCTCTTCGGGCACGACGGTCCTGAGGCCCGACTCGAACATGGCCGGCTCGATCATCGCCGCCGCATAGATCAACCAGTGCACGAAGCGGGCGCGGAGCGGATCGTCGAGTGTCGGTGCCAGTCGGCCGGGGGCGTAGCGGTCGGCCACGTAGAGGCAGATCGCCGCCGAGTCCCACATCCTGACCTCGCCGTCCTCGAGCGCCGGCACCTTGCCCATCGGGCTCGCCGCAAGGTGCTCGGGGGTGCGTTCCGGCTTCGTGATGTCGACGTGGACGAGTTCGTAGTCGATGCCGGTTTCCTCGAGCATCCACACCGCCCGGCTCGCCCGCGTCTGCGGGCACCAGAAGAGCTTCATTCGTAGGCCTCCGAGTC
Organism: Thermoanaerobaculia bacterium; assembly: GCA_965214805.1. GTDB lineage: Bacteria > Acidobacteriota > Thermoanaerobaculia > Multivoradales > Multivoraceae > Multivorans. The sequence continues at coordinate 624,888 of OZ243982.1, read as the reverse complement.
CAGGTGTTCCGTGCCCGCAGGGGCGCGGCCGAGTTCCTTCATGCCGGTGTAGAAACCGCGCACGTCGAGTTCGATGGCGACCGGCGCGTCGTTGTCGTTGCGCCAGAACCAGCCGTGGTTGCCGGAGTAGCCCGCGGTGAGCCCGCCGCGTCCCCCGGTGATGTCGAACTCTTCGGCGTACCGCACCGGCTCGTCGTTGAGATCGTTGAACGGGTCGGCGTGGAAGTCCGAATAGAGGGCCCCGCCGTCCGTCTGCCAGGAGTAGACGATGGTCATGCCTTCGATCATCTGCAGCTTGTATTCCATCTGCTCGTTGGCGCCGATCTCGATGGCGACCGTCTCGGCCCGGAGATCGCGGTTGCCGGTCATCTGCGCCAGGAGCCCTTCTTCGGCATCAGCCATGGGCTCGGAGCCGGCGGCCTCGTACAGCCGGTCAAGGCCGAACAGGCCGCCGATCCGGGTCGGGTCGATGCCGTACTCGGCCGGCAGGATGACGACGACGAAGACCACGGCGGCGGCGGCGATCGTGATCGCCAGCGTCTTCAGCAGCCGGCGCAGCGGCGGCGTTCCGAGATCGCCACCCGGGGCGGGAGAGGAATCCGTCATGAAAGGAAGTACCCCGTCAGCTGGTAGGCCACGAGCAGGAAGCCGACCGTCATCAGCACCGCGTTGGCCGCGTAGCCGTGAGACTGGAAGCGGCCGCTGGCCCGCCACAGGTTGAAGCTCAGGAGGATGATGGCCAGAGCTGCAAACTGTCCGAGCTCGACGCCGACGTTGAAGGAGACGATGTTGCCGACCAGCCCGCTGCCCGAAATCTCCACCGGCTGCAGCTTCGTCGCCAGGCCGAAGCCATGGAAGAGCCCGAACACGAGCACCGCGGCGCGGGTGTCGATCCGCACCCCGAGCGCCCGGAATCCGCCCAGGTTCTCGAACGCCTTGTAGGCCACCGACAGCCCGACGATCGCGTCGATCAGATACGGGTTGGCGTGAATGCCGCCGAGGACGCCCACCAGCAGGGTGATGCTGTGGCCGACGGCGAACAGGGTCACGTAGAGCGCGACGTCGCGGAAGCGGTAGAGGAAGAAGATCACGCCGGCCAGAAACGCGAGATGGTCGTACCCCGTGACCATGTGCTTGGCGCCCAGGTACATGTAGGGGCCCACCGCGAGACCTTCGTTGCTGGCGAGGAAGATCTCGTCCTGATCCGCCACGCCGTGGGCCCACAGCCCCGAAGCGAGAAACAGCGCGGCCGCGGCCAGCAACCCGGCGCGAATCGGTATTCCGGAACGCTCCATCGAACCGGGAACGCTATCAGCCGGCGCTCCTGAGCGATCGCCCGCACCTGCGCGGCAAATCAGCGGCAAGCCGAGGGCCGGCAAACCGAGCGCCGGCGCCGCAGCCGCAAGCCGCAGCGAGACGCGGAACGCCAGCGGCTCCCACTGTCGACTCGGCCCGGCCCCGAACTCCCGGGTCAGCGCCGCAGCCGCAGCGATGCCCGCAACGCCCGCGGCTCGGCGGGGCTCAGGAAGCGCGGGTTCTCGAAGGCGTCTCCGAGCACTTCGTCCGGTTCGCCGAGCGCCCCGAAGGGGGCGTACTCGCGGTCGGTTGCGTTCGACACCTCGAGATCGAGGTCGAGCGACGGCGCGAGTTCGATCCTGGTCCACAGGTCGCCCCGCCAGCCGGACCCGAGCGGCGCCAGCAGGTTCGCCTCGTCGCCCCGCAGATAGCGGCTGGAGTCACCGAGCAGGCGCGCGCCCACCACGACGCGGTCGCCAACCCGCACGTCCGCGGCGGCCCGGAACTGACGCCGCGGCACGCCCGGAATGAAGTCACCGGGCTCGACTTCGATCTCGCCATCCTCCGCCGTCGGATGAGACGGGCTCGACAGGGTCAGCCGATCCTGGAAGGTCGCCTCGAGCAGCGTGTACGAGGCATCCCAGTTCACCGGGCCGCTTCGGCCGCGCACCCAGAGCTCCAGCCCCTGCCGGCGAGTCGCATCGACGTTGGCGAAGTAGCCGGCGCTCGTCCCGGCGCCGCTGGAGACGAAGGTGATGTCGTCTCTGCTGTCGCTGTGGAACAGGGCCGCGTTCCAGCGCAAGGAACCGTGGCTGCCGCGCAGGCCGAGCTCCGCACTGGTCGTCACCACCTGGTCGAGAGGCGGGTCGGCGACGAAGGCGTTCGGCAGCCGGCACGGGTCGTCCGGGTCCGCGCAGGTCAGCTCGACCGGCGTCGGCACCCGGGCCGACCGGGACACGTTGCCGAACAGCAGCACGGACGATCGTTCCCGCGCGCTCGCCTCCCACACGAAGCCTGCCGAGGGCACAAGCCGCGAGAAGCCATGATCGCCGTCGAGCGCCGTGCCGAGCTGGTCGTCGAGCTCGATCCGGCTGTCGTTGTAGCGGGCCTGGAGCGTCCAGGTCAGTCGGTCGCCGGATGTCGTCCAGTGGCGCAGCGCCCACAGGCCGTAGTGTCCTGTCTCGGCACGCAGCCCGACCTCGGAACCGGGAAGCAGCATGCCGCTGCCGACGGTCGTCCTCGTGGCGGTCAGCACCGCGAGCTCGGTCTCGAAAGCGAAGTCGGCCCGGCCGCCGTCCCACGAGGCGCCGGCGAGCCAGCGGCTCGATTCGGTGGATCCGGAGAGCTGGATCGAACCGCCCCAACCTTCCTGCTCCGTGCGGCTCCTGTTGTTCACCGCGTCGAAATCGTCCAGATCGTCCAGATTGTCGAAGTTGTCGTCGTCATCCCCGCCGGGCTCCCCGTCATCGTCGATCTCTCCACTGCCCTCGTGATCGTCGTCATCGCCGTCCCGCGCGTCCGCGTTCCAGGTGTCCACGTCGTTGCCGCGCAGGTAGACCTGCGCCTCGAGTTCCAGGCCCTGGCCGAAGATCCGGCCCATCCGCACACGCGGAAAGAAGAGGTCGTTGCTCGTGCGGTCGGGATGCGTGAACACCTCCGTGCGATCGAGTTCGAGCAGTTCCACGGGCGCCACACCGTTGCCGATCAGCTCGTTGTCCGCCACGCCCAGCGTGAGTTCCATGTGCCCGCCGTCGCGGCGCTGCGAGAGCTTCACGAGCGCCTGCCGCATTGAACCGGGCGAGAAGTCGCGCCAGCCGTCCTCCTCGAACGAACGCCCGCCGACGAACCAGCCGAGGTTCTCTTCGGCGCCGAACGCTCCGCCGGAGCTCAGCTCGCCGGCGCGGCGACCGAACGAGCCGGCCTCGAGCGTCAGGTCGAACCGCTCCGAATCGAAACCGCTCCGCGTCTTCAGCGCGATCGCTCCGCCAAGCGTGTTGAGACCGAACATCGGGTTGGCTCCCGGCAGAAGTTCGACCCGCTCCGCCGCGAACGTCGGCACGAGGTCCCAGGCCACGACGTCGCCGAAGACCTCGTTGACCCGGACGCCGTCCTCGTAGAGGGATAATCCCTGGTTCGCGCCGAGAAGCGGCGAGGCGCCGAACCCCCGGTAGAGCACGTCGGTCTGGAGCGCGCTTCCCTGGGCCGGCGAGAGGTGCACCCCGGGCAACTCGGCCTCGAGCAGGGCGCCGGTGCCCGAGACCGCCGAAAGATCGAGCGCCTCGGTCGAAACGCGGTGGACCGTCCAGGGCACGCGGTCGGCCGACTCGCCGTCCTGGTCCAGGGGAGCCAGGCCGATGACGTCGATCCGCTCGGTGAACGGCCCTTCGGCGACCGGCCCGCTGGCTGGCGGCTCCTGCTCCTCCTCTTCGCCGTTCGCGGTCGTCTCGCCGGCAGTCTCCAGCGACCACATCCGCAGTGCGGCAGTCGGCTGCGTTGCCGGCCAGGGGAGCAGGCAGGCCAGCAGCAGGCAGGTCATGCGAGGGTCGAGCCTTCTCATCCAGTCACTCCTCGTCCAGTCACTCCTTCAGTCATCCGACGCTCCGCGCTGGCAGCCCGTGAGCCGCCGCCCGTCCGTCGCCCGGTCTGCTTCCTGCACGGCGCATCGTGCACGACATGATTGTCAACGCTGACGGTGGCGCAGGTGCAGCCCGGATCGCAGCGGGCGCGGCGCATCATGCACGACCGTGCACGACATGCACGACCCCGACATGGGGGCGACGTCGACGGACCGGACGGCCTGGCCGCGATGAACGAGGCCGACGATCTCGTCGGCGCCAATCCGCCGGAGACCAGCCGCCTCGTCTCCTGCCTCTGCTCATCGAGCCGACGTTCGACCTCCTGTTCCAGGGGACACCCGCCGATCCCGGGGCGGACACGGCGGGACGAACTGGTCAGCGCCAGCGACGGTGGCCCCAGAGGTACTGGTCCGGGTTGCGCCGGATCGCATCCTCCAGGAATCCGTTGAGAGCGACGAGGATTGCCTTGACGTCGGCCTTCCGGTCGCCGCTCCGCTCCCGCTCGATCAGGGGCGACAGGGTCAGATCGAACGTCATCGGCGCCGCTCGGCGGCAGGTCGCGAAACACAGCGGCGTCCGGGTCACCAGGTGCAGCATTGCGGCGGTCGCATGGGTTTTCGCCGGGCGCCCGAAGAACGGCACGTCGACGCCCTGCCGCGCGTGCTGGTCCACGAGGAGCGCGAGGATCTCGCCGTCGGCGAGCAGCTTCAGGAAGCGCCCCGGGTCCGGATCGTACTTGGGGATCATCCGGAAGCCGCGCCGCGGCCGGCGGCTGAGCGCCAGCTCCTGCACCCGCGGGTTGTTCAGCGGCCGCGAGATCCCGGCCACCGGCTTGTAGCGGGAAAGCCACTGGCCGGCCAGCTCCCAGTTGCCGAAGTGCCCCGAGACCACGATCAGCCCCTGGTCCGGATCTTCGAGCACCGCCTGCACATCGTCCGGCACGACGACCCGAACGCGTTCCGGGTCGTCGAGCAGCAGCGCCGATTTCATGGACTCCACCAGCACCATCCCCATGTGGCGGGCGGCGGCCCGCCCGATCGCCCGCGCTTCTGCCGGCGCTGCTGCCGCGCCCGCCCGCAGGATGTTCGAGATCGCCACCCGGCGCCGCGGCCGGTCGGCCGTCCACCAGAGCCAGCCCAGCCAGCCGGCCCACCGGGAAGCGGCCGCCGCCGGCAGCAGGTCGACGCCGAAGAGCGCCAGCCGCGCCGCCCAGTATTCGAGAACGCCCTGTATTGGGGAACGCACAGTATTCGAGATGTCCGCTTCGCCGTTCCGAAGCATGGCCAGCGACGCACAGTATTCGGGAACGTGGAGCACCCGGCGCCGGAACGCTTCACGTTTCGACGTGGTCCGCTACCTCTCCCACGGCACGGTGCGGTCAGGCTCCGTGCTGCTGCAACAGACCGACGATCTCGCCGACCGTCCGGGTCTTCACCACCTGCTTCGGCTCGAGCGCGATGCCGAACTCCTCCTCCACGTCGTAGAGCACGTCGAGGATGGTCAGGGAGTCGAACCCCAGCGACTCGATCGTCGTCTCGGGCGCCACGGCATCCCAATCCCGTTCCTCTACCGCACTGTCGCGGAGCACGTTGCGCAGCCGGTCGAGGATCTCCGGCGTTCCGTTGCGGTCCATGGCCCGGAGAGGTTATCGCCGATGAGCCGACAGTGGGCCGGAGGCGCCGCCCGGCACGCCGGCGCTACTCTCCGGGTCCCAGCACCAGGACGCCGTTGCTGCCGCCGAAGCCGAAGCTGTTCTTCATCACCAGAGGACGTTCGAGGCGCTCCGGTTCGCTGCCCACGAGCCGCACGTTGCACTCCGGGTCAGGGGTGTCGAGGTTCAGGTTCGGCGGCAGCAGGCCGTTCTCGATGCCGAGCAGCGCAGCAAGCGCCTCGATCCCGCCGGAGGCGCCCAGGGTGTGCCCGAAACAGGACTTGTTCGCCGAGACAGGCACGCGGTCCGCGGCGTCGCCCAGCACGGCCCGGATCGACTCGCTCTCGCAGACGTCGTTGGCGCGCGTGGCGGTGCCGTGAGCGTTCACTGCGCCGAGATCGGAAGGTGCGATCCCGGCCGACTCGAGGGCCGCGCGCATCGCCGCCGCCTGGCCTTCGGCGCTCGGGCTGGTCAGGTGGCTGGCGTCGGACGACTCGCCGTAGCCGACGATCTCGCCCCGAATGCGCGCTCCCCGGCTGCGAGCCCGGTCCCACGACTCGACGACCAGCATGCCGGCGCCTTCGCCGAACACCGTGCCGTCGCGGTCGACGTCGAAGGGCCGGCAGGCGCGGGCGGGCTCGGGATTCTCGGACATCACGCCGAGGTTGTTCCAGATGCCGAAGTAGAAGGGGTCGAAGAAACCGTCGGCACCGCCGGTGAGCACCGTGTCGGCGTAGCCGTCGCGCACCATCCGCCAGGCCGTGCCGATCGCATTGGTCGCCGACGTGCAGGCCGACACGACGACGAAATTGATGCCGGTCAGCCTGAAGTGGATCGAGATGCTGGCCGAGATCGAGTTGTACATGCAGCGCGGTACCGTCGACGGCCGCAGTCCCCTGACGCCGCGTTCGTGGAAACGCTGCTGGCCGGTGGTGTGGCTCTCGGCCGAACCGGCGCCGGTGCCGAGAATGACCGCTGCCGGCTGCGGTTCGCGAGGCGGCGCCCCGTCGATCAGGCCGGCCTCCTCGAGAGCGTCGGCCGCGGCCACCAGGCCCAGGTCGACGGCGCGGTCGGTGGGCCGGCGGCGCAGCCGCCTCAGCGCCGCGCGCACGGCATCGGCGTCGACCTCGGCACCGATGCCGACCTTGAGCGCCGATGTGTCAAGCGACCGGAGCCTGTCCACACCGCCGCGGCCGGCGACCAGGTTGTCCCAGAACGACCCGGCGTCCGTGCCGACGGCGGACGCGACGCCGAGCCCGGTGACGGCCACTCGCCTAGCCATGCATCGACAGTCCGCCGTTGACATGGAGTACCTGGCCGGTCACGTAGGACGACTCCCGCGACAGCAGGAACACGACCGCCGCGGCCACTTCCTCCGGCGTGCCGAGCCGTCCCAGCGGCACCCGCAGCCTCTGCCGCTGATCCTCGGTGAGTTCGACCGTCATGTCGGTTTCGATGAAGCCCGGAGACACCGCGTTGCAGCGGATCCCGAATCGTGCGGCCTCGAGCGCGAGACTGCGAGTGAGGCTGACCAGGCCCGCCTTGGACGCGGCGTAGTCGGCGCCCATCCAGCCGCCCGGGCCGTGTGCCGCGAGAGATGCCATGTTCACGATGCTGCCGCCCTTCGCCTTGCGCATGATTCGGTAGGCCGCGCGCGCCGCCAGGAACGAGGCCTCGAGGTTCACGCGGCAGGTCGCCCGCCAGGAGTCGAGATCGAGGCCGCGGAACGCGACCGGACGGCCGCCTCCGGCGTTGTTGACCAGACCGTCGATGCGGCCAAAACGCTTGACCACCCGTTCGACGAGGCCCGCCGCGTTCTCGGGATCGTCGAGGTCGGCGGCCAGGGAGAAGGCGTTGTCCGTGGCGAGTTCTTCGCACACCGCTTCCACCCGCTCGAGTTCCCGCCCATGCACCGCCACCGCGGCGCCTGAAGCCGCGGCCGCTTCGGCCGTTGCGCGGCCGATACCGCGGGTCGAACCGGTGATCAGGACCACTTGGCCGGAGAGTGAGGCAGTCATCGTGCGAACCGCGGGCAGTACGTCGGGCGACGTGCGGGCAATGGTAGCGCCGTCCGGCGCGCGTACGATTCGGGCGTGACCCGCCTGCAGGTGGACGGACAGTCGATCGAGGCACGGCCTGGCGACAGCGTGCTGGCCGCGTTGCTGCGCGCCGGCCTGCACCCCACAGGCGGCGGCTGCCTCTGTCTCGGCGGCGACTGCCCCAACTGCCTTGTCACGGCAAACGGTGTCGCCTACACGCGGAGTTGCCAGGTGAAGGCCGTGGCCGGCATGGTCGTCCGCCGGGACCACGCCGAGGATGAGGCGCCGCCCCTGCTGTCCGCCGCGGGCGCCGCCGGCCGCGAGAGCGCCGCCCCTCGACCGGCGCCTGCCCGGCACGTCCACTGCGACACCGTGGTCATCGGCCAGGGCGACTCGGGTCGCCGGGCCGCCGCCGCCGCCCGGGCCCGCACGCTGCCCCGGGGCGCGGCGCCGAGCGCAACACCCGGCTCTGGAGCTTCCCGGAGCCTCGAGAAGGACGTCGGGAAAGAAGTCGGGCAGGAAGTCGTCACCCTGGACGCCAGGGAAGGACAGCACGTCACCGGCGTCTACCCTGGACCGCTGGTCGTTGCATCGGACGACAACGGGCGTGTTCTCCACGTGCACCCCAGGCGCGAGATCGTGGTGGCCACGGGATCGGCGGAGATTCTGCCGGTCGTTCCCGGCAGCGGCCTCGAGGGCCTGATGACCATCCGCGCCGCGGCCGGCCTTGCCGCGGCCGGTATCGACTTCGGCCGCATCGTCTCGTTGGGAGTCGACTCGCTCGGCGCCCGGCACCGCTCCGGAGGGATACGCGTCTTCTCGCCGGGAGTCGACGCGCCGGCAGAGGAGCTGCCCGGCCTGCCGGAGGGGTTTCGTGGCCGCCGCCTCCCGCTCGGCAAGGGCGGTTGGGAGCTCCTCCGTTTCGAGGGTCGGCGGCGCATCGAGGCGGTCGTCGTCCGCCCGCACGACAACCCGGTCGCGTCGGAGCGTCGAGTCGAGTGCGACACGGCGATTCTCGACCTGGGCCGACAACCCCGGACAGCCCTGGCGCGGATGGCCTCCGACCTGCCGGTCCGGGTCGTCGGCAGCGCCGCGGAGGAGTCCGCACTGCCGCCTTGCCCCCGCGAGGGAACGGTCTGTCCGTGCAGCGGCGTCACCGTCGACGACCTGAACGACGTCTGGCAGCGCGGCTTTCGCGAAATGGAACTGCTGAAACGCGCCACCCTTGCCGGCACCGGCACTTGCCAGGGCGGTGTCTGTCTTCCCTACCTGCGGAGCTTCCTGCTCGAGCGGGGCGGGCGACTGCAGCCCGCCTTCACCGCCCGGCCGCTCAACCGGCAACTCACCGTGCGTGAACTCGCCGCCGGGGCGCACACCGCGGCGACCGCTCGGATGCCCCTGCACGACGAGCACCTGCGGCTCGGCGCACGGATGGACCGCGCCGGCGGCTGGTGGCGGCCGTGGACCTACGGCAGGGCACACGACGAGCACGACGAGTACACGGCCGTTCGCGCCGGCGTCTCGCTGGGCGACCTGAGTTCGCTTGGCAAGATGGCGATCGCCGGACCGGATGCCGAGGCGTTCCTGGAGCGGATCGTGCCCACTCGGGTCGCCACGATCGGGCCCGGCCGTTGCCGCTACGTCCTCATGCTGGACGAGCGCGGCTACGCGCTCGACGACGGCATCCTCTGCCGGGAGGAAGACCAGACGAGCGGCGACCGGTTCTTCCTGACTTCGACCTCCGGCGGGTCGGGCTTCCTCGAGCTGTGGCTTCGCGACTGGGCCGAGGCTTTCGGCGTCGATATCCGGATCCTCAACCGGACTTTCTCCCTCGCCACGATCAATGTCACCGGGCCCCGGGCGGCCAGGCTGCTGGCAAGGGCCGGCGCGCGGGACCTTCCGAGGTTCGGCCGCCACCGGCGCCAGCGCATCGCCGGCATCGACTGCCGGGTCGTGCGGTTGAGCTTCACCGGCGAGCTGTCGTACGAACTCCACCATGCCGCCGCCGACGCCGGCCGACTCTGGCGGCGTCTGCTTGCGCTCGGCGGCGATCTGAATGTTCGGCCCCACGGTCTGGAGGCGCTCCTTCGCCTCCGGCTCGAGAAGGGTCACATCGTGGTCGGCCAGGACACGGACTACGACTCGACCCCCCGCCGGCTCGGCCACGAGTGGGCCGTCGACATGACCAAGGGGGACTTCATCGGCCGGCAGGCGATCGTGCGCACGAACAGGCAGCCGCCCGACCGGCGACTGGTGGTTCTCGAGATGGTCGATCACCAGACGACCGACTCGGGCCAGATGGCCGATTCGGGTTCCGGGCTCCGGGGCGCGTCCCTCGAAGGAGCAGTGATTCGCGACGGCGACCGCTACGCCGGCCACGTGACGTCGGCCGCAACCCCTCGACGAGAAAGCGGCCGACCAGAAAGCGGCCAGGCAAGGAGCGGCCCGGAAAGCTGCGGATCACGAGGGGCCAGTGCAGGAAGCGACGGCGCGGGACGAGGCACGCCAGGAAGCGGCGTCGCTCGAGCGGGAACCGGCATCGCCATGCTCGGTTGGCTCTACATGGACGAAGAGGGCAACCTCCCCCGGGAGGTGACGATCGATGGCCGGGCGGCGTACCGCGTCGACGGCCCCCTCCACGACCCGGACGGCGAACGGGCCCGCGTAGCCATCGACCTGGCAAGCGAGCCCCCGGAGGAGGTCCGCGACTTTCCGGACGAGCGCCTCGAAACAGCCGACATGGAAACCGACAGCGCCGCCGAAGCTCCGGCGGGCGTGCCCCGGCTGCGTCCGCTCGAGGCGACCCGGGTCGCGGCCAGGCCTGAGGCCCTCGACGATCTGACCGTGCATTCGCCCTGGTCCGACGGTGCTCTCGACCACGCCGAGAAAATGACCGCCGGCACCGCCGGCACCGCCGGCGCCGTGGCGCAGGCTGGCCGCCAGCGGTTCGCGCATTCCCCGCTTGTGCTGCGCATTGCCCCCGACGAACTCCTCCTGCCGGCGCTGCCCGACTTCGAGGTCTCCGGCGACCCGCACGCCATCGTCGAACGCGAGACCGGCTTCCACCACGTCTGGCTCGGCGCCGCCGACGCCGCGGCACTCCTCGAGCGCGAATGCGACTGGCAACCGTCCGCCGTGCGGCCTACCCTGGCCCAGGGCGAAGTCGCCGGCATTCCGGTCAAGCTGTGGTTCGAGGCCAGGCGGACGCTGCTCCTGGCGCCGTCGCCGTTTGCCGCTGCCTTCCAGCGCCGCCTGGACCGGGCGCTCCGCCGCGACTCCGGAGGCGCGGCATGAACGAGTTCGTCGAGCGTCAGATGAAGCTGACCTGGCGCCCGCCGAAGAAGGCGTACGACGTGGTGATCGTCGGTGCCGGCGGGCACGGCCTGGCCACCGCCTACTACCTTGCGACGCGGCACGGGATCACCAACGTCGGCGTGTTCGAGCGCGGCTACATCGGCGGCGGCAACTCGGGCCGCAACACGACGATCATCCGCGCCAACTACGGCATCCCGGCCGCGGTGCGCTTCTACCAGCGCAGCGTCGACCTCTACCGCGGCCTGGAAGAGGAGACCGGGCGCTGGCTGATGCACCAGCAGAAGGGCATCCTGTGGATGGCGCACTCGGAGGCCGCCGTGCGAGCCGAACGGATGCGAGCGAAGCTGAACACCGAGTTCGGCGCCGATACCGAGTTCGTGAAGCCGCGCCGGATCCGGGAACTCTGCCCGCAGCTCGACATGGAAGGCGGCGGCCGCTGGCCGGTGCGCGGCGCCTCGTACCACCCCGCCGGCGCCACGGCCCGCCACGACCGTGTCGTCTGGGCCCTCGCGGAGGGCGCGATGGAGCGCGGCGCGCATGTCCATCAGAACCTGCCGGTCACGGGCCTGGTCCTTGAAGGCGAGCGGGTCGCGGGCGTGCGAACGTCAGCCGGCGACGTTGCCGCCGGGGTCGTCGTCTCGGCGGTCGGCGGCCATGTCAGCCGGCTCGCCGCGATGGCCGGCGTCCGGCTGCCGATCCGCACTCACCGCCTGCAGGCGTTCGTCACCAACCACTACCGGCAGCAGTTCGGACCCATCGTTGCCTCCTCGGAGCTCTTCTTCTACGCCTCGCAGACGGCGCGCGGCGAGATGCTCCTGGGCGCCGAGATCGACCCGCAGCCCGGCTTCTCCTATCGCTCGAGCCACGATTTCGTGCAGCAGGTCTGCCGGCGTGCACTCTGCCTGCTTCCGTTCATGTCGGACCTTCGCGTCCTCCGGCAGTGGACCGGCGTCTGCGACATGAGCCCCGACTACTCGCCGATCCTGGGCCCCACCGGCATCCCCGGCTTCTGCATCACGACCGGCTGGGGCACCTGGGGCTTCAAGGCGATCCCGGCCGGGGGCGAGCAGATGGCGGAGCTCGTCGCGACCGGCGAGATGCCGGAGCTCATCGCACCCTTCGGCCTCGACCGCTTCGCCCGCGACCGCACGATGGCCGACCGCGGGTCGGCCGGGACGCACTGAAGCCCCGGGGCGCCTCGCAAGCTCGGAGTCCTGGCCCATCCCGTCCTCGCCATGAGCCTTCGCCTGGCGACTTGCTCCGCTGCGTGCCGCGACGGAAGATCCTGGCCATGAGCCTTCGCATCCCTTGCCCCAGCTGCGGCGCCCGTTCGGTACACGAGTTCGTCCATGGCGAGATCCGGCGCGCGCCGGAACACCTGACCGATCCGGACGAGCGCGATCTCGACCTCGCCTTCATGCACGACAATCCCGAGGGCCCCGTGACCGAGCGCTGGTTCCACGCCCAGGGCTGCCGCCGCTGGTTCGAGGTCCGCCGCGACACGACGACCGACCGGATCCTCGAGGAGGACGATGCCTGAGCCGCGGCCCCGGCCGCATCAGCGGCGCTCGGCGGTGGCGCCGTGTTACCGTGGCCGGGCGTCGGACGATTGCCGCTCCGGCGCTGCGCTCGAGGCCGGACGATGAAGCGCCAAGCCGAACTGACCGCAATCGACTACCCCAGTAGCGACGGCAAGCCATTGGCGGAATCGGAACGCCACGCCATCGCCACCGTGGACGCGTGGCAGGCCCTGAAGCGCTTCTTCGCCTCCCGGCCCGACGTCTACGTGGGGATGGACATGCTCCTCTACCACGTGGAGGGCGACCCGAGGCGCTCCGTGGTCCCGGATGTCTTCGTCGTCCTGGGAGCGCCGAAGCTGCCGCACCGGGACACATGGCTGCTGTGGGAGGAAGGCCGGGCCCCCGACTTCGTCCTGGAGGTCACCTCGCGCACCACCCGGCGCGAGGACGAGGGGCGCAAGCGAAGGCTCTACCGGGACCTGGGAGTCGCCGAGTACTGGCAGTTCGACCCGACGGGCGACTATCTCAGTCCGCTGCTCAAGGGCGCACGGCTCGAGGGCGGCGAGTATGAGCCGATTCCGTCGGTGGCTTCCGTGGACGGCGGCCTGCGGATGCGCAGCGTCCTCGGCCTGGAACTGCGCCTGGAGCGCGGCCTCCTCCGCCTGTACGACCCGGCGGCGGGGACGTATCTGCCGACCGCGGACGAGGAAACGGCGCGAGCCGACGCCGCCGAAGCGACTGCGAAAGAAGAAGCTGCACGCGCCGACGCCGCCGAAGCAGTCGCCGCCGAAGCCAGGCGCCGCGTCGCCGAACTCGAAGCCGCTCTGCAAGCGGCGCGCGGCTGAAGAGCGCCCGTCCTGCGGTGGAGGACGCCGCAGCCGGAGCCTCGACGGACTGAGCCGATCCAGCGCGCCGAGACCGACGCCCGCTGCCGGGCAGCGTCGACGCCGGGCAGGAACCGTCGGAGACGCTGCGTGACGGCCTTCGGAACAGCTCTGGTGATCGGATGGCATGCAGCGTGACCTTCACCACGGACTGCTACAGTGCCGGGGCCGTTCGCATCAGAGACCGGCCGCACGACCGGCGGCCAGAACCCGGAGGACGCCGCACATGGCACGACGCACTCTCATTCTCACGACCCTGCTGGCTCTTGCGGCCGCGTGTGCCATCGCGGCGGCCGACGACGTTCCACGCCGGCACGACGGCAGGCCGGACCTCTCCGGGACCTACGACGTCGCCACCCTGACGCCTCTTCAGCGACCTCCGCAGTACGGCGACAAGCTGACCCTGACTCCGGAGGAAGCGCAGGCGATCGCCGATCACTGGCGCGGCAACTTCGAGAAGGACTACGCGCCGAGCGATCCGAACCGGAAGGCCCCGCCCAAGGGCGGCACCGGCATCTACGCTCCCGAGTTCACGGGAGCTGCAGGCAAGGTCGGCGGCTACAATGCCTTCTTCGTCGACATCGGCGACGGCAGCTTCTCTCTCGACGGCAAGTACCGCACGTCGATCATCACCGAACCGGCAAACGGCCGCATGCCGGCGCTCACCGACGGTGCCAGGAAGCGGTTCGCCGAGGCGGCGCTCTTCCGCCACGAGAACACCGGCACCGCCTGGTGGATCGACCGCGAGTTCGGCCCCTACGACGATCCCGAGCTCCGCCCGCACGCCGAGCGCTGCCTGCTCGGCTTCGGTTCGACCGCCGGTCCGCCGGCGCTGCCCGTGATGTACAACAACATGAAGCGGATCGTGCAGACCGACACCCACGTGATGATCCTGGTCGAGATGAACCACGACGCGCGGATCATCCGCATCGACTCCGAGCACGACGACCAGGTCGAGAGCTGGCTCGGCGAATCGGTGGGCCGCTGGGAGGGCGACATCCTGGTCGTCACGACGAGGAACTTCGGCGACGACTACAGCTTCACGCAGGGTTCGAAGGAGATGGTGATCACGGAGCGCTTCAGCCGCATCGACAAGGACACCCTCCTCTACAACTTCACCGTCGACGACCCGAACACGTGGACCGAGCCCTGGAGCGGCGAGTACCCCTGGCCCGCGAGTGCCAACAAGGTCTACGAGTACGCCTGCCACGAAGGCAACTACGCACTGGGCGGCATCCTCCGCGGCGCCCGTCTCCTCGAGGACGAGGCACTGGAGGGCGACTCCGCCGCCACCGGCGGCGGCTCCGAGTAGCCGCCGCGCCGGCTCGAGCCCCCTTGGGCCGCACCTCCGACCCGCGCCAGCCGCGGGCGGCGGCCGCCGACAGCCGGATCGTGGCCTGCACTTGGAACTGCGCCCGTTCCTTCGCGACCGCGCAGCGTCAACCGCCGCGGACACTGCTATGGTCGGTGGCTCAACTCCACGGGAGGAACAACCCATGCGCCGCACTCTCTTCGTTCTGTTGATCGCTGTTCTTCTGTCCGTGACCGGCGTGGCGGCCGACAACCACGGACCCTCGGTCGAAGACCTGGCATGGATGACGGGGACCTGGAGCGGCGCGATGGTTCAGGGCGGCTCGCTGGAGGAGAACTGGGCGGAGCCGAAGAACGGGTCGATGGCGGCACTGGTGCGCGGGTTCTCGCCCGACGGCACGACGAACATGATCGAGCTGATCTCGATCGAGGAGGAGAACGACTCCCTCGTGCTGCGCCTGAAGCAGTGGAATCCGGGCATGACACCGCGCGCCGAGGGATTCCAGGTCATGAAGCTCATCGAGTCGAAGGACCGCATGGTCAGGTTCGAGAACACCGGCGAGGGTCTGGCTAAGCTGGGCTACAGCCGCCCCGACGACGACACGTTCGTGATTTCCATCGAGATGGCCGGCGGCCAGGCGTTCGACATCGAGCTCACCGCGGTCAAGTGACAGCCGTGGCAGATGCCCGTGTCGCACCGAGAGCGGTCAGGCGCCCGCCGGGCAAGGCGCGGTAGCACCGGGGCCGTGGCCGCCGTTCGGAGCCGGCTGCTTCCCCTGACGTCGGCAGCGCTCATGGTCGTGGCCGTCGAGTGGTTCGCGGGCTCGGGACCAGCCGTCGCCCAGCGCAAGCCGGCCAGCCCGGCCGGTGCCGCCGCGGTTCAGATCGGCGGTACCTTCGATCCGCGCTCCGGCTACGTCAACGGCGGCTGGATCGAAGTCGAGTTCGGCCGACCGCTGCGGCGCGGCCGCGACATCTTCGGGCCGCCCGACTTCATCGCGTTCCTCAACGACGGCGCGCCGGTCTGGCGGGCGGGCGCGAACTACACGACCCGTCTGATTACCGAACTGCCGCTCCTGATCGACGGCACGCGCCTCGAGCCGGGCGAGTACACGATGTTCATCCGGCTCGGCCCGGAGCGGTGGACCCTGATCGTCTCGACGTGGCCGGCGCAGGAGACCTACGACTACCAAGACCGCGAGGCGCTGTTCGGCGCCTACGGCTACACCCCGGACCGGGACGTGCTGCGTACCCGCATGACGCTCCAGCCGCTTCCGATCTCCTTCGAACAGCTGTCGTGGCAGTTCCTGGACGTGACCCCGGAGGGAGGGCGGTTGGCGCTCCTCTGGGACCGGCAGATGGCGTCGGTACCGTTTCTGGTGGCCGGCCCGGCGGACGACGACGCAGAACCGGCCGAGGAGGAAAATCCATGACCAGGCCCGAAGCGGCTGCTGCCGCGATCCTGGGGTTGCTGGCCGCGGCCGCGGTTCCCGGTCAGTCCGGCCCGCTCATCGAGCCGGTCACCGACGCCGAGCTCGCCGCCGTGCCGAATGGCGACTGGCTGAGCTTCCGCGGCAATCTGTCGTCCTGGGCCTACAGCGCCCTCGACGCGGTCAACACGGAGACAGTCGGACAGATGGATTTCGCCTGGGCGGCCCCGATGGAGGTCGGACCCAACGAAGCGACGCCCCTGGTGCGCGGGGGCATCGTCTACCTGCCGCAGACAGGCGACGTGATCCACGCCCTCGACGCGCGCAACGGCGACCTGATCTGGGAGTACCGCCGCGAACACGACTACCTGGATCCGGAGGGCGGCGACCCGGAGCGGCGTTTCGGCCAGGGCCTGGGCCGCATCACCCGCAACATCGCGATCTGGCAGGACGGTCTGTTCGTCGCCACGATGGACGCCTTCATCATCCGCCTGGACGCGAACACGGGCGAGCTGGTCTGGGAGACCCGTGTCGGCGACAGCCGCATCGCCCACTCGTCCGGTCCGATCATCGCGGACGGCAAGGTGATCAGCGGCCGCTCCTGCGCCATGTCCGTCGCGGGCGGCTGCTACCTCACGGCGCACGACGCGGAAGACGGCCGGGAGCTGTGGCGCTTCTACACCATCCCGAGGCCCGGCGAACCAGGCGACGAAACCTGGGGCGGGCTGCCGCTCGAGCGCAGGTTCCACGTCGGTGTCTGGCACGTCGGTTCCTACGACCCGGACCTCGATCTCATCTACTGGGGCACGTCGGTGCCCGCGCCCTCGCCCGAGATCCTGCGCGGCAGCGGCGCCGGCTCGCTGCTCTACTCGAACAGCACCCTTGCGCTCCGCGCCGCCACCGGCGAACTTGCGTGGTACTTCCAGCACCTGCCTCGGGACAACTGGGATCTCGACCACCCCTTCGAGCGCATTCTGGTCGATCTGGAGATGGCGCCGGACGAGGAAGCCGCCTGGTCGATCAACCCGACGCTCGAGCGCGGTGCGAGTCGCCGGGTGATGACCGGATTCCCCGGCAAGACCGCGATTCTCTGGACCCTCGACCGCGAGACCGGCGAGTTCCTGTGGGCGCGGGAAACCGTGTTCCAGAATGTGATCACGCACATCGATGCGCATACCGGGGCGGTCACGGTGAACGAAGAGGTCATCCCCAGGACGCGCGACGAGGAGTACGGAGTCGTCTGCCCGGCGGCGAGCGGCGGCAAGGACTGGCCCACCGCGGCCTACAGTCCCCTGACCCAGGCCGTCTACGCCCCCCTGCAGGACGTCTGCATGTCGCCGATCATCACCGGCGCCGGCGTCGGGCCGCCCCAGGGCTACGGGATCGACTTCCGGATGCAACTGGCGCCGAACAAGGCGACCGTCGGCCGCCTGGACGCCGTCTCGGCACGTACCGGGGAATCCCTGTGGCGGTTCGAGGAACCGGCCGGGATGATGTCGGCCATGACCACCGGCGGCGGACTCGTGTTCGCCGGCAACACGAACCGGCGCTTCCGGGCCTTCGACGCCGCGTCCGGCGATGTCCTCTGGGAGACGGTGCTGGGCGGACCGGTCACCGGCTTCCCGGTCAGCTTCGCCGTGGACGGCGAGCAGTACGTCGCGGTGACCGCTGGCGGCGGCGATCTGCTGAGCGGTCTCTTCAACCGCCTGGGGAACGTGAGCGCACGGTCCGGCTCGAACCTGCTCTACGCCTTCAGGCTCTCGGACACGGCCGGACGCGGGCCGATCGAACCGCCGGCAGTCGCTGACGCGGCCGCAGCCGAACCGCCGCCCATGATCGTGATCGACGCCCCCCTGCTCGAGACCTCGGCCCCCTGCGCGACCTTCTCGGAAGAGCAGGCCGAGCGCGGCGGCGTCCTCTACCAGGCACAGTGCACCGAGTGCCACGGCCCGACGCTGCGCGGCGGCGCCCAGGGCGCCGCGCTCGCCGGGCGCAGCTTCACGAGCTACTGGTCGAACCGCGCGGTCAGCGGGCTCTACCGGACGATCCGCGAAACGATGCCCCCGGGCAGGGAGGGAACGATCGGCCCGGCGGCCTCGGCCGACCTGGTGGCGTTCCTCCTGCAGCAGAACGGCGCCAGCGGCGCCGACGGGGCCGCGGCCAGCGGCGAACTCGACTCCGACACCGGCGTGCTGGACGGCCAGCGCACCTGCTTCCGGCAGTAGTCCGGGTCTCCAGCGCCGCTCTCCCGGGGAATCCGGCCGCTCGGGGGAATCCGGCCGCCCGCGGATTCGGTTTCCAGGGCAGCCGGGACTCCCGGATTCGGTCTCACCGGGGCAGCCAGTCTCCCCGGGCCGCCCGACCGATGCGTGCCTTCGGGAGCTTGTCGAGGCGGGCCAAGTCCTCGGGTCGTCCGGGTTCACATGGCACTCGGCCTCAGGGGCACTCGGCTGTCACCCCCGCCTGGGCGGACACGAATGCTCGTCATGGTCCTCGGGGTTCGGTCTCGCCCTCGTGGTCGTGGTCCGCCTCTTCGTGGTCCTCACGATCCGCCTCGTCGAGATCCTCGCGTCCGGTCTCGTCGCGAGCAGCGGGCTCATGCAGTTCATGAGCCGCATGATCGTGGCCGTCATCCTGCGAGTGGCCGATGTGCGAGTGCGGATGCCAGAGGCCCATCACCGCCATCGCGGCAATGCCGGTCAGGACAAGCGCGAACTTGAGCGCCCGGTCCCGATCCTGCTCGGGCATCCCGACGTCGTCGTCGCCCATGAGCGCGCTCCGCACGTAGTGCGCGATGCGGTCGCGCTCCCTGGACATCTCCGCGTCGAGCACGTCCATCACCGCCACGTACATGAAGGTGCCCGCCGCGATTGCGTTGAAGCTGCCCTCGAAAAGGAGCGACGCCCTCCCCTCGAGCACTTCTCCCGCCACCGTGCCGAGGACGATGCCGATCGGCGTCATGATCGAGAAGAGCCACAGCATCTGCCACAGTTTCCGGTTGCCCGCGGAGTGGGCGGTCACGATCAGGGCGAACGCGGCAGACCCCTTGTGGAACAGGATGCCCAGCGTCACGACCATTGCGGCCGCGGCTTCGGGCTGAAGGCCAAGAGCCATCCCCGCGATGATCGAGTGCACCGACAGCACGATCAGCAGGACGAAGGCGTAGAACGGAGGTTTCGTCGGCTCTTCTTCCTGGCCGAGCAGCGAGTTGCGGCCTTCGAGGACGACCCGGTCCATCAGCAGCAGCAGGCCGACTCCCAGCGCGGCGAGCAGCGGGGCCAGCGGATAGTCGACCACGTCCCGGAGGGCTTCATCGGCTTCTGGCAGCAGATGAACGAACCCGGCACCGAGGAAGATGCCCCCGGCGAGTGCGTTTCCCAGGGAGAGATACCTGCGGCTCGCCTGTCGCCTGGCGACCAGGATGGGAATCGCGCCGCCGACGATGGCGATCCCCAGGATCGACAGGCCGGCGATGATCTTGATGGCAAACGGAGACATCCGGCGGGCGCCTCTTCTGTCGCGTCTACCTGAACGCCGGCGTTGCCGTCTCCCTGGTCTCCTGCGCCCAGATCCGCACCAGGCCGAAGCGCCCCGAATCGTCGAACGAGCCGAAGCCGACGCGGCCCCAACCGAGCGGATCGCGATCCGTGGATAGCGTTGGCGTCTTCTCGCCGTCGAAGTAGACGCGCAGCGCGCCGTCCTGCCGTTCGACGCGTACCCTCTTCCAGCCCCTGCCCCAGTCGACGCCGGTGTCCGGTATGGCGCCCATCGGCGCCCGGTCCGCGTTGTCGACCAGGAAGATGTTGTGGGCGCGGTCGTCGGGTTCGGCGGCCAGGTGAGCGTAGTAGTAGCGGTTCGGTCCCTCGAATCCGAAGAAGATGCAGAGATCGCGGTGGCCGTATTCCCGCCCGGTCTGCCAGGCCGCTGCTTCGAGGACGAAGTCGCCAAGCAGCAGATCGTCGATCAGGGCGATGTTGCGCGGGGAGCGGTGCCTGGGCTTGTACCTGCTGCCGCCCTCGAGGTCGAGGTAGCCGCGGGTTCCTTCGCTGCCGTGCTTCCAGGCGCGCTCGTCGCTGAAGGTGAAGTCGTCCAGCGCCGAGGCGTCCGCGAAGTCCTGGGAGTAGACGAGTTCGTAGCCCTGCGGCACGCCGGACTGGGCGTCGAGCCCGGTCGCGCCGGCGAGCGCGAGCAGCGCGGCGACCGGGGCGGCTGCCGCGGTACGGGCGGTGCGAAGTCCGCCCATCAGACGACTTCGGGGACCACGAACGGCTCGCGGTACTCGCGGGTGAGCAGGCGGTTCGCCTCGTCGTCGCCTTCGATCGTCTCGGAGGCCGGGTCGATCACGAGCCACGAGCCGACGATCGACTGTTCGATCTCCGGGTCGACTCCGTTTCTGACCAGGTGATCCAGGAACCGGTCGGCGGTGTCGCCGGCGTTGCGGAGCTTGCCGGCGACCTCAGCGATCTTCGCGGGCCCGCCGGCTTCGCCTCGCAGGTAGGACACGTTGCCGAGGTGGCAGAGGGCGCTCGAGAGGTGGCCGTCCTCGATCGAGGCGGTGAGGTCCTCGCTGCGGCGACTGTGCACGGCGTCGACGAAGTTGGCGTAGTGGTTGGCGCCGCCTTCCCACTTTTCGAGTCTCCTGCCCCTGGCGTCGAACGCGGCGGCCTCGGTGTATTTCGGGATCCGGAGGTGGCCGCCCTCGCAGTGGACGATGACGCCGACCCTGGCGCCGAGGTACTCGTCCATGCTGCGCCGTCTCCATCTCCTCCTCCTCCGGGCCCTCAGATTGCGCGGCAGGCCGCGGACCTCGAACAGCAGAGGCGCCCGCTCGTAGTCGTGGTACACCAACTGGGTGTTCGGCGTGTTGCCGTCGTCGACGTAGCCGAATCGGCCGCCGACGCTGATCGTCCGTGGCGGCAGCGCGTCCTCGCCCAGCGCCCAGCGGGCTATGTCCATCTGGTGGACGCCCTGATTGCCGAGGTCGCCGTTGCCGGTGTCGAACACCCAGTGCCAGTCGTAGTGCAGGCGCTCCCGCATCAGCGGCTTCTTCGGCGCCGGGCCGCACCAGAGGTCGTAGTCCACGGCGGCATCGACCTGCCGGGGGCCCTCGACCCGGCCGATGCTCTGGCGCGGGTTGTAGCAGAGGCCCCTCACGAGCCGGATGTCACCCAGATGACCCTCGTCGACCCAGGCCAGGGCGTCCCGGATCGCCGGTGACGAACGGATCTGGGTGCCGGTCTGTACGATCCTGTCGTGCCTGGCTGCGGCGTGGACGATCTGGCGCCCCTCCCAGACGTTGTGGGAAACAGGCTTCTCCAGGTAGACGTCCTTGCCGGCCTGGCATGCCCAGACCGCCTGCAGAGCGTGCCAGTGGTTCGGCGTGGCTATGGACACCGCGTCGATGTCGTCGCGCTCCAGGAGCTCGCGATAGTCGACGATCGTCAGCGGATCCGCGGCGCCGGCCTCGATCGCCTTCGCCCTGGCGGCCTCCAGGACATTGCGGTCGACGTCGCAGAGAGCTGCGATCTCGACGCCCGGCAGCCTTGCGAACTGGTTCAGGTGATTGACGCCTCGGCTGCGCAGGCCGACGATGGCGATGCGCAGCCGCTGATTCGGACTCCCGGCCTGGGCGGAGCTGGCCGGGGCACGGCATCCCAGCGTGGTCGCGGCGGCGGCAGCGGCGGTGGAGCCGAGGAATGCGCGTCGGGTGATCGCGGACATGGTGTTTCCTCCCGAAGTCGGAAGCCCTCCCGAATGGCGTTCCCTGGATTCTAGCTCCAGCACGGGCTGCTGCAGCGGCCGCCGACTCCCGGCATGGTCCGCCGATGCAGCTGGTTGGTCCCGGGACCATTCGCCGGTTGCGCCTCTGCGCGGCATGCCGACGCGGTGGCCGCCGACGTTCGTCACGGACGGAGGAAGCGGCCGATCCCGCGCGTTGCCGCCGCGATCAGACCGTAGCCGCTGGTCATCGTCACGAGTACCGCAAGCAGGTACGTCGCCGCCGTGCGCTGGTCATCGTCACCGAATGCGATCAGGAGAAGAGAGGCGCCGAGAATCAGCCCTGCCGCTGTGAAGAGCGCCCAGATCAACCGCATGCCGAATGTGCGTCGGACCGCTCGGTCAGCATCACGCCTGCGCATCCTCTCAAGCTGGAATTCGAAGTGTCTCTGGTCGGCGGCATCGGTGGCCTCCACCGTCCGCTCGACGACTTTCGTTCGCCGGTCATGGCTCGCGATCCGTTCCCGTTCGAGTTGGAGCAACTCGCGCCAAGGCTCGATCTGGGCGCCGGCCTCGTCTCTTCGGGCCAGCTCGCGAGTCCGAAGCTGAGGCGCAGCTTCCCCTGCGCTGCTCACTGGACCCTCTACTCTCCGGCAAACGGACGGCGTTTCGGCGTCCTGGGCGCAGGGCTCATCATCTCTTCCACCATCAACTCGGCGGGCACGCTGTACACTCGGAACCCTCCTCCGTAGCGGGCTTTCTCGTAGCGGGTGATGACGAGGTCGCCAGGCGTCCGCGCTTCTCTTCGACGACGGAGTTCTTCGAAGACCTCTTCCATCGTCGTGCAGTACGTGTCCGTGAGAACAGTCCTGGTCATCGGTTCAGCGGACATGGAGCCTCCCGAGTCCGTTCGGAGTGAATGGGGCAAGAGTGAATGGGGCCTCGGCCGGCATTGTACCTTCGCAGTGGAGTCTTGTCCCATGAGAGATGAGCCTGCAACTCGACATCGAACGGCTGCGGACGCTGGACGAGGTCCGCGACTTCACGACCGACAGCGCTTCATGGCCGGCAGCACGCCGGTCGACTTCCGGTTCGTGGAGCGGGCCGATGCGTACACCTTTGTGCGGCGGTTCCTGGTGCGTTCCCGGTACCTGCGGCTGCCGCGGTCGGACAAGGGCCTGGTGCGGCGGTTCCTGATCAAGGTGACGGGATTCAGCCGGGCTCAGACGACACGTCTGATCACCCAGTACCGGGAGACCGGGCGCATCGAGGACCGGCGGCGGGGTCCGAAGCGTCCGTTCCGCCGTCGCTACACGAAGGAGGACATCCGTCTGCTGGCCGAGGTCGACGAGTCCCTGTCCGGTCCTTGCGGTCCGGGCGGTCCGTGCGGCGCTGTCACGCGGCGCACGATGCAGCGTCAGTACGAGGTGCACGGCGATGCGCGGTTCAGGCGTCTGGCGGGGCTCTTCCACAGCCATCCGTACCGTCTTCGCCAGTCCGTGACGTACCGCCGCCGCCGTCTGACGGTGGTGAAGACGCGGCCGACCCGGGTGCGCATCGGGGAGCGCCGCAAGCCTCATCTGGCCGGTCAGCCGGGCTGTCTGCGCGTGGACACGGTGCATCAGGGCGACCTGGATGGCAGGAAGGGCCTGTACGAGATCAATCTCGTGGACGAGGTCACGCAGTACGAGTTCGTGGCCGCCACGGAGGGCATGTCGGAGCGGTTCCTGATCCCGGCTCTGCAGGGCGCGATCGAGGCTTTCCCCCTTCAACGTCAAGGGTTTCCACGTCGACAACGGCTCCGAATTCGTCAACCACAAGGTCGCCGCGCTGCTGAACAGGCTGCACGTCGAAGAGTTCACGAAGTCCCGCCCGAGACGCTGCAACGACAACGCCCTGGTCGAGAGCAGGAACGCCTCGGTGGTGCGGCGCTACCTCGGCCACGACCACATTCCTCGCCATCACGCAGCCCTCGTCGACCGCTTCCTGCGCGACGTGCTCGCCCCCTTCCTCAACTACCACCGGTGCTGCCACTTCCCCGTCGAGGCGCGGGACGCCAGGGGACGCGTGCGCAAGACCTGTCCCTTCGAGAAGGTCACCACGCCCTGTTTCAAGCTGAAGTCCCTCGACGGCGCCGCGCGGTACCTGCGGCCCGGCGTCACCTTCGAGCAGCTCGACCGTCAGGCCTTGGCCATCGACGACCTCGCCGCCGCCAAGGCAGTCAACGAGGCTCTCGCCGCGCTCTTCGTCGAGATCCGGCGCCGCGACGCCGTCGCATGAGCGGACAGCCCCCGGCACCCCGCGAAACGGAACCTGCCAATGGCCGACACGACACTCACTCCGCGCACTTCGACCGACGCCTCGCGGTCCCCGCGCTACCGCTGGTCTCTGGTGCTGATCTCTGCTTCGCTCCGATCAGCAGTCCTGAAAAACTGCCCCGACGCTCTCGCCTTGACTCGACTCCCGAACAACCGCCGTTCAGGCTCATCTTTGAATGGGACTAGGCTGTGGGAGCAGAGTTCCTCGGGATCCGGCCCGCTCATCGAATTCTGTTCCCGGCCTTCTGCTCCTGGTCCGCGAACAGCGCTTCGGTATCGTTCCGGTCCCAGATCGGCCTTTGACGTTGGAGATCGCCTCCGGAGTTCGACGATGCCTGCTTCGCACCGGCGAGATGAAACCGCAATCCGGTACCGGCTGATCCTGCGCCGTTCTCCTCTGTTCTCTGACCGGCGGTGCTTCCGGCGCTCGTCCTGGCCTTGGTTCGTTCGTTGAGTCGACGTTCCACGCCTCCGAAGTACGCGCGCTGGTTGGCTGAATGCCTGGCGGCAGCGGGCCGCTTGCTGGACGGCACGGGTTGCGCGTCTCGCTGGCCGGCGGGGATCCGGTGCCATGGCAGTTGCCAGGGCGCCGGGAGGTGCAAGGGGCAGTGAGGGCCGGGATCGGGGAGACGGACGCCGGCAGCGGCAGGTTCTCTGGAATCAACTGGAGCTTCTACGGCTGGCGGATGCTCCCGGTCGCCTGGCTCATCTACGGCCTGGGCTCGGCGCCCTTCTACAGTTGGGGTTTCTTCCTTCCCGAGATGCTCGAGGAACTCGAGCTGAACCGCGGCGCCGGGGGCCTGGCCTTCACGATCTGGTCTTTTGCCGGCGGCGTCGTGGCGCCGCTGATCGGCATCTGCCTGACCCGATTCGGTCCCCGGCCGGTGTTCACCGCCGGCTTTCTGGTTGTGTCCCTCGCCTACTACCTGACCAGCAGGGCGCAGGACCGCTGGGACGTGCTGCTCTTCTTCGGCCTCTTTGCGGGCGTCACGCATACGTTCTCGACCGTACTGCCGACGCAGACCCTGGCGACCAACTGGTTCCTGCGGTGGCGCGCGAGCGCCCTGGCGTTCCTGCTGGTCGCTGCGGGTCTGATGGGCCCGCTGATTGTCAAGTTCGACGCAGCTCTGTTGAGCCGCGGCGGAACCTGGCGCGATGGCTGGGAGATCATCGCCGGGCTCTGCGCCGTGTTGGGCGTCCTGTCCCTTCTCGTCCTGCGAAACAACCCGGAGTCGATGGGCCAGTTGCGCGACGGAGCCCGCTCACCACGAGAGCTTCAGGTTGCCGCGACCGGCAGGGGCGCCGAAACCAGGGATCAGTGGGTCGCCGGGGAGGCGGTGCGGACGCCGCAGTTCGCGCTCATGGTGCTCTGCGGTCTTGGCTACGCCGTACCTTGGGGAATCGTCACGGTGCACGGTCGGCTGCATCTGCAGGACGCTGGTTTCGGAGTCGATGCCGCAGCGGACCTGATCGCGCTGATGATCCTGTTCAGCACGTTCGGGCGATTGTCCGGTGCTCTCGGTGATCGGGTTTCGCCGCCTCGGCTGCTCGGTCTTGCTCTGGCGATGGAGGGGACGGGCATGGCGCTGTTCCTGTTTGCGGACGCGGCCTCGGAGGCCCGGATTGCATTGATCCTGCTGGGGCTCGGCTTCGGCATGGCCTACATCAGCCAGGCCGCCACCTTCGGCCGCTTCTTCGGGCGTCGGGCCTTCGCCACCACGACCGGCGTTCGTTTCGCCATCGGCGCCGTCCCGGGCGCCAGCATGCCCTGGATCGCGGGCTGGGTGTTCGACACCCAGGGCAGCTACGCGGTTCCGTTCCTGGCGGTCGCCTCGGTGACGCTGATCGGATCGGTCGTGGCTTTCTTCCTGAAACCGCCGCGCAAGAGAAGCTCCGGCGCGGCCTCTTCCCCGCAGCCGGGTTGACGGCGAAGGCCTGGCGTCGCAGAGTGTCCCGTGCGATGACTGGATTTCATGCCGGAACGGCTGCTCGCCCGCTGTCGGTTCCGATTCCTCCAGCCATGTCGCTCCTCGCGATGATCCTGCTTGCGCTCGCGATGCCGCTGCAGGCCGCAGCGGACGACTGGCCGCAGTGGCGGGGTCCGCAGCGGGACGGTGTCTCGAAGGAAACCGGCCTGGCGGACGAATGGGCCGCTGGCGGCCCGCCGCTGCTCTGGCGGGCGGACGGCCTCGGCGAGGGCTACGGCTCGGTTTCGGTAGCGGATGGTGCGCTCCATGTGCAGGGCACCCGGAGAGGACGGAGCGTCGTGTTCGCTCTCGATGCGGCGACTGGCGATGTCCGTTGGGCTCGCGAACTCGGTCCGCGGCTCCGCGATGGGCGAGGCAACGGTCCTCGGGGCACGCCAACCGTGGCCGGCGACTCGCTGTACGCCTTGACCGGAACGGGGGAGCTGGCGAGGATCGGGCTCTCCGACGGACGGGTGGTCTGGCAGCGGAACATCCTCCAGGACTTCGGTCAGCGCAATCTCGGTTGGGGCATCAGCGAATCGCCCCTGATCGAAGGCGACCGGGTGGTCGTGATGCCAGGCGGCGCCATGGGCGCCATCGCGGCTCTCGACCGGGATACCGGCGAGACGGTGTGGACCAGCGGCGAACTCACCGACCGGGCCGGTTACTCGTCCCTGGTCGCAGTGGACCTGGGCGGCGGCGAGAACCCGCTGAGGGCGATTCTGGGATTCACCGCCCGGGCCGGCGTGGGCGTGCGGGCCAGCGACGGCAAGTTGCTCTGGCGTTACCTGCAGCCGGCCAACCGGACGGCAAACGCGGCAACGCCCATCCACTCGGACGGTCTGGTGTTCTACACCTCGGCCTACGGCGTGGGGGGCGGTGCGCTGCGCGTGACGGTGACCGGCGACGAGGTGAGCAGCGGTCAGGCCTGGTTCGAATCGGGTCTCCAGAACCATCACGGCGGCGTCGTCCACCACGAGGGGCGCCTCTACGGGTTCTTCGGCCGTGCCTTGGCCTGTGTCGACTTCGAGACGGGCAGCATCGTCTGGCGGAACCGCAGCGTCGGCAAGGGCTCGCTCACCCTGGCCGACGGCAAGCTCTACCTGGTCGGCGAGGGCCGCGTGGCCGGTCTGGCGCGGGCCACTCCGAAGGGCTACGACGAGCTTGGCCGTTTCCGGCTCGAGGACCGCGGCTGGCCGAGTTGGGCGCACCCCGTGGTCAGCAACGGCGTGCTCTACATCCGCAACTGGGACGAACTGCAGGCCTACGACGTGTCCGACCGGTAGGCGACCGGTTGGCCGCAGCAGTCCGTGCCGATCAAGTACCTGGGGTCCAAGCGGCAGTTCGTGCCGCTGATCGTCGGCGTCATCGAGCAACTCCGTCCGCCCTGCACCGTGCTGGATCTGTTCTCCGGCACTTCGAGGGTGGGCGACGCACTGAAGAGGCGGCAGTACCGGGTGCTCGCGAACGACTACCTGGCCTGCGGTGAAGCGATCGCCCGTTGCTACGTGGAGGCAGACGGCGCCGCGGAGCAACTCCGGCAGGCCAGACTGCTGATCGCCGAGTTTCGTCGCCTGCCGCCTTCGCCCGGCTACTTCACGGAGGTCTTCTGCCGGAAGAGCCGCTACTTCATGCCGAAGAACGGCGAGCGTGTGGACGCGATCCGGGATGCGATCGGGCGCAAGGAGCTCGACCGGGAACTCGAGGCGATCCTGCTCGTGTCCCTGATGGAAGCGGCCGACCGGGTCGACAGCACGACTGGCGTGCAGATGGCGTATCTCAAGCAGTGGGCGCCGCGCGCTTCGAACGATCTGGATCTGCGGCTGCCGGAGATCGCTCCGCGCGCCCGGGCTGGCAAGGGGAAGGCGCACCGCATGGACGCGGTCGAGGCCGTGGATGTACTCGAAGCGGACGTCGCCTATCTCGACCCGCCGTACAACCAGCACAGCTACCTGGGCAACTACCACGTCTGGGAAAGCCTGGTGCTGTGGGACAAGCCGGAGCACTACGGCGTCGCCTGCAAGCGCGTGGACTGCAGGGAGCGCAAGAGCGACTTCAACAGCAAGCGGAGATTCCGCGCCGCCTGGGAGCGGCTGGTGGACCGCGTGCAGGCGCCGTACATGGTCGTCTCGTTCAGTGACGAGGGCTTCATCGACCGCGAGGAGATGGAGACCGTCCTCGGACGCCGCGGCGCGGTCTTCGTGCTCGAGAACGACTACAGGCGCTACGTGGGCGCCCGGATCGGCGTCTTCAATCCGGACGGCGAGAAAGTCGGGCGCATGAGCCACCTGCGCAACAAGGAGTACCTGTACGTCGTGTCGCCGGAACCGCTGCCGACGGCCGTTCTGGGCGCGATGAGAAGGCTCGGCTGATCAGTTGCCGGCTGCGAAGGCGATCTGGAACCCGGGCCGGGCTTCGAGCCGGCCCAGGTAGGCGACGAGGTTCGGGTAGCGGTCATCGAGTACCCCCATCCTCTGCGCCAGCGCCAGCGAGTAGCCCATCATGATGTCGGCGGCCGAGAGTTCGGCGCCGAGCAGGTACTTGCGTCCTTCAAGCGCTGCCTCGACGGCTTCGAGGCAGATCTCGGCGCGCTTTCGGCCGTCCTCGACGACGGCCGGAATGCGCTCCGCCTCCGGTTTCAGCAGGCGGTGGTGGACCATGTCCCCAAGAGGGCGGGCCAGGCTCGCTTCCGCAAACCAGGACCACTGCAGCAGCAGGGCGCTCTCCGGCGTGCCGGGAGCCGGCCGCAGGCGACCCTCGCCGTAGCGCTCCAGGATGTAGTGGACCATGGCGCCGGACTCGATGATGGTGAAGGGGTTGCCGTCGGCGTCCAGGTCTGTCATGGCGGGCACCTTGCCGATCGGGTTCAGGCGGCGCCACGCCGCGGACGTGCGGTATTCGGGGCTGAAGTCGACAGGGACGATCTTGCAGGGCAGGTCGAGCTCTTCGCACAGCCAGACGACGCGTGCCGAACGGGTCCGCGGGACGTGGTAGATGTGGATCATCGAGCGGCCGGCGGCGCCTGGTGGACCGTGCGGATCCGCGCTACGCGAGGGCGCGCTCGAACAGCGCCAGCAGACGGCTCCAGGCCCGCTCTGCCTGCTCCTCGTGGTAGACCTGCGTGTCGGGCGGGCACCAGCCGTGCATCGCGCCTTCGTAGACCTCGATCTCGGCCGGCAGACCCGCCGCGTCGAATGTCTCGCGCAGCACGTCCTTGGCCTCCGGCTGTCTCTGATCGTCGTTCTCGGCGATCGCGAACAGGTAGTGGGCCGTCATCTTCTCCACCAGCAGGTGCGGGCTGTCCGGCCGGTCGGTGACGAGGCCGCCGCCGTGGAAGGAGGCGCCGGCGCCGATGCGGTCGGGTATCGCGGCTGCCGTCCGCATGGTCATGGGACCGCCCATGCAGTAGCCCATCGTCCCCATCTTCCGGTCCTTGTCGACCGACGGCTGGCCGTCGAGGAAGCTGACGAATGCCCTCGCATCGGTCACGTTGGTCTCCGGATTCAGGGATCCCATCAGCGGCCGGAGCGTGGCGCGGGCCGCGGCGAAGTCCGTCGTTTCGACGATCGGCGCCCGCTTCGTCCGGTAGTACTGGTTGACCACGACGACCGAGTAGCCCGACTCCGCGAGCCGTGCGGCCATCTCCCGCATCGCCGGGCGCAGCCCGAAGGCGTCCGGCCAGATCAGAACGCCGGGATGGGCGCCGCTCGCAGGGTGCACGAAGTAGCTGTCGCAGACACCGTCCGGAGTCGTGATCTCGATGTCGGCTTCGGTCACGTCGGCGGCGTTCGCCGGCCGGGGCAGCAGCAAGGTCAGCCCGGCGCCGGCCGAGACGGCTCCGAACTCCCGGCGCGTCATCCGCTTTCCATGCAGGTACGCGGCGTTCTCGGCTTCGGTTCTGTCGTCACACATCGGGGCCTCCTTGCTGGAACTCCCTGAAACCCGCGGCAGAAGTCCGTGTCGCCGGGTGCGCGCCGGCGCCAGGCGGCGGGGCCAACCCTGTCTGGGGGAATCTCCTTCGCGGGCAGCTTCGCGGAATCAGGGCGGCACGTTACCATGCAGGGTCTTTCCTGGAGGCAGTACGGAGATGAACGGCGTGGACGAGGCGACCCGCGGCGGCAGCGGTCTGCCTCCGGGCATGACCACCGCGGTCGAACTGCTCCGCGAGCAGCTTCTCGACATCAGCAAGCGGAACCGGCTCACGAACACGCCGGTAGGCAAGCCGCGGGCCAAGCAGCTCGAGATCGAGGACGAGCGCTCCGACGAGCTCTTCCGCATCCTGTATGTGGAGCGCAGGAAGATGACCTTCGAGGCGTTTCGCGGCGCTCTCCCGGAAGACCGGGACGAGGAGAGCGGCGGCAGCCTCTTCGTACCCGCGTACAGCGAGTCGTCCTCCGAACTCGAGGCGCACCACGTCGACCTGAAGCTGCATACGCGGCTGACCGCGGAAGGGCTTCAGAAACGGCTCCTGTCGCTGTACCGGGACGCTCAGGGGATCGAGGAGGAGCAGGGCGTCAGCGTGCTCTTTCTCGCCCTCGGGTTCCTGCGCTGGTACGAGAGCGAGTCGTCAGACATCGAGCGTTTCGCGCCGCTCGTCCTGCTCCCGGTGGATCTGGAGCGAGACAGCGCACGGGGCCGCTTCAGGCTGACGTATCGGGACCAGGACCTGGAGCCGAACCTCTCCATGGGGGCCATGCTCGCGAGCGACTTCGATCTGAAACTGCCCGACTTTCCGGAGAGCGACGACTGGCGTCCCTCCGAGTACTTCGACAGGACGAGAGAAGCCCTGTCGTCCCAGCCGCGCTGGCAGGTACAGGCGAACACGATCGTCATGGGCTTCTACTCGTTCGCCAAGTTCCTGATGTGGCGGGACCTTGCGCCGGAGAACGAGTGGGGGGAGACGGGTGGGTTGGCCGGCAACACTCTGGTCGAGAGTCTGCTTCTGGGCGGGTTCGCGTCGGAAGGCAGCCTTGGCGCTCAGGAGGAGAACCTTGACCGGCGCTTTCCGGATCCCGGGGATCTCGGCCACATCCTCGACGCCGACGCCTCTCAGACGCAGGTGATCGCCGCGGTGCGCGAAGGACGAAACCTGGTGGTCCAGGGGCCTCCGGGAACCGGCAAGTCGCAGACGATCGCGAACATCATCGCGGTCGCCGCGAGGGACGGGAAGCGGGTGCTCTTCGTGGCCGAGAAGCGGGCGGCGCTGGACGTGGTTCACGCGCGGCTGGAGAAGTGCGGTCTCGGCCCGCTGTGTCTCGAACTGCACTCCCACAAGTCGATTCGCCGGCACGTCTATGACGATCTGAAGAAGACGTTGGAGCTCGGTCCGCCGCTCGGCGTCGACGAAGACCGCTACGAGCAGGTCCGCTCCGTTCGCGACGAACTGAACCGCTTGTCCACGCTCCTTCATGCCGTCGACGACGCGACCGGGGAGACCCCCTACGGCGTCATCGGACGGCTCGCGATGCTGGACGAGAGCGGCTTCTCGCGCCCTGAATTCAGGATCGAAGGCGCGGACAGCTGGTCTCGGGACGAATTCGAACGCCGGATGGAGGCGGTCGAAGGACTCGCGGAACGGACTGCCGAGGTCGGATGCGAGCGGGAACACCCCTGGCGCGGGGCCAACCGGCGGCTGACCCAGGTGGACCGGCGAGTGCTGGCGCAGCGTCTTGTCGAGGCTCTGGAGCGTCTTCGAACGGCACTGCAGACGTTGGCGCGAGCGGCTCGTGCGATCGGCTTGGGCGACGCGGGCAGCCTCCAGGCGGTTGCGCCCGCCGTGGAACGGCTGGAGGCCCTTGCGGCGGCGCCTGAACCTGTGCAGCGCCTGCTTCGTTCCGACGTCGTCCTGGAACGCCCGGGGTCGGTGCTGCGGCTGTGCGAGGAGACGGCGAGGCTTCAGGCACTCAGGGACGATCTGCTGGCGGAGCTCGTGGAGAGCGCCCTCGATGTCGACTGGGCAGAGACCCGGCTCGTGGTCGCGGCGCACGGCAAGTCGCTGTTCCGATGGCTGAGCGGGCCCTGCAGGCGGGCCGTTTCGAGGTTGAAGGGAGTGGCGCGAACCGCTTTGCCGAAGAGCCTGGGCGAGCGGCTCGCGCTGTTGGACCGGTTGCTCGAATACAGGAGGCGGAAGGCCCGGATCGAGCGCCAGGGGCAACTCGGAAGAGGCGCGTTCGGCGACGACTGGAGGGACGAGGACACCGACGTGTCACGGGTGCTTCCGTCGATGCGCTGGATCGCGGCGCAAGAGCAGGCCGCGGGCTCGGGCGCGGCGGTCAGGCAGTGGTTCGAGGCGGCGCCTCCAGGACTGGACTGCGAGGAAGCGGCCCAGCGCCTCCGCGTCGACGCCGAGGAGTGGGAGCGGGCCTGGAAGTCCGTGGCGGCCTTGACGGATCTGGACCTGGCGACTGCGTTCGGCGTCGAGCACGTGGAGAGCGTCGACGGCGGGCGCCTCGAGGAGCGCCTCGAAGCGTGGCTCCAGTGCATGGACTCCTACGACGGGTGGCACCGACTGGCCGCAGCGGGGCGTCGCGCGTCCGAACTCGGTCTGGATGCACTCAGGGAGCGATTGGCCGATGGTCGGCTCGAGCCGGCCACTGCGCGGGGGGCCCTCGAGTTCTCACGCGCCGAGGCGGTCTGGGAGCGGCTGCGGCAGGTGACTCCGGAGCTGGCGTCGATCGACGGCGCAGAGCGGGCGGCAAAGGTCGAGAGTTTCAGGAAGCTCGATCAGCAGCTTCAGGAAGTGGCTGCACAGGAAGCGGCCCTGAAGCACTTCGAGGCTCTGCCGGCTGGTTCGGCCGGCCAGATCGGGATCGTGCGCGGTGAGTGCAACAAGAAGATGCGCCACATGCCGCTGCGCAAGCTCCTGGACAAGGCTGGCGAAGCCGTGGCGGCGATCAAGCCGGTCTTCCTGATGAGCCCGCTGTCGGTCGCCCAGTTCCTGCGCCCGGGCGGGTTGACGTTCGATCTGCTGCTGGTCGACGAGGCCAGCCAGGTCAAGCCCGCGGATGCGATGGGCGCCATCCTGCGCTCCCGCCAGATCGTGGTGGTCGGAGACCAGAAGCAGCTGCCGCCCACCTCGTTCTTCGACCGCCAGGTCGGCGGCGAGAGCGAAGTCGACCACGAGGATCTCGCCGACCTCCAGGCGTCTCAGGTCAGCGACATGGAGAGCATCCTGTCGTTGTGCGATTCGAGGGCGATGGCCGGGCTGATGCTGAAGTGGCACTACCGTTCGATGCATCCGTCCCTGATCGAGGTCTCGAACAGCGAGTTCTACCGCGACAGTCTCGTGTGCCCGCCCAGCCCCGAGCCGCCGCGCCGGAACTTCGGCCTGTCGTTCGTCCATGTCGAGGGCGAGTACGCGCGCGGGAGGAAACGCGACAATCCGAAGGAAGCCGATCAGATCGCAGAGGAAGTCCTGCGTCACGCCCGCGAGGATCCGCACCGCACCCTTGGCGTGGTGGCCCTGTCCGTGTCCCAGCGGGACACGATCCGGGATCGTGTCGAGTACATGAGGACCCAGCATCCCGAGCTCGACGCCTTCTGCCGGGAGGCGCGCGAGGAGCCGTTCTTCGTGAAGAACCTGGAGAACGTGCAGGGCGACGAGCGGGACGTCATCCTGATCTCCATCGGCTACGGCAGGGACGCGGGCGGGTACATGGCCCAGAGTTTCGGTCCCGTGTCGGCCTCCGGCGGTGAACGTCGGTTGAACGTCCTGTTCACCCGAGCCAGGCAGACGTGCCGCGTGTTCTCCTCCATCCGGCATGGCGACATTCGCCTCGACGCAATCAGGCACGACGGGCCGCGGGTGCTCAAGCGCTTCCTGAAGTTCGCCGAAACCGGTGACCTCGATGTGCCCTTGCTCACGGAGCGAGCGATGGACAGCCCGTTCGAGGAAGCTGTCGCCAGGGCGCTGCAGAGGCACGGCTACCGTGTTGCTGCACAAGTCGGCTCCTCGGGTTTCCGGATCGATCTTGCGGTCCACGATCCGGACGACGAGGGACGGTTCCTGCTCGCGGTGGAGTGCGATGGTGCGCGCTACCACTCGTCGAGCTGGGCACGGGAAAGGGACCGCCTCCGTCAGGCGGTGCTCGAACAGAAAGGGTGGCGGTTCCACCGCATCTGGAGCACCGACTGGTTCTACAACCGGGACGTCGAGCTGCAGAAGCTCCTCGAGGCCGTCGAACGGGAGCGAGCGAGCCGCAGGTCGGAGAGCTCGGGGACGGGGTCCGGCCCGGCTGCGCCCCGGTCGGGGGTGGAACGCACGGCCCGCCCCGCCGAGCCCGAGCGGCCGCGGGTCGCCTATCGCGAGGCGTCCTACAGTGTCCCGATAGCGCAGCGGCTCGACCTGCACGAGGCGCCCCTGAAAGTCCTCGCCGAGCACGTGGTGCGGATAGTCGAGATCGAAGGGCCGGTCCACGTGGAAGAAGTCGCGCGCCGGCTGAGTCGGTTGTGGGGGTACCGACGTACTGGAAGCCGCATCCGGTCCGTCGTGAAGCGTGCCGCCGCCGCTGCGTTTCGGGACGGTCGCCTGCGATGCCCGGGGCCGGCGACGGACGAGTTCCTGGAGTCGGCGAAGAGCGGCGACATCGCCGTCCGTGACCGGAGCGGCGTGTCGTTCCCGACGCTCCGCAAGGTGAACATGCTGCCGCCCCGGGAAGTACGGGCAGCAATCGTCGAAGCCGTCGAGCGGAACATCGGCATCAGGGTCTCCGATTGCGCGGTCGAAGTGGCGAGGGCCTTCGGTTTCAAGTCGACCAGTGCGCACATGCGCGCCTGCGTCCGGAAGAACGCGGAGCTGCTCGTCGGCCAGGGGCGTCTGCTGCTCCTCGAGGAGCAGTTGCGTGTGCCGTAGCGGACCTGCGGCGACATGAACAGGCGCTACACGCCTCCAGGCCACCATCGCACCGTCGAGGCTTTCCGGGAGCATCTGCGGAGCCTCGATCCGGCGTTCGACTGCGCTCCCGGTCTGCTCGGCTCCGAGGGGCCGCTGGCGAAGCCGCTCGCCGTGTTCGGCCGCGAGGCCGGCAACCGGTTCGCGATCCAGCCGATGGAGGGTTGGGACGGGAACCGGGATGGCAGCCCGCGTGCCCTGACCCGCCGGCGTTGGCGGCGGTTCGGGCTGAGCGGCGCGAAGCTGATCTGGGGAGGCGAGGCGGTGGCGGTGGTCCCCGAGGGACGCGCAAACCCGAACCAGCTCTTCATCGACGGCGACCGGCTCGACGTCTGCGCCGCCTGGCTCGAGGCGCTGCGCGAGGAGATCCTGGCTGGCCACGAGGAAAGCGGTGTCGGCGGCGACCGGCCGGTCATCGGTCTGCAGTTGACGCACTCGGGTCGGCTCTCGCGGCCCGATCCGCCGCCGGCGCCGCCGCGGCCATTGCGGGCGCAGGTCCATCCGGTGCTGGACGGGCGGCTTGGAGAGGCTGCGAGCCGCCCGCTGGTCAGTGACGAGCAGTTGCGGGAGATCGTCGGCGCCTACGTGCGCGCCGCCCGCTGCGCTGCGCGTGCCGGCTACGACTTCGTCGACATCAAGTGTTGCCACGGCTATCTGCTGCACGAGCTGCTCGGCGCCCGCACCCGGCCGGGGCGCTACGGCGGATCCTTCGAGAACCGCGTGCGGCTGCCGCTTCGGATCATCGCCTCGGTACGGGCGGCGTGCCCCGGTCTCGGCGTCGGCGTCAGGCTCTCGGTCGGCGACGTGGCGCCGTTCGCTGCAGATGGCGTCGGCGTCGGCGTGCCGGAAGTCGCCGGGGGAGTCGCCGGCCCGAAACCGGCGGACCTCGGCTTCGGGCTCGACCCGTCGGACGTCTCCGTCCCCGAACCCGCCTGCTCCGAGGCAATCCGCTGCATCGCGCTCCTGATCGAAGCCGGAGTGGAGATCGTCAACGTGACGATGGGATCGCCCTACAGTTGCCCGCACCTGTCCCGTCCGTTCACGTATCCGGCATCGGACAGCTACCTGCCGCCCGAGGATCCTCTGCGCTCCGTGTTGCGGCAACTCGCCGCCGTGCGCAAGGTGCGGGCGGCGTTTCCGCGGCTCCCCCTGGTCGGGACCGGCTACAGCTACCTTCAGGAATGGCTCCCCCATGTCGCGGAGGCGGAGGTGGGCGGCGGTCACGTCGACTTCGTCGGGCTCGGCCGCATGGTCCTCGCCTGTCCTCGCCTGCCGGCGGACGTCCTGGCGGGGCGGCCGCTCGATCGGCGGCGTCTCTGCCGCACCTTCAGCGACTGCACGACAGGGCCGCGCAACGACATGGTCAGCGGCTGCTATCCGCTGGACGAGCACTACCGGCGGACGCCCGAGTTCGCCCGGATCAGGGAGATCAAACGGTCTGCGCGCAAGCAACGCAGCGAACAGGTTCCGAAGCGCAGACTGCCTGTGCGGTCGGGGCCGGGGCCGGACACCGAGCGTGCCGGGGGTCTGGCGGTGCAGGAGGGCGCCCGCCTGTGAGTGCAAGGCGCAGGAACCTCTCCGGCGGTCCGGCGCCGCTGCCCAGGCTCTGCTACGCCGCGCTTCACGTCGTCGTGCGCGGCGGCTATGCGGAAGTCGACCATTCGCTCGAACGTCCCGGTTCGGCCCGCGAGATCGAACGCTGGATCGACTGGGACGCCACGGCCGGCCTGCGCCGCTTCGTCGACTCGCAGGGCTTCGGCGTTGCCGAGGCGATGGACACGGCCCAGCGTTTCGAGATCGGCTGGCCCACTGCGCGGCGGTTGATCGAACTCTGCGCCTCGCTGGAGCTCCGGAACGGCTTTGTGGCAGGCGCCGGCAGCGACCAGGTCGACGCCGTGGGGAGCTGCACGGAACTGATCGACGCGGTTGTGGAGCAGGCAGAGTTCATCGACAGGTCGGGAGGCGTGCCCGTCCTGCTGCCGATGCCCCATCTGACGGCCAGCGGCGCCTCCGAGAGGGAGTACGTCGAGGTGTACTCGGCGATCATCGACCAGCTCGAGGGACCGCTGTTCCTGCACTGGCTGGGCGAGATGTTCCATCCCGCGATGCGCGGCTACTTCCCGGGGAACAGCCTGGAGCGAATCCTCGCCCGGCGCCCGGAGAAGGTGCGCGGCGTCAAGCTCTCGCTGCTGGACGAGGAGTTCGAGGTGCGGCTGAGGCGGCGGATCGCCGTGCGCGGCCAGATCGTGCTGACCGGCGACGACGTCCACTTCGCCCGATTGCTGGAAGGTCAGCCGTCCGCCAGGGGCCGCGGATTCCGCGGCGTCTTCGAACTGAAGGGCCGCAGGTTGGCGATGGGCGACTTCAGCCACGCGCTGCTCGGCGCATTCGACGCGGTCGCCGAGCCGGCGGCGCTGGCGCTGCGTGCGCTTGGCGGCGGCGACGTCGTGCGCTACCGCGAACTGATGGGCCCCGCGGAGGAACTCGCACGCTTCATCTTCAGACCGCCTGTCCGCCGCTACAAGGCCGGGCTTGCCTACCACGCCTGGCTGCGCGGCCTGCAGGACAACTCCATGCTCGTCAACCGGGAGGATCTGGCCCGCGACAGCGCCTACTACCGGGGCGTGGCGGAACGTGCATTGCGGGCCGGTTCCCTCGGCGAAAGCGAGGTCGCCAGCCGCCGCCTGGCTGTGGCACTGGGTTCAGGGGCGCTGGATTCAGGGGCACTGGCTTCGGATTCGACCGCCGGCCGCTGATCGACTCCGGTTCTCTCGATCGGGTGCAGTTCTCAGGTGCCGTCCTCCACTGCAGACCTGACCGTTCGCGAGGCCCGCCGTCTGGCGCTGGCGCGTGCGGGCCTGCTCAAGCGCACCTGGACCGGGTTGCCGCGCTCGGCATCGGGCCGTGGTCTGCGGGCGCGCCGCGCCCTGCAGGCCCTGATCGAGCGGTTCGGCTACCTGCAGCTCGACACGATCTCGATTGCCGGGGCCCGGACCCATGCCCTCGTGCCGCTGTCCCGCTGGCCGGGCATCGACCGGAATCTGCCCGAGGAACTCCTGCAGCCAGGGGCGCCGATCTTCGAGTACTGGGGCCACGAGGCAAGCTGGATACCCATCGACCTCTACCCGGCGTTCGGATTCCGCCGGGAGGAGTATCGGAGTGGAAAGACCTGGCACAGCCGGGGGAGACGCGAGCATCCGGATGTTGCGGAGGCGATTCTCCGTCGGGTGGAGACCGAGGGGCCGATGCGGTCGATCGACCTGCAGGGGCCGATGATGGGCGAGATGTGGCGGTCGAAACGAGAGCGCTGGGTCGCCAGTTCGCTGTGGTCGACCGGCGAGCTCGCGATCGGTTCGCGACGGAACTTCCAGCGCACGTTCGATCTTCCCGAACGGGTGATCCCGGAGCGATGGCGCCGACAGCGGTGGAGCCTCGAGGAGTCGCTTCGGGCGTTGATCCTGCGGGCGCTGGAAGGCCACGGCTGGGCGACGATCGGCGCTCTCGCCGACACCTGGCGGCTCAGGAACGTGCGTCCGCAGATCCGGGCCGCGCTCGAGGATCTGGCTTCCACGGGCGAGGCGGTTGCCTGCGACCTGATCCTGGCCGACGGCAAGCGGCGGCCGGGTTGGGTGCGCCCGACTGATCTGGAGCTCGCGGTCCGACTCCGGCGCGTGCGCCCGGCGCCGGACCGCGGCGTGCTGCTGTCGCCGTTCGACCCCGTGCTCTGGCGCCGCAATCGGGTGGCCTGTCTGTTCGGCTTCGACCAGATCCTGGAGATCTTCAAGCCGGCTTCGAAGCGCCGCCATGGCTACTACTGCATGCCGGTACTGGCCGGCGACCGTCTGGTGGCGCGGTACGACCTGAAGGCGCACCGGAAGCAGGGCCGTCTGGAGGTGCTGTCGCTGCATTACGAGGCGGACGGCCCGAAGATTCCGGCTGCGGACCGGGCGGCGGCGGAGAGCGGGCTGGCGAGGTTTGCGGAGGCCGTGGAGTTGGCGGTCTGTTGAGAGTTCTTCCGCGTCGATTCGCCAGGGCATCGATCGCCTCGGTTTGCGCAGGCAGTCGCGGCGGCGGTGTACCGGGGAGCTTGCGCCGCGGCGTGGCGAGCGGGTCGGACGCGCTGCGAGTCCGGGCGGTGTGCGGGCGAGACCGGGGCGCTCGGTCCAGTACGCTGTAGCGCACCATGGCATGGCTTGACCTCTCCAACGCGGCCAACGCGCGTCGGGTTCTGTTCGCTGGACCGGCCCTCGGGCTGGCAGCTGCTTGTGGCGGCGGCGGCGCTCCTGCAGCGGACGACGCGGCGCGACCCGAGATCGCGCTGGTCATGAAGTCCCTGGCCAACGAGTTCTTCGAGACGATGGCCGAGGGTGCGCGCTCTCATCACGAGGCCCATGCGGACGAATACGACCTGGTCGTCAACGGCACCAGGAACGAGAGTGACCTGGCCCGGCAGGTCGCCCTGGTCGAGCAGATGGCGGCCTCCGGCAGCGATGCGATCGTGATCGCTCCGGCGGACTCGAAGGCTCTGGCGCCGGCGCTGGCTCGGGCCCGGGCGGCAGGAGTCGTGGTGGTCAACATCGACAACCGCCTGGATGCGGAGGTGGCGGCGGAGGTGGGGCTCGAGGCCCCGTTCGTCGGCCCGGACAACCGCGACGGCGCCCGCCGGGTCGGCGAGGTGCTGGCGGCACGGCTCGAACCTGGAGATCAGGTGGCGATCATCGGCGGCATCCCGACCGCCTTCAACGCCCGGCAGCGGCAGGCCGGGTTCGAAGACGCCATGAACGCGGTCGGCGCGGAGATCGTCGACATCCAGAGCGGCGGCTGGGAACAGGCACAGGCGAACCTGGTGGCGGCGGCGATGCTGCGCGAGCATCCGGACCTCAGGGCATTGCTGTGCGCCAACGACAACATGGCTCTGGGGGCGCTCGCGGCCCGGCGGCAGAGCGGCCGCGACGACGTGCTGATCGTTGGCTTCGACCACATCGGCGCGGTGGCCGAACTCGTGGAGACGGGCCGGATCCTCGCCACCGCCGATCAGCACGCGGACCAGCTCGCGGTGTTCGGCATCGAGGCGGCGCTCGAGATTCTGGCTGGGGGTGAGGCTGCGGATCGTCGGACTCCGGTCGACGTGATCGCCGCTCCGGCCGACGAATGACGCTGGCCCTGCCGGGCGGGAGGGCCGTCGAGCTCGGCTACGGGGGAGGGCTGGTCCTCGTTCTGCTCGGCCTCTGCGTCGCCTTCGGCTTCGTGACCGATCACTTCTGGAACGTCCTGACCTTCCGGACGTTGGCGAACCAGTTGCCGCCGCTGGTCGTGGCCTCCGCCGGCCTGACCCTGGTGCTGATCGCAGGCGGCATCGATCTTTCGGTCGGTTCAGTGCTCGCGCTGGCGGCGGCGGTGCTGGGCGTTCTGACCGTGGATCAGGGATTGCCGCTCCCGGCGGCCGCGCTGCTGGCGCTTGCGGTCGGCGGATCGTGCGGCGCGGTCAACGGCGTTCTGGTTGCGCGCTGGTCGATCCCGTCCTTTCTCGTGACGCTCGGAATGCTCGAGATCGCGCGCGGGTCGACGTACCTCGTGACGGCGTCGCGGACGAGCTATCTCGGCGATCGCGTGGCCGCGCTTGGCGCCAACGTGCCGGTCCTGGGGCTGTCCGCCGCGTTCATCGGTTCGCTCGTGCTCGTCGGCGCGCTGCAGTTCGTGCTCTCGCGCACTGCCTTCGGCCGCCATGTGTTTGCGGTCGGCGGCAACCGGACGGCTCTCCACCGCTGCGGCGTTCGACCGGCCCGGGTCCAGTTCGCGGTCTTCACCCTGGCGGGCCTGCTGGCCGCCGCCGCCGGACTGTGCCAGGTCGGCTACCTGCAGTCCGCGGATCCGAACGCGGCGATCGGGATGGAGCTGTCGGCGATCGCGGCGGTGGTCATCGGCGGCACGTCGCTCCTGGGCGGCCGCGGATCGGTCACGGGCACGCTTCTGGGCGTGCTGGTGATCGCCGTCCTGCAGACGGGCCTTGCCCAGGCCGGCGCCACCGAGCCGACGAAGCGGATCCTCACCGGCGCCGCGATCCTGTTGGCCGTGGCCACCGACCTGTGGCGACGGCGGAGGAGTGCGGACACTGTCGCCTGACACTTCCTTGACGCGGATTCCCGGGAGAGCCGAGCGCAGCGGGTATCCTGGGTATCGTTCCGCTCAGCGTTCCACTCGGAACTTCCACTCGGAACTTCCGCTCGGCACTTCAGCAGATCAGGAGGAGCCCGCGATCATGAATCGAACGGTTGCCTGGACGCTGACCCTGGTGGTTGCGGCACTCGCCGCCACGGCCGCAACGAGAGCCCAGGAACGGGCGATCGAATTTCCGGATGTCGACGGTTACC
This sequence comes from Thermoanaerobaculia bacterium, assembly GCA_965214805.1. Taxonomy (GTDB): domain Bacteria; phylum Acidobacteriota; class Thermoanaerobaculia; order Multivoradales; family Multivoraceae; genus Multivorans. The sequence continues at coordinate 583,602 of OZ243982.1, read as the reverse complement.
GGACGTTCGCAGTCGATCTGCACACGCACTCCGTCTTCTCCGACGGCATGGTGTGGCCGGTCATTCGCATGCAGGAGTCCGAGCGCGACGGGCTCACGCTGATGGCGGTCACCGAGCACCTGGAGTACCAGCCGCACCAGGAAGACATCCCGCACCCGGACCGCAACCGGTCCTACGTCGTCGCCAGCGAGTACGCCGCGGAAGAGGAACTGGACGTGATCGTGGTCAACGGCGCGGAGATCACTCGCAGCATGCCGCCCGGTCACGTGAACGCCGTGTTCATCACGGATGCGAATGCCCTCCTGGTGGAGACCAGCGAGGCCGACTACATGGCCCGGCTTCGTCCGTCCACGCCTGCCGAGCAGGAAGCGAGTGAGCGCGAGGCGCAGCAGGCGATCGAGGCGGCCAACGGGCAGGACGCCTTCGTGTTCTGGAATCATCCGAACTGGCCGCGGCAGCGGCCCGACGGGGTCGCGAGGCTGTCCGACATGCACCGGCGGCTGATCGCAGAGGGCCTGCTCCACGGCATCGAGGTGGCAAACGGGCACTACTACTCGGCCGAATCGCTCGAGATCGCGCTCGACAACGACCTGGCGATCCTCGGGGTCTCGGACGTCCACTACCTGATCGACTGGGACTACCTTCCTCATGCCGGCGGCCATCGCACGGTGACCCTGGTGTTCGCCCGAGAGCGAAGCGCGGAGTCGATCAAGGAGGCCCTGCACGCGAATCGCACAGTCGCCTGGATGGGCAACTGGCTGATCGGCCGCGAGGATGCGCTGATGCCGCTGCTCGAGGCTTCGCTTCTCCTGACGAAGGTCGAGCGCAGCCTGGGCGACGAGCTGATCGACGTCAGGCTCTCGAACGTCTCGGACGCCGCCTTCGACCTGCGGGTCGTGAGCGGACACCGCTTCAACGGCCCGCCGTCGGTGATGCGCGTCGAACCGCACAACGACCTCGATCTGGCGATCAGCGGGGAAACGCGGACCAGCTTCGAGATGGCGTTCGAGGTGCTGAACGCGATCACGGCGCCGGAGACGCACCCGATCCTGCGCTTCGATGTCGGTCTGCCCGCGCCGTGAAGCTGCGCCGGGACGTCGTTGCGCCGCCAGGGCGTCGAGTCGGGCTCGGATGCGGCCCGAGCCCGTCTGGGATGAAGAGTGTCCGTCAGCGGTTCAGAGGTCTTCGATCACGACCCTCGTGGCGCGGCGGCGCTCGGTCCACACGGTCCGTTCCCGGTTCCGGAAGCGGACCGTGTACTCCCCGGCTGGAAGGTTCGGGACCGTCTCGCCTGCCGAGAAGGTCGAGACGCCGCTGAACCAGAGGCGGAGCCGGCCGAGATCCCATCCGCCCGGCCCGATGATCTGTGCCTCTTCCGGGGCTGCTTCGCCAACGAGGGCGATCGACGACGTCGAGTCCAGCGCGTTGAACTCCATGCCGCGGTCCAGGGCCGTCTGCAAGTCCTGCCAACCATCCAGAATCCACCGGCCATCCGTCAGGCAGGCGACCCGCAGCCGGTTCGGAAGCGGGGGCTCGGGGACCAGTCTGGCCACGCCGGCGTCGATCCGGACGATCTTCTGGAGGGCCGAGTCCATCTCCACCAGGCAGAAGCCGCTGTCGGTGCCCCGGAACACGATCTCCAGCTCCGTGGCGGGCGGATCGTCCTCCAGGATCAGCCGCACGACCTCCGGACTCCTCGAGTCGGACAGATCGGCTTCGACCAGGGAGGAGCGCAAGTGCTGGAACTGCGCCCGCAGCTGGTGGATTCCAGGCTCAAGTCCGAGAATCTCGAAGCGACCGTTCCTGTTCGTGCCAACCGTTCGCCGACTCGGGAAGGCGGTCACGCTCGCCAGCGGAACGGGTTGACCGTCGGGATGGAGAACCCGGCCCTCGATCGAGATGCCGTCGTAGTGGAAGTCCAGCACGGCCTCTCGGGCCTTCGGCACCGTGACTGACCGGGCATCCTGGATTCCGCCCGAGAGCGGCGCCCAGATGACCTCCCACTCGCCGGGAAGAACCGCATCGAGAACGTAGCGACCGTGGCTGTCGAGCGGGCTGTCGAGTTCCGCGCTCCGGGTGGGCGCCACGTCTTCGGTTCTGGTGAAGGGGCCCGAACTGTGGCGCAGGAATCCCCCCGGCAGTTGCGTCTCGTTCACTCGCTTCCACACCAGCGTTCCGCCGCCTGGCTGGCCGTCCCTGGTCACCGATCCGGTGACTCTTGCGGCGCTGTGGTTGCAGACGATGACCTGGTCGCCCTGTGCGTCGTCTTCGTGCTTCTCGCAGACCGGAACGCCGTCCTCGTGGACCAGGATGCCGAACGGCTCCTCCGGTACGGCGGTGAACTCGGCTCTTCCCTCGATCAGTTTCCCGTCGAGCCGGTCCCGCGGCAGGCCCGTTCGTCCCGGATCCAGCATGACCATGCCCTTGTCGACGTCGGAGCGGACCGTGACACGCCGTCCGCGCGAGAGCTCGACCACGCCGACGTCGACTCCCTGGATCGCGGGCGCTTCGACGTGCAGATTCCTGGACGTGAATCCCTCGGCCTGCACCCTGATCGTCGATGTGCCCAACTCGAGGCCGTGCATCTCGAAGTAGCCTTCGTCATCCGTCGTCACCGTTGCGACGCGGCCCAGTGCCGGGGCCAACAGCGGACCGAACCGCGATGGCCGGATCCAGGACAACGAGGCGTCCGCAACCGGTTCATAGTCGTCCTGGCCGATCACATGGCCCCGGACCCAGACGGAGGGAGGCGCCGGAACGACGCCCAGGTCGAGCGACTCTCCCGCCGCGCCCCGTACCTCGAGGCGCCGAACTCCGGCGTTGCCCGCCGTCAGCTCCAACTCGTAGGCGCCCGCCGACAGGTCGATGGAGAACGAGCCGTCGCGCTCGATGCCGACGTTCATGCCCGTTCCACCGCTCGTCTGATTCAGGGCGCTCGCTCGACCGTCCATCGCCGGAGTGACGCCGTCTGCCGCGACGAACACTCCCTCTATCGAGAAGGCCGGCTCCAGCCCGATGACGAGCGGCTCTTCCTTCGTCACGCCGGCGCGCACAGGCAGATTGAACTGCGTCAGGATGTATCCCCTGGCCCTGACGATGATGCCGCGGCCGAAGTCGAGCGACAGGCGGACCAGGCCGTCCTCGCCGACGGACGTCCAGTATCCGGCTGGATCCTGAATCCTGGCGCCGGGCACCGGAACTCCGTCCCTCGAGTCGACCACTCGAACCCAGGCTGTCTCGGGAGCCTTCAGCACGACAGGGCCGAGGTTCACCGACCTCTCGAGGTCGAAAGTCATGGCGAAGGCCAGGTCGCCTCCCTCGGTTTGCAACGAGGCCTGTCCAGGCGAGAACCCGCCGACAGAGAAACGTCCATCACGTCCGGTTCGTCCCATGTGCATCTGCATCAGTCCGAAGGAATCCGGAACGAAGGACATGCCGCTGAGCCGCACCCCTGCCAGCGGTTCTCCTCCCTCGTCCACTGTCTGACCGCTCACCGTGAGGCCCGGGCCGAGTTCGATCACCGAGGGTGCGTTTCCGAGCTTCTGGAAGGGCTCCGCGGCCCGCGCGTGGTGCGACACCACGGCGGCGGAACCCTCGGATGTCGGCAGTGTGAGGGCCACCACGCCTTCGTGGTCCGAAGCCTCGAAGCCGAGCAGGTCACCTGGCGATCCCTGTCGCGGCCGAACCAGCCAGAAACGGGAGTCCTTCAGAGGGGCTCCGTCCGCGGTCACGAGGAACCGGAAGTCGGCCGCTGGCCGCAGCGTCAGAGTTACCGCGGCTTCGTGTTCAGGCACTTGCCTCCAGGTCGATGCGTGGTCGCCGACCTGGGCCTGCAGGCGCCACGGGCCGCCGCTGCGCGGAAGGGAGAACACCGGCGAGTCCCTTGTGGTCGCCGGGAGGAGGCTTCTGGGAACCTCTCTCCACATCTCCACTGGCGCGGCGGCAATGCCGACTCGCGGCGGTTCCGTGCCAGGGCCGGCGACACGGACCTCCAGTCGATGGGTTCGGTCGCACTCGGTGACGGCCGCAAGCGGACTCTCGTCGATCGCGATCTTCTTCGGCGGGCAGACATCGTTCCATGACCAGCAGTGAGTGATCTCCCGGTCTGCAACGAGATCACGCAGGGACCGGATCGTGGAGGTTGCCGGCAGGGGTTCGACCGCCAGTGCATGGCGGTCGACGTCCAGGCAGACGAACCGTGTCGGGCTTCCGTTCTTCTGGGCCGCCGCCTGGACCGCCATGAGGCCGAGAGCCGGGAGCACAAGCAGAAGCGGAACCGGACTACGCATGGTTTCTCCGGGTTTCCTCCGGGCCGTCAATTCCGGGGCGGGATCAACCGCGCCTCGAAAGCCTCCGACGGCCTCACCTGCATCGTGCTCCCGTAGGTGTCGCCTCGCACGAGGATGACGGCCCTGCCTCCGCGCAGATCGGCCCGCAGTCGTGCGTCGGCGAGCTCGGCTTCCACCACGCAGTCGGCCCTGGCCGCGTCCTGGAGATCGTCCACGTGGGCATGGACCAGGTCCCAGCAGATCCTGGTGCGCTGTGGCTGCGGAATGTCGGAGGTCGCGATGATGCTGTTCATCATGCGGTTCAACTCGTCTCGCAGCTCGCTGTTCCTGATCGTGATCGGCTCCCCGCTGCTGATCTTCTGACCGGAGTTCTCGACCAGTTCCAGCATGCTGGCGACCTGCTCGTCCGACAGCGGCACCGGCTCGAGCTTGCCCGATTCGTCGACGACGGTGAGTCCTCCGGAGATTCGCCCTCGAGGATCCGACGTGACGTGCGTGGGGTACGGCAAGTCCGTCGGTGCGTGGCGAACGAAGAAGAAGACGTTGCCGCGGTCGTCCGCGACGGCTTCGTCGATCACGCGGTGTCGACTCAGCCAGGCCTGGAACCAGGACGATTCCGTCAACAGGTGTTGCTGCTCCGGACGGATTCGCCAGGGGCTGTCGGCGAAGAACGTCTCGGTTCCGAGGATGTCGAGGAGTCGACCGTCCCAATCGTGGACGAAGACGTCCGGCTCGATGCCGGGAATGAGCAGAACGCGGTCTTCCGCGAGGATTCGGGCCACGCTCAGCTTGCCGGCGAGATACCAGTGGCTCGTCTCGGCGGCTCTCCTCGGCAGGATTCCGCGAACGGTTCCGTCATCCGAGATCAGCCGTGCAAGTCGGTCTTCGTAGTCGCCGTCCGGTTTGCGGCTGAGTCCGACCACAACGGTTCTGCCGTGCCGCCGATCGACGTCGCCCACGGTCTCGACGTCCTTGAAGGACCTTGTCCCGGTGTCGTCGTGGTGGTAGATGCCGTACGCGGAACTCGAGAAGGCGACCGATCCGGACGATGCTCCGCCTACGTTGGAGTAGTTCTGGATGAGGCCGAAACGAGCACCGCTCCATCCTGCGAGAGTGGCCGCCAGTTCGGCACGTTCCTCTCCTGGGTTCCAGGAGTAGATTCCGTTGCCGCCCACTCCAAGCAGCAGAGCGCCGTCCTCCCGCAGCCGCACATCGCTTGCCGTGGCAACCTCTTCCGGGAGATCCAGTGTCGACAGCCGTTCCAGACGCGGGCCTTCGGCCTCGACTCCAACCGCGTTCGCAGCCGCCAGGGCGGCGGCGAACGCGGTTCCGGCAGGGCGCAGACGGAACGCGATTCGCGGCATGGGGTACGGCTGGCCGTTGACCTTAGCTGTAGAAGTTCACGTACATTCGGCCTGTTGACTGACAGACACCCTCGATCTTCCCGCTGTCGTGGTAGATCTGGGTCACGATCTCGCAGTCTCCGTTCCACTGCGCCGTGGCCGTGGGAGCAGCGAGAAAGGCAACCGTGGCGATCACGCCAGGATGTACAACATGACTGTAGCTGACCCGCCGCACTTCGAGCCGGTTTCCCGCTCCGACCTGGACGCGGCGGTAGCTACGCTCCGCGCCGACGTGGAGCGGATGCACGGCGGTATCCGCGCCGACGTTGGCGAGTTGCGCGGCGAAGTCCGCGCCATGCGCTGGACCGTCTCCGTGGTCGGCGTGGCCATCGCCGCGTTGATGCTGATTCTGCGGCTGTTCGGCTAAGACCTGCCCCGGAACCAAGTGCGGAGCGCACGCACGTTCCGCCCGTTGACTGACAGACACCCTCGATCTTCCCGCTGTCGTGGTAGATCTGGATCATGATCTCGCAGTCTCCGTTCCACTGCGCCGTCGCCGTGGGAGCAGCGAGATATGCAACCGTGGCGATCACGCCAGGAGGGACGGCATGACTGTAGCTGACCCGCCGCACTTCGAGCCGGTTTCCCGCTCCGACCTGGACGCGGCGGTAGCCACGCTCCGCGCTGACGTGGAGCGGATGCACGGCGGTATCCGCGCTGACGTGGAGCGGATGCACGGCGATACCCGCGCCGACGTTGGCGAGTTGCGCGGCGAAGTCCGCGCCATGCGCTGGACCGTCTCCGTGGTCGGCGTGGCCATCGCCGCGTTGATGCTGATTCTGCGGCTGTTCGGCTGAGACCTGCCCCGCGTCGCCGGCCCGGAGCGTCCCGCCTCCGACGGATTCGGCGCATCGAGAATGTCGAGCCTGCCCCGGCGTGAGCGTCGCCGCTGCCCGTTCAGTCCCGTTCGCCGCGGCGCTGCCGCTCGACGATCCGGCGCACCGAGTCCAGGTCGGGCGCCCAATAGCGCTCCCGTTCCTCTTCGGGAGGTTCGACCAACGGGCGTGCAACGCGGAAGCCCAGGAAGCGGGCGTTCGTGTGGTACCAGACACTCTGAGGAATCTGAGGGTCCAGCCGCTTCCAGGACAGTTCCGAGCCGCGGCGCGCTGCGCAGCGAAGCGCCGTCGGTTCGTCTCTCCAGGAACCGCCGCGGACGCTGCGGGGGAACTCCCTTGCCGGCCAGGCGATCGGATCGACCGCAATTTCGCCGTCCTCGAGTGCGGCGTAGCCGGCGTAGGCGTCAAGGGTCCACTCGGCCACGTTGCCGTGCATGTCGAAGAGGCCCCACGAGTTCGCTTCGAGCTGAGCGACCTGCTGGTAGCGGCGGCCGCTGTTGCCGGCGTGCCAGGCGAAGCGGTCGATATCCGCCGCGTCGTCGCCGAACGACCACGCGGTCTGGCGCCCCGCACGACAGGCGTACTCCCACTCCGCCTCGGTGGGCAGCCGGTAGAAGCGGCCTGTCTTCATCGACAGCCACCTGGTGAACTGCCGGGCCGCGAACTGGGTCATGGAGATCGCGGGGAAACCCTCGACTCCCATGCCGAAGTCCATCGGCCGGTAGGGCGGCGTGGGCCTGCTCACCGCATCCGCCCAGGCGGCGCCGGGCTGGTCGCCGCCTTGGTCGGCGTGAAACATGAACACGCGGTACAGGTCCCAGGTCGTCTCGTGGGTCGCCATCCAGAACGGGCCGACCCGCACGCGGCGGCGCGGAGACTCCAGTTCGCCGCGCCCGGGTTCGCTCTCCGGGCTCCCGATCAGGAACTCGCCGCCCGGCACCGGCGCCATGTCGATGTGCAGTTCGCCGCCTTGTGAGCCGACGCCGACGATTCGCTCGCGGTAGGGCCGCATGTCGGTTTCGGTGGCTGCGTTTGCGGCGGGCACGTCGACGATCGGCGGCCGTCCCGGCGGCATGTCCGGGTAGCGGCCGGTGCCCGGCTCCTGGACCGCGGCGACCAGCAGCGCGACCAGCATGGGGAACCCCATCGGCACGGGAACGGCCTCAGCGGCCGCGGCAGTCCGGTCGCCGCTTCCCGAAGAACGCGGCGGCGCCCTCCGAGGCGTCTTCGGTAAGCTCGGCGTTGGCGCTCGTCGGGGACTCGGATTCCGTCAGCGACTCGAGGTCTTCCGAGCAGGAGCGCATGGCGAGTGGCCCGAGCGTCGCCGTCGGCCGGTTCATGTCGGAGCGCTTCCAGGTCTGCATGGCGGCGGATGGTAGCGGAAGCGTCGGGTGCGGCTGGAGCTAGAATATGGCGACCACGGGCTGCCGGAGCTCGACCGACACGGATCCAGGACAACGGCGCCTTGCAGGGCACAAGGGGAAGACACCATGGACGGAACCTCCAGGCGCACTTTCATCACCGGGGCTTCTGCGGCCCTGCTGGCGGGCGGCGTCGGCGGCGGGACCGCTGCCGCGAACACCAGCTCGGACGTGGGCCGCGCCCGCGGCGATGCGACGCTGCGGATCGGCCTGATCGGCTGCGGCGGCCGCGGTACGGGCGCCGCGGCGCAAGCCATGTCGACCTCGGGACAGGTCGAGCTGGTGGCGATGGCCGACGCGTTCGAGGATCGGCTGGAGAACTGCCACGCGCGGCTGGCCGAGCTGGGCGAGAACGGATCGTTCGACAACGGCAAGCGCCTCCAGGTGCCGGCCGAGAACCGCTACGTCGGCTTCGACGCCTATCGCAAGGTGATCGACTCCGGGATCGACGTGGTCGTGCTCGCGACGCCGCCGGGCTTCCGCCCCGAGCATTTCGAGTATGCAGTCGAGCAGGGCAGGCACGTGTTCATGGAGAAGCCGGTAGCAGTCGACGCGCCGGGTGTGCGGCGCGTGCTCGAGGCGGCCAGGGCGGCCCGGAAGAAGAACCTCAAGGTCGGCGTAGGTCTGCAGCGCCATCACAGCGGGATGTACAACGAGACGATCAGGCGCATCCACGGCGGCGCGATCGGCGATGTCGTGGCGCTCCGTGTCTACTGGAACAGTTCGGGCGTCTGGGTGCGGCCGCGCCAGCCGGGGCAGACCGAGATGGAGTACCAGATGCGCAACTGGTACTACTTCAACTGGCTTTGCGGCGATCACATCGTCGAACAGCACATCCATAACATCGACGTCGGCAACTGGGTCAAGGGCGGGCATCCGGTGGAGGCCCAGGGCCAGGGAGGCCGGCAATGGCGAAACGGCCCCGACCACGGCGAGATCTTCGATCACCACTTCGTCGAGTACACCTACGACGACGGCGCGGTGATGCTCAGCCAGTGCCGCCACATCGAGAACTGCTGGGACCAGGTCGCCGAGTACGCCCACGGCAGCAAGGGGCGCGCGAGCTTGGCGTCGGGCCTGATCGAGGCGCCCGGCGGCTGGAGCCACCACGAGCCTGAGGACGAGGAGAGTCCCTATCAGGTCGAGCACGACCGCCTCTTCGAGGCGATCCGCGAGGACGTGCCGTTCAACGAAGCGAGGAACGGCGCCATCGCGACGATGACGGCGGTCCTGGGCCGCATGGCGACCTACAGCGGCAGGAAGATCACCTGGAAGGAAGCGATCGAATCTGACGTGTCGCTCGAGCCGGCGACCTGTGCTTGGGACGCCGAACCGCCGACGGTCCCCGACGAGAACGGCCGGTACGCGGTGGCCGTTCCGGGAGTGACGCAGGCCTAGCAGTCCCCGCGGCAGAAACTCGCGCGGCATGCGAAGGTCGATGCGCGCCGTCCGGCAGCGTTGCTCCTCGGTCGCATGCGGCCCGACCTGCTCCCTGTCGCGCCTTGCCGGACGGGCGCCTGACCGCTCCCCGTGCGACGCGGACTTCGCCACGGGCTTCCAGGCCATGCTGCTGCAGCACGCCTGATCGCATGCCTGATGGCCGCGGGCCACTACCGGAACCTTGCGCCGCCGGGCAGCGCGGTACTTCCAGCCTGACGAAAGCCTGCAAGACCCAGGCGGTCTCATGTGTGTGTCGAGCCATTGCAGTGGCTCGCCGTGCCGCGTTTCTCCGATACGCGTTTCTCCGATAGTCTGCGTGTGCTGTGCCTCGTGAGTGCCTCATCAGCCGAGACGAGTTGTGACCTCGGCTGCAAGGGCGGCAGCATGCGTCCCCCCGCCGCGGCTGGTCTGGTACAACGACTGGCGGCAGGTTGCCGTGCCGGTGCTCGAGGAGTTCGTGCCGAAGCTGCCGGTGAGCGTGATCGTGCCGTACTACTCGCGGCCGGATGAGCTGGCGCGTACGCTGGCGGCGCTGGAGGTCCAGACGTATCCGCGGGAGCTCTTCGAGGTGGTGGTGGTGGACGACGGTTCACCGGTGCCGCTTCAGCGGCCGCGAAAGTCGCCTCTGGACGTGAAGGTGGTGCGGCAGGAGGACCTGGGCTTCGGGGCGGCGCGAGCGCGCAACACGGGGGTGCGTGCGGCGTCGCATGACGTGCTGCTGTTTCTGGACGCGGACATGCTGCCGGAGGCGGACTGGCTGGCGGCGCATGCGCGCTGGCATCACGTGGTCCCGGACGCGGTGACGCTGGGCGTCCGGGCCCACGTGGCGGTGGACGGGGTGGATCCCGGGATGATCCGGAACCGGCCGGGAACGCTGAAGGAGCTGTTCGCAGGGCGGGAGGTGGACGAAGTCAGGTGGCTCGATCGCCACATGAGCAGAACCGGCCATCTGACGTCGAAGGCGGACGATCTGTTCCGGGTGGTCACGAGCGGCAACGTGGGGGTTCGCCGCGGGTTCTTCGAGCTGGCGGGGGGGTTCGACGAGTCGTTCACGCAGTGGGGCGGGGAGGACACGGAGTTCGGCTACCGGGCTTATGCAGTGGGCGGGCTGCTGGCGCCGGTGCGCGACGGGTTCGCCTGGCACCAGGGCGCCTGGGAGGAGGGACGGGCGGAGAGGGATCGGAGCCTGATGTTGCAGCAGCCCACGCTGGCGCACCTCATTGCCCACCCCGGGTTCCGCACCGGCCTGGCGGGGCGGACCTTCACGGTGCCGCAGTACGTGGTGACGATCGAAGGGAGAGAGCTGCCCAAGGAACGTCTGCTGGGGGCGGTCGAGCGGGTGCTGTCCGGCCCGATCCACGACCTGGTGGTGCGGCTCGAGTTGCCCGGAGACCACGCGGGCCGAGCGTGGCTGGAGCGCCATCTGGACCCGGACCCCAGAGTGCGGGTGATGCCGAACTCCAGGGTGCGGGTGACGCCCTTTCGCTCGGCTCTGGAGGAGTTTCCCGCGTCTCCGTTCCAGGTCGCGCTGCCCGCGGGGTGGCGGCTGCATGCGGACATCGTTCGCCAGCTGCGAGCCGAGCTGGGGACTGCGGTGATCGGGCGGGCGGTGTTTCCCGACGGTACCCGTGCGTCGATCGTGCGGGCGTGGGCGCTGCATCGGGCGTCGCGCACTCCGTGGGATGCTGCCGACTTCGGCGAAGTGGTGACGATCCCGCCCCGGAAGCTCGCGCCGCCTTCGCCGCCTTCGCCGCCTTCGCCGCCTTCGCCGCCTTCGCCGCCTTCGCCGCCTTCGCCGCCTTCGCCGCCTTCGCCGCCTTCGCCGCCTTCGCCGCCTTCGCCGCCTTCGCCGCCTTCGCCGCCTTCGCCGCCTTCGCCGCCTTCGCCGCCTTCGCCGCCTTCGCCGCCTTCGCCGCCTTCGCCGCCTTCGCCGCCTTCGCCGCCTTCGCCGCCTTCGCCGCCTTCGCCGCCTTCGCCGCCTTCGCCGCCTTCGCCGCCTTCGCCGCCTTCGCCGCCTTCGCGCACGGCCTGGCCGCGTCTGCGGGCCAGGTTGACGGTCCCCGTCGCGGCGTGGCGTTTCGTCCGGTGGTTCGCGGGCGCGATCCTGCGCCGGGTGTTGCGGCTCGGACGTTCGGTCCGGAAGCCGTAGAAACCGTGTCAGAGGTTGGAGCACAGCCCGGCACGCCCCCGCCACGGCTGGTCTGGTACAACAACTGGCGGCAGGTTGCCGTGCCGGCGCTCGAGGAGTTCACGCCGAAGCTGCCGGTGAGCGTGATCGTGCCGTACCGTGCGCGGCCGGAGGATCTGGCGCGGACGCTGGCGGCGCTCGAGGTCCAGACGTATCCGCGGGACCTCTTCGAGGTGGTGGTGGTGGACGACGGTTCGCCGTCGCCGCTTCAGCGGCTGCGCAAGGCGCCTCTGGACGTGAAGGTGGTGCGCCAGGGGGACCGGGGCTTCGGGCTGGTGCGGGCGCGCAACACGGGTGTCTGCGCGGCGACGCACGACGTGCTGCTGTTTCTGGACGCGGACATGCTGCCGGAGGCGGACTGGCTGGCGGCGCATGCGCGCTGGCATCACGTGGTCCCGGACGCGTTGACGCTGGGTTTGCGGGCCCACGTGTCGGTGGACGGGGTGGACCCCGGGATGATCCGGAACCGGCCGGGAACGCTGAAGGAGCTGTTCGAGGGGCGGAAGGTGGGTCCGGAGCCGTTCGAGTCCTACTGGGCCCGCACGAACGATCTGACGTCGAAGGCGGACGACCTGTTCCGGGTGGTGGCAAGCAACAACGTGGGCATCCGCCGCGGGTTCTTCGACCTGGTGGGAAGGTTCGACGAGTCGTTCACGCAGTGGGGCGGGGAGGACACCGAGTTCGGCTACCGGGCCTGTATGCGGGGCGGGCTGCTGGTGCCGGTGCGGGACGGGTTCGCCTGGCGCCAAGGCGCCTCGGGAGCGGGACGGGCGGAGAAGGAACGGCGCCTGATGTTGCAGCGGGCGAAGCAGGCGCACCTGATTGCCCACCCCGACTTCCGCACCGGTCTGGCGGGACGGACCTTCACGGTGCCGCAGTACGTGGTGACGATCGAAGGGGGGGAGCTGCCAAAGGAACGTCTGCTGGAGACGGTAGCGCGGGCGCTGTCCGGCCCGATCCACGACCTGGTGCTGCGGCTCGAGTTGCCCGGAGACCACGCGGGCCGCGCGTGGCTGGAGCGTCATCTGGACCCGGACCCCAGAGTGCGGGTGATGCCGAGCTCCAGGGTCCGGGTGACGCCCTTTCGCTCGGCTCTGGAGGAGTTTCCCGCGTCCCCGTTCCAGGTCGCGCTGCCTGCGGGGTGGCGGCTGCATGCGGACATCGTTCGCCAGCTGCGAGCCGAACTGGGGACTGCGGTGATCGGGCGGGCGGTGTTTCCCGACGGTACCCGTGCGTCGATCGCGCGGGCGTGGGCGCTGCATCGGGCGTCACGCACTCCGTGGGATGCTGCCGACTTCGGCGAAGTGGTGACGATCCCGCCCCGGAAGCTCGCGCCGCCAGCGCGGACGGCCGCCAGCGCCGGGCCAGCTCCCGCACCAGCCGACTCGCCGGCGGCCGACCCACCGGCAGCCGACTCGCCGGCAGCCGACTCACCAGCAACCGGCGGCACACGGCATCGGGCGCCGCGCACGGCTTGGGCGCGTCTGCGGGCCAGGTTGCGGAAGGTGGACGGTCCTGTCGCGGCGTGGCGGTTCGTCCGGTGGCTCGCGGGCGCGGTCCTGCGCCGAGTGTCGGGGCGCTTTCGCGCCGCCCCGCCGCGGCCGGCGCCCGGGATTCCGGTCGATGCGGCGCCTTCCCCTGCGGTCCGCGGCGCACCGGCTTTCCCGCCTCGGGCCGAGTATCCGCTGGGGGTGGAGATCGCCGCGCTGGGCGCCCGCTCGCAGGCCGTGTTCGCGGCGTCGCGTCGCGTGGCGCGGACGACGGTCGGCGGGCACCTCGACCTGGTGGTGGCCGACACGGCTGCCGAGGCGGCGGGTGCGTCAGTTCCGGTGGTCGTGCTCGCCGAGGTGCCTCCCATGCTGTCGGTGGCCGCCTTCGACCCGCGAACCGACAATCCGATCGGCTGGCGGCGCGATGCCGGGAACGAGGTGGGGGCGCTGGGGCCGCTCGACCGGCTGCCGCCGGGCTGCAGGGCGGACCGCGTCGTGCGCCGCGACGACCTGGCGACGCTCAGGGGGATTCGCCACCTGGAGGACGTGGCGGCGTTTCACGCCGACACCGTGACGCGGGCGGGGGATCTGGTGCGGCTGGCGGCGACGGGTGTCGTGGTGCATCTGGCGGACGGGGACCGGCGGCTGCTGCCGCATGTGGGCGCGGAGCTGTTCGATTTGATGACGCGCGAGGTGCGCGGCCTGGGCATCGACGGGCGCGAAGCGCTCAGCGCCCGGATGCGTCGGGCGGCGCTGCGGGAGCATTCGCTGACCAGCCGCGTGCGGCAGGTGGCCGAGCGGGTGCTGGCGGACCCGCCGCGGCTGCCTCTGGTGTCGGTCCTGCTGGCGACGAGGCGTCCGGAGTTGCTGGAGCGGGCGCTGGCGGCGGTGCGGCGGCAGACGTACCCGCGGCTGGAGCTGATGCTGGGTCTGCACGGGGAGGGATTCGGGGAAGCGGCTCCCGGTGCGGCGGGTCCGTCGGTGCCGGTGACGGCGCTGCGGCTGGACGCGTCGTTGCCGCTGGGTTCGGTGCTCAATGCACTGACGGATGCAGCGGGCGGGACCCTGCTGACGAAGATGGACGACGACGACCTGTACGGCCCGGACCACATCTGGGACCTGGTGCTGGCGCACGAATACTCGCAGGCGCCGCTGGTGGGCAAGATGACCGAGTTCGTCTATCTGGCAGCCTCCGACCGGACAGTGCGCCGCCGCATGGCGGTTGAAGGGTCTGTCGAGACAGTTTCCGGCGGCGCCCTGCTGATCGAGCGCCGCATGCTCGACCGCATCGGCGGTTGGAAGCGGCTGCCGCGGCACGTGGATCAGGCGCTGATCCACGACACCTTGCGCGCCGGCGCGCGTATCTACCGGACGCACCCGTACGGCCTGGTGCTGGTCCGCCACGGCCGCGGGCACACATGGGAGACAGACGACACCTACTTCCTCGAGCAGGCCAGCATCGACGAAGCCGGCTTCCGGCCGCACCTTGCGGATATCAGTGACGCGGATATCAGTGATGCGGTGGCCGTATTCGATGTCGAGGAAGCGGAAAACGGAGGAGGTCACGCCGGTGAACGGTTGAAGGATGCCGGCTGATGCCTGCGTCTGGCGAGCGAAGCTCCCCGCCGGCTGCCGTCGCGGCGCTTCCCGCCGCGTCCGAGGGCCGGGGCCTCACGGAGCCTCGCCTCACGGAACCTCTCTGGTACAACGACTGGCGGCAGGTTGCCGTGCCGGCGCTCGGGGAGTTCGTGCCGGAGCTGCCGGTGAGCGTGATCGTGCCGTACTGTGCACAGGCGGAGGAGCTGGAGCGTACGCTGGCGGCGCTGGAAGTCCAGACGTATCCGCGGGAGCTTTTCGAGGTGGTGGTGGTGGACGACGGTTCGCCGGCGCCGCTTCGACGGCCGCGCAAGGCGCCGCTGGACGTGAAGGTGGTGCGGCAGGAGGACATGGGCTTCGGGGCGGCGCGGGCGCGCAACACGGGAATGCGCGCGGCGTCGCATGACGTACTGCTGTTTCTGGACGCGGACATGCTGCCGGAGGCGGACTGGCTGGCGGCGCATGCGCGCTGGCATCACGTGGTTCCGGACGCGGTGACGCTGGGTTTGCGAGCCCACGTGTCGGTGGACGGGGTGGACTCCGGGATGATCCGGAACCGCCCGGGGACTCTGAAGGAGCTGTTCGAGGGGCGGAAGGTGGACGACGTCAGGTGGATCGATCGCTACATGACCAGAACCGACGATCTGACATCGAAGGCGGACGACCTGTTCCGGGTGGTGTCAAGCAACAACCTGGGCGTCCGCCGGGGATTCTTCGACCTGGTGGGTGGGTTCGACGAGTCGTTCACGCAGTGGGGCCGAGAGGACACGGAGTTCGGCTACCGGGCCCATGCGCGAGGCGGGCTGCTGGTGCCGTTGCCGGACGCCTTCGCCTGGCATCAGGGCCTCTGGGGTGAGCGCCGGAGGGAGAAAGAAAGGAGCCTGGAGCTTCAGTGGGCGAAATGCGCTCATCTGATCGCTCACCCCGGGTTCCGCACCGGGCTCATGGGGGGGCGAACCTTCACGGTGCCGCAGTACGTGGTGACGATCGAGGGCGGGAGGCTGCCGGCGGAAGGCCTGCTGGAGGCCGTCGAGCGGGTGCTGTCCGGTCCGATGCACGATCTGGTCGTGCGGCTGGAGCTGGCCCGGGACCACCCGGCCCGGGAGTGGCTGGAGCTCCATCTGGGTCCGGACCCGCGAGTGCGTGTGGCGCCTTCTCTCTCGGCGCTCGAGGAGTTTCCCGCGTCCCCGTTTCACGTCGCGCTGCCTGCGGGAAGGCCGCTGCATGCGGACGTGGTGGGCAGGCTGCGCGCCGAACTGGGGAGCGGGGTGATCGGCAGGTCGGTGTTTGCGGACGGTACCCGCGCGTCGATCACGCGGGCGTGGGCGCTGCATCGGGCGTCGCGCACTCCGTGGGAGGCCTTCGACTTCGGCGACGCGGTGACGATCCCGCCCGAGAAGCTGTTGCCGCCGCCACGACCGCCGCGGCCGGCGCCCGGGATTCCGGTCGATGCGGCGCCTTCCCCTGCGGTCCGCGGCGCACCGGCTTTCCCGCCTCGGGCCGAGTATCCGCTGGGGGTGGAGATCGCCGCGCTGGGCGCCCGCTCGCAGGCCGTGTTCGCGGCGTCGCGTCGCGTGGCGCGGACGACGGTCGGCGGGCACCTCGACCTGGTGGTGGCCGACACGGCTGCCGAGGCGGCGGGTGCGTCAGTTCCGGTGGTCGTGCTCGCCGAGTCGCCTCCCATGCTGTCGGTGCCCGCCTTCGACCCGCGAACCGACAATCCGATCGGCTGGCGGCGCGACGCCGGGAACGAGGTGGGGGCGCTGGGTCTGCTCGACCGGCTGCCGCCGGGCTGCGGGGCGGACCGCGTCGTGCTCCGGGACGACCGGGAGGCGCTCAGGAGGATTCGCCACCTGGAGGACGTGGCGGCGTTTCACGCCGACACCGTGACGCGGGCGGGGGATCTGGTGCGGCTGGCGGCGACGGGTGTCGTGGTGCATCTGGCGGACGGGGACCGGCGGCTGGCGCCGCATGTGGGCGCGGAGCTGTTCGAGTTGATGACGCACGAGGTGCGCGGCCTGGACATCGACGGGCGCGAGGCGCTCGGCGCGCGGATGCGCCGCGCGGCGCTGCGGGAGCATTCGCTGACCAGCCGGGTGCGGCAGGTGGCCGAGCGGGCGCTGGCGGACCCGCCGCGGCTGCCTCTGGTGTCGGTCCTTCTGGCGACGCGGCGTCCGGAGCTGCTGGAGCGGGCGCTGGCGGCGGTGCGGCGGCAGACGTACCCGCGGCTGGAGCTGATCCTGGGTCTGCACGGGGAGGGATTCGGGGAGGCGGCGCCCGTTGCGGCGGGTCCGTCGGTGCCGGTGAGGGCGCTGCGGCTGGACGCGTCGTTGCCGCTGGGCTCGGTGCTCAACGCACTGACGGATGCGGCGCGGGGGACGTTGCTGACGAAGATGGACGACGACGTGTACGGCCCCGACCACATCTGGGACCTGGTGCTGGCGCACGAATACTCGCAGGCGCCGCTGGTGGGCAAGATGGCCGAGTTCATCTATCTGGCCGGCGCAGACCGGACGATGCGCTGCTTGAGCCCAGGTAGTGAACGGTTTCACCTGCCAATTTCCGGTCATGCCCTGCTGATCGAGCGCCGCATGCTCGACCGCGTCGGCGGCTGGAAGCGATGCGGGCAGGGAGAGGATCAGGCTCTGGTCCACGCGGTCTTGCGGGCTGGCGCCGGTGTCTACCGGACGCACCCGTACGGCCTGGTGCTGGTCCGCCACGGCCGCGGGCACACATGGGAGATAGACGACACCTACTTCCTCGAGCAGGCCAGCATCGACGAAGCCGGCTTCCGGCCGCACCTTGCGGATATCAGTGACGCGGATATCAGTGATGCGGTGGCCGTATTCGATGTCGAGGAAGCGGAGAACGGAGGGCGTCACGCTGGTGAACGGTTGAAGGATGCCGGCTGATGCCTGCGTCTGGCGAGCGAAAGCGTCCCGCCGCGTCCGAGGGCCGGGGCCTCACGGAGCCTCGCCTCATGGAACCTCTCTGGTACAACGACTGGCGGCAGGTTGCCGTGCCGGCTCTCGGGGAGTTCGTGCCGGAGCTGCCGGTGAGCGTGATCGTGCCGTACTGTGCGCAGCCGGAGGAGCTGGAGCGGACGCTGGCGGCGCTGGAAGTCCAGACGTATCCGCGGGAGCTCTTCGAGGTGGTGGTGGCGGACGACGGTTCGCCGGCGCCGCTTCAGCGGCCGCGAAAGTCGCCTCTGGACGTGAAGGTGGTGCGGCAGGAGGACCTGGGCTTCGGGCTGGCGCGGGCGCGCAACACGGGGGTGCGTGCGGCGTCGCACGACGTGCTGCTGTTTCTGGACGCGGACATGCTGCCGGAGGCGGACTGGCTGGCGGCGCATGCGCGCTGGCATCACGTGGTCCCGGACGCGGTGACGCTGGGTTTGTGGGCCCGCGTTTCGGTGGACGGAGTGGACGCCGGGATGATCCGGAACCGGCCGGGGACTCTGAAGGAGCTGTTCGAGGGGCGGGAGGTGGGTCTGGCCGACGTCAGGTGGTTCGAAGACCACATGAGCAGAACCGACGATCTGACGTCGAAGGCGGACGATCTGTACGAGATGGTGACGGGCGGCAACGTGGGCATCCGCCGGGGATTCTTCGACCTGGTGGGTGGGTTCGACGAGTCGTTCACGCAGTGGGGCGCGGAGGACACGGAGTTCGGCTACCGGGCCCATGCGCGAGGCGGGCTGCTGGTGCCGTTGCCGGACGCCTTCGCCTGGCATCAGGGTCTCTGGCAGAGCCGGAGGGAGAAGGAAAGGAGCCTGGAGCTTCAGCGGGCGAAATGCGCTCATCTGATCGCTCACCCCAGGTTCCGCACCGGGCTCATGGGGGGGCGAACCTTCACGGTGCCGCAGTACGTGGTGACGATCGAGGGCGGGAGGCTGCCGGCGGAAGGCCTGCTGGAGGCCGTCGAGCGGGTGCTGTCCGGTCCGATGCACGATCTGGTCGTGCGGCTGGAGCTGGCCCGGGACCACCCGGCCCGGGAGTGGCTGGAGCTCCATCTGGGTCCGGACCCGCGAGTGCGTGTGGCGCCTTCTCTCTCGGCGCTCGAGGAGTTTCCCGCGTCCCCGTTTCACGTCGCGCTGCCTGCGGGAAGGCCGCTGCATGCGGACGTGGTGGGCAGGCTGCGCGCCGAACTGGGGAGCGGGGTGATCGGCAGGTCGGTGTTTGCGGACGGTACCCGCGCGTCGATCACGCGGGCGTGGGCGCTGCATCGGGCGTCGCGCACTCCGTGGGAGGCCTTCGACTTCGGCGACGCGGTGACGATCCCGCCCGAGAAGCTGTTGCCGCCGCCACGACCGCCGCGGCCGGCGCCCGGGATTCCGGTCGATGCGGCGCCTTCCCCTGCGGTCCGCGGCGCACCGGCTTTCCCGCCTCGGGCCGAGTATCCGCTGGGGGTGGAGATCGCCGCGCTGGGCGCCCGCTCGCAGGCCGTGTTCGCGGCGTCGCGTCGCGTGGCGCGGACGACGGTCGGCGGGCACCTCGACCTGGTGGTGGCCGACACGGCTGCCGAGGCGGCGGGTGCGTCAGTTCCGGTGGTCGTGCTCGCCGAGTCGCCTCCCATGCTGTCGGTGCCCGCCTTCGACCCGCGAACCGACAATCCGATCGGCTGGCGGCGCGACGCCGGGAACGAGGTGGGGGCGCTGGGTCTGCTCGACCGGCTGCCGCCGGGCTGCGGGGCGGACCGCGTCGTGCTCCGGGACGACCGGGAGGCGCTCAGGAGGATTCGCCACCTGGAGGACGTGGCGGCGTTTCACGCCGACACCGTGACGCGGGCGGGGGATCTGGTGCGGCTGGCGGCGACGGGTGTCGTGGTGCATCTGGCGGACGGGGACCGGCGGCTGGCGCCGCATGTGGGCGCGGAGCTGTTCGAGTTGATGACGCGCGAGGTGCGCGGCCTGGACATCGACGGGCGCGAGGCGCTCGGCGCGCGGATGCGCCGCGCGGCGCTGCGGGAGCATTCGCTGACCAGCCGGGTGCGGCAGGTGGCCGAGCGGGCGCTGGCGGACCCGCCGCGGCTGCCTCTGGTGTCGGTCCTTCTGGCGACGCGGCGTCCGGAGCTGCTGGAGCGGGCGCTGGCGGCGGTGCGGCGGCAGACGTACCCGCGGCTGGAGCTGATCCTGGGTCTGCACGGGGAGGGATTCGGGGAGGCGGCGCCCGTTGCGGCGGGTCCGTCGGTGCCGGTGAGGGCGCTGCGGCTGGACGCGTCGTTGCCGCTGGGCTCGGTGCTCAACGCACTGACGGATGCGGCGCGGGGGACGTTGCTGACGAAGATGGACGACGACGACGTGTACGGCCCCGACCACATCTGGGACCTGGTGCTGGCGCACGAATACTCGCAGGCGCCGCTGGTGGGCAAGGGAGCCGAATTCGCGTATCTGACCGCAGCCGACAGGACCATCCGGCGGCGGCGCCCCGTGGCCGAGTGCTACGTGGAGAGGCAGGTCATCACCGGCGGTACCCTGCTGATCGAGCGCCGCATGCTTGACTGCATCGGCGGTTGGAAGCGGCTGCCGCGGCACGTGGATCAGGCGCTGATCCATGACACCTTGCGCGCCGGTCCGCGTATCTACAAGACGCATTCGTATGGGTATCTGCTCGTTCGCCACGGTCTCGGGCACACATGGGAGCAGGACGAAGCCTGGTTCCTGGCACAGGCCACGGTCGCGGAACCCGGCTTCCGGCCGGATCTGGCCGGCATCGGCGACGCGTAGCTCGGATGGATGCCCGCTCTCGCCGGAGCCCTGCTGCCGGATTCGGTGCCAGACGCTGTGGCAAGGGAGAGCAGCCGGCCGGCGGTCATCGGCTCTCGATCAGCCGGCGAAAGATGGTCTCGGCCCGGGCGGCGATCTGGTCGCGGTCGAGCCGCCGGGCGAGATCCAGGCAGTTGCGCCGGATGCGCTCACGCTCCTGCGGTCGAGCCGCCAGATCGGCAAGGACACGGGCCAGATCGCTGCCGTCGCGAGGCTTGAATACGCCGCCGACGTCGAAGGTTCGGACCAGGTCGGCGGCGTCGCTGCCGTCACTGGCGACCAGGGGCACGCCGCTGGCCAGAGTCTCGAAGACCTTCGAGGGCATGGTGCCGGGCAACTCCCGGACCAGCGGCGCCAGGCCGGCGTCGCAGGACGCCAGCGCGGCGGCGACCTCGAAGCGCGGCAGCACATCGAGGAACCTGACGTTTCCGATCCCCAGTCGCCGGGCTCGTTCCACCAGCGCCGCCTTGGCGTGGCCCGCGCCCGCCATGACGAACCGCATCCCTGATCCGTCCACGAGCGCTGCCGCGTCGACCACGGCGTCGAGTCCCTGTTCGATTCCGTGGATCCCGAAGTAGCCGACCAGGAAGTCGTCCGTGTCCGCGCCCAGGTTGGTACGCACCGACTGACGCCGCAGCGACGGTCGAAACAGGTCGGTGTCCGCGCCGTTCGGGAGTACCGCGGCCGAAACACCAGGGAACCGGCGCTTGATGTCGCCCATCGTCCTCGTCGTCGTCGTCAGCACCAGGTCCGAGCGCTCGTAGCCCATGCGTTCCCAACGCCGCTGGCGCCGGAGCTCGTCGACTGACAGCGTGTAGCCCAGCCTCGGCAGGACGTCGGGGTGCATGTCGGCCACGTACATCACCTTTCGGGCGCGTGCGAGCCAGCCAGTGCCGAGACCGACTGGCACCACCCGCAGCGGCGGGCTGTTGAACAACACGACATCCTGACGTCCCAGCGACCAGGCTCCCAGCAGCAGACTGGAGGCCGGGAACGAAACGCGCGTCAGCAAGCCATGCAGAGGACGCGGCAGCCGGGGCGCGTCGGTCTTGTATATCCAGGTGCGGACGACGCGCATGCCCGCGACCTGCTCCACCACGCGCAGCCTGCCGCGGTAGTCCTCGAAGACCCTCTCGCTCTGATAGTTGGGAAGCGGGCAAAGCACCTGCACCTGGTGCCCGGCGGCCACCAGGCGCTTGCCCAGCTGGAACAGACGCGTGGCGGCGGCGCCCGTCTCGGGCGGGAAGTACTGCGTCACGATGGCCACTTTCATGGGGTGCTGCCCGGGTTCTGCCGACCGCTGCCGCTCCGAGGCTCCGGCGCCGTCATCGACAACCCGTCCGCCGCGGTCGGACTTCGTCGCCTCCCGCGCCGTCGTGCCCGAACCGGCAGCGGCTTCCTGCCAGGGGCTTTCGGGCGCCGTCATCGCGAGCGCGCGGTCCAGACGCCTCGCGTGTCCACCAGGCGCTTGTCACGCAGGCACTGGCGTTCGATCTCGAGAAACTCCCGGTGGTCGGTCAGCGCCACCACCACATCGGCAACCGACAGTGCCTCGCCCAGATCGACCAGATCGACCCTGGCGGTGTGCAGTGCCTCGGGCAACGTGTCGATGTTCGGCTCGACGACAACCACCCGGTTCGGGACCATCTCGCCCAGACGCCGGACAATCGTGACTGCCGGGCTTTCCCGCAAGTCGCCCACGTCGGCCTTGTAGGCCAGTCCGAGACAGGCGACCTTCGGATGATCCAGACCGTCGCAAGCCGCCAGAACCCGGTCGATCACCTGCAGCGGCCTGGCGTCGTTGACCTGACGGGCGGCTTGAATCAGGGGGGTTGATCCGGGCGCCGAATGCACCAGGAACCATGGGTCGACCGCGACGCAATGTCCGCCAACTCCCGGTCCCGGTCGCAGGATGTCTACCCGCGGGTGCCGGTTGGCCAGTTCGATCAACCCCCATGGATCGACACCAAGCGCCTCGCACACAAGCGAGATCTCGTTGGCGAAAGCGATGTTGACGTCGCGGTAGGCGTTTTCCGCGAGCTTGACCAGTTCGGCGGTCCTGGCCGTCGTGATCGAACACCTCCCGCGCACGAAGTGCCTGTAGAGGGAAATCGCCGCTTGTGCACAGGCCGGAGTCACGCCTCCGATGACACGGTCGTTGTTTACCAGCTCGTTGAGAATGTCGCCGGGCAGCACCCGTTCGGGGCTGTACGCCACGCGGATGTCGCTGGCTTCTCCTGCTTCGTGAGGAAAGGACAGGTCCGGTCGCGCACGGGCAAGCCACTCGCACACCGCATGCGTGCCGCCCACCGGCGATGTCGATTCGAGGACGACGAGATTGCCGGAGATGAGCACTTCTGCCACGCTGGTCACGGCCTCGCGCAAGTGATTCAGATCGGGGGCACGGTCCGCCTTGAACGGCGTGGGCACCGCGATGACGAACGCTTCGGCCGCGACGACTGTCTCCTGTGCCATCAACCGACCGCCTGCCACGGCCTCGCCCAGGACAGTGGCCAGACGGGGTTCCGCAAAGGGTGCGGCGCCCGAGTTCGCGATTCGCAGCCGGTCCGGATCGAGGTCGACGCCGACGACGTCCACGCCTCGCGCCGCCAGGATCGCGGCGGTAGGAAGACCTACGTAACCGAGTCCGACGACACATACGCGCTGGAATACCGCTTCCGCGTCCGCGAGCTTCTTCGACCTGGCCCTGGCCTCGGCCCAGTCGGCCCACGCCTTGTCGGCGTGGCCGGTCACCCCGCCGTCAGGCAAACGCCGGATCCTTCGCGAGGCTGATCGGCGTCTTGACGGTCTCGGACGCCTCGGATCGGCGGCTCAGGTCCTTCGCGATCCGACCGCTGGCGCGTCCGTCCCCGTAGGGATTGTGCCCTCGCGCCATGGAGTCATGGTGCACCGGGTCTTCGAGCAGTCTTTCCACTTCGGCCTCGATTCGCCTCGAGTCGGCTCCGATCAGCCGCGCCGTACCGGCATCCACCGCCTCGAGTCGTTCCGTGACATCCCTCATCACCAGAATGGGCTTGCCCAAGGCCGGCGCCTCTTCCTGGATTCCGCCGGAATCCGTCACGATGAGGTGCGCCTCGGTCATCAGGTGGACAAAGGCCGCGTATCCCAGTGGCTCGATCAGATGGACGTGTGCACGTCCGCTCAGCGCGGCGCGCACGGGCCCGCACACCTCGGGGTTGGGATGAACCGGATAGACGATTTCCACGTCCGGGCGGGCCGCGAGCCTTGTCAGCGCATCGCAGATCTCGGCGAGTCCGCTTCCGATGTTCTCCCGTCGGTGGGCCGTCACGAGCAGCAGCCGCCGTTCACGATCCAGTGGGGGAATCGAATCGACGGCGGCGTTCCGCAACGTCGGTTCTTCAGCCAGACGTCCAGCGACGTGGTGGAGTGCGTCGACTCCCGTGTTGCCCGTGACCAGAACGGCGTCGGCGTCGTGTCCTTCCGCCAGCAGATTCTCTCTCGCCCGTTCGGTGGGTGCGTAGTGTCTGTCGCTCAATCGGTCCGTCAGGCGCCGGTTCATCTCCTCCGGCCAGGGCGCCGCGGGATCGCCGCTGCGCAGACCCGCCTCGACATGTCCCACGGGAACCTTCGCGTAGAACGATGCAAGGCTGGCCGCCAGGGTCGTGGTCGTATCTCCCTGCACGAGCACGCGATCCGGTTGGAAGTCCGCGAGAATCGGCGCCATGCCTGACATCACGGCCCGAGTCACGTGGGTCGGATCCTGGTCCGGCACCATCACGCCCAGGTCGTAGTCGGGCCGCAGATCGAAGATCGTCAGAACCGAGTCGAGCATTTCACGATGCTGGGCAGTTGCGCACATTCGATGCTCGATGCCTTCGGCTGCATCGAGTGCACGAGCAACCATCGCCATCTTGATGGCTTCCGGACGGGTGCCGACAACCGACAGGATGCGCGTCCTGGCCAATGTGAGTATCCCGTGTTCGTTCCCGCGCGGCGCAAGGATGCGCCCCACTCGACGGTTCAGGAGTCGCTCGCCGGGACTTGTTCGGACCTCCCCGGCGTCATTTCGGCGGATAGCCGAACAGCCTGAGGTCGTCCCGGTACCGCGACCGCAGCAACGCCTTGCAGCGCCTGGTGAGCAACACTTCCCGCTCCGCGCGGGCAGCCTGCAGCTTGTCCGGGCGGGCTTCCCACTCCGACATCGTGTTCAGCAGCGGCAGCGACGGCACCGGCATGCCGAGTGTCGCCGAGACCTTGGCCAGGTCTTCGTCGAGCGTCTCGTGGCGGCCGACGAAATCGGGCAGCCGTCCGTCCTCCATCCGGATCTGCAGATGTTGGGAGAGAAAATGCCTTTCCCCGAACGTGTCGCGGCCGTAGGGCGTGCGCAGCCAGCGGCAGTAGTCCTCGAAGCTCTCCGTTTCTGCCAGCCCCGGGAAGTCGGCGGCGAACCTTCGGAGCTTCTCCATCTTGAGGTGTATCGGCGCATCGGGACTGCGAGCGTAGTACTCCGGCGTGAAGAGGAACAGCTCCGAGTAGAACGACAACGCGCGGCGGAACGGGTGCCGCACGAACGTGAAGCTGTGGTACTCCCGGGTTTCGGGGTGCGCTTCGTGGACTTCGGTGATGGTCTTGTCGAGGACCAGTTCCGCCTCCGGATCCACGGCTCTGAGTCCGCGGATGAGACTGCGCGACGCGACCTTGGGGACACACAGCCAGACGTAGCGGTAGCGGCGGCTGACGATCTTCTCCGAGCGCACGTCGGGCCCCCTGGCCAGCAGGCGCAGCACATCCTGTGCGGCCTCCTGCCTGCCGCGCAACGCCATTCGGGCGACTGTCCAGGCCAATCCGGGATGAGGGGCCAGGACGGAATGGCGCGCCATGTCCCTGGCGTCTCGTGCTCTCGCGATCCAGTCCTTCACGATCCCGGTGTTCCGATTGCCGCGCCCGGCGTGCGTCCCGAACCGGCACGTTACACCATGTCGGTTCCAGTCGTCGGCCCAGTCGGTGGGCACTGTGGAGCCGACGGGTGCGCCGCGTCGAATGGGAACGTCCCGGACCACATCGGCCAACGAAACTCCGATGCGGCGACGGGTATCGGAGCTGCTGGTCGCTCCTCCGATAGTCTCGCGTGCCATGTCTTGTGAACAGTCCATCGGCCGAGGCGGATCGACCTCGACCGCAAGAACAGCAGCGTGCGTTCCTCGTCCGCAGCTGGTCTGGTACAACGACTGGCGGCAGGTGGACATGCCGGCTCTCGGGGAGTTCGTGCCGGAGCTGCCGGTGAGCGTGATCGTGCCGTACTGTGCGCAGGCGGAGGAGCTGGAGCGGACGCTGGCGGCCCTGGAGGTCCAGACGTATCCGCGGGAGCTCTTCGAGGTGGTGGTGGTGGACGACGGTTCGCCGGCGCCGCTTCAGCGGCCGCGAAAGTCGCCTCTGGACGTGAAGGTGGTGCGGCAGGAGGACCAGGGCTTCGGGCTGGCGCGGGCGCGCAACACGGGGGTGCGTGCGGCGTCTCACGACGTGCTGCTGTTTCTGGACGCGGACATGCTGCCGGAGGCGGACTGGCTGGCGGCGCATGCGCGCTGGCATCACGTGGTTCCGGACGCGGTGACGCTGGGTTTGTGGGCCCGCGTTTCGGTGGACGGGGTGGACGCCGGGACAATCCGGAAGCGGCCCGGGACGCTGAAGGATCTGTTCGAGGGGCGGGAGGTGGACCTGGCCGACGTCAGGTGGTTCGATCGCCACCTGCGCAGAACAGGCGATCTGACGTCGAAGGCGGACGATCTGTTCCGGTTGGTGGCGGGCGGCAACCTGGGAGTACGCCGCGGGTTCTTCGACCTGGTGGGTGGGTTCGACGAGTCGTTCACGCAGTGGGGCGTGGAGGACACGGAGTTCGGCTACCGGGCCTGTACGCGGGGCGGGCTGCTGGCGCCGTTGCGGGACGCCTTTGCCTGGCATCAGGGTCTCTGTCAGGAGGACCGGGCGGAGAAGGAACGGAGTCTGGACCTGCAGCGGGCGAAGCTGGCCCATCTGATTGCCCACCCCGGGTTCCGCACCGGGCTCAGGGGGCGGACCTTCACGGTGCCGCAGCACGTGGTGACGATCGAAGGGGGGGAGCTGCCAAAGGAACGTCTGCTGGGGGCGGTGGTGCGGGTGCTGTCCGGTGCCATGCACGACCTGGTGGTGCGGCTGGAGCTGGCCCGGGACCACCCGGGTCGGGAGTGGCTGGAGCGCCATCTGGGTCCGGACCCGCGGGTGCGGGTAGCGCCTTCCCGCTCCGCACTGGAGGAGTTTCCCACGTCCCCGTTCCACGTCGCGCTACCTGCGGGGTGGCGGCTGCATGCGGACCTGGTGCGCCAGCTGCGCTTCGAACTGGGGACTGCGGTGATCGGGCGGGCCGTGTTTCCCGACGGTACCCGTGCGTCGATCACGCGGGCGTGGGCGCTGCATCGGGCGTTGCGCACTCCGTGGGAAGCCTTCGACTTCGGCGACGTGGTGACGATCCCGCCCCGCAGGCTGCGATCGTCGATCGTGACGCGCTCTACCGAGAGTTTGCGCACGCCCTGGAATCGTCTCAGGGTCGAGTGGCGCCAGGTGGACGGTCCTGGGGCTGCGTGGCGCTTCGTTCGGTGGTTCGGGATCGTGGTTCTGCGCCGGATGTGGCGAGGTCTTCGCGTCGCCAGGCCGTTCGGACGGGTGGCCGGGGCGCCGTAGCAACGTGGTGCAGGTTGGAGCGCAGCCAGGTGCGCCTTCGTCGCGGCTGGTCTGGTACAACGACTGGCGGCAGGTGGACGTGCCGGCGCTCGGGGAGTTCGTGCCGGAGCTCCCGGTGAGCGTGATCGTGCCGTACTGCGCGCAAGCGGAGGAGCTGGCGCGGACGCTGGCGGCCCTGGAGGTCCAGACATATCCGCGGGAGCTGTTCGAGGTGGTGGTGGACGACGGTTCGCCGGCGCCGCTTCAGCAGCCGCGAAATGCGCCTCTGGACGTGAAGGTGGAGCGGCAGGAGGACCTGGGCTTCGGCGCGGCGCGAGCGCGCCAGCAACCTGCGGCACATGGCATCGGTCGCCGCGCACGGCCTGGGCGCGGCTGCGGGCCAGGATGTCGAGGAAGCGGAAATGCGAAGGACTTCACGCTGGTGACGGTGAAGGATGCCAGCTGATGCCTGTGTCTGGCGAGCGAAGCCCCCCGCCGGCTGCTGCCGCGGCGCCTCCCCCCGCGCCCGCGGGCCGGGGCCTCACGGAACCTCGCCTGACGGAACCTCTCTGGTACAACGACTGGCGGCAGGTTGCCGTGCCGGCGCTCGGGGAGTTCGTGCCGGAGCTGCCGGTGAGCGTGATCGTGCCGTACTGTGCGCAGGCGGAGGAGCTGGAGCGGACGCTGGCGGCGCTGGAAGTCCAGACGTATCCGCGGGAGCTGTTCGAGGTGGTGGTGGTGGACGACGGTTCGCCGGTGCCGCTTCGACGGCCGCGCAAGGCGCCTCTGGACGTGAAGGTGGTGCGGCAGGAGAACCGGGGCTTCGGGGCGGCGCGAGCGCGCAACACGGGGGTGCGTGCGGCGTCGCACGACGTGCTGCTGTTTCTGGACGCGGACATGCTGCCGGAGGCGGACTGGCTGGCGGCGCATGCGCGCTGGCATCACGTGGTCCCGGACGCGGTGACGCTGGGTTTGTGGGCCCGCGTTTCGGTGGACGGAGTGGACGCCGGGACAATCCGGAAGCGGCCCGGGACGCTGAAGGAACTGTTCGAGGGGCGGGAGGTGGACCTGGCCGACGTCACGTGGATCGATCGCCACCTGCGCGGAACCGACGATCTGACGTCGAAGGCGGACGATCTGTTCCAGGTGGTGGCGACCGGCAACCTGGGGGTTCGCCGCGGGTTCTTCGGCTTGGCGGGGGGGTTCGACGAGTCGTTCACGCAGTGGGGCCAAGAGGACACGGAGTTCGGCTACCGGGCCCATGCGCGAGGCGGGCTGCTGGTGCCGTTGCCGGACGCCTTCGCCTGGCATCAGGGTCTCTGGCAGAGCCGGAGGGAGAAGGAAAGGAGCCTGGAGCTTCAGCGGGCGAAATGCGCTCATCTGATCGCTCACCCCAGGTTCCGCACCGGGCTCATGGGGGGGCGAACCTTCACGGTGCCGCAGTACGTGGTGACGATCGAGGGCGGGAGGCTGCCGGCGGAAGGCCTGCTGGAGGCCGTCGAGCGGGTGCTGTCCGGTCCGATGCACGATCTGGTCGTGCGGCTGGAGCTGGCCCGGGACCACCCGGCCCGGGAGTGGCTGGAGCTCCATCTGGGTCCGGACCCGCGAGTGCGTGTGGCGCCTTCTCTCTCGGCGCTCGAGGAGTTTCCCGCGTCCCCGTTTCACGTCGCGCTGCCTGCGGGAAGGCCGCTGCATGCGGACGTGGTGGGCAGGCTGCGCGCCGAACTGGGGAGCGGGGTGATCGGCAGGTCGGTGTTTGCGGACGGTACCCGCGCGTCGATCACGCGGGCGTGGGCGCTGCATCGGGCGTCGCGCACTCCGTGGGAGGCCTTCGACTTCGGCGACGCGGTGACGATCCCGCCCGAGAAGCTGTTGCCGCCGCCACGACCGCCGCGGCCGGCGCCCGGGATTCCGGTCGATGCGGCGCCTTCCCCTGCGGTCCGCGGCGCACCGGCTTTCCCGCCTCGGGCCGAGTATCCGCTGGGGGTGGAGATCGCCGCGCTGGGCGCCCGCTCGCAGGCCGTGTTCGCGGCGTCGCGTCGCGTGGCGCGGACGACGGTCGGCGGGCACCTCGACCTGGTGGTGGCCGACACGGCTGCCGAGGCGGCGGGTGCGTCAGTTCCGGTGGTCGTGCTCGCCGAGTCGCCTCCCATGCTGTCGGTGCCCGCCTTCGACCCGCGAACCGACAATCCGATCGGCTGGCGGCGCGACGCCGGGAACGAGGTGGGGGCGCTGGGTCTGCTCGACCGGCTGCCGCCGGGCTGCGGGGCGGACCGCGTCGTGCTCCGGGACGACCGGGAGGCGCTCAGGAGGATTCGCCACCTGGAGGACGTGGCGGCGTTTCACGCCGACACCGTGACGCGGGCGGGGGATCTGGTGCGGCTGGCGGCGACGGGTGTCGTGGTGCATCTGGCGGACGGGGACCGGCGGCTGGCGCCGCATGTGGGCGCGGAGCTGTTCGAGTTGATGACGCGCGAGGTGCGCGGCCTGGACATCGACGGGCGCGAGGCGCTCGGCGCGCGGATGCGCCGCGCGGCGCTGCGGGAGCATTCGCTGACCAGCCGGGTGCGGCAGGTGGCCGAGCGGGCGCTGGCGGACCCGCCGCGGCTGCCTCTGGTGTCGGTCCTTCTGGCGACGCGGCGTCCGGAGCTGCTGGAGCGGGCGCTGGCGGCGGTGCGGCGGCAGACGTACCCGCGGCTGGAGCTGATCCTGGGTCTGCACGGGGAGGGATTCGGGGAGGCGGCGCCCGTTGCGGCGGGTCCGTCGGTGCCGGTGAGGGCGCTGCGGCTGGACGCGTCGTTGCCGCTGGGCTCGGTGCTCAACGCACTGACGGATGCGGCGCGGGGGACGTTGCTGACGAAGATGGACGACGACGACGTGTACGGCCCCGACCACATCTGGGACCTGGTGCTGGCGCACGAATACTCGCAGGCGCCGCTGGTGGGCAAGATGGCCGAGTTCATCTATCTGGCCGGCGCAGACCGGACGATGCGCTGCTTGAGCTCAGGTAGTGAACGGTTTCACCTGCCAATTTCCGGTCATGCCCTGCTGATCGAGCGTCACATGCTCGACCGCGTCGGCGGCTGGAAGCGATGCGGGCAGGGAGAGGATCAGGCTCTGGTCCACGCGGTCTTGCGGGCTGGCGCCGGCGTCTACCGGACGCACCCGTACGGCCTGGCGGTGGTTCGCCATGGGCGGCAGCACGCGTGGACAGCGACCTTGCCCGCAAGCCGCGCCAGCGGGGCGGTGGTTCGCCATGGGCGGCAGCACGCATGGACCGTGAACGACGCTTTCCTGCTCGCGCAGGCCGACGTTGACAAGGCCGGATGGCAGCCCGAGATGGTCGGCATCGGCGACGGGCGGCTATCGTGTCCGGTGGTCTCGCGGGGGCGTGATGGACTACCGGCCGGGAGGCCGGGAGAGGGGTGTGCCTGATGCCTGAGCCAGCTGCCGCGGCGCTGCCCGCCGCGCCACGGGGCCGGAGCCTCGCGGAACCCCTCAGATACAACGACTGGCGGCAGGTGGACGTGCCGTCGCTCGGGGAGTTCGTGCCGAAGCTCCCGGTGAGCGTGATCGTGCCGTACTGCGCGCAGGCGGAGGAGCTGGCACGGACGCTGGCGGCGCTGGAGGTCCAGACATATCCGCGGGACCTTTTCGAGGTGGTGGTGGTGGACGACGGTTCGCCGGCGCCGCTTCGACGGCCGCGAAAGTCGCCTCTGGACGTGAAGGTGGTGCGGCAAGAGGACCTGGGCTTCGGGGCTGCGCGAGCGCGCAACACGGGGGTGCGCGCGGCGTCTCACGACGTGCTGCTGTTTCTGGACGCGGACATGCTGCCGGAGGCGGACTGGCTGGCGGCGCATGCGCGCTGGCATCACGTGGTTCCGGACGCGGTGACGCTGGGCTGGCGCGCCCACGTGTCGGTGGACGGGATGGACGTCGGGAAGATCCGGTGCCGGCCGGGGACTCTGAAGGATCTGTTCGAGGGGCGGAAGGTGGATCCGGCGTGGTTCGGGCCCTACTGGGCCCGCACGAACGATCTGACGTCGAAGGCAGACGACCTGTTCCGGGTGGTGGCAAGCGGCAACCTGGGGGTTCGCCGCGGGTTCTTCGAGCTGGCGGGGGGGTTCGACGAGTCGTTCACGCAGTGGGGCGGGGAGGACACCGAGTTCGGCTACCGGGCCCATGCGCGAGGTGGACTGCTGGTGCCGTTGCGGGACGCATTCGCCTGGCATCAGGGCCTCTGGGATGAGGGCTGGGCGGAGAAGGAGCGGAGCCTGGACCTGCAGCGGGCGAAGCTGGCGCATCTGATTGCCCACCCCGGGTTCCGCACCGGGCTCAGGGGGCGGACCTACACGGTGCCGCAGTACGTGGTGACGATCGAAGGGGAGGAGCTGCCAAAGGAACGTCTGCTGGAGGCGGTGGTGCGGGTGCTGTCCGGCCCCATGCACGATCTGGTTGCGCGGCTGGAGCTGGCCCGGGACCACCCGGGCCGGGAGTGGCTGGAGCGCCATCTGGGTCCGGACCCGCGGGTGCGGGTAGCGCCTTCTCGCTCCGCACTGGAGGAGTTTCCCGCCTCCCCGTTCCAGGTCGCGCTGCCTGCAGGGTGGCGGCTGCATGCGGACGTGGTGCGCCAGCTGCGCTTCGAACTGGGGACTGCGGTGATCGGGCGGGCGGTGTTTCCCGACGGTACCCGTGCGTCGATCACGCGGGCGTGGGCGCTGCATCGGGCGTTGCGCACTCCGTGGGAAGCCTTCGACTTCGGCGACGTGGTGACGATCCCGCCCCGGAAGCTGGCACCGCCAGCGCCGACGGCCGGGAGCGCCGCGCCAGCGCCCGCACCAGCCGGCTCGCCAGCTACCGGCGGCACACGGCATCGGTCGCCGCGCACGGCCTGGGCGCGGCTGCGGGCCAGGATGTCGAGGAAGCGGAATGCGGAGGACTTCACGCTGGTGACGGTGAAGGATGCCGGCTGATGCCTGTGTCTGGCGAGCGAAGCCCCCCGCCGGCTGCTGCCGCGGCGCCTCCCCCCGCGTCCGAGGGCCGGTCCCTGACGGAACCTCGCCTGACGGAACCTCTCTGGTACAACGACTGGCGGCAGGTTGCCGTGCCGGCACTCGGGGACTTGGTGCCGGAGTTGCCGGTGAGCGTGATCGTGCCGTACTACGCGCAGCCGGCGGAGCTGGAGCGGACGCTGGCGGCGCTGGAGGTCCAGACATATCCGCGGGACCTCTTCGAGGTGGTGGTGGTGGACGACGGTTCGCCGTCGCCGCTTCGACGGCCGCGAAAGACGCCGCTGGACGTGAAGGTGGTGCGGCAGGAGGACCTGGGCTTCGGGCTGGCGCGGGCGCGCAACACGGGGGTGCGTGCGGCGGCGCACGACGTGCTGCTGTTTCTGGACGCCGACATGCTGCCGGAGGCGGGCTGGCTGGCGTCGCATGCGCGCTGGCATCACGTGGTCCCGGATGCGGTGACGCAGGGCTTGCGGGCCCACGTGTCGGTGGACGGCTTGGACGCCGGGAAGATCCAGCGGCGGCCGGGGACGCTGAAGGAGCTGTTCGAGGGGAGGAAGGTGGATCCGGCATGGTTCGAGCGCTACTGGGCCCGCACGAACGATCTGACGTCGAAGGCGGACGACCTGTTCCGGGTGGTGATAGGCGCCAACCTTGGGGTCCGTCGCGGGTTCTTCGATCTGGTAGGTGGATTCGACGAATCGTTCACGCAGTGGGGCCGAGAGGACACGGAGTTCGGCTACCGGGCCTGTACGCGAGGCGGGCTGCTGGTGCCGTTGCGGGACGCTTTCGCCTGGCATCAGGGCCCCTGGGATGAGGGTCGGGGGGAGAAGGAAAGAAGCCAGGAGCTGCAGCGGGCGAAGTGCGCTCATCTGATTGCGCACCCCACTTTCCGCACCGGCTGGACGGGGCGAATTTTCACGGTGCCGCAGTACGTGGTGACGATCGAAGGAGGGGACTTGCCGGCGGAACGTCTGCTGGGGGCGGTCGAGCGGGTGCTGTCCGGCCCGATGCACGATCTGGTGGTGCGGCTGGAACTTGCCCGGGACCACGCGGGCCGGGAGTGGCTGGAACGCCATCTGGGTCCCGACCCGCGAGTGCGGGTGGCGCCATCTCGCTCGGCGCTGGAGGAGTTTCCCGCCTCCCCGTTCCACGTCGCGCTGCCTGCGAAGAGGCTGCTGCATGCGGACGTGGTGAGCAGGCTGCGCGCCAGGCTGGGGACCGCGGTGATCGGCACGTCGATGTTTGCGGACGGCGCCCGCGCGTCGATCACGCGGGCGTGGGCGCTGCATCGGGCGTTGCGCACTCCGTGGGAGGCCTTCGACTTCGGCGATGCGGTGACGATCCCGCCCCGCAAGCTGCGACCGTGGGTCGGGGCGCGCTGTGCCGTGCCTTTGCGCAGACCCTGGAATCGTCTCAGGCTCGAGTGGCGCCAGGTGGACGGTCCTGGGGCCGCGTGGCGCTTCGTTCGGTGGCTCGGGATCGTGGTTCTGCGCCGGATGCTGCGGCGTCTTCGCGTCGCCCGGTCGTTCGGACGGGTGGCCGGGGCGCCGTAGCGGCGTGGCAGCAACGTGGTGAAGGTTGGAGCGCAGCGCGGCGCGCCTTCGCCCCGGCTGGTCCGGTACAACGACTACGGCAGGTGGACGTGCCGGCTCAGCCGCTCGAGAAACGACGCTGCGCCTCGCGGAACACCCGGCGGAAGGCGCCGGGTCGTTCGTCGACCCTGGGGGCAAGGCGCAGAACGATGCGAAGCAGCCGAGAGATCGTCACGACGTCGCCGAAGTGCTCTACGGGCAGCCCGGTGCGGCGCGAGCGGTGCAGCGCCCAGGTCCTTGTGATCGTGGCGGCGCCGGTGCCGGACAAGGCCATCCTTGCCGCCACGCCGTCGCCGAGGCCGGCACGGAGCCGCTGGACCACGCCGCGCTCGCGGGCGCCGGCGGGAACAGAGACGTGGAATGCCGCAAACGGAAAGTCGTCGAGGACCGTGTTCTCGGCTGCGATGGACACCCTCGGGTCCGGGCCGTAGCGCTCGTGGAGCCAGAGCGCAAGGTGCGGGCGGGATTCCGCCGCCAGAGCGATCCGAACCGCCAGGTCGCCGACGGGGTCGGCGAGGAGGGTGTCCACGTCTTCGGCGATCACGGGGCCCGGCTGGTCCCCGGCGTGGATCGTGACCACGTGCCGGGGAACGGTGAAGATCCGTCCCGGCGCGGGACTGCGGAAGCGTGGATGCGGAACGAGGTGCGCGAGCTTCGCCCGGTACAGCTCCGTGTCCCGCTCCTTGTCCGGCGTGCGGTTCCGCTGCCAACGGCCCTGGTGCCAGGCGAGAGTTTTCTCGTCGGGCACGAGCAGCGCGCCGCAGGCATACGCCCGGTAGGCGAATTCGGTGTCCTCGAATCCGTATCGGATGAAGGACTCGTCAAAGCCGCCGACGTGCTCGTGGAACGCCTTGCCGATGCCGAAGTTGCCTCCGACCACCACGCGGAACGGCGCATCGTCGGTGCGGGTCAAGCCGTTCGTGTTGCGGATGTGCCTCTCGCTCCACGAAAGGTCGAACTCGCACCCGGAGAACAGCTCTTCGAGCGAGCCGGTCCGGTTCCGGATCGTCGCGGGGTCGATGTCGTCGACGTCGACGTAGGCGACCCGGCCGACGGTGAGGGCGTCGGAGACGACCTGGTGCCACCGGGCGTGGGCGGCGAGAAACTGGGCATCGGGCAGTACGTCGCCGTCGAGGAAGACGAGAATGGAATGCGCTGCCGCTTCGGCGCCGGCGTTGCGCGCCGCCGCCAGGCCGAAGCCGGACCCTTCCCGGCGGACGACCCGGATGTCGAGCGTCGACGGCGGAGGCGCCAGGGGTGGATCGGAGCCGTCGTCCACGACGACCACCTCGAAGAGGTGACGCGGACAGGTCTGCCGCTCCAGGGCCGCCAGCGTCCGCGCCAGCTTCTGCGGCGCATCGAAACAGGGCACGATCACCGACACCGGCAGCGTTGGCGCGAACGAGTCCAGCGTCGGCACGTTCAGTTGCCGCCAATCGTTGTACCGCGCCCGGTTGGGCCTGGGCAGGAGCGCCGTCATGCGGTCTGTGCCGCTCGCGCGGGCTTTGATCGGTTGGCGCATCCAGTCAAGGTCGACCTGCCGAAGCGAGCGCCCCGCCTGTCCGCCGGCGCCGCGCAGGTTGCTCCGGGGCCGATCCACCAGGATTCCGCAGGATAGCTGGTGTCGGTGCGCACCCGTTGGCTCCAGGCCGGCTCGACACCAGCCGCAACGACCGATGGCGATAGCGTGGCAGCGTCCCGACCTGGTGGTGCGCTCGGCGTGCGCGTGAGGCGTGAGAGGACTGGATCGTGAGCCGGTGAATGGGCGCAGGGTGCTGCGGCACGAAGCTGTCCAGCGGCGTATCTTCGGGCAGCTTGCCCGCGCCGGCGTGTACGATGCCGGCGGTTCCCCGCCGCCGGAGATCAAGGCGTTCATGCGGACGTGCATCGAGACGGCGCTCCACGCGGCCGGGCCCGCAGACCTCGAAGTGCTTGACTGCGGCTGCGGGGCTGGCGTGGTGCTCCAGACGCTCCGGGACGTGCTCGATCGGCGTGCGCCGGGGCGCCATCGCTACTGCGGTTTCGACCTCTCGCCGGACATGATCGCGTTGGCGCGGCGGCGTCTTCCCGAGGTGCCGCCGAGCCGGCTGCATGTCGGCAGCGTGCTTGACGCGGAGTCGTACGTGTTCGATGCCGAGGAACGCTTGTTCGATCTGGTCTGCTGCAAGGCCGTGGTAGAGCAGCTCCCGTCGTCGCTGCAGTTCCGGGCTGTCGAGACCATGCTGGAACACGTTCGCGCGGGCGGCGCGGCAGTCCTGTTCGAAAAGGAACGGTATTCGCGCTACGGCCTGGCGATGGGCATGAGAAAACTCGTCACCCGCTACCTGGGCATACCGCTTCTGCCCCGCTTCTACACGGCAGCGCGCTACCCGCCGCTTGCCCGCTTTCGCCGCCGGCTGGCGAAGCGCCCGCGGCTGCGCCCGACCGTGTTGACCATGCCCGACGGTCGCCTGCGGGCACTCATCGTCGGCGTCGACCGGAACCAGGGCAACCTGCGGCAGAAGTCCGTGTCGCACGGCACTCCACTTCCATCTCGGCGGACCCGGCCGGCATCCCGTCCTGCTCGCATTCGACACGAACCCTGAAGATCCCGGGAAAGCGACGCCTGGATAGTTCAGGCCTCCGCTGCATCCGCCTCCAGCAGATTGGCGTCGATGCAGAACTTGGCGGCCCAGTTGAGGCAGCGGTTCGGTTGATAGGCGCCGTTGATGGGCCAGGCCCCGGCGACGCCGCCGCGCAACCCCGGTGCGCCGGTCAGGCGAACCGTTCGCCGCACGAAGGCGTTGGCCGACCGACCGGCGGTCAGATAGCGGCGTTGGCCCGTGATGCCGTGCAGCACGAGCCAGCACGCGGCTATCTGGGCGGTCCCCGTCAGGCAGGCCCAATCCGCGGCGGGACGCCAACCCTGTTCGACGCGGCCGGGAAGAAACCCGTCCGCGTCGAGGCAGCTCAGCAGCCCGTCGGCGGTCAGCCGCATCGCGGTCAGGATGTCGTCGCCTCCCGCCGCCCGGTAGCCCTCGATGATTCCTCGCAACAGGTAGCCGAGCGCATGGGTGAGCGGCCGTGCGGGATCTTCCAGGCAGCATTGGTCGAAGAAGCCGTCGCCGCGATGTCGAGTCAGCGCCCACCGCACGTTGCGTAGCGCGGCTTCCGAGTAGCCGCGCCCGGGATCGGCCCGATCGGCTTCGAGCAAGCCCCAGGCAGCGTGGACGTCGTAGGTCTTCTCCCCGGCCGCGACGAACGGCGAGGGGTGGCGGCGCCAGCATCCGTCGGCGTCCTGGGCCGCCGTCAGCCAGTCCGCAGCTCGACGCAGGGGCTGGCGATAGCCGCCGAACTCGCGCTGTCCCGCCGCCAGACCCAGAAGGACCTGGCCCGTGTTGAAGGCCACCGGCGTCTGCGGCACGTCGTCCACGTAGCCGCCCGGAAAGCCGCCGTCCCCGAACTGCACGGAGGCCAGCCAGTCCAGCATGCGCCGCGCCCGACGGCGGACGTGGGCGTCGCCGTGCCTCCGCGCATGGTCCAGCAACGTCGGAACGATGTAGCCCGTGGTCTCCGGATAGGATGCCGACCACGTTCCGGCGCCGAGGTCGTAGTGGGCGGCGACTCCGCCGTCGTTCGACGTCGAGTACTCCTGGGCCCGACGCAGCCAATCGACGTTGGCATCGACGACCGCATCGATGCCGGGATCCGGCAGTAGCCGGAGGGGAGGTGCGGGATCTTTCCGCCGTGCCGCGGCGGCAGCCGGCCGGCCCCGCCGCCGGACTCTGCGCAAGAACGCCGTCGTCCGTGACAGCAGCCCGCCTGAACGGATCATCGGTTCTCGATCGGGTTGTACAGGATCGTCTCGGCCCGAGCGGCGGCCTGGTCGCGGTCTGAACGTCCCAGGCGAGATCCAGGCGCCAGCCGCGCAGTGACGAACGGTGACGCTACACTATGCCGGTCGGCGCTGTTGACAGCCTTGGCTGCCTGGCTGGCAGCCGACCCCGTACACCAAACTCGGCCGTGGCTTGACAGTTCTGCAGCGGGCATTGCGACGTTTTCGCGGCGCTCCGGCGCGGCTGACGCCCACGATTCCGGTCGAGGCGCTCTCCCCTCCGGTCGGTGGTGCACCGACTTCCACGCCTCGGACCGAGTATCCGCTGGGTGCGGAGATCGTCGCGTTGGGTGCGCGGTCGCGGGCCGTGTTCGCGGCGTCGTGGCGCGTGGCGTGGACGACGGCCGGCGAGCACGTCGACCTGGTGCTGGCCGACACGGCCGCCGAGGCGGCGGGCGTCCCGGTGCCGGTGGTCGTCCTTGCGGAGGCGCCGCCCATGCTGTCGGTGCCCGCCTTCGACCCGCTGCGGTACAACCCGATCGGCTGGCGGCGCAGGTTCGGGAACGTGGTGGGGGCGCTGGGCCCGCTCGACCGGCTGCCGCCGGGCTGCAGGGCGGATCGCGTCGTGGGCGCCGACGACCTGTCGGCGCTCAGGAGGATTCGCCATCTCGAGGATGTGCAGACGTTTCACGCCGACACCGTGACGCGGGCCGGCGTGCTGGTCCGACTGGCGGCGTCGGGTGTGGTGGTGCACTTGGCGGATGGCGGCTCGGGGCTGGCGCCGCATGTGGGCGAGGAGCTGTTCGAGTTGATGACGGCCGACGTGCGTGATCTGGACATCGACGGGCGCGAGTCGCTCAGCGTCCGGATGCGTCGGGCGGCGCTGCGGGAGCATTCGCTGACGAGCCGGGCGCGGCAGGTCGCCGAGCGGGCGCTGCCGGACCCGCCGCGGCTGCCGCTGGTGTCGATCCTTCTGGCGACGCGGCGCCCGGAGTTGCTGGAGCGGGTGCTGGCGACGGTGCGGCGGCAGACGTACCCGCGGCTGGAGCTGATCCTGGGGCTCGGGGAAGGCTTCGGCGAGGTACGGTCCGGGGCGGCGGGGCCGTCCGTGCCGGTGATGGCGCTGCGGCTGGACGCGGCGGGGCTGGGCTCGGTGCTCAACGCGGCGACTCAGGCGGCGCGCGGCACGTTGCTGACGAAGATGGACGACGACGAGCTGTACGGCCCCGATCACATCTGGGATCTGGTGCTGGCGCACGAGTACTCGCAGGCGCACGTCGTGGGCAAGGGCGCCGAGTTCGTGTATCTGGCTGCTTCCGACCGGACCATGCGCCGCTTCAGCTTCAGCGGCGGAGGCGAGCAGTTCGGGACGACGCTGATTGCCGGTGACGCCTTGCTGATCGAGCGCCACGCGCTCCACGAGTTGGGGGGCTGGAAACGAGGCCTGGGTGAAGAGGATCAGATCCTGCTCCACGACGCCTTGCAGGCTGGCGCCCGTGTCTACCGGACGCACCCGTACGGCTTCCTGAAGGTTCGCCACGGTCGCGACCACACGTGGGACGTGGACGATGCGTACTTCCTGAAGACGGCCGGATGGAGGAAGACAGGCTTCCGGCCGCACCTGGCCGGCATCGGCGAGGCGCAGCTGCCGTATTCAGCGGGCCGGCGGAGTGCGTGATCGAATGCGACGGAGCTGTTCCGGCGACGGTTGGAGCATCCTGAACCTGAATGAGCGGAACCAGGGCGTTGTCGAGGGAACGGTGCGCGGAGGAAGTCGCGGTAGTGACCGGCTGCGAGACGGGTGCGCCTGCAGGTGCGATCCTGCGGCGCATGTCGCGGCGCTCTTGCGCGGCCCCGCTTGTGGGATCTGTCGCCGGGGCGCCGTAGCGGCATCGTGAAGCTCGGGTTGCAGCGCCGCGCGCCTCCGTCGCAACTCGTCCGCTACAACGACTGGCGGCAGGTGGACGTGCCGGCGCTCGGGGACTTCGTGCCGGATCTGCCGGTGAGCGTGATCGTGCCGTACCGTGTGCAGCCGGAGGAGCTGGAGCGGACGCTGGCGGCGCTGGAGGTCCAGACGTATCCGCGCGATCTCTTCGACGTGGTCGTGGTGGACGGTTCGCCGGCCCCGCTTCCGAGGCCGCGCAAGACGCCGCTGGACGTGAAGGTGGTGCGGCAGGAGGACCTGGGCTTCGGGGCGGCGCGGGCGCGCAACACGGGGGTGCGTGCGGCGGCGCACGACGTGCTGCTGTTCCTGGACGCGGACATGCTGCCGGAGGCGGACTGGCTGGCGGCGCATGCGCGCTGGCATCACGTGGTCCCGGACGCGTTGACGCTGGGTTTGCGTGCCCACGTGTCAATGGACGGCGTGGACGCCGAGACGATCCGGCGCCGGCCGGGGGCTCTGAGGGATCTGTTCGAGGAACGGGAGGCGGACCGGATCGAAGACCGGTGGATCCGGTCCCACCTGCGCAGAACCGACGATCTGACGTCAAAGGCGGACGATCCGTTCCGGGTGGTGGCAGGCGGCAACCTGGGGATCCGCCGCGGATTCTTCGAGCTGGTGGGTGGGTTCGACGAGTCGTTCACGCAGTGGGGCGGGGAGGACACGGAGTTCGGCTACCGGGCCCATGCGCGGGGCGGACTGCTGGCGCCGTTGCGAGACGCGGTCGCCTGGCGCCAGGGTCCCCGGGCGGAGGGCCGGACGGAGAAGCAGGGGAGTCTGGAGATGCAGCGGGGGAAGCTGGCCCGCCTGATCGCTCACCCCGGGTTCCGTACCGGGCTCACGGGGCGGACCTTCACGGTGCCGCAGCACGTGGTGACGATCGAGGGGAGGGAACTGCCGGCGGAACGTCTGCTGGAGGCGGTCGAGCGGGTCCTGTCCGGTCCGACGCACGATCTGGTGGTGCGGCTGGATCTGGCCCGGGACCACGCGGCCCGGGGGTTGCTGGAACGCGAGCTGGGTCCGGATCCGCGGGTGCGGGTGGCGCCGTCTCGCTCGGCGCTGGAGGAGTTTCCCGTCTCCCCGTTCCACGTCACGCTGCCTGCGGGGAGGTCTCTGCATGCGGACGTCGTGCGCAGGCTGCGCGCCGCGCTGGGGACTGCGGTGATCGGCTGGTCGGTGTTGCCCGACGCTGCGCGCGTGTCGATCACGCGGGCTTGGGCGCTGCATCGGGCGTTGCGCACACGCTGGGAGGCTTCCGATTTCGGCGACGTGGTGACGATCCCGCCGCGGAAGCTGCTGCAATCGGCGGCGCCGGCGGCCGGGCGCGCCAGGCAGGCGCCCATCCCTGCCGGTTCACCGGCAATCGACGGCGCACTGCAGCGGACTCCGCGCATGGCGTGGCCGCGTCTGCGGGCCGGCTTGCGGAACGTGGACGGTGCTGGGGCGGCGTGGTGGTTCGCGGGCGCGATCCTGCGACGGGCATTGCGGGTGCTGGGGCGCTCTTCCGCCGCTCCGCCCCGGCCGGCGTTCACGATTCCGGTCGAGGCGCTCCCGCCTCCGGTCCGTGGCGCGCCGGTTTCCTCGCCTCGGGCCGAGTATCCGTTGGGGGTGGAGATCGTTGCGCGGGGCGTACGGTCGCGGGCCCTGTTCGATGCGTCGAGGCGGGTTGCGTGGACGATGGCCGGCCAGCACGTCGACGTGGTGGTGGCCGACACGGCCGCCGAAGCGGCGGGCGTGCCGGTGCCGGTGGTCGTCCTTGCGGAGGCGCCGCCCATGCTGTCGGTTCCCGCGTTCGACCCGCGGACCGACAACCCGATCGGCTGGCGGCGCGAGGTCGGGAACGAGGTGGGAGCGCTGGGCCCGCTCGACCGGCTGCCGCCGGACTGCGGGGCGGACCGCGTCGTGAACCGGCATGACCGGGCGGCGCTCGGGGAGATTCGCCGTCTCGAGGACGTGGCGGCGTTCCACGGCGACGCGGCGACGCGGGCGGGGGAGCTGGTGCGGCTGGCGGCGGCGGGTGTGGTGGTGCATCTGGCGGATGGTGGCTCGG
Source organism: Thermoanaerobaculia bacterium (assembly GCA_965214805.1). Lineage (GTDB taxonomy): Bacteria > Acidobacteriota > Thermoanaerobaculia > Multivoradales > Multivoraceae > Multivorans. Next base: position 542,090 of record OZ243982.1, on the reverse strand, counting down.
GGCTGGCGCCGTATGTGGGCGCGGAGCTGTTCGAGTCGATGACGGCCGACGTGCGCGACCTGGACATCGACGGGCGCGAGGCGCTCGCCGTCCGGATGCGTCGCGCGGCGTTGCGGGATCATTCGCTGACGAGCCGGGCGCGGCAGGTCGCCGAGCGGGTGCTGGCGGACCCGCCGCGGCTGCCGCTGGTGTCGATCCTCATGGCGACGCGGCGTCCGGAGCTGCTGGAACGGATGCTGGCGGCGGTGCGGCGGCAGACCTGGCCGCGGCTGGAGCTGATCCTGGGTCTGCGCGGGAAGGGTTTCGGGGAAGTGGCGCCCGGTGCGGCGGGGCCGTCGGTGCCCGTGACGGCGCTGCGGCTGGACGCTGCGTTACCGCTGGGGTCGGTGCTCAACGCGGCAACGCAGGCGTCGCGCGGCATGTTGCTGGCGAAGATGGATGACGACGGCCTGTACGGCCCCGAGCACCTCCGGGACCTGGTGCTGGCGCAGGAGTATTCGCAGGCGCAGCTGGTGGGCGAGGGAGGCGAGTTCGGGTATCCGGCCTCCGGCCGGACAGTGGGCCGCCTCGGGGCAGGAGGTGAACAGCTCGACGCGAAGTGGATTGCCGGCGGGACCCTGCTGATCGAGCGTCGCATGCTTGACCGCATCGGGGGCTGGATGCGTCTTCGGCGAGGCGTGGATCAGGCGCTGATCCGCGACGTCGCGCGGGCTGGCGCCCGTATCTGCCGGCACCCGCACCGCTTCCAGGGGTGATTCGGCATCCCGGTCTCGATTGCCGATCGGCGCCCGCCGGGCGCTCTCCCCGACCTCCGAGAGGATAAACTCCGCCGCAAGGGGAGGAACTCGGTGAGGCCCCGTCCAGGCCGGCCGGCCCTGGTGAGCCGACGTGCGCCGCGCTGGGGGAACGTTCGGGTCACCCCGGGCAGTCGATGTGGGCAGTCCGCGCAGTAGCCAGCGAATGAAACAGTGCGACGAGAGCATCCCTGGCCGGGATCGAACCGGGAAGGCGAAGGAGGGACCGCCAGTTCCGCAAGGCGCGATCCTGCGACAGTGACCATGGATGGACAGTGGCCATGGATACTCTGATGCTCGCGTGGCGTGTCGGACTTGCAGATGTCACGGATGGCTTCCGCAGGGTGCATCTGTGGAAGACGCTGGGGCTGTCCGACTTCAGGATTCGCCATCGCCGGACAGCCATCGGGCCGCTGTGGGAGGTGGTCAGCATGACCATCATGGTCCTCGGGCTAGGCCTCATGTTCGGTTCGCTGTTCGGGCGTTCAGACCGGAACTACCTCGCATACCTCGGTACGGGCCTGTTGCTGTGGACCTACCTTTCGTCGATTCTCGCGGGTAGCGCCGGCATCTTCACGAGCAAGCGCGAACAGATTCTCAGCGTCAACAACCCCCTGTACTCGTATGTACTTCGGCACATCTGCGTCCAGGTCGTGGCGTCGGCGTTTCGCGCCGTGCCGGTCGTGGTGCTCCTGGTCGTCCTTCTGCCGGTCGCTCCGAATCTGTCCGCGGTCCTGGCGGGCGTTCTGATGCTCCTGTGCACGTCCCTGTGGGTCTCGCCGCTGGTCGGACTCCTGGCCGCGCGGTGGCACGCCGTCAGTTTCCTGCTCGACCCGATGATGCGCTTTCTGTTTCTGACGACTCCGGTCTTCTGGCGGGCAGACGACCTGGGGCGTCGCGAGTACCTGGCCCGCGGCAATCCGTTGGCCAACCTCCTGGAGGTCGTGCGAGCTCCCTTGATCGGGGAGTCGACCTGGGAACATGCCTGGACGACGGTGCTCCTGTTCAACGCCGTCGGGCTTCCCGTGGCGCTGTTGATCTACGGCCGTTGCCGACGATCTCTGGCGGCATGGCTGTGACAGGCGTCCTCCGTTCGTCCGGTTGGCAGCCGGCCATCAGGCTGCGCGACGTCATTCTGCGTCTGGAAGTGCGGCCGCGACTGCCCCGCCTGTCTCTGCGCCGGCGGAGAACCGGCGGAACGACGACCGTCGGCGGCGCACTGGCGACCGATCGACGGCGCGTGCTGGCGGTTACCGCGCTTGACAACATCACCGTTGACATCCGCGTCCGACAGCGCGTTGGACTCATCGGGCACAACGGTGCCGGCAAGAGCAGCCTGTTGAGGACCATGGCCGGCATCTACCATCCCACGTCAGGCACGTGCGAGACCTACGGCCGGGTTTCGACGCTGTTCACCAGCATGCCCGAGAGCAGTCAGGACGCCACCGGTCTGGAGAACATCTACCGCTGCGGCTACACGATGGGTCTCGGTCGCAAGGAGATCGAGGACCGCGCCCCGGAGGTGATCGAGTGGAGCGGACTCGGCGACTACATTCACCTGCCCATGCGGATGTACTCCCGCGGCATGCGCGCGCGGCTCGCCGCCTCGGTCGCGATGCACGTCGACGCCGACATCCTGCTGGTCGACGAAGTCATCGGGCAGACGGACTCGAGATGTCGCGAGTACCTGTCCCGCGCCATCCACACGGGCGCTCAGACGCTCGTGCTCGCTTCTCATTCCCCCTCGGTCATCCTCGATCTGTGCGATGTCGTCATCTGGATGGACCATGGCCGCATCCGCGCCATGGGCGATGCAAGGAAGCTGCTCGACGAGTTCCAGCCCCTGGTCAGGCAGCGGCGGTCGCGTCGGTCCACGGATTCCCTGAAGCGACCCTGGCCGGGTTACCCCAGGCGTCAGCCGGGATGAGTTGCAGAGTGGCCGGCCGTGGCGGCCGGTCGTGCCCGAACTGGCCTGCACGGACAGCACCCGTTCCCGCACCGCCCGCAGAACCTGCCGCAGCGTGCGCACCGCCGCGCGGTCGACGATCCAGGCCGGCAGCCTGCCGCCGGGGTCGGTGACCAGCCGGTAGACAACGACGGTCCGTTCAGGCTGCAGAGGAACAAGCGTCCAGGAGCCCTCGCTTTCCCGGATGTTTCCCGAGCCCTCGACGTAGGACCAGCGAGCCTGCCAGCCTGGACCGGCGCCGGTCTCGATGGCCCCGGCTTCGACGCGGACGGTGTAACGGCGGTCCGCCGCCGGGAACGGCATGTCCAGGACCTGGCGGTTCAGGTAGACGCCCGGCGACACCGGCTCGACGTCGGAGGCGAGCATCCGGGGCATGAACTCGTCGAAGTCCGCCGCTCTGTCGATCACGTCGCGAACCAGGACCAGCGGCGCCTCGATCACGCCCAGGCCGCAACCCTCGGCAACGCGCCGACCCGTGTCCCGTCTGGACACCTGCCACTTCCCGACCGGCGGCAAGTTCCACGCCGGAGGGCTGCCGCCGAGCCGTTCCCCCGGCGTGTCTGGCGCCGATCCGAAGTCGACTTCGCACGGATCCATCGCCTGCGCTGGAGCAACCAGCATCAGACAGGCCAGCAGGGCGCCAGCCGCTCTTGCCATGCCGTCGAACTCCACTGCCGCCGCGCAGGATTCCCGGCCTGTTCGGCAGTCCTGGCGCCGGAGCTGCTACCCGCCCGCCGACAGCGTCGCGCCAGACGGCGGAGGCCGCCTTCGCTCCGCCCGCAAGCGCCCGAAGTAGTCGACCGCCGCAGCCTTCACCTTCGGCGCCAGCAGCAGCGTCGCGATCAGATTCGGCACCGCCATCAGACCCAAGGACGTATCGATCAGGTTGAGCACCATCTCGGCGCTCCACGAGGCGCCGACGAAGATGCCGGCGAGGTAGAACCACGTGTACAGCCTGTCGTGCCTGGCCCCGAACAGGTAGGCGAAGCAGCGCCTGCCGTAGTACGAATAGCTGACCATCGTCGAGGTGGCGAAGAGCAGCACGATCAGGACCAGCAGCACACGGCCGGCCGTGCCGAGCGTGTGCTGGACGGCAGCCGCCGTCAGCGAGACGCCTGTGACGTCGCCGACGGTCTCCAGGCCGCTCGACAGGATGACGAAGGCGGTGAGAGAGCAGACGACGATCGTGTCGATGAAGGGGCCCAGCATCGCCACCAGGCCTTCGCGCACGGGTTCGTTCGTCTTCGCCGCGCCGTGCGCGATTGGCGCGGTGCCGATCCCGGCTTCGTTCGAGAAGGCGCCCCGCTTGACGCCGGTTATCAGCGTCTTCTGAAAGACGATTCCCATCGCGCCGCCGGCCGCGGCGGGGCCGGTGAAGGCCTCGCGGAAGATGCGGCCGATCACATCGACGGCCACGTCCGAGCGCAAGAAGAAGATCCAGAGCGCCATGCCCAGGTAGAGCAGGCACATCGCCGGCACGAAGCGGGCCGTCACCGCGCCAATCCGCTTGACGCCGCCGAACGCGACCAGGGCCACCAGCGCCACGCAGCCCAGACCGGTCACCATGGGCTCGAGTCCGAACTGGTCATCCAGGAGTTCGGCGACCTGGTTGCTCTGGAACATCGGCAGGCAGCCGATCAGACCGAAGGCGCAGAACATGATCGCCAGCGGCCGGAACTTCCTTCCGAGGCCGAGTTCGATCGTGTACATCGGACCGCCGTGGAGAGCGCCGCGTTCGTCGCGGCCCCGGTAGATCTGGGACAGCGTGCAGGAACAGAACTTGGTCGCCATGCCGACCAGCGCGGCGACCCACATCCAGAACACGGCCCCGGCGCCGCCCGTGGTCACCGCGATCGCCACGCCGCCGATGTTGCCGATGCCGATGGTCGCCGCCAGCGCCGTCGACAGCGCCTGGAAGTGGCTGATCTGCCCGGGATCGTCCGTTGTGTCGTACTTTCCCAGGGTGATCGCGGCGGCGTGCCCCATGTGGAGCAGCGGCCGCAATCGCAGATAGAGGCAGAAGAATGCGCCGGCCCCTATCAGGAGAACGACCAAGGGCTCCCAAGTGTATTCGACCGCCCTTGCCAGGAACCTGTCTAGAGCCTGCAAGCGATCACGCTCCGTTCATCGCCGGTCCATTTCATTGCTCCGCCGCCTCCAGAGTCAGTGGATCACGCGCCGGCAGCATGGCGATCCTGCCTCCGATCCTGTCTGCCACTTCCGCCATCGTGGCGCGGCCGTCGCTGTCGCCCGGTTCGATCGCCTCCCAGTCGCCGACGATCAGCATGACGAGTCGGTCAGGCAGGAGGTACCGCCTGGCCACCCGCTGCACGTCGGCCGGCGTCACGGCAAGGACGTTCTCGCGATACGTCCGCCAGTAGCCGTGCGGACGACCCAGAAACTCGTCCTGGGCGAATACTCGGGCCACGGCCCGAGCCGAGTCGAAGTTGTTCGGGAAGGTCTCGACCGCGGCCGCCTTGACCGTCGCGAGTTCGTCCTCCGAAACCGGCTCGGCCCGGATGCGGCCGATCTCCTCGAGGGCGATCATCGCCGCGTAAGCCACCGTCTCGCTCTTCGACTGGAAGGTGACGCCGAGATTGCCGGGCCAGTAGTTCCCGATGACGAAGTCGGAGTAGGCGCCGTAGGCCAGACCCTCGTCCGAGCGGATTCTCTTCATCAACCGGGTCGTGAAGCCGCCGTCGCCCAGGACACTGTCCATCATCTCCAGTGCGAAGTGATCCGGGTTGCTCCAGTCCCGGCGCTGGAATGTCCGGTGGCCGATCTGCACCCGGCCCTGCGGGATGTCCTGCCGGGCAACGTAGACGCCCGGAACGGGCTCGTGCTCCGCCGCCTGCGGCGGCCACGGCGCCTGTTGGCGCCCTTCGCCGCCGAAACGGTCGAGCAGCGCCGACAGCTTGCCGGCGAGTTCGTCGCTGTCGAAGTCGCCGGCTGCCGCGATGACCATGTTGGCCGGATGGACATGGCTGCGATGGAACGCGGCGAGGTCCTGCCGTCCGATCGTCGAAAGCGAGGCTGCCGTGACGAACCGGGACTCGACGTGGTTCCGTCCGTAGAGCAGCCACTGACCCTCCCTGGCCGCGACATCGACCGGGTCGTCGTTGCGCTGCTTCAGCTCTTCCAGCTCGCTCTGCTTCGCGAGCTCGAGCCGGTCGGCATCGAAGCGAGGCTCCGCGAGCATCGAGACGAACAGATCCAGGCATTCGTCGAGCACCGTGGACAGGCAGTTCATCGACATTCGCGCGCTCGTGCTCCCGATCGAGGACGAGAAGTCGCCGGCTACCGCTTCCACTGCATGGTCGAAGGCCTTCGCTTCGAGTTCGCCGGCGCCGCCCGTCCGCATCAGGGCGCCTGTGAGGGCGGCCAGGCCCGCCTGCTCCACCGGCTCCAGCCAGGCGCCGATCCGCATCTGCACCGTGACGTCGACCAGGGGCAGCGTACGGTCCTCCACCAGGTAGGCCGGAACGCGGTGCGCGAGCTCGCGTCGGTAGGAGTCGGCGACGGGAAGCTCGAAGTCGAGCGGACCGTAGGTCAGTCTCGACGGGTGGTCCACGATCTCGGCGCCGCCGACACCGTCAGGGTCGCTGTCCTGCGCAGTGCCAGGGGCAGTCGTCCCCAGGACGAGGAGGAAGAGGGCAAGACAGGGAAGGGCGGCCGGTTGGCGGCCTCCAACCCTGCCGAGCAGGCAGAGCGGGGCGTTCATGGCTCCCCTCCGCCGTCTTCTTCCTGCAGTTCGGCCAGCCGCTCCTCGATCACGCCCCGCATCCAGTCGAGCGCTGGCCGCATGTCGTCCGGCGTCTGGGCCGCCTGGGCATCGATCTGCTCCAGGACCGTCTCCAGCTGGGCCGGGTCCAGGATCGCCTGGATCGCGTCCGCCTGAGACATGAGCGCTGTCCGCATGTCCGGCGGCAGGTTCTTCAGCTCGGCGGGCGTCTCCCGCGACCGGGTGCCCGCCTTGCGGGTGTACAGGCTGACCAGCCGGTTCGACGGCTCGAAGTACTTCGCGGCCACCCGTTGCACGTCCTCGGCGGTGACTTCGTTCGTGCGCTCGGCGATCGTGTTCAGGTAGCGCCAGTCGCCCATCGAGTCCATGACGGCCAACTGGATCATGAGGAAGAACGGCTCCCGCAGTTGACGGTAGGTGTCGGCCGCTACCCGGTTCCTGACCTTGGCCAACTCGTCTTCCGGAACCGGCTCGGCAATCAGCTCCGCGACGATCAGGTCCCACGCGGCAAGGAGCTGCTCGGGCGTGGCATCGCCCCTGGTCTCGGCGCGGAAACCGAAAACGCCGGCGTACTTTCTCTGTTCGGAGAACGCGCGGGCGCTCGACGCGATCTCGGCGCCCTCGATCATCTCCTCATAGAGACGGCCGGTGCGGCCGTTGAGCACGCCCGCGACGACGTCCAGTGCATACCCGTCGGCGTGGCCGAACGGCGCGGCGTGGTAACGAACCTGAAGTTGCGGCTGGCAGTCGCACTCCGCGGTGAGGCGCTTCTCGGCCAGTTGCTCGGCCTCGAGGGTGACGACATCCGGCGCCTCGCGCTCGCTGCGCTCGAGTCGGCCGAAGTAGCGTTCCGCGAGTTCCTGCACCTCGGCCGGATCGAAGTTGCCGACCAGCACCGCGGTCAGGTTGTTCGGCGCGTAGTAGGTGGAGAAGAACTCGTCGGCCTGGGCCTTGCTGATGACCTCCAGGTCGGAAGCCCAGCCGATGACTGGCCAGCTGTACGGGTGGGACTGCCAGAACATGGCTTCCGCCTGCTCGTCGTAGCGGCCCGTCGGCGTCGACTCGGTGCGCAGCCGCCGCTCTTCATGGACCACGTCCCGCTCGGCGTAGAACTCCCGGAACACCGGGTTCAGCAGCCGGTCGGATTCGAGCCAGAACCAGAGTTCGAGCCGGTTCGCCGGCAGCCGGTTGATGTAGACCGTGAAGTCGTGGCTGGTGAACGCGTTGAGGCTGGCGCCGCCGCCGTCCGTGTAGATCCTGTCCAGCTCGTCCTTGACCATGAGCTCCCGCTGCTCCTCCACGAGCTGCTGGAACTCCGCACGCAGGGCGTTCAGGGTCTCCGTGCGGTGGGCCGGGTCGTAGGGGTCATCGATTTCGCCCAGTCTGAAGCGGCGACGCAGCTCCCGCAGTTCGGCGCGGATCTTCTCCTGGACCGCCTCCTGCTCCGCGATGATCTCGAGGTCCCGCTCGATGTCCTTCGTGCCGATCGTATGGGTGCCCTTGAACATCATGTGCTCGAAGAAGTGGGCCAGACCGGTGATTCCCGGCCGCTCGTTCGCCGAGCCCACGTGGGCCACCCAGGCGGCCGCGACCGTGGTCATATCGGGACGCCTCGCGAGCAGGAAGCGCATCCCGTTGTCGAGCTCGAACTCGTCCACCGACACGGCCGCCGCGGTGGCCTCCGGTGCCGGGGCGCCGTCCTGCGCCGCTGCACGGCTCCGGGGAACGAGCGGCAAGGCGAGTGCGAGAGCCGCCGCCAGCACCGCGCGGGCAATCCCGGCTCGGTAGCCAGCGAACCCGCCGTCGGCGAGTACGCCGCCAGGAAGCCCGGCGTCAGAAAGCCTGGTCAAGAACGGTTCCCTCTTTTCCGGTCCCTGCTGATCCCTGGGCCGCTTGTCCGGTCCGCTTCTCCGATTTCCGTCGGATGCGCCTGGACAATGCCGCCACCTGCCTGGCCGCCACTTGCCTGCTGCACGTGCGAACCCTACCACTTCGACCACGACGACCGGCAGCAACCTCGACGACAACACCATGGCAGTCCGTGGCAGAAGCAGCGCTGCATTCGAGCGACCATGCATCTCGGTCCGGGCATCGTTGCTCCTCCGTTCGCAGGTGGCCCGACATGCTCCCCTCGTCGCGCCTTGCCGGACGGGCGCCTGACCGCTCTCGGTGCGACGCGGACTTCGCCGCGGACTGACAGTGCCCGCACCCTGTCTGCACCACAGCGCCCCAGCCGGCGCGGCAGCGGCACGTCACGGAAGGTTGACATGCGCGGTGCTGCACTCGTATTGTCAGCACTCGTGCGGGACGAGTGCTGACAGCTGGTGTGACGAGTGCTGACAGCTCGTGCGCTGCAGCGCCGGCGACGCCGGCTTTCCGCGGCCCCGCACAGCAGACCTGGTCTAGACCGAAGCTGGTCCGGACCGCAACGGGGAACATCCCACAGACACCAAACACCGAATCAACAGGAGGAGTTTCGCTGGTGAGCGTACGTCCGCTTCATGACCGGGTTCTCGTCAAGAGGCTCGAGGAGGAGGAGCAGGTCCGGGGAGGCATCATCATCCCGGACGCTGCGAAGGAGAAGCCGCAGGAGGCCGAGGTTGTCGCCGTCGGCCCCGGCAAGATGCAGGAGAACGGCGAGCGTTCCGCGCTCGACGTCAGCGTCGGCGACCGCGTACTGATCGGAAAGTACTCGGGCAGCGACATCAAGATCGACGACGAAGACATGGTCATCCTGCGCGAGGACGAGATCCTCGCGATCGTGGAATAGGCCGGAACCGAAGGCTGGAGAAAGCTACATGGCAAAGCAGATCGTCTACTCCGAGGACGCGCGGCGCGCGATCCTGCGCGGAGTCAACAAGCTCGCCGACGCAGTCAAGGTGACGCTTGGCCCCAAGGGCCGCAACGTGGTCATCGAGAAGTCGTTCGGCTCTCCCACGATCACCAAGGACGGCGTCACCGTCGCCAAGGAGATCGAACTGAAGGACGGACTCGAGAACATGGGCGCGCAGATGGTGCGCGAGGTGGCCTCGAAGACCTCCGACGTTGCTGGTGACGGCACTACCACCGCGACCGTCCTGGCGCAGGCCATCCTGCGCGAGGGCGCCAAGAACGTGACCGCCGGCGCCAACCCGATGGAGCTCAAGCGCGGAATCGAATCCGCCGTGAACTCCGCCGTCAGCGCGATCGACGCCCTGTCGGAGGACGTCAAGGACAGCGAGGAGATCGCCAACGTCGGCACCATCTCCGCGAACAACGACCCCGAGATCGGCCAGATCATCGCCGAGGCGATGGACAAGGTCGGCAAGGACGGCGTGATCACGGTCGAGGAGGCCAAGGGCCTGCAGACCGAGCTCGAAGTCGTTGAGGGCATGCAGTTCGACCGCGGCTACCTGTCGCCCTACTTCGTCAGCGACGCCGACCGCATGGAGTGCGTGCTCGAGAACTGCGTCGTCCTCCTCCACGAGAAGAAGATCAGCTCGATGAAGGATCTGCTGCCGGTCCTGGAACAGGTTGCCAAGCAGGGCAAACCGATGCTGATCGTCGCCGAGGACGTCGAGGGCGAGGCTCTGGCCACCCTGGTCGTCAACAAGCTCCGCGGCACGCTGCAGGCGGCCGCGGTCAAGGCGCCCGGCTTCGGCGATCGCCGCAAGGCGATGCTCGAGGACATCGCGATCCTCACCGGCGGCCGGGTGATCACCGAGGACCTGGGCATCAAGCTCGAGAACGTCCAGTGGCAGGACCTGGGCGACGCGAAGAAGGTCGTCCTCTCCAAGGACGAAACGACGATCGTTACCGAATCCGGCGACACGAGCCGCCAGGCGGCGATCGCCGGCCGGGTCAAGCAGATCCGCAACCAGATCGAGGAGACGACCTCCGACTACGACCGCGAGAAGCTCCAGGAGCGGCTGGCGAAACTGGTCGGCGGTGTCGCCGTGATCCGGGTCGGGGCCGCGACCGAGACGGAGATGAAGGAGAAGAAGGCTCGGGTCGAGGACGCCATGCACGCCACCAAGGCGGCCGTTGAAGAGGGTGTCGTTCCGGGCGGCGGCGTGGCGTTGCTGCGCGCGATCGACGCCGTCGGCGAGCTGGTCGAGGACGGCGACCTGGGCATCGGCGTCGAGATCGTCCGTCGGGCACTCGAGGAGCCGACCCGGCAGATCGCCGACAACGCTGGCGTCGAGGGTTCGGTCACCGTGCGCGACGCGATGCAGGAAACCGGCTCGATCGGCTACAACGCGGCGACCGGCCAGATGGAGGACCTCCTCGCTGCCGGCGTCATCGATCCGGCCAAGGTGACCAAGACGGCGCTGCAGAATGCCGCCTCGATCGCCGGCCTGATGCTGACGACCGAGGCCCTGGTCTCCGAGATCAAGGAAGAGAAGCCGGAAGCCCCGCCCGCCGCGCCCGACATGGGCGGCATGGGCGGCATGATGTAGGCCTCCTGATGCAGGCATTCGACCTGCCGGTCGACGGCCTGCCCGCTCGGTCCAGAGACCTGCTCTGTCAATCCAGAGAAGTCTGGGGCGGCCCTTCGGGGCCGCCCCTTCTTCTTCCTGGTCCTTCTGTGAGCCGTCGTCGCCGTTGCGGACGCGGCGCGGACAGGTCAGGGCGGCAGGCGCTCCTGTTGCTCCACCTGACTCTCGGTCCACGGCACGACGCTCGCCGGAGTGCAGGCCTCGTTGCGCGCAGGACACCACAGGTACGTTCCGGGCGACAGACCGCGGACGACGAGCTCGTCTCCTTCGTCCACGACGGCATGGCTGGCGAGACTCCTGAGCCGGTCGAGTTCGATTGCTGCTCCCGACTCGGTGACGAGTCGGCCCCCCATTCGCCTGGCCAGCCGGAGGCCGCCTCTGCTCCGGCCCAGATCCACGGTGATCAGGCCGTCAGTCGTCACGTCCCGCAAGAAACCTGCGGCGCCGAACTCGTCGGCCCACACGAAGATCTCGACAGTGGAGACCGGCGGCGGAAGCCAGAACACGGCCTGTCCGTCCGAAGACAGAGGCGATCTCCCGTCAACGGCCGCCCCGGATCGGATCCATACGGCCGCCCCGCTCACTGGAGCACCGCCTGAACGGACTGCCACCCTGACCGCCTGCCTTTCGCGCAGCCGAAGCTCCAGCTCGGGCTGTGAGAGGCCGTCGTGGACGCGGAACTCGACATCGCCGGAGGCGCGCATGCGCCCCCCTCTGGCCGCTGCTTCGGCCACTGCCACGTAGTTGCCGGCTGGCAATCCCTCGACCGAGAAAACCCCATCCGCCTCGGATCGCGTCTGCCAGGGGCCTGTGCCGACGGTCCCTTTCTCGAATGTCTCCTCGGCACGCCTGACCGTGACCCGAACGTCCTCGACGCCGCGGAGCTGTTCGTCCTCGACGGCCACGACGCGACCGTTCACGCGACCTGCAGGCAGATCGATCTCGATGCGGGCGACGCCGTCGTCCTCCGCTTCGGCCTCGACGAATCCGACGCGCTCGACGGTCTCCGGATCGAGGCCGTCCCAACCTCGCTCCCAGGACCCTTCGCAGGGGTCGCACCGCGGCGCAGTGGTGAGCTCCGCATACCATTCGCCTTCCCGCGGCAGGAATCCCCGGAAGACGCCGCCCTCCCGGCTCCGCATTGCAACCCGCTGGGCGCCCCGCATGCCCCCGAACCACAGCATGGCGCCTTCCACCGGCTCGCCGCCGCGGCGCAGGATCCCGTCGACGGGCACCAGCGCGAGTTGCAGGACGGTGTAGTCCGCGCCCAGGAATCGGATCAGCTCCTGGTGGTACCGATCCCCCTGCCGGCTCGCCACTTCCAGCTCGTAGTGTCCTTGCGGCAGCCCATCCCAGATGAAGAGACCGCCCTGGGACAAGGTCCCCCCGACAGGTCCCGATCCGCGGCTCACGACCCGATCCCGGTCGTCCAGCTCGACAGGCGCAGCGGTCACGGCAACACCTGCGAGACCTTCGAGGGAGGCGCCAGAGGCGCCTCTGATCTCGACGGTCAGACGGTTCGACGCCGCACTCTGCAGATCGCCCACGTCGATCCGGTCGTCCAGCGATTCGATGCGGACCGGCCACTGGTCCAGCGGCGAATCGACCAGTCTCAACGAGAATCGCCCGGGAGACAGCCCCTCCAGCTCGAACGAACCTGCCGCATCGGTCCACGTCGCCACCGGAATGCGCCCGTCGTCGGCCGCCAGGAACACCGCGGCCCGAGAGCCGGACAACCGCCCTGTCACCGTGGCGCCGGTCCTCGGTTCGTCCAGGTCGAAGGTGAGATCGTCGAAGCCGTCCGAGATGGTCGTCGTCCACGCCTGGAACGGACCCAGCCAGACGCGAAGGCGCGTCGTCTCACCGCCGGCGAACGGACAGGTGACGACGAACTCTCTCTCGCCATCCGTCCATTCACCGTCGCAGGGGCCGCGGTAGAGGCCGGGCGGCAGGCGTCTTCCCGGCGCCCGGACCCGGCCGAGAACGTGAAGATTCTCGTGAGCGAGACGCTCCACCGCCCGGTGCGAACTGCGAATCCGCAGAACGATCCTGCGCTCCGGAACCAGGAACAGCGGCTCCAGCGTACCCTCCGGCGGCACATGCACCGACGGCGACCAGGCCCCCGAGGCCTTCGCCCGCACCACTACACCGATCTCGGAAGCGGGAACATCGACCCGGAATCCCTCCAACGCCGCCTCGTACGGGACTTCCCAGGAAGCGGTTCCTTCGCGGGTGACCGGGTCGAGTGCTTCGAACGTCACCGACTCCGGATCCGCCAGCCTCCGGTCGCCCGCGACCCTCAGCTCCAGCTGCATCCTGGCCATGGCGGGAGCAAGCGCCCAGAAGAGCAGCAAGCACGATGCGGCGATGACGGTGGAACGAGTCCTCACAGTTCGGGCCTGCCGAAGTCTCCACATGCACCGGTAATGGTCTCGCAAGTCGTGATCACCTTGCATCTCACGACCAGGCTCTCCGGATTCTCCTCGCATTCCACGTTCGCAGTTGCACTCACGAGCGGAACCTGTCAACGATTCTGACACAGCGGTGTTCCGATATCAGTGAATCAGTGAGCCATGTCCGATGTCTGGCCGTCTGGCGGGTTGATCCAGACGGCTGCCGGCAGGGACCCTGGCTTCGGCGGTCCGCCGACGAATCGTTCGGGGTGGCGGTTCCAGGCTTCGTCGAGAGCGATCCGGCGCCGCTGGAGCGCGGTCCGTGCTCTGCCGTGGTAGACGGTCTCGGGGGTCAGCATGGCGATGCCTGCATGTCGATGTTGCGTGTTGTACCAGGGGAAGAAGGACCTGCAGAAGGCCATTGCCGCGTCCTGATCCGGGAAGCGTCCGGGGAAGCGCGGCGGCGAGTTCCTTCTCCAGCCGCTTCACCTTCGCTTCCAGCGCCCGCACCTTCGGCGCCAGGGGGTTGGTCGCGGCCGGCTTGCGGCCCCTCTTCTTCGGCTTCAGGCCAGCCAGCGCTCCCTGCCGCCTTGCCTTGCGCCAGTTGGCCAGATGCGAGCTGTACAGACCCTCTCGCCGAAGAAGCCGACCGATCTCGCCACGGTCGGTGCAACGGTCCGCCTCCTCGAGAATCCGCAGGCGGTACTCTGCCGTGAACTGCCTCCTGGTCGGCTTCGCCAGAACCTCGGGGTCGGGAACCGCCCCGCCGAGCCGTGCGCCGGCCCCGGGGGCCTCGTCGCTACGCTCCTCGCCCCCCGGGGCCGGCAACGCCGATCTGCTGCCTTGTCTCTGCACTCGCCTTGCCATCACTCCTCCTCCTCGACGTCTGCCCTCCACTATTGAACAGGATGGCCGCTGTGTCACCTACGTTGGCAGAGAGGGGGCGAGGCGGCAGTCGAAGTGCGCGGAGTGAGTGTCGTGTCGGCCATTGGCAGGTTCCGTCGCGGGATGCCGGGGGGTGTTCGCTCATGCGACGGCGTCGCGGCGTCGGATCCCTGGCGAAGAGCGCGGCGAGAGCCTCGTTGACTGCCTTGGCGGCGGTGAGGTCGTCGATGGCCAGGGCCTGACGGTCGAGCTGCTCGAAGGTGACGCCGGGCCGCAGATGCCGCGCGGCGCCGTCGAGGGACTTCAGCTTGAAGCAGGGCGTGGTGACCTTCTCGAAGGGACAGGTCTTGCGCACGCGTCCCTTGGCGTCCCGCGCCTCGACGGGAAGTGGCAGCACCGGTGGTAGTCGAGGAAGGGGCGAGCACGTCGCGCAGGAAGCGGTCGACGAAGGCTGCGTGATGGCGAGGAATGTGGTCGTGGCCGAGGTAGCGCCGCACCACCGAGGCGTTCCTGCTCTCGACCAGGGCGTTGTCGTTGCAGCGCCTCGGGCGGGACTTCGTGAACTCTTCGACGTGCAGCCTGTTCAGCAGCGCGGCGACCTTGTGGTTGACGAACTCGGAGCCGTTGTCGACGTGGAAACCCTTGACGTTGAAGGGGAAAGCCTCGATCGCGCCTTGCAGAGCCGGGATCAGGAAGCGCTCCGACATGCCCCTCCGTGGCGGCCACGAACTCGTACTGCGTGACCTCGTCCACGAGATCGATCTCGTACAGGCCCTTCCTGCCATCGAGATCGCCCTGACGCACCGTGTCCACGCGCAGACAGCCCGGCTGACCGGCCGGATGAGGCTTGCAGCGCTCCCCGATGCGCACCCGGGTCGGCCGCGTCTTCACCACCGTCTTCTGCCAATTGCTGCGTTACTGGCCGTCGGCGGCTTGTCGCTTCATACCATCCAAGTAGTAGATACATGGTGTTCCAGCCAGTTCATGCCTTGGTACGCTGCGAATATTGGGTTCGGATAGGAGGCTGCCGGGATGGCACTGCTTGTTGTACTTTGCTTGGCGACAGTCGTTGCGGCGTTCCTGGTGTGGATAGCCGCCTATGTACTTGCCAGCGAAGGCTCTGCTCTGGGGTGGGCGATTCAAACCTCTTTTTGGCCATCGTCACGTCCCGCTGATCGCCCCGTTTCTTCCACAGCTAGCCCCCCGAGCGGCTCTGACGCTCACATGCGCCCGTAGAACAGCCGCGCCACCGGACCGCGGCCGGCTAACTCCGCTTCGGTGTAGCCGGTCGCCGTCTGGGCGTCCCCGCAGCGGCCCGCTTGCATCAGTTCCGCTATCGAAGCCCCGGCCTTGACCAGGGACTGAGCCGACCCGACCCGGAGCGAGTGCCGGAGACGCGGCCGGACACGCCGGCAGCCTTTGCCGCCGCACCGATCGTCGCGAAGTCGAGAGCGAGCGTTGCCGACGCCGACGCCTTGCCGCGCGCCGGCCCGTTCCGTACCCTCCGGGAAGACATCCGCGATGATCCGGGCTACATCGACGACGCGCCCCGGCCCTTGGGATCGCACGTCAAGATGCCGGTCTGGCTGCACCGCCGCCCAGCAGAGCCGCAACCACGTCCTCGACCGGCACATCCTCCGGCTCGCCGCGGAATCCGGCAAGCCGCGCGTACGCTTCCGCCGCGGCTCGGTGGAACCCGTCCGGAAGTCCCGCCGCCTCGAGGGTCGACGCGATCTCCTCCATCTCGCCGGCGAAGCGCCACGCCTTGGGAGCCGCCGTGGCCGCCGCGCGCACGCTTCTCGTTTCCAGTCCCGGCTGGGAGCGGCTCCACTCCCTGAGGAGACCCTCTTCGACGCCGTAGGCCCTGGCGGCCGCCCGCAATGACAGCAGCAGAGCTGCACTGCCTTTCGTGAAGCCGGCGTAGCACATCTTGAGCGCCGAAGCCGCGCCGACGTCCGCGTCGAGATCGATCGCTTCGAGGGCCGAATCCTCGAACAGGGGGATCAGTTCCGTCGCGGCGCCGCCCGAAACGAAGAGCCGTGTCGTCCCGGGCCGGACCGCCGGCGGCCCGACGATGCCGCCGTCCACGAAGCGCGCTCCGCCCGCCGCCGCGGCTGCCGCGATCTCGATCGCCGTGGCGGGCGAGACGGCATTCGCATCGAGATAGAGACCCTTGAAGCCGGTTTCGGCGACCGCCTCGGCAAGCGCCAGGGCGCCGTGGGGCGGGCACACCGAGAGCACGGCGTCGGCAGCCGCGGTCACGGCGGCGAGCGTCCTCAGATCTTCGAAACCGGCGCCCGCGGCACGGGCACGGGTCTCGCGGCTCCGCCTGTCGGAGGCCCACACCACCCGGACCGGTTGGCGCACGGCCTCGCCGACCGTGACCCCCATCGCTCCCGGATGGAGCAGGCCGACCGTGGCGAAGCTCACGGAATGGCTCGGCCGGCTTCCCAGCGGTGGTCGGACATCTTCACGTAATCGAACACCCTGCCCTGAATGCTCTCGACGCGCGCCTGCGCGACGGAGCGTTGCCCGAACCGGTACTCCGAACCGATGCCGACCTTCGACAGCACCGTCGACTTGGGAACGAAGTCCACGTTCCCGGGAGCGGGCGCTGCTGTCGGCGCCTTGCGCTTGTCCATGCGAGTCCTTCCCTTGCCGGGTCGGTGCAGACTACCCCTCCGTCTTCGGTCCGACTGTCCACGATGACCGGTCCGGCGGCCGGCAGAACCAGATCGCCGCCGCACCCAGGACCGCCAGGGCGGAGAGGGTCCACAGAGTGCCGGCGTAGGAACCCGCTCGATCCGCTGCGGCGCCGGCCAGGATCGGCCCGAGAGCGCCGATGACGCCGATCAGGGCGATCCGGACGCCGGTGGTGCCGACGAACGCCGCCCGCCCGAAGAACCAGCCGAACACGACCGCTTCGCTGGTGTAGGCAGCACCGTAGGCCACGCCGATCGCGAAGACGCAGGGATAGGCCACCACCGCCGAGGTCGCCGACACGAAGACCGACAGCGAAGCCGCGGTGACCAGCAGGGCCGCCGCAAGGATGCGCGTCGGCGCCATGAAGTCGCCCAGGGAACCGGTCAGCCGCCCGAACAGGCTGCAGCCCGCCCGCACCCCCAGGATGGCTGACGCGGCAAGCGTCGTGAAGCCGAGATCCTCCAGGTGGAGCCCGCCGTGGGCGGACATGACGCGCCACGGCACCGTGTTCGCAGCCGTCGCGAAGGTGGCCAGCCAGAAGTGAGGCGTGCGCAGGGCCAGCCGAACGGCGCCCTTCGGCGCTGATGCGACCACCGCCTGAACACCGCTTCTCGCCTGCCGATCCGGCGGACCACCGTGGTCCGCAACGGCGAGGGCCGGACCGCCCCGTCCCGTATCGCCCGCGCCCTGCGGCGGCAGTCCGTCACGACGCTGGCCGACGTCGCTCGGCTGGTTGCGGATGAAGAGAACGGCGATCGCCGCGACGAGCAGGGAGAGCCCGGCGACGATCCGCCAGCCCAGGCGCCAGTCCCAGGACTCGAGCACGAACCCGGCCGCCGGCTGCCACAGAAAGGCGACGACCGCGGCGCCCGACAGGACAATTGCCGTCGCCCGCGCCCGGTACCTTCGGAACCAGAAGACCGGTATCGCCTGGGCGGGCAGAAGGGTCGAGAAACCGATTCCGATGCCACCGACCAACGAGTAGCCGACGTAGAGCTCGGCGGCGCTCGTAGCCTGGCTCACCAGCCAGAAACCGCTGGCGGCGCACAGCGCGCCCGCGGTCACCGTGGCCCGGATGCCCCAACGACGGATCGCCGCCGCCGCGACGGGACTGACGAGGCCGTACGTGAACGTGAACGCCCCGAACATCTCGCCGATCTGCTGGCGGGTCAGCCCCAGATCGTCGATCAGCGCCGACGCGAAAACGCCCAGGCCGTAGTAGGCCGGAGCGATGCCCAGGCCGTAGGTCAGGAAACCCACGCCGACCATCGGCCAGCCGTAGAACTTCGGTCGCCGGACGTGCGAAACGGTCAAGCCGCCAGGCTCCGCCGACTCAGCCGCCGCCGTCGGCAGTCGGCAGCGTTTCAGGATACAGGTGGCAGGCAACCCGCGCCGGGCCGACCGCTTCGAGCAGGGGCTGCACGCGGGCACAGCGGCCGAGCGCCTTCGGGCAGCGCGGGTGGAAGCGGCAGCCAGGCGGCGGGTTGCGGACGCTCGGCACTTCGCCGGCGATCAGGCGATGCGGCCTCGCCGCCTCGACTGCCGGATCCGGCGTCGGCACCGAAGCCAGGAGAGCTTCGGTGTATGGATGTCTCGGCCGCTCGAACAGCTCGTCGCGTGCGGCGATCTCTACGATCCGTCCGAGATACATCACCCCGATGCGGTCGCTGATGTGGCGCACTACCGACAGGTCGTGGGCGATGAACAGGTACGTCAGCTCCAGCCTCGCCTGGAGATCCATCAGCAGGTTGAGCACCTGCGCCTGAATCGAGACGTCGAGCGCCGACACGGCCTCGTCGCAGATCAGCAGATCGGGCTCGAGCGCCAGAGCCCGGGCGATGCCGATCCGCTGGCGCTGGCCGCCCGAGAACTGGTGCGGGTAGCGGTCGGCCATCGACGGCAGCAGGCCGACCAGGTCGAGCAGCTCCGCGACCCGCTCCCGGAAGCGCCGCCGGCTCCCCGCCACGCCGTGCACCTTGAGCGGCTCGCCGACGATCTCCCGTACCCGCATGCGCGGATCGAGCGCCCCGAAGGGGTCCTGGAAGACCATCTGCATCCGCCGGCGAAGCGGCCGCAGCCGGCGCTGGCTGGCCTGCGAGATGTCCTCGCCGTCGAAGACGATGCGCCCGGCCGTCGGCTCCAGCATGCGCAGGATGGCCAGCGCCGTCGTCGACTTGCCGCAACCGCTTTCCCCCACCAGACCGAAGGTCTCGCCGCGCCCGAGGTCGAACGACACCCCGTCGACCGCCTTGACGGATCCGACGCGCCGCCGCAGGAGCACCCCTTCCGTCACCGGGAAGTGGACCTTCAGATCTTCGACGCGGAGCAGCGCGCGGCGGCCCGAGAACGCGGCCCCGCCGCCGTCGTCGACGCCGGCGACGGACTGCGGCGTCCCCGGGGCCTCTTCGCCCTTCGCGCCCCCAGGAACCGGGATCGCGCCGGTCAAGACGCCGCTTCCCCTTCGAGTTCCCCTTCGTAGCCGTGGCAGGCCCGGGCCCGACCGCCGGCAGCGGCTTCGAGCGGCGGCGGGATCGCCAGGCAGCGGTCGCGAGTGTACGGACAGCGCGGCGCAAAGGCGCATCCTGCGGGAAGCGCGGCGAGGTCCGGCGGCTGACCCTCGATCGAATCGAGACGGCCTCCGCATTCCCCCTCGAGCCGCGGCACGGACCGCAGCAGCCCCTGAGTGTACGGATGGCGCGGGTCGGCATAAAGGGCCGCCGCGGATCCGCTCTCCACGATCCGGCCGCCGTACATCACGGCCACGCGGTCGGCATGGCGCGCGACCACGCCGAGGTCGTGCGTGATCAGGATGAGCGCCGAATCCGCCTCCCGCGTGCGTTCCTGCAGCAACTCCAGGATCTGCGCCTGCACCGTCACGTCCAGCGCCGTCGTCGGCTCGTCGGCGATCAGCAACCGCGGATGACACGCGAGCGCCATCGCGATCATCACCCGCTGGCGCATGCCGCCCGAGAACTGGTGCGGGTAGTCGCCGATCCGCTTCTCCGCGTCCGGAATCGCCACCGACCTGAGCAGGTCCACCGCCTGCGCGAGCGCCTCCCTGCGCTTGAGTCCGCGGTGCAGCCGCAGCGGCTCGGCGACCTGTCGGCCGATCGTCATCACGGGATTGAGCGACGACATCGGCTCCTGGAAGATCATCGCGATGCGGTTGCCCCGCACCGAGCGGATGCCGGCGTCGTCGAGCGCCAGCAGGTCCCGGCCTTCGAACAGGATGCGGCCGTTCTCGATCCGTCCCGGCTCGGGAATCAGCCGCAGGATGGAGAGCGCCGTGACGCTCTTCCCCGATCCGCTCTCGCCGACGATCGCCAGCGTCTCGCCTGCCGCGACGTCGATCGACAGCGAGGTCACCGCCCGGACCTTGGGCCGGTTGCCGAACCGGCCGCGGAAGGTGACGTCCAGATCCCGGATCCGGAGCAGAGGTTCCGTCACGAGGGGTCAGGCGCCTCCGCCGCCGGCCCGCCGCGTCGCCGAGACAACGTGCGCGGGTGCGTCACGGCTCCCTCGCGGCCATCAGAAACCCATCTCCCGCTTCAGCTCCTGATCGATCCAGAGCCGTGCGTAGATCGGACCGGGACGAACCGCCCCGGCCCGCAGCTCGCCGCCGTAGTTCTTCACCCACGGCCACCATGCGGTGTAGACGTACGGCACGGGCAGCCAGATGTACGGCGCCTCGTCCAGCATCTCCTTAGTGATCTGCTTGACGATCTCCTGCCGTTTCACTTCGTCCCGGGTCAGGAACATCTCGTGGATCCGGCGGTCGAGTTCCGGGTCCGACCACATCGACGGATTCCACGTCTGTCCGGTGACGAAGTTCTTGCGCAGCGTGGTCGTCGGGTTCACGTGGCCGCTGCCCATCAGGTACCCCGGGCCGTGGGTTCGGGTGGTCATCATCGACAGGTAGGCGGCGTACTCCACGACCTCGATCTCCATCGTCACCCCGATCCGGTCCAGGTAGCTCGCCAGCAGCGGCGCCAGCTCCATCCGCATGGGGTTGCTGGTCGAGACCTGCATCCTGAACGAGAAGCCGTCGGGATGCCCCGCCTCGGCGAGCAGCCGGCGCGCCTTCTCGGGCCTGTACTCGAACAGCTCCTGCACGGACGGCGGCATCGCCTCGAGCGGCTCGAAGTAGCCCTCGAAGGTGGGGTGCTGCGGATAGGCGAACAGCTCCGCGTTGCCGCCGAAGAACAGGTCCGCGATCTCGCGCTGATTCACCGCCAGGTTCATCGCCCGCCGCACCCTGCGGTCGTCGAACGGCGCCTGGTCGACCCGCATGACCATGAAGTTGCCGCCGGTCGACAGCCACCGCGACCAGCGCAGTTCCGGGGTCGTCTTCTTCAGGTGATCGACGGCGATCCAGCGAATGGACTCGAGGATGTCCAGCTTGCCGGTGCGAAGGGCCGTCAGGTAGGTCGCCTCGTCCTTGATCGTGCGGTACGTGAGCTCGTCGATGAAGGGAATCTCGTGGCTCTTCCCGCCGATCGTCGTCCGATCCCAGTAGTCCGCTCTGCGGACGTAGGTCTGCGAGTTGCCGGGAATGAACCGCTCCAGCGAGAAGGGACCGGAGCCGGTGACGTTGCGCCAGTCCTTCGCGTCCACGTCGCCCAGTTCGCGCGGCACGATGCCGGAGAAGTACCCGTAGCCGAACCGATAGTCCCACTCCGCGTTGAACTCGTTGAACTCGAACACCACCGTGTGATCGTCCCGAGCCTCGACACGGCCGATGTGGTCGAAATAGGTCGGGATCGCCTTCGGGCTGTCCCGCAGACGCTCGAAGCTGAAGAGGACGTCGTGGGCGTCGAACTCCCGGCGTTTCATGACGCCCGGCTTGCCGGGGAACATCACGCCCCGTCTGAGCCGGATCGCCAGCGTCAGTGGATCCTCCCATTCCCAGCTTTCGGCCAGCTCGCCGCGAATCGCTTCAGGGGTCAGGTACGCCTCGGAAACGAAGCGCTGGCGCCCTCCGCGAACCGCCGCCTGATCGAGATCGCCCACGAAGAGCTGCTCGTAGAGCATCCCGGTGTCGTGGTTCTGCTTCCAGTTCCAGTCCGCCGTGTCCCACGACAGCGCGGACAGCGTGACGTAGACCGTGCCCACGTTCAACTCGCCGCCGTGGACCGGCGCTTCGGCTGCGGCGTGACCCGGCATCAGGCTGCCGTTGCCCATGTCGGTGCCGGAAGCCCTCGTGGCCGTGCCGGAATCCAGGGTGTGACGGCGGTCCGGTCCGTCGAGACACGCGCTCGGGAGCACCAGGAGAACCGCGAGAACGCCGCGAGTCCCGACAACCCCGAGAGCCCCGCTGGCGCCCCGCCCTGGTGTCCGCAGCCCGCGATGTTCCATGATGCTCAGGTTCCTCTCATTCTGGGATCCAGCAGGTCGCGCAAGGCATCCCCGAAGACGTTCGCCGAGTAGACCACCACGGTCAGGCAGATGCCCGGCGCCAGGGCCAGCCACGGCCCCAGGTAGAGATACGTCCGGCCGTCTCCGCTCAGCATGCCGCCCCAGGTCGGCGCCGGCGGCGGTACTCCCAGCCCCAGAAACGAAAGCGCCGCCTCCGACAGGATGACGGCGCCGACGCGGGTCGTGAACAGCACGATGACGACCGGCATGACGTTGGGCAGGATGTGACGGCGAAGAATGTGGAAGGCGCCGGCGCCGATCGACTGCGCGGCGTGCGTATAGACGTGCTCGCGCACCGACGTCACCGCGCCGCGCACGATCCGCGATCCGGCAATGCCGTAGAGCAGCCCCAGGATGATCACGATCTGGGTGATTCCCGGACCGACCACGGACACGATGACGATCAGGAGCACGAGATCCGGGAAGGTCATCCAAGCGTCCACCAGACGCTGCGTGAGCATGTCGAACCAGCCGCCCAGGTAGCCCGACAGCAAGCCGATCACGATCGACACGACGGTGGCCAGGGCGGCGGCGCAGAAACCGACGACCATCGACAGGCGAGCGCCCATCAGGACCCGCGAGAAGAGGTCGCGGCCCAGGTGGTCGGTGCCGAGCAGGAACTGCGGGGACGGCGGCTCCAGACGATGCGCCAGGTCGGTCTCGTTGATGCCGTGGGGTGCGAGCACGCCGGCGAAGATGCCGCTCAGCAGGAAGATCAGGAAGACCACGGCGCCCGCGGCGCCCAGCGGCTTGGTCCGGAACAGGCGGACCGTGAAGCGCCGCCAGCGCGGCTCGCCGCGCTGTGGCAGGGCGTTTCCGGCGGCTGCGGCAACGACGGTCATGCGGCGCTCATCGGTACCGCGCTCATCCGTACCGCACCTTGGGATCGAGCCAGCCGTAGCTCAGGTCCACCAGCAGGTTGAGCAGGAGCACCGCGACGCCCACCACCAGAAAGACGCCCGAGATCACCGGATAGTCCCGTTCGTGGACGCCCTCGAGCAGGAGCAGCCCCATGCCCGGAATGACGAAGATCTGCTCCATCACCACGGCGCCGCCGATCAGCAGCGGCGCCTGCAGCCCGATCAACGTGACCACCGGAATCAGCCCGTTCCTGAGCGCGTGCTGTACGACCACCGCCCGCTCGCGCAGACCCTTGGCGCGCGCCGTGCGGACGTAGTCCTGCCGCATCACTTCGAGCATCATCGTCCGGGTCATCCGCATGGTGACCGCCGACATCGACAGTCCGAGCAGGATCGCCGGCACGATCATGTGGCTCAGATTCGCGATCGGGTCGACCAGGAACGGCGTGTACTCGAGTTCCGGCGCCCAGCGCCACCAGACCGAAGGGAAGACCATGACCAGGGTGCCGAGCCAGAATCCGGGGATGGCCAGCATCACGAGCGAGAACGACCGCGCCGCGTAGTCGAGCGTGGAGTCCTGCCGGGTGGCCGAGAGGATGCCGATCGGCACGGCCACCGACAGCGCGACGAGCAGGGCCAGCAAGCCCAGCTCGAAGGTCACCGGCAACCGTTCCAGGATCTGCTCCATGACCGGGGTGCTGCGCCAGAGCGACTGGCCGAGATCCCCGCGCAGTGCGCTGCCCGCCCAGCGCAGATACTGCGAGGCCATCGGCTGATCGAGCCCCATCGCTGCCTCCAGGGCCTCCCGATCAAGGCTGGTCGAGACGTCGTTCTGCGCCAGCATCAGATCGATCACGTCGCCGGGAATGACCCGCATCGACACGAAGACGATCAGGCTGGCGAAGAACAGCGTCGGCGCCATCGCCAGCAGGCGCCGCAGGATGTATGTCTTCATGGGAAGTCCTCGGAGGATACAGGCGCACGGAGTTCCGGGGGAGGGAGGTGCCAGGTGCGCTATGCTCAATCCCGATGCGCGGCGCTCGGGACACCACGACGCCCCGCAGACCTGATCGCGTCGGGCAAGGCAGCGCCGCTGCGGACGTGACCGTCGGCAACGTCCGACGCAGGCGCAGCCCCGGTCGCGCTCGCCGTGCGGGCCGAGATCGAGGCTTGTCGTTCGTCCTGCTGCTGGTCGTCAGCCTGTGTTTCGTGGCGGCATGCGCTGGTCTGTTCTACCGCAGCTGGGCCGGCGGAAGCCGTGCCGAACAGCCGAACATCGTCCTCATCCATGTCGACGACCTTGGCTACAACGACGTGGGTTTCAACGGCGCGGTCGAGATCTCCACCCCTCACATCGACCGGCTGGCGCGGGAGGGCGTCATCTTCGCCAACGGCTACGCGGCCGCCTCTTTGTGCAGTCCCTCGCGTGTCGGCCTGATGACGGGGCGCTATCCGGACCGTTTCGGCGTGGTCACCAGCTTCGCCCACGCGCCCTTCGACCACGCCCACGGACTGCCGCTGGAAGCCAGGACCTTCGCGACTCACCTGCGGAACGCCGGCTACCGCACCGGCTTGATCGGCAAATGGCATCTCGGCTCCGCGCCGCCGTTTCATCCGCTCAACCGCGGCTTCGACTCCTTCTTCGGCTTTCTCGCCGGCCACCATGACTACTACCGCATCGACGTCGCGGATCTTCGCTCTGCCGGCCCACAGCTGCTCCCGCTCGGCAAGGACCGGGGTGCGTCCGGGTTCACCGGCTATCTGACCGATGCCTTGACCGACGCTGCGACCGCGTTCATCCGCGGAGAAGCGGGCGGCGCGCCCTTTTTCCTGTACCTGGCCTACAACGCCCCGCATACCCCTCTTCAGGCGCCCCCGGCGCTCGTCGAGAAGTACGCCCACGTTGCGGACGAGAATCGGCGCAAGTATCTGGCGATGGTCGATGCGCTGGACAGCAACGTCGGCCGGGTGCTGGACACACTCGAGGACACGGGACAGCGGCACAACACCCTGGTGTTCTTCCTCAGCGACAACGGCGGCGTGTATCCCAATGCCGATCCGGCGGCTTCCTGGGCGGACAACCGGCCGTTTCGCCGCGGCAAGGGCGACTTGTTCGAGGGCGGCATCCGCGTGCCGTTTGTCGGCTCCTGGCCGGCCCGCTGGCCGCGGGGTGCGACCTTCGAGCCGATGGTCATCAACCTGGACATCGCGGCCACCGCGCTTGCGGCGGCGAACGTCCGTGCCGACTCCGAGCAGCCCCTGGACGGCGTCGACCTGGACCCCTTCGTTCGCGGAACAGCCTCCGGGGCGCCGCACGAGACCCTCTTCTGGCGCCTCTGGAACCGCGATCCGTCCCGAACCGCCTACGCCGTCCGCGCCGGCGATCTCAAACTCGTCAAGGGCTTCTGGGATGGCGGGGACGCCGCGCTCTACGACCTCGACGGCGACCCCGGCGAAACGCACGACCGTATCGGCGAGGATCCGGAGGCAGCGGCGCGGCTGGCCGCGCGATGGAACGACTGGAACCGGCAGAACGTGGGGAGGCGATTCGGCAGGTACGGTGTGTATCGCGATTCCCTGAGCGAGCACTTGAGGGAGTTCGCCGAGCGGCACGAAACGGAGTCGATGGTGTCGAACCCGTTCCAGATAGGAGCGGAGCCTCCTCGCGCCCGATGGCGGTGGACGCCTTCATGCGCCAATGGCGTGGTGGTGCGGGAACCGGAACGCAACCCCGGCCTGGTCGCCGATTGCGAGGCTCTGTCAAGGATGCTGGACACTCTTGCCGCACTTTCGGTCGACAGCTGGAGTTTCAGCCGTCCGATCCGGAGCTGGGATGGCGTCACCGTTGGAGGCGTTGGCGATGCACCGGCTCGTGTTCGAGAGCTGAGGCTTCCCATGAGAGCCCTCACGGGCAGCTTCCCCCTGGCGCTCAGGGAACTGGATGCGCTCGAAGTGCTGGACCTCCGCCGCAACCGCTTGACCGGGGGGCTTCCCTCGTGGCTGGGCGACCTGACCGGGCTGCGACTCATCGTGCTCAGCTACAACGACCTGAGCGGTCCGCTGCCGCCGGAGCTGGGCCGATTGTCGAACCTGGAGGAGTTGTGGCTCAAGGGCAATCGGCTGACCGGGGCGGTTCCGCGTGAGTGGGGCGGACTGTCCTCCCTGCGTCTCATCCGGTTGGCTGACAACAGTCGGATCACCTGCATTCCACCCGCCTTGCAGGCGGTCGAGAGTCACGACTTCCTGCGAGGCGGGATCCTCGTCTGTCCTGGTCTGTAGACGAGGACGGACACCGAATCGCGGACCTTGCAAGCCTGCACGAGGAGGGCGAACGACCCGTGTCGGGGAACGCAAGGCGGCCCGGGAGGAGGCGGCCCGTGATTTCGCCCCGGGCCGTCAGCGGCAGGCTCTGGAAGTGCGCTCTCGGCTGCGCGCTCCTGGCACCGATCGGAATCCCGGCAGGCGCCCAGGAGCCAGCCGCGCGGGAACAGCCCTCGTCCGTGGTCGCGGAGGAGGTCGGGAAGGACGTGGCAGCGAACGCCGCGGGCGACGTGGCGACGGGCGCCGTGGAAAGCGCGGCGAAGGACGAAGTCGCCGCCATTGCGGGCATCTGGATACGGGACGAACGGCTGAGCGAGAATCCGGTCGAGAAGCTCGAAGAGACCTACGGCCAGACCTTCGGCGGCGGTCCCGGACGTTCTCGGGGCGCCGTGCCGGGCAGCGGCCCCACCGGCAGCTTCGGCCGCGGCGGCCAGGGCGGCTTCGGCCGCGGCCGGGGAGCGCCTGGCAGCGGACGGGCCGATCAGGACGGCCCGGCGACGATGCGGCAGATGGCGCGCGAGCTCGCGGAACGGCTGGATGTCCTGCTGATCCGAATCGATGCCCCGGAGCTTCTCATCCGCAACGCGAAGCGGGAAGACCGCGTCTTCCTTGTCGACGGACGCGAGGTCGCAGACGGGTTCGGCGGCCGCAGCCGAGCCCGACTCCTCGGCGACTCGATCGAAGTGGAGTCCGTTTCCCGGAGCCGGCAGCGCATCGAGACCTTCTACCTCGAAGGCGATCGACTCGTGGTCGTGACCGACCTGCAGGGCGGACGCTTCGCCGACCTCTCGTTCCGTACGGTCTACGAGCGAGCGGGCGACGCCCCGCCTCCACCCGCAACCGCGGCCACGACCGCAACCCGGGCCGTCGGCGCCGCGCCGGGACCCGACGCTCGGACACCAGGCGCTCAGGCACCAGGCGCTCTCGGAGCCGACGACGGCTTCGACAAGGCGGACTACCTGCCGCCCGTCAGAGGCGCTCCGGGCAGTGGGACAGGCCGCGGGACGGCCCGGGCCAGCACGTCTCGCAGCGCTCGGCCGGCGACGATCCGCATCCTGCCGCCCGAGAAGGGTCACCGTCAGCTCCTGAGCGGCCGGGTGCTGATCCAGACGCTTGTCATCGACCCGCAGATCGCCGTCGTCGAGTTCCTGCTCGACGGCGAGGAGGTCGCTCGCTCGACCCGGCCACCCTTCGAGGCCCGGATCGAACTTGCCGATCCGCCGCGCGAACACGCTGTCGAAGTCAGAGCGTACGGCGCCCGCGGCGCCAGGGCGGGCAGCGACAGGATCGTCCTGAACCGCCTCGATCCTCCGTTCTCGGTGCGGTTGGCGAGTATCGTCCCGATCCGCAGCGCAGGGGATCGGCGAGACCGGTCCGGAGACCAGGCTGCACGGAGCGAACGACGCGAACGAGCCGCACCGGCTGCCGGCGGCGAACAGGCGGTGCGGGTCGAAGCCGACATCTCGGTTCCGCGCGCCGAAACCCTGGAACGCGTCGAGTTCTACCGCACGGAACGACTGGTCGCCGCCTTCCACGAGTTCGAAGGAGAGACGGGGCCCGCCGGCGTGCGGCGCGTCAGCGCCGACGTTCCCGTTGCCGGCGTCTCGCCCCAGGACTTCGTCCGTGTGGTGGCGCGGCTGGGCGACGGCCGCGAACTCGAAGACGTCGAACTGCTTCAGGGCGCCGGGTTCAGCAGCGAGATCGACGTTCAGCTCGTGCAACTGCAGGTCCTGGTGGTCGACCGCCGCGGAAACCCGGTGGCCGACCTTCGGCCCGAGGACTTCCAGATCAGGGAGGACGGCGAGCCGCGTCAGGTGGAGAAGCTCTACGCCTCGAACCAGGTACCCCTTTCGCTGGGTCTCGCGATCGACTCTTCGGGCAGCATGGAGTTCATCTGGGAGCAGACCACCGCGATCGCCGCGGCGTTCTTCGAGGGCGCCCTGACCTGGCGCGATCAGGCGTTCCTCGTCGACTTCGATTCCACGTTGCGCCTGGTGCAGCCGTTGACGGGCAGCAAGGCGCTGCTCGTGCAGAGCCTCGAACGCCTGCATCCCTCGGGACAGACCGCTCTCTACGACGCGATGCTGTTCTCGCTGCTCCAGTACGGCGAAGCGCCGGGCCGGCGGGCGCTGGTCGTCGTGACCGACGGCTTCGACTCGAACAGCCGCGCCGATCCCGTTCGGGCGATCGACTTCGGAAAGCGCCTTGGCGTGCCCGTCTATGTCGTCGCCATGCGCTCGGACCCCCGCAGGCTCACGCCGATGGAGGAAGCGGGCCTCCGGGACAGGGCGATGGAGGAAGCGAACCTCCGCAACAACATGCGGCTGATCACCGGGCCCACCGGCGGTCGCCTGTTCCAGATCGAGTCGATCGACCAGCTGGCCCGCGTGTTCGACCACATCGAGGAGGAACTCCGGCGCCAAGTCGTCCTGACCTACTACAGCGAACGTCCGTTCGGCGCGTTCGTGGCGCCGGAAGTCCGCGTGACGAGGAAGGGGCTCAAGGTGCGAAGCGCCCTGCCGCTCGAGTCGATCGAGTAGGCGATCCACGGCGCGGCTGCCTCCGGTCAGCGCTTGTCGCCAGCGGCCAGTTCCTCGGCCAGCGCTCTCAGCCCGATCGCTTCCACTCGCCCTCCCTTGGGGTAGCGCTCGTCTCCGCCGTGGACGAGAAACGCCTGGTCGGGCTTCAGGTCGTCCAGGGCAGCGCGAAAACTCCGGTCGACCGCCGGGGCCAGACCGCGCTTGATCTCGACGGCCCAGACCTGATTGCCCGGCAGTTCCAGCACGAGATCGACCTCGACTCCCGTCGCTGTGCGGTAGTGGCTGGCGCGCGTACGCTCAGGCGCCGCCCGGATCAGCGTCTCGACGACGAAGCCCTCCCAGCTTGCGCCCGCTACAGGATGGCCGAGCACGTCCTCTTCATCGTCCAGTCGCAGGAGCGTGTGGACGATCCCGCTGTCCCGCACGTAGACCTTGGGCGATTTCACCAGCCGCTTGCGGACGTTGGCGTGAAACGGCGGCAGCCGCCGCACCAGCAGGAGATCGACCAGCAGGTCGACATACCGGGCCACGGTCTTGCCGTCGACGGCCAGGCTTCTGGCCAGCGCGGCCGCGTTCCAGAGCCCGCCCTGAGCATGCGCGAGCATGGTCCAGAATCGCCGCAGCGTCTGAGCCGGAATCCGGGGGCCGAGTGCGGGGATGTCGCGCTCGAGGTAGGTGCGAATGAAGTTCTCGCGCCAGGTGGCACTGTCGGCGTCGCTCGGGGCCAGGAACGCGCGCGGGAAGCCGCCCCGGACCCAGAGGGATGTCTGCTCCAGCCGACTCGTTTCACGAACGTCGAGGGGAGCGAGCTCGAGGTAGGCGATACGGCCGGCCAGGCTCTCCCCGGACTGGCGCAGCAGGTCCATCGAGGCCGATCCGAGCAGCAGAAACTGCCCTGCCGCCTCACCGCCGCGGATTCGCTCGTCAATGAGCCCGCGCAGCGCCTCGAGAAGACGTGGAGTGCGGTGGATCTCGTCCAGCACGACAAGCCGGCCGGGATGCCGGCCAAGGTAACCTACCGGGTCGGCGAGCTTTTCCTGGTCGACCGGACTCTCGAGATCGAGATAGAGGCCCTTTCGCCGCCCTCCATTCCCGCCTCCGAAGTCAGTCTCGGCGATCCTCCGCGCCAACGTTGTCTTGCCGACCTGACGCGGCCCCAGCAAGGCGACCGCCGGGAAGAGACGCAGACGATCTTCCACGCGAGCCTGAAGTGAACGTGGAATCATGCTCGCCTTCATCCTTGCATGTCCTTGCAATCATGGCGAGATCTTCCAGATCTGCAGAACTGGAGTGGGTCGGTTCGTGCGCCGTGCTTTGACGAGGCGGATAGGATCGGCGTTCGGGTGAACTGCATCGCGGCCGGAGACACCGAAACGAAGAACCGGAGCACCAGGAGACGCAGGATGAGAACCACGAAGCACCTCCGCCGCTGCGCTCCGGGCGCGGTGACGGCCGCAGTCCTCATCTCCGGCGCCGGGTGCGCGCCCGCCGGCGATCCGCCGTCGGCCGATGGGGAAGCGGCGAGCGGTTTCGGCGTCTACACGCGGGAAGCGGCCCATGACGGCGCCAACCGCTACTCCGTCTACGTCCCGATGCCGGACGGCGTCCGCATCGCGGTGGACTACTTCATTCCGACCGCCGGCGGCACGGAAGCGTCGGAACCGTTGCCGACCATCCTTCACTACACCCGCTACACGCGCGCCTTCCTGATCGAGGACGAGAACGGCGAACAGCGGCTCCTGGCGACCGGCGAGCGGGATCCGGTCCTCCAGCACATGCTGCACCGCGGTTACACCGTTGCCGTCGCCGATGCCCGCGGCACCGGCGCCTCCTTCGGCGTCCACAACGGCGCCTTCTCGGTCGAGGAGACGGCCGATTCGTTCCACATCATCGAGTGGATCGCGACGCAGCCGTGGTCGGACGGCAACGTCGGCATGCACGGGCGTTCCTACCCCGGCATGACCCAGTACCAGGCCGCGACCCAGGCGCCTTCGGCGCTCAAGGCGATCTTCGCCGAGATGGCCGGCCCCACGCCTTACGACTTCGTGTTCCGGGGCGGCACCTACAAGAACGAGTTCATCGACACCTGGGGTTCGGGCACCAGGCAGGCCGACCTTTCGACGGCGCCCGCGCCCGTCGACGAGGACCCGGACGGTGCCATGCGCGACGAGGCGGT
Source organism: Thermoanaerobaculia bacterium (assembly GCA_965214805.1). GTDB lineage: Bacteria > Acidobacteriota > Thermoanaerobaculia > Multivoradales > Multivoraceae > Multivorans. Next base: position 510,817 of record OZ243982.1, on the reverse strand, counting down.
GGCCGAACATGCGGCCAACCTGTGGGCCCAGGACCTGGTCGGCACGGAGGCCGCTTCCCGGCGCGACTGGACCTACAGGACAGGGACCGCCTTCGCGGACTGGAACACGACGGGCACGATCGACGACCTGGAGGCGATCGACGCCTCGGGGATTGCCATCTACCACCTGGTCGGCTGGTACGACATCTATGCCTCGCAGCAGCCGATGCTCTACGCCAGCCTCGAGGCCGCGCCGCAGAAGATGATGATCGGCCCGTGGGTCCACAGCGGCGGCTACGGCGGCGTCGTGCACAAGGCCGAGTTCCTGCGCTGGTACGACCACTGGCTCAAGGGCATCGACAACGGCGTGATGGACGAACCGCCCGTCCACTACTACGTCATGGAGGGCAACCACACCCTGCCCGACGATCCGGAGATCGAAGCCAGTCCGGACGAGGAGCGCTCCGAGGACGGCTCGACCTGGATCGGCACGGAGGCGTGGCCGCCGGCGGGGCTTGTCGCCCGACGCTTCGAGCTGGCCGCCGGCGGCATGCTCGGCGGGACCGCCGGCGACACCGGCCAGGACAGCTACACCGTCGACTACACGTCGGCGATGGGCTCCTTCTCCCGCTGGATGAACGGGCACGGTTCCCGGCGCCGGGATCGGCGCGGAACCACCTTCTTCGACGAGCGGTCGGCCGAGAACGACAAGGCTCTCACCTACACCACGGAACCGCTGGCGGAGGCGATGACGATCGTCGGCTATCCGGTGCTGCGGCTCAACGTCTCCTCCACACACGACGACGGCGATTTCTTCGTGTATCTCGAGGAGGTCGACGCCGACGGCCGCTCGCACTACGTCACCGAGGGGGCCTTGCGCGCCTCCTACCGTGCGGTCGGCGAAGCGCCGTGGGAGGACTTCGGCCTTCCCTTCCACCGCGGCAACGCGGAGGATCTCGAGCCGCTCCCGGACGAACCCGCCGAGCTTCTGATCGACCTGATGGGCACCGCCGTCACGATCGACGCGGGCCACCGCCTCCGGCTCACCATCGCCGGCGCCGACGCGGCAAACCACGCGCTGTACCCGGACCCCGAAGGCGTCGACGCGCCGACCGTGACGATTCACCGGGGCGCTCCGCGCGGTTCCTGGCTGGACGTGCCGATGCAGCGCAGCCACTGAGGCGGCTGGCGGTCGGATCCGTTCCAGTCAGCACCAGGGTCCACATGCGGCGGATGGCCGAGCCGTGCGGACCGCCGCTGCCGCCCGTGCATGCGTACCAGCCGACCAGGGTTGCCGTCCTGTCCGCATCGCGGTCGACGGACGCCTGGAGTCGCAAGCCGCCGCTGCGATCGGCGCCCGGCGCGCCGTGCCGGCATTCGAGTTCGACATCCGAGAACCCGAGCACGCGGCGGTGGAACGGAAACAGGGCCTTGTAGGCGCTTTCCTTGGCGGAGAACGCGAGCGTGAACATCTCTTCCTCGGTCAGGCTGCCGTTCCTGCCGTGACGGAGCTCCTGCTCCCGATCGGTCAGCACTCTCGGCCCGAGACGCGCAGCTTGCCGGGCCGACACGATGCGCTCCACGTCGACACCCAGCCCCAGGTAACGGTTCGCTGCCGCAACCGCGGCAAAGCCGATGCCGGCGCCATGGGAGATCGAACCGACCACGCCCTCCGGCCACGACGGCACGTCGTCCTGGTCGGCGCCGAGACCGCCCCGCAGAGCGCGCTCGCCCAGGAGCTCCCCGAGGGCAAGGCGGGCGGCTATCCGTCCGGCGAGATACTCCCGCCGCCGCTTCTCGATGGCGCCCTCGAGGGCGCCTGGCAACTCGATCGCCAGACGCCGGGCTGCCTCGACCAGATCGTCCAGGCTGTCTATCGCCCTCGCGGCCGCGGCGATGTCCGGAGGGAGTGTTCCGGCCAGACTCGGCGGAACTCCTCTCGCCGGACTCACGCCAGAAAGTAGCGCTGCTGCTCTGGCGTCGGCGCGGGGCACTCGGACAACCGCCTGCCCACGCGCTGGCGATACTTCGCCATCTGCGCATACCCCCAGTCGAGGACCGTCCGGGGGGCCAGCCGCTGGAGCAGGGCCAGCCAGCGCTCGGGCCCCTGCAGCCGGGACGCGAGCCAGATCACCGCCTCGCTGCGGACACGGAGTTCACCTGCCGAGTCGGCCGGGGAACCCGGGGAATTGCCTGGGGAACTGCCCTGGTCCGGGTCGACAGCGGGGAAGCTCTGGACCACCATGCTGTCGATCCCGGCGAGCTCGGGCCGCAGCTCGATCAGGCGCCCGAACAACTCGCCGCCCTGGGGCGCGAAGCGAACCCCCGGCGGCACGCCCCGGGCCAGGCAACGCGCCACCGACCAGTTGCAGAGCGCGCAGTCGCCGTCGTAGTAGACGATGACCCTTGCCGGCCAGGGCTCGAAGCGCCTGTCCATGGGCTGCTACCTGTTGGCCGCCTCGTCGAGGACCCGCACGAATGCCCTGCCGCTCATCAGTTGCAGCGAGCCGTCGACCGACTCCATGCGCTCGACGTACGAGGCCGTCCGGCCGTTGGCGCTGTACATGACGAGCGTCGGATAGCCGCGCACTCCGAGTCTCCGGGCCAGCTGGCTCTCGCGGCCGCCCGACTCCGGGTTGAGGCGCACGGCAAGCACTGCGTCGAGATAGCTGTCGACCTCCTCGTCCACAAGCAGCTCCTGCTCGAACTGCCGGCAGTATGGGCACCAATCCGTGTAGATGTAGAGGAACAGCGGCAGCCTGTCGCGCTGCTGGACTTCCAGCGCTTCCGTCAGACCGGCTGCTCCCTGGTACCAACCCTCGAAGTCCGGGCGGGCGGGCGAGTCGGCCGCCGCCGGAAGCGTGTACGCGAGAAGCGCCGCGAAACCGGCCAGGACGAGAATCGCGATTCCCGTCCGGCCTGCTCCCTGAACCCACCGCCGCGTGCGGGGACAGCATCTCATGGCAGGTTCGAGACTATCACCCGGTTGCCGCCGCGCCGTGGTTGCCGGCTGCCCCCGGCAGCAGCGGCATGGCCCTTCCCATCGCCTCTTCGGCGGCGTCCACGAGGCGGTCCAGACCCGCTCGAGTGCGCGCGCTGACCGCGACTGCATCGAGTCGATCCGCCAGCAGCCGGGCGCGCTCGTCGGTCAGCAGATCGCACTTGTTCAGCACCACCAGCAGCGGCTTCGAGCCGAGCGACAGCTCCTCGATCAGGCTGTCCACTGCTGCCGCCCTGGTCCGCCACGCCGGATCGGAACCGTCGACGACGTGGAGCAGCAGGTCCGCGTCGCCGAGCTCCTCCAGGGTGGCCCGGAACGCCCGCACCAGGTCGGGCGGAAGTTCGGCGATGAAACCGACCGTGTCGGTGATCACCACCTCGCCCTCTCTCGGAAAGCGAATCCGCCGGCTGGTCGGGTCGAGGGTCACGAAGAGCTGCGATGCGGTGGCGACGGAACTCCGGGTCAGGGCATTGAGGAGCGTGCTCTTGCCTGCGTTCGTGTAGCCGACGAGAGACAGCACCGGCACGCGCCGATCGCGCCGCCGGCTGCGCGCCACGTCCCGCTGCCGCGAAAGACGCTCTACCTGCTTCTCGAGTTTGCGGATCCGGTCGCGAATGCGGCGGCGGCCCACCTCGAGCACCGTTTCCCCCGGTCCGCGGCCGCCGATGCCGCCCGCGAGCCGGGACAGTCCCTTGTCCTTCTGGGTCAGCCGCGGCAGCGAGTAGCGCAACTGGGCCAGTTCGACCTGCAGCTTGCCGTCCCGCGAGCGGGCGCGCTGGGCGAACACGTCCAGAATGAGCTGGGTGCGGTCGATCGCCTTCAGACCGGTCGCGTCCTCGAACGCTCGGGCCTGCGCGGGCTTAAGGTCGATGTCGAAGATCGCCACGTCGGCGCCCGCACGCATGCTCTGAAGAACGATCTCGGTCAGCTTGCCCCGCCCCACCACGGTCCGCGGGTGAATGCGCGTGCGGCGTTGACGCATCACGCCGGCGACCTCGACACCGGCCGAGCGCACGAGTTCGACCGTCTCCCGGAAGTGGCCGTCGTCCGGTCTGACACCGATCACGAGAGCGCACTCGCGCTGCGCCTCGCGTCCGCCGCGACGCCGTCCCATTTCCCGCTCGACTGCCCGGATGGTCTCCGCGAAGTCGAGTTCCAGCTCGTGGATCCGCGGCGCGTCGGCGCGAAGGAAGTGCGTGGTTCCGGCGCTTCCGCCCGCTGCCGGCTCGGGCGCCAGCCAGGCCACTTCGATGCCTCCCGCGGCGCCGTCCTCGAGGGCCTGAATCACTGCGACCATGTCCAGGCGAAGCAGGGCCAGGTCGTTGAGGTCGTCTTCGGTCAGACTTTCGCCGCGCAGATGAGTATGGACGAGGCGCAGCCGCCGGAAGCGTCCAGGGCCGCCCCGCAGGCGGCCGATATCCGGAATTTCCAGCTTCCTGGCATCGCCGACGATCACCTTGCCGACCGCGCCTTCGCGGCTCAACAGCACGCCGACCTGACGTCCGATGTCACGCGACAGCGTGCAGAGATGACGGGCCAGTTCGGTCGAAACGACCTGGTCCGGGCGGACCTTGCGCCGGTAGGTGCGCTCGAGAGCGCCGCGCTGCGCGGCCTTGAGCCCGCGAATGTCGCCGTGAAGCGGCCTCATGCAGGGCCGAACGACGGATCTGACCGATTGATGGATCTGCTTCGCAAAGTCAAGCTGCTGCTATAGTTGCCGCATTGGCGGACCTTCCGCCCCGGCGGCGGCGCTGGCCCCGGTCGGCATGCGCCGCGCACTCGACAGACGAGTGAGCGTTTGCTTCAGCCCTTGTTTTTCAGACAGTCCGTACATTCCGGGACGAAACATTCCGGGACGACTCGGGTCGCCCGAGGGCCGTCTGGCAGCCCGCGGGCTGTCAAGGCTATACCCGCCGCCAGTGCAGGCGATACCCGCCGCCCGGAATGACGAGCCGGTTCTTCAAGCTTCTCGCGCAGGTTGAACTGCAGCGAACGCGGGGCAGCCGCCCAGCGGATTCCGTGCACGTGCATGGAGTCGCGCCGTGGCCCGGCGCCCGGGCAACCGGAAGCGTCCCACCCGATTCAACCGACGGCGCGCCCGCCGTCACCCGGAGACTTCGTGACCCGAAGAATGCTCATCAACGCGCAGAGCTCGACCGAGCTCCGCATCGCCATCGCCAACGACTCGGTGCTCGAGGATCTCAAGGTCGACATCGCCGAGCGCGGCCTGACCCGCGGCAACATCCACTACGGCAAGATCGCGAACATCGAGCCGAGCCTTAACGCCGCCTTCATCGACTACGGCGCTCCCAAGCACGGCTTCCTCGCCATTCAGGACGTGGTGCCGGACGCCTACTACCAGGCGGCCCCCAGGTCGAAGCGGCCGAGGATCGAGGATGTGCTCGTCCGCGGTCGCCCGATCGTGGTGCAGATCACCCGCGAGCCCGAGGGCAACAAGGGCGCCGCCCTGACCACGAACCTGAGTCTGGCGGGCCGCTACCTGGTTCTCACGCCCTTCGACAAGACCTGCGGCGTTTCCCGCAAGGTCGACACGGAGGAAGTCCGGCTCAAGCTGAAGGCGATGGCCGAGTCGTTGCCCGTCCCGGACGGCGGCGGCGTGATCGTGCGCACCAACGCCCTCGGCCAGACCAAGACGGCCATGAGCCGGGACATGAACGCCCTGCTGCGGCTGTGGAAGCGCATCTCCCGCGATGCCCGCGACTCGAAGGGCACGAAGCTGCTCTACAGCGACCAGGACATCGTGCTCCAGGGACTGCGGGATTACCTCGACAACACGATCCAGGAGGTCTGGGTCGACGAGGACACCGCCCATGCGCGAGCCGAGCAGTACATGCGCGCCTTCATGCCGCGCAGCAAGACCTCCCTCAACCGCTACACCGGCCGCCGACCCCTGTTCTCGGTCTACGACCTGGAGCCGCAGATAGAGAACATCTTCGAACGGCATGCCGAGCTGCCCTCGGGCGGCTCGATCGTGATCGACCCCACCGAAGCACTCACGGCCATCGACGTCAACTCGGGACGTTCCAGGAAGGGGTCGAGCCAGGAGGAGACCGCGACGGGCACGAATGTCGAGGCCGCGGCGGAGGTCGGCCGGCAGCTTCGGCTGCGCGACATCGGCGGCCTGATCGTCGTCGACTTCATCGACATGCGGAGCCCTCGCAACCGGCGCAAGGTCGAGAAGGCGATGAGGGACGCGATGAAGGCCGACAAGGCGCGCGCCAGCGTCGGCCGGATCAGCGCCAACGGACTGCTCGAGATCAACCGCCAGCGAATCCACCAGGCGCTTCAGTTGCGCACCCACGGCGACTGCCCCAACTGTGCCGGCACCGGGCGCGTCGCCAGTCCGGACCTGGTCGCGCTGCGTCTGTTGCGCAACATCGAGTCGCATGGTGCCGCCGGCTACATGCGCGGCGTGCGGATTGTCCTGCAACCCGACCTGGCCGACTTCGTCCAGAACCGTCATCGTCAGGCGCTCGTCAACCTGGCCGCGGAGTTCGATCTCGAGATCGAGATTTCGGGGCAGCCGCACATGGAGGGCCGCGCACCGGACATCAGCTGGATCGCGCGCGACCTGGCCGACGTGAAGAAGAGGGAGAAGGAAGAGGCCAGGGAGAAGAGGCTCGAGCAGGAAATGCTGGCCACGCCCTCGATCGGGGACACCGACGATCGGACTCTCGAGTCCGAGTCCGAAGCCGGCACGGGTACGGTCGAGGGCGCGCCGAAGCGTCGACGCCGTCGCGGCGGACGGAGGCGGCGGGCCGCAGCCGCCCGCAAGGCGCAGGCGAAGGAGGAAGCTCCCACGGAGGCCGCCGCCGAACAGGACGGCCAGGCCAGGCAGCCGAAGAAGAAGAGGACCCCCGCCAGGAAGAAGGCGAAGACAAAGGCCAGGCCGAAGGCCAGGCCGAAGCCGAAGACGAATGCCAGGCCGAAGGTGCAGGCAAAGAACAAGGCCGGAGCGGATGCCATCAAGGTGCCCGGCATCGACACTCCTCCGGCGGCCGCGGCGGCAGGCGGCAACGGCCGGGGCAGCGATACAGCCGCGGCAAGCGGGAACGGCGCATCGCGCCCGACCAGGCGGCGCCGGCGCCGGCGCGGGAGACCCCGCCGGCCGCAAGGCCCGGCGGCAAGCGGAAAGTCCCCATTGGCCGCGGCACCAGGCCACGGAGGAGCGCAAACTTCCTGACAACCTGCTGGAACAGCGGAGGTTTGACAGGAACCGGGAAGATCCGCAACCATCCTGCCGCAGTCGTTCCGCTCTCGTCGCGAGGCGTTGGGCGGCAGTCCCGGGACAGACGAGGGCGATCCCGCGACTGGGCGGGGTGGGACCCGCCGCCTTGTGGACGTGCCCGGAAAGGAGGTGGTCTGGTGGAATATTGCAGATGCGGCTTGATGGAGGTGGCAGCTCCCTAGGAACCCCTGCCAGGCGCAGGGCACTTCCCTGGAAGCAATCCCGCGCCATCCCATCGGCCAGGAACGCTCCAGCCAACCGCGCAGACCGCGGTCGGGGAGCGTCAACAGGACCCCGAGGCGCATGTGCCGCGCATGCCCTCGGGGTTCGTCTTTTCTGTTCGGCGTCGCGGTACCGTACGGTTCCGACCGGGAGTGCGGACGCCGAACGGTTCGACTTGCGGCGGCGATTCGGTCGGGGCAGCGGTGGCGCTCGGGCCATGTTCGACCGGGAGCAGCGATGCCGGACCGAGATGGATGCCGGGCCGAGATGCATGGCTGCTCGAATGCGGCGCGGTTTCGGCCGCGGACCGCCGGGGTTCCGGTTCTGCACGATTTCCGTACAATCGCCCTCCGCAATCCCGATTACGGACTCACCCTCCCCGCGTGGAGACGAATACATGGCGGCGATCGGCACCCCCACCAGACTGCTCGAGGGCGGACCCAAGGTCAAGGGTTCGCTTCGTTACTGCGGAGACCTCGACCGACCCGGGCTGCTTCACGCCCGCCTGGTCACGAGCCCGCACGCTCACGCCGAAGTGCTGAGCATCGACACGGCCGCCGCCGAGGCGACGCCTGGAGCAGTCGGCGTGATCACTGCCGGCGACCTGCCCGAACTGCCGTCGCGGAACCGTCCGACCCTCCTTCTGGCGCGCGATCGGGCGATCTTCGTCGGCCACCCGGTTGCCGTCGTTCTCGGCGAGACCGAAGCGGCAGCGGCAGACGCCGCGGAGGCTGTCCTCGTCGACTACGAACCGCTCGACGCCGTCGTGACGATCGAGCAGGCGGAGGCGATCGATGCCCCGGCCGTCTGGCCCGAAGGCCTCCCCGGCCAGTCCGAAGAAGCAGCCGCACACGGGGCCGGCGCTGTGTCGGAAGAGGACGAGGCGGGGTCATCGTCGCCCAACGTGACGAACGCGATGCGCTTCGAGCGCGGAGATCTCGCCGCCGGATTCGCCGAGGCGGACGCGGTCGTGGAACGGGTGTTCCGTACGGCCTCCGTCCATCAGTCCTACATCGAACCCCACGCCGCCCTGATCGATCCGGACCCGATGGGCAACGGGATGACCGTCTACAGCTCGACCCAGGCGCCCTTCTTCGTTCGGGACGCGGTTGCCGGCATGGTCGGTCTGCCGCAAGACCGGGTCAAGGTCATCGGCACTCCGGTCGGCGGCGGCTTTGGCGCCAAGTTCGTGTTGTACGAACCTCTCCTCGCGCTCGCGGCCGTACGGCACCAGCGGCCCGTCCGCCTGGTGATGACCCGGACCGAGGAGATGCTGGCGGCGACGCCCGCCCCCTCGACGCGGATCACGATACGGGCTGGAGCGAAGCGCAGCGGCGAACTCACCGCCCTCGAGGCCGAACTGGCGATCGACTGCGGCTGCTTTCCTTCCTCGATGACCGCCCTTGCCGGGACCCTGCTGGGAAGCTCCTACCAGACCCCGAACCAGGCGGTCGGCGGCTTCGAGGTCACGACGAACAAGCCCTCGGTCGGCGCCTACCGCGCGCCGCTTGCTCCCCAGGCGGCGTTCGTCGTCGAAACGGTCCTTGACCAGCTCGCTCGCGAACTCGCTCTCGACCCGGTCGAGTTCCGACTGAAGAACGCCTCGGAGAAGGGAAACCCGATGGCGTCCGGAGTGCCCTGGGCGGGGATGGGCCAGCGGCAGGTCCTGGAGGCTCTTCGCGATCATCCGGCCTGGCGGAACCGCGAGCAGGCACGCGCCGAGGGACGAGGCGTCGGCGTCGCGCTCGGCGCCTGGCCCGGCGGCACGGAGCCGGCTTCCGCCGCCTGTGCGCTGCAGACGGACGGCACGCTCAGGGTCCACATCACCACGGCCGACATCAACGGTACGAACACGAGCATGGCCCTCATCGCGGCCGAGGCATTCGGCCTCGACCCGGACAAGGTCACGATCTCCACGGGCGATACGTCGGCGGGGCCGTACGCCGGCGCTTCGGGCGGTAGCAAGACGATCTACACGGTCGGGCCGCCCGTCATTCAGGCCGCCCGCGAGGCGCGCCGTCAGACGCTGGAACTCGCGGCCGAGACGTTCGAAGCGGACCCCGAAGATCTCGAGATCGTGGACGGCGCCGTTCAGGTCAAGGGCTCGCCCGACAAGGCGATTCCACTTCGCAAGATCGCCCAGCGGACGATGCGCTTCGGCGGCCGGCAGGCGCCGGTTTTCGGCCATGGCAGGCACGCCCAGACCAGTCAGGCGCCAGGCTTCTGCGCCCAGCTTGCGGAGGTGCGGGTCGATCGGGAGACCGGACGGGTCGACGTTGACCGGGTCGTGGTCATCCAGGACTGCGGCCGGGCGATCAATCCGGCCGCCGTCGAGGGCCAGATGATGGGCGGCGCGATGCAGGGAATCGGCTGGGCGCTGTACGAGGAGATGGTCTACAGCGACGACGGTCAGTTGTTGACGGCAACCCTGAACGACTACGTTCTGCCCCACTTCTCCCACGGTCCCGTCGAACTCGAGACCGTCCTGGTCGAGGTGCCGGCGGATGCCGGTCCGTTCGGTGCCCGCGGCGTCGGCGAGCCGCCGGTCATTCCGACCGCGGCCGCGGTGGCCAATGCGATTGCCGACGCCTGCGGGGCCAGGCTGACGGAACTGCCGATGACCCCGCCCAGGGTCCTCGCTGCCCTGAACGGCGCCTGACCCGCAGCCAGGAGGCGCGGCGACCACGCCCTCCAGCGCTGCTGACGTTGGGCTGGTTCCGCCGGCAGGAACTCGGGCGTTGGCAGCGGCGGGCGGCAGCGGTGCGGCGTCCGAAGCCTCCCTGGCGCGGGCTACACTGCGGGCGCAGATGGTCCGCGGGAGTATCGAGACCTGGGCGCTGGCGGGTGCGGGACTGCTCGCCGCCGCCGCGCTCGGTGCACCGCTGCTTGGCGTTGCCGGATGGCAGCCCGTGGGTGTGGGCGGCGCCGTGGCACTCGGCCTGCTCTACGTTGTCAGCCGCGTTCTGGCGCTGGAATCGCTCCTCGACCGCTCGGCGGCCTCCAGGCGGCCGCCGCTCGTCTTCCTGTTCCTGCCCTTCGTCTTCTATCTGGCGCTGATTCCATGGTCGATCGGGGAACGGGCGCCCGACGGCGACGAGCCCTGGTTCCTTCTGACCACTCACAGCATCGCTCACGACTTCGACCTCGACCTCGCGAACAACTACCGCGACGGGGATTCTCTCGCCTTCATGCCGCGAGCGATCGAGCCGCAGCCGGGCGACCCGGCGGGGCGCGACGGCGCCGTCCGTTCCCGGCACGGCGCCCTGCTGCAGATCGTCATGGCGCCGGCCTACCGGCTGGGCGGCAGGGCCGGCGCCATGGTCGTGATCGCTGCCCTGGCGGCTCTCGGCGTCTGGCTCTTCCTCGACCTGACCGCCTTCAGCCGGGATGCCCGCGCGCGTCTGATCGCCTACCTGGTGTTCGGCTTCGCCGCTCCCTTCCTGATCTACAGCCAGCAGATCTGGGCCGAAGTCGCTGCCGTACTCCTCGCGGTGGCCGCCCTCCGCTGGATCGACCGGCTCGCTCGCGACCGGCAGATCCGGTCGCCGGAACGCGGCCGCGGCGATCGGCTGGCATGGCTGCTGCTCGTCCTTGCCCTGGCCCTGCTGCCTGCGCTCAAGCTCCGTCTCGTTCTGGTCAGCGCGGCGCTCGCCCTGATCCTCGTCCTGCGTCTCCCGCCTGGCCTTCGCCGGAACGCCGCGCTGGTGCTGGGGGCGATCCTGGCTCCGGCCGGCGCCCTGGTGCTGTGGTGGAACCGCTCCACCTTCGGCACGGTGCTCGGCATGCACTCCTGGGGCGAGCTGGAGATCTACCGGGAATCAGCCGCCGCAATGGTCCTGGGCTTCAACGGACTGTTCTTCGATCTCGCCTACGGCCTGGCGGCCTGCGCGCCGATCTGGCTGCTCCTGTTTCCCGCTGCCGCGGCGGCCTGGCGGCGTCGCCGCCGCCTCCTGGGCGAAGTCGCGTTGATCGCCGCGCCAACGCTGCTGCTGGTCGCCGCCCGTTCCGAGTGGTACGGCGGCTGGTCGCCGCCCTTCCGCTACGGCCTCGTCCTGCTGCCCTTCCTCGCGTTGCTTCTGGTGCCGCTGTTCGAACGGCGATTCGATTCCGCTGCCGGCGCGCCCTCGTCCGGCGTCTCGGCCCTGGCCCTGGTCCTGGCCCTGCTGAGCGGTGCGCTGGCCGTGCTCTGGGTGGTGGAACCGGGCTGGACCTACAATCTGGCCGACGGCCGCCACCACCTGGTGCACTACCTCGAGGCGCGAAGCGGCGTCGACTTCGCGCGCTTCCTGCCCTCGGCGACTCGGCCCCGAAGTGCAACCTGGTTCGTTCCCGTCGCGGCGGTCTGTCTGGCACTGGCGGCCGTCCGGGTGCGGCACAAGGGACTCGCGGCGGCCTTGGCCGGCGTTCCCGTGCTCGCCCTGGCCGCGCTGCCGGCGCTCGCGCGCTCTCTGCCCACGCAGCGGGTCGAGATCGAGAGCAGGGCAGTCAGCCGGACCGGCGGGAACCTGGAACCCGAGCGCTGGGCGATGGACCGCACGCGGGAACCGGAAGCCTGGGTTCTTCCCGAAGGCGCCAGAGCCGAAGCGTCCGTGATTCCCGGCGGCGGCCTGGTCGAACTCACGTTGACCGTCCGGCCGATACGGAACCGTCCGGCGCCTCTCACGTTGATCGCCCGCGCCGGCAGCCGCGAGATCGGCCGTCTTGCGCTCGGCGGCAACGGCGCCGAAGCGGAAGGCTGGCAGACGCGCAGACTCCCGGCCGCTCCGTGGATCCCGGGGGCGCCGCTGGTACTGGAAGTCCCGTTCGGCGGCGGCGAAGCTCTGCCGCCGAATGGCGTGGCAATCGACCGCGTCGACCTGAGCTGGCACTGACGCTGCGCTCCCGACACGGACACGGCCGAACCGGGATGACCGGACGGGGGATCTCCGGATCGCTGCCGAGGGAACGTTCTGCCGCGGCACGTTCGCGCGGGCCGCCAGCCCTGCCGCGACCCCGATGATAATCGGCAGCAGATCATGGACTACCGCTCACGGACGCGCCTGATGACGGCGCCCCCGCGTGCAGGGATTGCGCCCGGAACGGGGGACGCCAGGATCAGGGACGGACTTCGTAGTAGAGGTTCGCCGGGTCGTCGAAATCGTGCATCCGGAACCGGGTGAAACCGCCTTCACGCACCATGCGTTCCGCCACCACCGGATTGAAGCCCAGAGTGCCCAGGCCGAGGCCGTCGGGTTCGGACAGGGCGGACGACATGCAGGCCGAGACCGAGAATCCGTAGAGCAGAGCGAGCATCGGGTTGCGGAGGTTGTCCTCGAACCGGGGGCTGCTCCGGATGTCCTTGATCAGCCATGTGCCGTCGTGCCGGATGGCGCGGCGGATGGCGGCGATCACGAGATCCGGGCGCGTCATGTCGTGGACGCAATCGAAGGTGACGACCAGGTCGAAGGAAGGCTCTCCCGGCAGCTCCTCGCCGCGCGCGATCCGCCACTCCGCGTTGGCCGCTCCCGCTTCCCGGGTGCGCTCGCGGGCAATGTCGATCGCATGCTCGGACGGATCGATGCCGACGAAGCGAGATGCCGGGAAGGCGCGCGCCAGGGAGAGAAGCGCCACCCCGCCGCCGCAGCCCACGTCGACGACGTCGATGCCTTCGCGCAGGCGTTCCTCGACGCCGTCGAGGGCGGGGATGATCCGCGGCACGAGCGCCTGCCGGGTCCACGGCCCCAGCATGCGCTCGGTCCGATGGGCGGCACAGGGGCCGAGCTGCTGATAGGAGAGGCCGATTCCGGTTCGGAACGCCTCCGCCAGGCCGTCGATCACCTCATGGCTTGGCGGATAGCCGAAGGCGCCGCCCGCAAAGGCCACCGAGCTCTCCTCGTTGGCCAGGACCGCGGCCGCCGCGTCGCCGAGCTCGAAGCGCGGTTCTCCGCCGTTCTCCGCTCCGTGATACTCGACCAGCCCGGCCGCGGCCTGACCGCGCAGCCACTCGAGCAGCCAGCGCTCCTTGAGCCCGCTCGCTTCGGCAAGTCCCGACACCGTGACGGGTCCCAGACCCGTGAGGGTCCGGTAGATCCCCAGACGGTCGCCCAAGTGGATCATGAGGGAGACCAGCTCGCCCTGCTTGTACTTCCATACCTTCAGAGCGAAGGCGTTGACCTGATCCGGGTCGAGCCTGCCGTACAGCGCCTGCGCGCCATCCCTGCCGCCGCCCTGCCGCCCGCTGCCGGCCGACACTCCGGCATTCCCGGGCGCCTGGTCCGGCTGGTCCGATTCACGAGTGACGCGGGTCGCGCCGGCCGGGGTCCCTGTGTCGTCTTCCGTCATGCGAGTCTCTCCTCGGCTCTTCCGGCGGGGCTCTCCCGGCGGCCGCGCGGTCATGCGGCCCCGGAACAGCGTGCGCTCCTTGACGTCGAGGGCGGCCGTCGCTGTCCCGCTCCGCCAATGCCGCTCTGCAGAACGTGCGATGCACGGTATCATCAGCGTTTCGTACGAACAGCGATGTCCGAGCCGCGCTCCGCGACATCCCTGGACGTTGCACGGATCTCGACGTGCACAGGTTCGGACGTTTCACGGGAGGAAAGTGTCGATGCGAGCCAGGCCGCTTCAGGAGACAGCGCACACCGGGACGAGGAAGGTCAGGCCAGGAGGCCGCGTACGGCGCTGCACGCTGTGCGCAACGATCGGTCTGGCGGCTCTGGCGATCCCCCTCGCGGCTCAGGAAGAGGGCGTGGCCGCGGCGCCGCAGACCCACTGGACGGCGGCCGACCCCGCGGGCGACGGCGCCGGCCCCGTCGATCAATCGCTGCTCGAGGCGGCGCCGACCAGGGAGTCCTGGCTCCACTACGGCGGCAACTACGCAAGCTGGCGGCATTCGCCGATCACCGAGCTCACGCCGGAGAGCGCCTCGAAGCTCCGCGTCGCCTGGATCGCCCAGACCGGCGTCCCGAGTCAGCTCGAATCCTCGCCCGTGGTCTACGACGGAGTGCTTTACCTGACCTCGTCGATGAACCGCCTGCTCGCCTACGACGCGGCCGACGGCTCTCTTCTGTGGCGCTACGACCACCAGAATCCGTCCGACCTGCGGATCTGCTGCGGACCGGTGAATCGCGGCGTGGGCATCTCCGGCGACCTCGTCGTCATGGGTACCCTGGACGCACGGCTCCTGGCCTTCGACCGCAAGACCGGCGAGCTCGCCTGGGAAACCGAGGTGGCGCCCTACGCCAGGGGCTTCTCGATCACCTCGGCGCCGCTCATCGCAGAGGGTGTAGCCGTCATCGGCATCGGCGGCGGCGAGTACGGCGTGCGCGGCTACTTCGACGGCTACGACGTGGAAACCGGCAAGCTGCTCTGGCGCCACTACACGGTGCCCGACCAGGGCGAGCCGGGCGTCGAGACCTGGGCCGGGGAGTCGTACAGGACCGGCGGCGCGGCCACCTGGGCCACCGGCAGCTACGACCCGGCGACGAAGACCGTGTTCTGGACCACCGGCAATCCGTCTCCCGACTGGAGCGGCGACACGCGCGCCGGCGACAATCTCTACAGCGACAGCGTGCTGGCGGTCGATATCGAAACCGGAGAGCGCAAGTGGTACTTCCAGTTCACGCCCCACGACGTCTGGGACTACGACGGCAACTCCGAGGTCTGGCTGGTCGATGTCGAAGTCAACGAGCAGACCGTTCCCGCCCTCGTGCAGGCGAATCGCAACGGCTACTTCTATGTTCTGGACCGCCGTGACGGCAGCTTCCTGCACGCCAGCCAGTACGTCCACCAGCTGAACTGGGCGACGCTGGACGAGAACGGCCGCCCGGTCGTCAACCCCGCGATGAAGCCGGCCGAAGAGCCGACCCAGCGGGTCTGCCCCGGCCTCGCCGGCGGCAACAACGCCGCCTACGCCGGCGCCTACAGCCCGGACACCGGCCTTGCCTACGTGCCGACCATCGAGAGCTGCATGATGTTTCGCAAGGGTGTCGTCGTGTTCGTGGAGGGCATCCCCTTCTTCGGCGGCGAGCCGATCCCGACCGACACCGCCGAGGGCAGGTCCTACGGGCACCTTTCGGCCATCGACGTGAGCACCGGCGAGACGAAGTGGACGTATCGGGACCCGGTCCCGATGCTCGCCGGCGTGCTCAGCACCGCCGGCGGTCTGGTGGTCACGGGCAACGCCAGCGGTCATCTGCTCGGCTTCGACGCCGAGACCGGCGAGGAAGCATGGCGCTACCAGACGGGCTCGGGCATCCGCAGTCACCCGATCGCCTACCAGTACGAGGGGCGGACCTACCTTGCCGTCGGATCCGGCGGCGGCGGCATCGTGCAGACCACAGTCGGCACCGCCCCGTCCTTGCCGGAAGGCAGCGTCCTGCTGGTCTTCGAACTCGCGCCGTGACCCGACCGGGGCCGACCCGACTGGCGGCTGGCGTGCTGGCGATCCTGCCCCTGGCAGCGGTCCTTGCCTTTGCCGAGGACGCCTTCGCCGAGGACCTTCGTGTCTGCCTGCTCGAGGACGATCTGCCGCGCGCGAATCGCGCAGACGCCGCGGGCTTCGACCACGACCTGCTCCGTGAGGCGGCCAACCGCATGGAGCGCACCTTCGTGCCGGTGTGGCTTCCGAATGCTCCGCCCTACTCCGAGATCGACGACA
The DNA here is from genome assembly GCA_965214805.1 of Thermoanaerobaculia bacterium. GTDB lineage: Bacteria > Acidobacteriota > Thermoanaerobaculia > Multivoradales > Multivoraceae > Multivorans. Next base: position 494,731 of record OZ243982.1, on the reverse strand, counting down.
CGGACCTGCCGTTCGACGAACTCATGGACGGTGTCTGCGACCTCGTGCCCTCCGTGCCTGGAGAGCTTGCGCTGGGACGTTTGACCGGCGCGATCGACCTCAGCCCGCCGTACTACGCGGCCGCCTTCGAGATCTACATGCCGATCCACGTGCCGCCGACGGACCGTCTCGCATGGACCGCTCTTCCGGCGGTCGCGGCCGACCGCAGAGTGGCGGTTCGCCTGCAGTCGCTCGGTCACTTCGCGGCCCAGTGGGCGGGTCTCGACTGGACGTCGCTGTCCACTGCGGCGGATGTGGCAGCTGCCGTGGACGACGGGCGGGCGACGGCCGCACTCATCTGGGGTCCGGCGCTGGGGCGACTTCGCAAGGAGCCCGTGCGCGGCTTCGAACCACCGCCCGGCCTGCGCTTCAACGAGCACGTCGCCACGCGCTCCGGCGACCGCCTTGCTCCCTTGATCGAGCAGGTGCTCGACGAGTTGCGCCGCGACGGCACCCTGAAGCGACTTGCCGATCGGTACGGCATCTTCCGAACCGATCCCTTTAACACCGTGTCCTCGCCGGCGGCGATCCGTGCGCTTGCCGACGGGCTGGCAGACCCGCGTATCCGGTAGGCCCCGCGCAACAGATACGCCCGGGGGAGCCGGCCCGTCCCCGGGAACTTCCAGAGAGCCGACACCTTGTCCACGACCACCCGCAGACGTTTCGAGTCGACCCGCTTCGTGCCGCACGCGGCAATCGTGCTGCCGTTCCTGCTGGCAGCCTGCGCCAGCGGTGCAGCGCCTTCGCTCGACCAGCCCGAAGCCCCGGCCGCAACGAAGGCGCCTGCCCCGGCGCAGGCCCCGGCAGAGCCGGCAGCCGTCGAGGAAGCGTCAGGCGCAGGAAACGCCGCAGCTCCTTCTCCCGTCGCCGCCTACCTCGACGATCCCGCGGCGATCACCGCCGGCCGGCGCATGTTCCGGGCGGTATGTACCGGCTACTGCCACTCGACCACGCCCGGAGTCACGAAGGACGCGCCGAATCTCTTCGACTGCGACTGGGACCACGGCAGCGAGGACGCCGATCTCTACCGGGTGATCACCCAGGGTGTGCCCGATACGGAGATGCTCCCGTTCGACGGCAAGATCCCCGAAGACACGATCTGGCAGGTGATCGCCTACGTGCGTTCGAACAGCATGGACTGCAGTTAGCAGCCATCCGCAGCGGTCAGGAACCCGGTAGACCAACGCGCTCGGCGGCGAACTCCTGCCCGTCGGCGCCGTGAGGAGCGTGCCTCGGACGCCGCCCGGATCGGCGCCTGCCGGGACGTGCACCGGAAACAGCACCGCATCGGTCCTTGACAAAGAGTACCGATTCGGTACAAGTTTCCGGGCCATGCTTACCTTGAACCTTGACGGCGGCGGCCGCCGCGCCGCCCGCGCTCTGACGGCGGTGCTGCCCGGAATCGCCATGACAACGATTGCCGCCGCCCAGAACGCGTCCACACCCACACCCACACCCGCTCGCACCAGTCTCCCGGCCATCCCCGACCTCCCGCTCGCCATCTCGAGCTTCGGTGCGGCTCTGCATGGCGATGCGCTCTACGTGTACGGCGGTCACATCGGCACGCAGCACGTTCATTCGTTCGAGAACCTGAGCCAGCTCTTCCTGCGCTACCCGCTGGGGTCCGACCAGGACATCCCTTCGCCTGGCTGGCTCGCCTTGCCGCCGGGTCCGCCACTCCAGGGCACCGCCCTGGTCGAGCACGACGGCGCCATCTATCGGATCGGCGGAATGCGTGCGAACAACCCCAGGCGCGAACCAGGCGAGCTCCATTCGGTGAGGAGCGCGGCCCGCTTCCTGCCCGAGGGGAACCGCTGGCAGCGCCTGATGGCCCTGCCGGCCGGCCGCTCCTCCCACGATCTGGCTGTGGTCCGCGACCTCCTCCTCGTCGCCGGCGGCTGGGAGCTGCGCGGCTCCGCCTCCGACCCGCTGTGGGAAAGGACGGTCTACGCGCTCGATCTCAAGGCGCTCGACGATGAAGAGATCGGCGAGTGGAGGGTGCTGACCAGAACCCCGATCGGCGTTCGAGCCAACGCCGCGGCAGGATTCGACGGCAAGCTCTGGGTCCTGGGCGGTCTCGACGACAACGGCGACCCCTCCAGCCGAGTCGACATCTACGATCCGGCCATCGATACCTGGACCTCCGGCCCGGACCTGCCGGCGTCCGGCAGCCTGAACGGCTTCGGCGCCGACGCAGTGACCGTGAACGGCGTTCTCCTCGTCAGCCAGGCGGACGGCCGCGTCCACGCCATCCGGAGCGGCGAGGATCGATGGACGCATGCCGGCGACCTCGCGGAACGCCGCTTCTTCCACCGCCTGGTGAGCGACGGCCAGTCGCTCTTCGCGGTCGCCGGCGCGAACCGCACGGGCCACCTTCGCTCCGTCGAACGTCACGCCCTTTCAGAACTCGAGATCAGGAACATCGATCTCGACAGCAGCGCCGAACCAGGGATCGAGGACGGGTCGGCCGAGTCGGGAGAATTCGTTCCGGCGTCCGCGTCCGACCAGGGAGCCGAGTGGGCGGCATTCCGCAATGGCGGCGCCAGCACCGCCCGCGGCGCCGCTCTGCCGCTGGCGTGGACCGAGCCGGCCTGGACCGTCGAGCTGCCGGCGTTCGGCCATTCGAGCCCCGTGGTCCGGAACGGCATTGCCTACGTGACTTCGGTGGCTGCCGACGACGAGGAAGCCAAGGACGCCCTCTGGCTTGCCGCGATTCGGGTCGCGGACGCCGAGGAGCTCTGGCGGCGAAGTTGGCCTGCCTCGGAGCGCCTGCCCTACAACCAGTACACGGCCCGCGCGGCGCCCACTCCCGCGATCGACGCCGACCGCATCACGCTGTTCTTCGGCACCGGCGACCTGTTTGCCACGGACCACGACGGGAACCGTCTCTGGCACCGGAACCTCTCCGCCGACCACGGCAGCTTCGCCGGCAATCACGGCGTCGGCGGCTCGGTGTTGCTGACCGATGACCACGCCGTGGTCCTGCTGGCCCGCAAGACCTACTCGTATCTGCTTGCCGTGGACCGAGCCACCGGTGAAGACCGCTGGAAGGCGGAGCGGGAAGCGGGTGTCTCGTGGACCACGCCCACCCTGTCGCCCGACCGCAGCGAGATCGTCGTCAGTTCGAACGGCTCGGTCGAGGGCTACGACGCGGCCACCGGCGAGAGGCTCTGGTGGATGCCGAACGTGAAGTCGAACACGCTTCAGTCGCCCCTGGTCACCGAAGAGCTCGTCATCATTTCCGGGTCCGAGCGCCCGGCCAACTTCGCCGTTCGGCGCGGCGCCCGGGGAGAACTCGGGGAAGACGACATTGTCTGGCGAGCCGAATCGACCGGCCATTTCGCTTCTCCCGTGCAGGCCGGCGGGTGCATCTACTGGGCCAACGCCGCCGGCGTCGCCCAGTGCATCGACCCTGCGACCGGCATGTCGCACTGGCGGCAGAGGCTCTCGCAGCCGGCCTGGGTGACGCCGATCGCCGCCGGTGACCGGATCTTCTTCTTCGGGGAGAAGGGCGCCGTCGACGTGCTGAGCGCCGGCCCCGATGGTGGCGAGGTGCTGGCCCGGAGCCGCGTCGAGGTCGACGAGTACCTCACCGGGGTCGCCCCGGCCGGCGACGCCTTGCTGCTCCGGACCGGGAAGCTGCTGCACGCGGTGCGCAGCGAGCCGGCAACGGAAGAGTGAGCGCGACCGTTCCAACGCAGGAGAACGACGACAGACGAGAACGCGACGCCCCGTCGCGGCAGCCGTGGAAAGCGGAGCGACGAGGCGCCTGTACCCCGCAACAACCGGCGGCGGAAGCCGCCAGAGCTCCGGAGAACATCCATGACCGTATCCCACCGAACCTGCCGAACCGCACCGTGTTCCCACGCCCGGACGTTGTCGCCGACATGGAGTGCCAGCACCGCCGCCGAACCCTGGCGGAGCGGGATCGCCGCTCTGATGCTGTCGTGCGTCCTGCCTTGGGCGGCGCCGATCATCAGCCAGGAACCACCCTCTTCGGCTCCCGAACCACAGGCGGACAGTGACGAGGCCGGCGCAGCCGAAGCCACTTTCCTCGACGAAGTCACCGTCACCGCCGCTCACGTTCCGGCCTCCCTGCGCGACACGCCCGGACACGTTTCGATCGTCACCGACGAGGACATCGAGGACCACCTGTACGAAGACGTGGCGGACCTGGTCAGGTACGAGCCGGGCGTCCACGTGGAGGGAGACACAACCCGTCTGGGTCTCAACGGATTCAACATCCGCGGCATCGGCGGCAACCGGGTACTGACCCAGGTCGACGGCGTCCCGAGCGCGGAGCAGTTCGACTTCGGGCCGTTCAACGTCCACCAGCAGGCGATCGACATCGACACGCTCAAGTCGGCAGAGATCGTCCGCAGCGCCGGCTCGGCTCTCTACGGCAGCGACGCGGTCGGAGGCGTGATCTCGCTGATCACGAAGAACCCCTCGGACTACCTGGGCAACGGCAACCGCCACGTCGGCCTGAAGGCCGGGTTCGACGGCCGCAGCCAGGACTCGAACCTCAACCTCAGTGCCGCCGCCGGCGGCGACACGGGGCGGGCTTCCATGTTCGTCAGCTCGAGCAACGGCGCCGAGCTCGACAACGCGGGGCAGACCGGCGGCCTGGGCCTGGACAGGGACCGGCCCAACCCGCAGGAACGGGAGCGGCTGCAGGCTCTGGGCAAGGCAGCCTGGGACATCGCCGCGGGCAACACCGTCCGAGCGACCGTCGAACTGAACACCGCCGACGTCGAGACCGAGGTCCTTTCGGCCACAGGCACGAGCACCCTCGGCCCGTTCACGATCACCAACTTCGAGGTCCTTGCCGAGGACACGCAGGACCGCAACCGGGCCTCCCTGGAGCACGTCTTCACGAGCGACGGCGCTGTCGATCAGTGGAGCTGGAGAATCCACACGCAGAGCGTGGACACCGCGCAGAACGTCAGGGAGCACCGCCTGTTCGCTGCGTTCGGGCCGCCGCTCGAGACCAACCGGAGCGGCGACCTGACCTTCGAACAGAGGACGTTCGGCGCCGACGTGAACGGCCTGGTCGAGACGGGAACCGCGGATTCGTTCAGCACCGCCTTCCACTTCGGCGGCAGTTTCCTTGCCGACGAGTTCGACATGCTGCGCGACCGGATCGAGCATGATCTCTCCGGCGGCGTGGTACCGACCCGACTGGTCTTCCCCAGCAAGTACTTTCCGCGGACGGAAACGGAAGAGACCGGCGCCTACGCCCAGGCCGAACTGCGCTGGAACCGGATCACGCTGATTCCCGGAGTCCGCTACGACCGCTTCGCCGTCGACGCCGACCCTGCCGACGCGGTCTACATCGCCGCCGGCGGACTGCCGGCTGCCAGCCTGGACGCGGACGCCGTCTCGCCCAAGCTCGGTGCGGCGTTCGAACTCCACCGCACGACCACGTTGACCGCCCAGTACGCGGCCGGCTTCCGGGCGCCGCCCTACAGTTCGATCAACACGGGGTTCACCAACCTGGCGGGCGGCTATCGGACAATCGCCAACCCCGGTCTCGACCCCGAGATCAGCGACAACTTCGAGCTCGGCCTGCGCTGGAGCGCCGGCGGAACGAGCTGGAGCGTCAACGGCTTCCGCAACCTGTACGACGACTTCATCGAGTTCCAGACCACCGGATTCAACCGGCAGCTCAACGTGATCGAGTTCCAGAACGTGAACCTCACCGAAGTCGAGATCGACGGCGTCGAGTTCCGGCTCGAGTCGCGTCTGGGCGACAACGTCCTGCTCCGCGCGGCCTACGCCCACATCGACGGCCACGACACCACCGGCGAGATCGACGTTCCGCTGGCTTCCATCGCTCCCGACGAGGGCGTGCTGGGACTGCGCTATCTGGCCGATTCGGCGAAGTGGGGTCTGGACGCCTCGGTCCGTCTGGTGAACGACCGCGACCCGGAGAAGGTCGCCGAAGGCGAGCACGTCCCCGATGGCTACCGGCTCGTCGACCTGGTCGCGTTCGTCGCCCTGCCAGCGGACCTGAAGCTCCGGGTCGGCGTGCTCAACGCGACGGACGAGACGTACTTCGAGTCATGGCACGTGCGCGGCCGCCAGGCGAGCGATCCGCGCCTGCTGCTCTACTCGAGCCCGGGCCGCAACGTCGTCGCTTCACTGGCCTACAACTGGTAGGGGCGCCCGGGCAAGCTCCCTGTTGCCGACCGCCCGACCCTCGGCGAGCAACTGCTCCACCTGCTTCAGCACCAGGGTGTTTCCCTCGATCGCGGTCGAGTGGTGGGCCTCCTCGTACCAGATGCCGCGCCAGACGTCGGCCGCCTCCAGCGGCGTCGGCAGGCCGCCCAGCCTTCCCCGCAACTCGGCGACGTCGGCGCGCAGGCGGCGGTACAGCTCGGCACGGGAAGGCCTCCCCCCACGGCTTGCCGAGCCAAAGTGTTCGCTCACGGCACAAGAAACTGTACCGTACAAAATCTCCGGAAATCGGCGCTTCGGCAGACAGGCTTCGGCAGACAGTTCGTGCGTTCGCGGCGCCGGAAACGCACCGAACGATCCCCGGGGCCGGCGGATATAGTGCCGTCCGCCTCCCCCCGCCGTCACACGCCCGCAGATGCGTGGAACCAGTCCCTTGGAGAAGCCCGTGCTCGAGATTCAGACGATCCCCGTCCTCAGCGACAACTACTCCTACCTGCTCCACGAGACCGCTAGCGGCATGACGGCGGTCGTCGACCCGCCGGAGACCGGGCCGATCGAGGCGGCGCTCGCGGCGCGCGGCTTCGGGATCGACTGGATCGTCATCACCCACCACCACATGGATCACATCGCCGCCGTGCCGTCCCTTAAGGCGAAGCACGGCTGCCGGGTGGTCGGTCCGGCCGCGGACGAGCACCGGATCCCCGGACTCGATCTGACCGTGGCCGAGGGCGACCGGTTCCGGCTCGGCGAAGCCGAAGCGCAGGTCATCGAGACGCCCGGGCACACCACGGGACACATCAGCTACTGGTTCGAGGACGATCGCGCGCTGTTCTGCGCCGACACCCTGTTCGCTCTCGGCTGCGGGCGGGTGTTCGAGGGGACGATGGAGCAGATGTGGGCGTCCCTGGCGAAGCTGCGCGCCCTGCCCGATGACGCGATCGTCCACTGCGGCCACGAGTACACGCTCTCGAACGCTCACTTCGCGGTCACGGTCGACCCGGACAACGAGGAGCTGATGGAGCGAGTCGCAGAGATCGAGGAACTGCGGCGCGAAGGCAGGCCTACGGTGCCTTCGAGCCTGGGGGTCGAGAAACGGACCAACCCGTTCCTGCGCCCCGACGATCCGGGCATCCGCGCGCTGCTCGGCATGGCCGGCGCCTCCGACGCCGAGGTCTTCGGCGAAATCCGAGCCCGCAAGGACAGTTCCTGATCGACTCCGACCCGCGGATCGGGACCATGGGCCCGGGACCCCCACCCCGCCTTCACGAAGCCAGGAATCACGCGCATGAACGAACAGGAAGCGGTCTGGCTGGCCCGAACAGAGGAAGAGCCGATCGACGCGGACCGGGAGATCTGCGACCCCCACCATCACCTCTGGGACTATCCCGAGTCCCGCTACATGCTCGAGGAGTTGCACGCCGACACCGGCGCCGGTCACAACGTGACGTCGACGGTGTTCGTGGAGTGCGCGTCCGGATACCGCGAAGACGGTCCCGAAGAGATGCGGGTCGTCGGCGAGACGGAGTTCGTGCTGGACGCCGCCGAGCGAAGCGATGCTGCAGGCGCCTCCATCGCGGGGATCGTCAGCCACGCCGACCTGCTGCTCGGAGATCGAGCCAGGGGCGTCCTGGAAGCGCACATCGAGGCCGGCGGCGGACGCTTCCGCGGCGTTCGTCACTCGGCCGCCTTCGATCCCAGCCCGGACATTCGGGTCTCGCACTCCAACCCGCCCGAGGGAATGCTGCTGCGATCCGATTTCCGGCGCGGCTTCGCCTGCCTGGGGCCGCTGGAACTCAGCTTCGACGCCTGGCTATACCATCCGCAGATCGACCAGCTGACCGATCTCGCGCACGCCTTCCCCGACACCCGGATCATCCTCGATCACGTCGGCGGACCGCTCGGAATCGGGCCCTACAAGGGCCGCCGCCGCGAAGTCGAGGCGGCCTGGCGCAAGTCGATCGACGAACTGGCCCGGTGCGACAACGTGGTGGTCAAGCTCGGCGGGCTGCCGATGAAGATCTGCGGCTTCGGCTGGCACAAGCGGGACGCGCCGCCGTCCTCGGCCGAGACGGCGGAGGCCCACCGCCCGTACTACCTGCACTGCATCGACCGCTTCGGGGTCGAACGCTGCATGTTCGAGTCGAACTTTCCCGTCGACCGGGCGGGCGGTTCGTACACCCTGCTCTGGAACTCCTTCCAGCGCATCGTGGCGGACTTCTCCGAGGACGAGAAGACGGCCCTCTTCCGCGGCACGGCCCGCCGCGTCTACCGTCTCCGCGTCTGACTCGACGCCTGGAGTGCTTCCCGGCCTGGACGGCGGGGATGGAACGAGAACGAAACGCCGAGCAGGACCTGTCGTGAAGCGCCTGCAGCGCGGGTTCTGCCACGGACTGCTGGACTGCTGGACGTGCTGCGCAGTCGGGTTGACGGGGCTCTTCGAACCGGCCCTGCGCCTGGGCGAGGCCGCTTGTCCTGCGGAGGCTGCCGTTCGGCTTCAACCGCTGGGAGCAGAACCCGTCGGACGGATCACCGGATGCCAGGCCTCGTGCCCGACCTTGCATTCGGGGCGCCGGTGATCCTCGACCTGGCGATCATCGAGAGCCTGGCGGAGCGGGAAGGCGAAGTCGTCCGCGCGAAGGAGGCGGTGCGGTGCGCATGCGCTAATCTTCACGTTCTCCATGAAGCAGTTCGCGACACTCGGTGCGGCAGCCGCTCCGCGAGTGATCTCGGCATGCGCTTCTCGCCTGCCCGTCGCAGCTCTCGCGGGTGTGTTGCTCGCGCTCGCGGCATCGTCCGCCGCGGCCGGCGCCGCCGCCGAGCCGGTCCCCGCCGTCGACTTCCAGCGGGACGTCCGACCGATCCTCTCCGACAACTGCTTCGCCTGCCACGGTCCCGACGAGGCGACCCGCGAGGCGGACCTCAGGCTGGACACGCGCGACGGCGCGTTCAGCCAGCGGCCTCCGGCGGGCCGCAGCAGCCGGCCGCGCGATCCCGCGGTCGTGCCCGGCGATGTCGACGCCAGCCTGCTGGTCCAGCGCATCAACCACACGGACCCCCTCCGGCGCATGCCGCCCGAGGTGTCGCAGAAGTCCCTCTCCGGCGAGCAGATCGACGTGCTGACCCGCTGGATCGAACAAGGGGCCGGCTGGGACGAGCACTGGTCGTTCGCGGCCATCGACCGGCCGGTGCCGCCCGAGGTTGAAGACGAGGCCTGGGGCCGCGATCCCCTCGACCGCTTCGTTCTGGCGCGTCTCGAAGCGGCGGATCTCGCTCCGGCCGAGGAAGCCGACCGGCGTTCGCTGGCCCGCCGCGCAGCCCTCGACCTGACCGGCCTGCCGCCCGACCCGGGCACGCTCGCGACCTTCCTGGACGACACCGGGGACGGCGCCTACGAACGGCTCGTGGACCGTCTGCTCGCCTCGCCGCACTGGGGCGAACATCGCGCCCGCTACTGGCTGGACGCCGCCCGCTACGGCGACACGCACGGCATCCACATCGACAACTACCGGGAGATGTACGCCTACCGGGACTGGGTGATCAAGGCGTTCAACGAGAACAGGCCGTTCGACGAGTTCACCGTCGAGCAGATCGCGGGCGACCTGCTCGAGGCCCCGACCCTCGACCAGTTGATCGCCACCGGGCTCCAGCGCAACAACATCACGACCAACGAGGGCGGCGTCGTGGTCGAGGAGTACGAAGCGATCTACGCCAGGGATCGCGCCGAGACGATCGGCAGCGTGTTCCTGGGGCTGACGGTCGGCTGCGCGACCTGCCACGACCACAAGTTCGACCCGATCAGCCAGCGCGAGTTCTACGCGCTGACCGCGTTCTTCCGGAACACCACGCAGTACGTGATGGACGGCAACATCTCCGACCCGCCGCCGATCCTGGTGGTGCCCCGGGACGAGGACCGCGACGCTTGGTACCGGCTCCGGGAGGAGTTCGGCGAGATCGAGGACGCGCTGTCCCGACGACTCGATCAGATCGGGCCGATCTTTTCCGAGTGGCTTGCAACCGGTTCCCACCGTGAAATCGAAGCGCCTCTCGGGACCGCCTCCGAGATTCTGAGACTGGATCTCGACGGCGGTGAGCCGGCGGTCGTGTCGAACGGAGAACGCCAGCCGGTCACCCTTCACGAGGCAGTGCGGATCGAGCCCGGACCGGGCGGCCTGCCCGCGCTCCGCTTCGGCGACAACGGGTCGGCCGAACTGCCGCCGCTTGCGATCGACACCGACACTCCGTTCTCCCTGGCGTTGTGGATCTACATGCCCGAGGCCGAGAGCAGCTACACCGTCGCCAGCCAGAGCGACCCCGACGATGCCGACCGCGGCTGGCAGATCACGCTGGGCGCGAGAGAGTTGTACTTCCGTCTCAGGGGCGACCGCGCCGGGCCGGGAAGGGGGCCGACGAGCGTGTCGATCAACCCCAACAACACGCAGCGCCTCACACCCGGCGAGTGGACTCACGTCGTCTTCACTCACGACGGCACCGGCGAGCGCGGCGGGCTTCACATCTTCCGCGACGGCGAACGCGTCGCCGAGCAGGGCAGCGAGTTCTTCGCCAGGGTCGAAGGCAGCATCCTCACCGACCGGCCGTTCTACCTCGGCCGCCGTGACCTCGGGGGCGAGGGCGAGGCGAGCCACTTTGCCGGCGGCGGCATCGCCGACGTGCGGGTCTTCGACCGCGCCCTTCAGGTCGAGGAAGCCAGGGTCGTCTCGGCGTGGGGCGCGCTTCGGTCGGCGGCCGCGAAGTTGCCCGACCAGCTCACCGCGGGGGAACGCGATGCCCTGCTGCTCTCCTGGGCCAACACACACGACGACGAATACCGCCGACTTGCCGCCCGGCGGCTCGAGATCGACGCCGAGTGGCGGGAACTGCGCCGCCGCGGGACGATCACTCACGTGATGCAGGAGCGGCCCGGATCCGAGGCGGCCGCCCATGTGCTTCATCGTGGCATGTACGACCAGCCCCGCGAACGGGTGACCGCAGGAACGCCCTCGGCCTTGCCGCCGATGCCGGAGGACCTCCCACGCAACCGGTTGGGCCTCGCCCGTTGGCTCGTGGACGAGAAGAACCCGCTCATGGCTCGGGTCACCGTGAACCGGCTCTGGCAGCAGGTCTTCGGCGCCGGGCTCGTCCTCACCAGCGAGGACTTCGGCGCCCAGGGCGAGGTGCCGTCGCACCCCGAGCTCCTGGACTACCTGGCGGCGGAGTTCCGCGACTCGGGATGGGACGTCAAGGGCTTCTTCAGGCGGCTGGTCACGTCCTCGACCTACCGGCAGGCTGCCGCGCTGACGCCGGACAAGCTGGCGCGCGATCCCGACAACCGGCTGCTTTCTCGCGGCCCCCGCTTCCGCATGGACGGGGAGATGGTCCGCGACACGGCCCTTGCCGCCAGCGGCCTGCTGGTGCGCACGATCGGCGGACCGAGCGTCAAGCCGTACCAGCCGGAGGGCCACTGGGAACGGGTGGCGATGAACCAGAGCAACACGGCGCGCTACCGGATGGACTCGGGCGACAAGCTCTACCGGCGAAGCCTGTACACCTTCTGGAAGCGAACCGCGCCGCCGCCCTCGATGACGATCTTCGACGCCGGCAACCGCGAGCACTCGGTGGTCCGCCGCGAGCGGACGAACACGCCGCTCCAGGCGCTGGTGGCGATGAACGACACCCAGTTCGTCGAAGCGTCGCGCTACCTCGCCCAGCGCGCGATGCGGGAAGCCGGCGACGACTTCGACCGCCGGCTCGACTACGTCACGACCCGGCTCCTGTCCCGGCCGTTCGACGACGCCGAGCGGGCGGTCGCGCGCCGGACGTACGACGGCCTGATCGACGTCTACCGCGCCGATCGGGCCGCAGCCAGGAAGCTGGTCGACGTGGGCGAGTCGGCCCATGACGCCGCACTGGCCGTCGACGAGTCGGCTGCCTGGACGCTGCTGACAAGCCAGTTGATGAACCTCGACGAGACCCTGAACAAGTAACGGAGGCGCCCGGGATGGATCCACTCAAGGAGACTCTTCAAGCCGAGACGAGGCGTCAGTTCTTCGGTACCGCCGCCCGCGGGATCGGCGGCCTGGCGCTCGCCAGCCTGATGGCCGACGACGTCCTCGCGCTTCCCGCGGCGCGCGACCGCTTCGGCGGACTGCCCGAGCTGCCGCACTTTGCGCCGAAGGCGAAGCAGTGCATCTACCTGCACATGATGGGCGCGCCTCCGCAGATGGACCTGCTCGACTACAAGCCGAAGATGAAGGAGTACTTCGACCAGGACCTGCCCGATTCGGTCCGCCAGGGGCAGCGGCTGACGACGATGACCTCCGGGCAGTCGCGCTTTCCGATTGCGCCGTCCGTCTTCGAGTTCTCGCAGCACGGCGGGAGCGGCGCCTGGTTCTCCGAACTCCTGCCGCACACCGCGAGCATGGCGGACGACATCGCGATCATCCGCTCGATGCACACCGACGCGATCAACCACGAGCCGGGCATCACCTTCATCCAGACCGGCCAGCAGATCCCCGGCCGGCCGTGCATCGGCGCCTGGTTCGCCTACGGTCTCGGCAGCATGAACGAGAACCTTCCGACCTTCGTGGTCATGAACGCGGAGCGAAGCCATCCCGCGGCCGGCCTGCAGGCGATCTCGGCCAAGCTCTGGAGCGCCGGGTTCCTGTCGCCCGAGTACGCCGGAGTGGGGCTCCGGACCGGCGACGAACCGGTGCTCTATCTGAAGAACCCGCACGGTGTCTCGCAGGACGTCCGCCGGCGTGTGCTGGACGGCATGAACGAACTGAATCGGCTGCGCCACGCGCAGGTCGGCGATCCCGAGACCCTGGCCCGCATCGAACAGTACGAGATGGCCTTCCGCATGCAGTCCTCGGTCCCGGAGATGGCCGACCTGTCGAGCGAGCCGGACAGCACCTTCGAGCGCTGGGGCGAGGAGGCGCGGCAACCTGGCAAGTTCCAGAACGCGGCCCTGATGGCGAGGCGTCTCGTCGAGCGCGGGGTGCGGTTCGTGCAGATCTACCACCGCGGATGGGACGTCCACTCCGTTCTGCCGATGGTGCTGCCGGCGCAGGCGCGCGACGTCGACCGCGCGGCCTGGGCCCTGATCCAGGATCTCAAGGAGCGCGGCCTGTTCGACGAGACCCTGGTCATCTGGGGCGGCGAGTTCGGCCGCACGATCTACTCCCAGGGACGGCTGACCGCGGAGACCTATGGCCGCGACCACCATCCGCGCTGCTACAGCATCTGGATGGCCGGCGGCGGGATCAAGGGCGGCGTCGTTCACGGCGAGACGGACGACTTCTCGTACAACATCGTCAAGGATCCCGTCCACGTCCACGACTTCCAGGCCACGGTGCTGCACCTGTTCGGAATCGACCACGAGCGCTTCACCTACCGGCACCAGGGCCTCGACGCCCGGTTGACCGGCGTGGAGAAGGCGCGGGTAGTGAAGGAAGTGCTCGCCTGAAGGCGGAGCGTCTCAGGCGGGCCGCGAACCGCTGTCGCAGCCGCGCAGCTGGCGCGCCAGGGCGGCGGCTTCGTCCAGAAGGGTACGCAGGCCGCGGTTCTCCAGCCAGTCGACGCGGAACGACCGGAAGCTGGCGTCTGCCCGAGCTGCGTTGAGCCGCCTCAACGCGAGCACGCCGGGCTCGCTCTTGCACGTCTCGCTGTCAATGTCGAGACTGCCCCGAAGCAGATCGTCGAGGACGTTCGCGTCGTTCAGGACGCCGAGCACGTTCTGGAGCTTCCTGCAGCGCCGCACCACGGAGGCCGCAACGTCGTTCTCCGCCTTCACCGGCGCGATCAGGTAGCGCAGGCGCTTGCAGTCGATGCGCAGCCTGTGCGGGCCCTGCTCGCGGTCGCCGCCAAGGCCGTCCACGCGGGCCTCGAGCCGGTGAACGAGCCGGTCCACGCGCTCGGCCAGTGCCTGTGCGTAGGGCGGTCCGGCGTCTCGTCCCGGCGCCTCCCTGGTCATGCGCGACACGAAGCCGTCGGCCCATTCGGCGAACTCGTTGCAGACGGCCCGGTTCTCGTCGCCCGATTGCGCCTGCACTGTCGACCGCAGTCCCGCCTCGACCCGTTCGCAGCCGGACCGGTGCTTCGGCGCCAGCGCATCGACCTGGGCCGCCAGCCACTCGAGTGCCACCTCGGCGTCGCGGCTGGCGCCGGTCCGTTTCTGGAACCCGGCGAGCCGCCGCCGATCCCGCTTGTCTGCGACGCCGCGCAACAGTCCCTTCCAGGCGCTCAAGGTGCTCCGCAGCCGCCGGATGGCAACGCGAAAGTCGTGCAGGCCTTCGTCGTCGGCCGGCGCCAGGGTGCGCGGCGCGGCCGAGCGCGCCCGCGCCACGACGTCGAGCGCGATCAGGCGGACGGCATCATCCGCGCCGCGTCGCAACAGGTTGTCCGGAAGGGGCATGCAACCAGCAAGGGTAAACGTCGCGCCGGTGCCCGGTGCTAGTGGTCCCGCTCGTAGTGCTGCCGCAGCAGGTCCTTGCCGTAGTCGTTGCCGTTGGGCGTTCGCACCACGGCGTGGATGTGCTGGCGGGTCGGGCTGCGGCCGGCGACCAGATGCCGGATCCCCACCGGTCGCTGATGGTCGAACTCGATCAGGATGACCGGGCTGTGGATGCGGTAGTAGAAGACCGCGTCGTCTCCTGTGCCGCCGATCCAGGCGAAACGGGTCTCGTCGAGATGGGCCTCGACCTCGTCCATTCGCAGCCTGGCGTGGCCTTCGCGCATGTTGTGGACGTAGATGCCGATCAGGTCGAGCAGTTGCTGCCGGACTTCTGCCGACAGTTCCGATGCCGCGATGCCGGCGTAGTCGAGGACGAGGTTGTCGCTGAACGCCTCGGCGAGGTTGTTGTTGCCGTCCTTCGAGGTCTCGATGATCGCCCTGGCCTGCTGCTCCACGGAAAGCGACCGGACCAGCGCCAGGCCGAGGTCCTGTTCGCGCTGCATGATCGCCGTGCCCTTGAACTTCCCGGACTCGGCGATGACCGGTTCCGAGCCGATGAAGAGCGGCGTCATGACCACCTGGTCGCCGAGCACGAAGTAGTTGATGATCAGGTGGTGACCGTCGACCTGCCAGCCCCAGGGCTGGTCGGCCGAGGGCTTGCCCATCACGGTGATCCAGTAGAGCCACTCGTTGTACTCGGCGAAGTTGTCACCGTTCAGTTCGCCCAGCGTGCGGTTGAGGTTCATGATGTCCCGGCTCAGCTCGAGTCCGTCGGCGCTGAGCGAGGCGCGCATCAGGCCGAAGGCCGCTTGCCGCTGGGCTTCGTCCAGCTCGTTGAAGCCGACGCCCTGGCGCACGTAGAAGTGCTGGTTCATCCACTTGCGCCACTCGTCGTCGTCCACCGGGAAGGTGGACCTGGCACGTTGTTCATCGGTCAGCGAGGCGAGGAACGCGTCCGCCGCCTGCCGGACCGGTTCCGTCGACACGCCGGTCGACTCGATCCTGTAGAGGCCGCGCTCGATGCCCGAGCTGGCGTGGATGCCGACGTAGGGATCGTCGGCGAGGCTGGCGTCCATCTGCCGGCTGCGTTCCCGCATCCGCTCGGTCCGGTCGCCTCCCGGTTGGGCGGACGCTGCGGCCGTGAGGAAGGCGAGGGCTGCGACGAGGGTATAGCGGGCCATGGTGGCCGTATGCTAGCGCCAGTGCCAGGCGAATGCCGTGGCGGCGCTCGCCACTGTGTCCTTTCAGCGGGCTGTGTCCTTTCAGCGGATTGTCGCCGTGTTGACGCCGGATGCCTCCGGGAGGCGCCCGACGCTGCAGAGGGTCTTGCGGGCCTCGGGGAGCTGGCGCGGGCCCCAGGAAGCTGGCGCAACGAGCGAGCCACGCTCGCGGCGTCGCCGCGAACAGCCGCTGCCGCGGGTTCTTCTCAACCGAGAACGTAGCGGAACAGCCGGTCGAACTGGTCGGCAAGCACGACGTAGCGGATGACCAGCAGCGCCATCGCGGCCTCGAACACGAACACGACCCAGAGTCCGATATGGGTCAGCCGCCGGGGCCTGATCCGTGGGTCCATCCGCGTGCGCTGGAGCCACAGCGTGGCGCCGGCCTGAATCGGCAGGAAGATCGCCGAGGTCAGGCCGCCCACCATGATCAGGATGACGAAGTCGGTGACCCAGTAGTAGATGCCGAAGGCGGCCAGGGGCAGGAAGACCAGATAGCCGCGGATGATCTTCTTGCGCAGCGCAAGGTTCGAGCGCTCGATGAGGCCCATCTCCATCAGGTAGTCCGGGATCGTCCGGCCGCCGCCGCCGGCCCCCGAGAGCACGGTCGAGAACAGGATGCAGAAGGCGCCGATCGCGAAGATCCACACCGCCCACAGCCCGAGGGTCTGCGTGAAGATGTTGGAGAGGGCCCCGATCGTCTCGTCGTTCCCCTCCGGCGTCAGCCCCATCGTGTTCAGCACCCCGGCGCCGAGGATGTAGTAGGGGATCGTGGCGCAGGTGACGATGAGCAGCGCGAGCCAGACGTCCGTGTGGAGCACCCGCATCCAGCCGCGGGCGTGGGACTCCCAGGCCGGATCGCTGCGGTCGGAGCCGAGCAGGCTGGGATAGCCCTTCTCGATGCACCAGTAGGTGTAGGACGAGATGTCGCCCGAGGTCGTGCCGGTGTAGCCGTACGCCGAGAGGGCCAGCGCCGCGACGGCGACGAAGAGCGTCATGTCCGGCTTCATGCCGCCCAGGATCTCGGCGGGCGAGGTGCGGAACTCGGTGAACTGCATGGCGATCACGCAGACCAGAGTGCAGAACGTGAAGGCGAGGACCAGGGGCAGCATGACCCGCTCCAGCCACTTGTAGGAGCCGGTGCCGAGGATGATCGAGCAGACGACGGCGATGAGGCCGGTGCAGAGAACGCCGTCGAGTTCGACGTTCGCCAGCGAGGCGAGAAAGGACATCGACTGGCCGGCGCCGCCGATGATTCCGCCCAGGCCCATCGTCCCCGGGACGTAGGCGATGAGGCCCAGCCAGATCGGCCAGGAGATGCGCCAGATCCGCCCCGGCAGCCGGTTGATCGCGCGCAGGTAGGTGTCGCCCGACTCGATCGTGTAGCGCGCCATCTCCGCCTGCACCAGGGACTTGCACCAGCAGGAGAGGAGCATCCACCAGAGCAGGGTGAAGCCCGCAACCGCGCCAAGGCTGGTCGTGAGCACCAGTTCGCCCGAGCCGATCACGGCGCCGGTGACGATGAGGCTCGGCCCCAGGTACTTCAGCCGCTGCCTGAAAGTCGCCGGCGGGGCAATCGCCTCGCCGTGGCGAACGGTGTATGGATCAAGTGCTGCGTTGGCCATGGGGGGACTTCCGAAGGGTCCAGTAGCGCCTTGGGACGCGCTGCGTGCTGAGCTGTGAACCGAGTCCGAGGGAGGGTAGCAGCCGTATCTGCGGAACAGGCTGCAGGCCGAGGCGGTCCCGGGGCTGGGTGAGGTCAGGCTGTCGTGCCGCGGCCGGGGGGCCGGCGCCCTGTGCGCATCCTGTGGCTGGGAGCGGCCAGTGTCGTGCCGCCCCTGAGGCCCGGCATGCCGCTAGCATGGAACCTGATGACCCGCACCATGCGGAAACGCCCGCGGCGGAAACGCCCATGAGGAATGGATCTGCCGTCGTGACCCTCTCACTTGCTGCCTTGGCCTGCGCGGTGCCTGACACCGAACAGGCCGGTGACGCCGCGCCGGTCCGCGTCGAACGGCTCCTCGATGCCCCGATCATCGGACCGGAACTCGATCCGAGCATCGGCGAGAACATTCAGGGGCCGTCACTCATCCGCGTGCCGGACTGGGTCGCCGACCCGCTCGGCCGCTACTACCTGTATTTCGCCGACCACAAGGGTCACTACATCCGCCTCGCCTACGCCGACGATCTGCTGGGGCCCTGGTCGATCCACGTCCCCGGGAGTCTGCAGATCGAGGATTCCCACTTCCTGGTCGAGCCGCCGGAGGTGACACCGGAGATCGCTGCCGACTGGGAGGCGCGCCGCGGCCTGAAGCTCTCCCACGACGTCCTGAAGGAGATCACGGCAACCCACATCGCGTCGCCGGACGTTCACGTCGACGATGAGAACCAGCGGATCGTCATGTACTTCCACGGGCTCGAAGGGGTGGGCTTCCAGGTTTCCCGGGTCGCCGTGTCGACCGACGGCATCCGTTTCGAGGCGCAGCCCCAGGTGCTGGGCCGCACCTACATGCGCGTGTTCCGGCATGGCGGCATGACCCATTCCCTTGCCATGCCGGGACAGTTCTACCGCTCGGCGGACGGCTTCACCGACTTCGAGCCGGGGCCGCTGCTGTTCAACCCGGACATGCGCCACTCGGCCCTGCTGCTCCGCGGCGACACCTTGTGGGTGTTCTGGACTCAGGTCGGCCAGGCGCCCGAGCGGATTCTGCTGAGCAGCATCGATCTCCGCGGCGACTGGATGGACTGGACCGAGTCCGAACCGGTGGAGGTTCTACGGCCGGAACGCGACTGGGAAGGCGCCGACGCCCCGCTGGAACCGTCGGTGCGCAGCACCGCCTACGGGCACGTCAACCAGCTGCGCGACCCGGCGATTCACGAGGAGGACGGCCGCGTCTTCCTGCTCTACGCCGTGGCGGGCGAGAGCGGCATCGCGATCGCCGAGGTGTTCTTCGAGTGACGGTCCGGGTTGCCGCGCTCTGGAGGAGGGCGCCCGGCCAGCACGCGACTGCAGGCCGCTCGGTGCAGGCGTGATTCTCGCCGGGCGTTTCGGCTGCAGCGCTCGACGCTCTGACCGCCCGCGCCGCCGACGAGCCCGCCGGCGCCGTCAACGTGCTCCTGATGCGAGCAGACCGGCTGTCGTTGTGCCCGCAGTGGCTGCCGCGGCAGAAGTGATGCGGCAGGGAGGGTTCCGAATCCACCGGACCGGATTCGCAGGCAGGCGCTGACCGAGGTTCCAACGGCTCTCGGACTGCTGCAGTTTCTTCTTCAGCGGCGTCTTCCCGGTTGGACAGCGGTGCGTTCGAGCAGGGGGCGATTCGGAACGACTCCGCGCAGGAACTCGTCCACCGGCATGCAGAGAACGTCGTCGACCAGCAGACGGTCGGCGCCTCGGTAGAGAAGAGCGGCCTGAGCTTCCGGGTAGTCGCTCAGGAAGGTCCTGAGCGCGCGCAGGTCGGCCCGGTGCGCGGTTCGGGCGTTCTTGACCTCGAAGGCCCAGAAGCCGGCCTCTCCGTAGACCACGAAATCGATCTCCGAGCCGCCGCGCGTGCGCCAGAAGAACAGCTTGGAGGTCCCTTCGGAGTACGCGGCCCAGGCGCGAAGATGCTGCGCCACAAGACCTTCGAGTGCCGGCCCCTCCGTTTCGGCTCGGCTGTCCAGCGGTCCGGTCGGCCGGAGCGCTCGAAAGACGCCGGCGTCGAAGAGGTAGAGCTTGTCGTGGACCACTGTCTTGCGGCGCGCCCGGCGCCGAAACACAGGCAGGCGGAAGGCGAGAAGAAGGTCTTCCAGAATGGCGACGTAGCCGGCGGCAGTGCGGCGCGGCACTTCGCACTCCCTGGCGACGGAGGCGACGTTGAGTTGGGCGCCATGCGAAAAGCTGACTGCTTCGAGGAAGCGGGCGAAGGCGCCGACATCGCGAACGATGCCCTCGGCCTGTACTTCCTGCTCCAGGTAGAGCCCCGCATACGCCGCGAGCATCTGATCGGGATCCGGCGCGCGGGTCACCAGAGGCAGGAGTCCGATCGCGAGTGCTTGATCCAGGGCGAAATCCGGGGTCTCCGCGGCCATGAAGGGGTGCATCGTGCGGTAGAGGGCTCGCCCTCCCAGGAGATCGACGCCCCCTCGACGGAGCTTCCTCGCACTGGATCCGGTGAGTGCGAATCGTCGGCTGTCCGGCGATTCCAGGACGGAGTGAACCACGGTGAGAAGTTCGGGCACGCGCTGGACCTCGTCGACGACCACGTCGGTGCGGTCCGGTTCCGCGGCGATCATCTCGCGCAGGCGCTCCGGGCGGGCCCGAAGAGCCCGGTAGAGAGCCGGGTCGAGGAGATCCAGGTAGAGCGCGTCAGGAAGCCGGTCTCGAAGCCAGGTCGACTTGCCCGTTCCTCGAGGCCCGAAGAGAAAGAAGCTCCTCTCCGGCAGTTTGCAGAAACGCGGGATTATTGCCGGTTTGCGTCGCAAAACGGCAACAGTCTAGCCGATATGCGACCCTGGACCCGGCTATCGAGCGCCCGCGCCACGGCCGCCGCGCCAGGGGCGTCCTCACCGGCACTCTGTCGACATCACCTCCGACTCGATGATCACGCCGCAGATGTGGCTCGTGTACTCGAACGGGTCGCCGTCGAAGAGGGCGAGGTCGGCGTCCTTGCCGACTTCGATCGAGCCTACGCGGCCGTCGATGCCGAGGATCCGGGCCGGGCTCAGGGTGACGGCCTCGAGCGCGCCTTCGAGGCCGAGGCCGTTGGCGGCGGCGATGGCCGCTTCCCAGAGCAGGACGCGGGTCTTCGGGACATAGCCCTCGAAACCGGTCTGGATCGCGAACGGGATGCCGGCGTCGGCGAGCCTGGCGGCGGTCTCGTAGGAGCCGTTGCGCACTCTGCTCATCGTCGCGTGGAGGATGACGGGCACACCGGCCTCGCGGATCTCGTCGAGCAGCAGGTAGGACTCGGCGGCGCCGTCGAGCACGAGGTCGAACCCGAACTCCCGCTGCAGGCGCAGGGCGGAGGCGATCTCGGGTGCGGTGTTGGCCGTGATCAGCAGGGAGAGTTCGCCCTCGAGGACCCGGCCCAGCGCCTCCTTGGCGAGGTCGCGGGGAGGCGGCTTCGGAGACGGCCCCGAGTCCGCCTCGTTGCCTGGCGACTCCTCGCCGGCTTCGGGGCCCTCGGATGCGGACGGGACGCCCTCGTTCCCGGCGTCCTCCGCCTTCTGCATCTGCTCCAGGTGGGCCTGGGCGCCGAGCAGCGCGTTGCGCAGCATCGCGATTCCCTTGGCCGACGTCCCGGGCGACTGGAAGTTCGAGGACACCGCGTTGCCGAGCGTGGAAGCGAGCATCCGCGCGGGCACGACGACGGCCTGATCGACGCTCCGGCCGCGCGTCTTGACGACCATCGTCTGGCCGCTGATCAGGGCGCCGGGGCCGTGGCCCGTGTGCAGCGTCGTGACGCCGTAGGAGCGGACCCACTCGACCAGGGTCTCGTTCGCGTCGTAGGCGTCGATTGCCCGCAGATCGGGCTGGATCGGCGAAGAGCGATCGAGCTGATCCTGGTCCCGGACCGGCCCCACGTTGCTGTTGAGTGCTCCCGATAGGCCGACGACGGAGTGCGGGTCGACGAGTCCGGGGGTGACGACGGCGGCTTCGAGCACCTGGACGCCGTCGGGAATGCTCGCGTCGGCTGCCGGTCCGACCCATGCGATCCTGCCATCGGCGCCGGCGATCACGACCGCGTTGTCGACCGGCGGTTCGGACACGGTGTGCAGGGTGCCCGCCCGAACCGCAACCTGGGCTGCGGCCGGAGCAACGGTCACCGCCGCCAGCGCGAAAGAAGTGAAGGAGAAAAGCGGGATCCCGAGGCGCTTCATCGTGCCTCCCTCTGGAGCAACTGCCGGGTCATGTGGTCTTCCTCGGCCGTCGGCTGGTAGACCTTGTGGCCCCCGACCGCGTACTTGCGGTGATCGGGGTTGGAGCGGTCGTAGATCATCGTTCCCTCGACCCAGGTCTGCTCGACCTTCGAGTAGACGCTGAGGGGATCTCCGGAGAGGATGACGAAGTCGGCGTCCTTGTCGGCCTCGAGCGAGCCGATCCGGTCCTCCAGCCCGAGCATCCGCGCCGGCGCCAGGGTCAGCCCTTCGATCGCCTTCTCGCGCGACATGCCGTAGCGGACCGCGATCGCGGCGGCCCGGAACAGGAGCCGGGAGTCGGTGACCGAGTCGTCCGTGTTGAAGGCGACGTCGACGCCGGCCTGTTCCAGGATCGCGCCCATCTCCATGTTCCAGTCGATCGTCTCCTCCTTGCCGCCCGGAGCGTCGATCCAGGTGATCGAGACCGGTACCTCGGCCGCGGCGAGTTCTTCTGCCACTTTCCAGGACTCGGTGCCGTGCTGGACGACGACCCGGAAGCCGAACTCCTCCTTGAGCCGCAGAACGGTGGCGATGTCGTTGTGGCGGTGTGTGTGGTATTGGACGATGCGGTCGCCCGCGAGTACCTGGGCAAGCGCCTCCATGCGCAGGTCGCGCTTCGCGGGGGCGCTTCCGTCCTCGTCCCTGTCTTCGCGCTCATCCGCGCCCGCTTCCGCCTCGGCCATCTTCTCCCGGTACTCGACCGCCTCATGGTAGAGGTTGCGGACTAGGGCGGCCGACTTCGACCGCGTGCCGGGGAAGGGCGGCGAGCCGATCGAGTTGGTGCCGTTCGCCATCTTCATGCCGCCGCAGATGCCGACGATCGGATCGTCGCAGTACAGCCAGTCCTCGATCGTGCGGGCGCCGTCCCGGAGCTTGACGTAGGCGGTCTGGCCGGACATCAGGTGTCCCGAGCCCGACATGATGTTCACCGTCGTGATGCCGCCGCTGCGGGCGCGCCAGATGCTGTCGGCGGCGATGTCGATCGAGTCGAGGTTCCGCACATCCGGGTGCAGCGGCGCGGATCGGTCGCCGCCGGATACGGAGCCGACATGGGAGTGGGTGTCGACCAGGCCGGGCATCAGCACCTTGCCCGACAGGTCGTGCTCGACCGCCCGGCGCGGCGTTCGCGTATCGGGGCCGCCGACGTCCGTGATCTTCCCGCCCTGGACCACGAGAACGCCGGATTCGATCGGTGGACCGGCGATCGGCAGCAGCCGCGCGCCGCGGAAGACGTGGGGATCGTCCTGGGCTGCGGCTGGCAGCGCGATACACGCCGTCAGGAACAGGAAGACGAGCGTGGGCGGACGGGGAAGTCCTGTTCTGGTTCTCATGCGGTTTCCTCGACGGGTTTTCACGGTTTCCTCGGGTTTCCACGGGAGTGGGTCGCTCCTCCGCGGCAGCAGCCATTCGACTCCCGACAGACGATGAACGGTTGCCTCGGAGGGTTTCACGGGTTCTTCGGAAAAGGGGCTATGGCCTGCCCGGATTCTGGCGCCTGAAGGACGGATCGAGATCGATACGGTACACCGCTTCTCGCGGTCGTTCGCTGTCCTCGCTGCCCCACATGACGTGCACGGCGATCCGATCGCCGCGCGGGCTCCAGGTCAGGTCGCCGACGTAGGTGTGACCCAGGCTGTGGTCGGAGGCCGCGTCGTTGAAGAAGGTGAGCCGGCGCTTGTTCGAACCGTCGACGTCCATCAGCCAGAGTTCGCGGCGGGAACCTGCCGGCACCGACTGGCCGGGCTCCGTGCCGCGGATCTCGGCGTCTGAAGTGAAGGCGAGGTGCCGGCCGGTCGGCGACAGGCGGACGTACTCCTCGACGCCGCCGCGCGAGTGGGTGAGGCGTTCCGGCTCGCCGCCGCTGAAGCTCAGCCGGTAGAGGTCGAGGGCGTCGGGCGACTGGCCCGGCTCGAAGTTCGCGGCGACCAGGGCGCCGCGGTCGTCGGGCGTGTAGCCCTGGGGAACGATGAGCGCGTCGCCGGGCGCAGCGTGGGACTCGATCCGGCGCAGCTTCGGGATGCCGGCGCGGTTGACCTGGAAGCGGGCGCTGCGCAGTTGCCAGGCGCCGTAGCGGCCCTTGCGCGCCTTGACCCGCTCGCTCCAGAGCAGGCGTTCGCCGTCGAAGGCAAAGTGCGGATCGAGCACGGCCGTGCCGTTGGCGCCGAAACGGGTCAGCAGCGTGAAGTGCCTGCCCCTGCGATCGACGTCGTAGAGCTCGCTGTGCACCGCTCGGTCCGGACTCAGGAGTTGCAGCGGATCGGCAACGAACCTGAGCCGCCGGGGGTGGCTCTGTACCTGGACGATGAGCCGTTCGCCCGCGGGGTGCCAGACCGGGTTCATCACGTTGACCTTGCGGAGCTGGTACATGTCGCAGGTCAGACAGCGCTCGGCAAGGCGGTCGGTGGGTGTCAGATGGACGTCGTAGCGGCCGTCCTCTCCAGCCTTGTCGTAGGCAAGCCGGTCGCCCTGACGTGACCAGTCGACACGGGCGCCGCCGTCGATCCAGCGCTCGAGGCGGATCACCTCCGGCGCTTCCTGGTCCGTTGCGCTCGCCGACGATGCCGGGACGACGGCGAGAGCTGCCGCCAGAATGGAGGTCCCGGCCGTCAGGAACCGTCTGCGAACGGATGTTCTGGCCATCGGGGCAGACAGACTACCAGCGGCTGACGGGTCGCTGCGCCCCGTGCCGCCGCGGAGCCGCCGCGTCGGCGGCGTCAGTGGTGCATGATTGACGGGTGTCCGGCAGGCGCATGCGAAGCACCGGTCTTGCCGCCCCTGTCCTGCTTGCCGTCTGGATCGTCGGTTCGGCCCCCTTCCTGGGCCGTCTGACGCGGTGGATTCAGGACGAGGTCGACCGGTCGCTGCTCGTCGTGGCGCCGACGATCCTGTTCTGGGTCGCCGCGTCGCTGTTCGGGATCTGGATTGTCCGCGCGGTCCGTACGGTTCACGCCGAGAAGCGGCTGCGGTGGACGAACTTCGCCGCACTGGCCGCAGGGGCGCTCTGGGCCGGAGTGCAGGCGACGGTGATGGCCCGGGGGCGGCCCGAGGAATCCGCTCTCGAACGGATGCACCTGGTTCTCTACGGGCTCGTGGCGCTGCTGCTCTACCGGGCGTTTGTCCGCGGCGGTCGGTCCGCCATGGGAGCGGCCTTCTTCGCGGCCGTTCTGACGTCGCTGGTCGGGCTCGCGGACGAGTTCGTGCAGTGGCTGGTCTGGCCCCGGGTCGGTGACTTCCACGACTGCGTGCTGAACGCGTCTGCCGGCGGTTGCGGCGTGGTGTTCGGCGCTGGTCTGTTCGGATTCGACACCCGGGTGCCCGCCGCCGCCGAACGCCGGATGCTCGCTGCCCTCTGGACCGTCTTCGTTGCGGCCTCTCTCGGCCTCGCCGATCTCACGAACCTCGGGCACCTCATCACCGATCGGGAATCCGGCCGCTTCCGCAGCCATTACAGCGTCCCGCGGCTCGAGAGCCTGAACGAGAACCGCCGCATCCGCTGGGCGACGAAACTGCCTCCGCTGGTCCTCCAGCCCTGGCACATCGAGGATCACTTCCTGTCCGAAGCCGCATGGCACGTTCAGGTCCGCAACGAAGCCTACGAGGCCGAAGACTGGCCGACCGCCGCGGCGGAAGAGGCGATTCTCGACCGCTACTACCCCGCCGTGCTGGAGCTCCGCACAGGCGAGGGTCACCTCCGCTACGCCTTCCCGGCGGAGAGGGTCCAGCGGCTCCATGACGAGGGGGCAGTCCCCGTACCCGCCTACGAAAGCCCTGCCGGCAGCCGCCGGATCTGGATCTGGCCTCGCTGGCTGGCCCCCGCCCTGCTGCTTCTCCTGCTACTCCCGACCGTTCCCGTGTGGATGTCCTCCCACCGGAAAACGGCCTGGCCCTGAGGCCGGGAGGGACGTTGCACGCCTCGGAGGCGCCAGGCGCCAGCCCGCGCTCGATGGCCAGGCGCTCCCCGGACAGGGCCGCGACGGGTTGTCCGCACGCGCGATGAACTCCCTGCGTCGTCGACTCGGTGAGCGCGGCCGGGCCGCGCCCAGCGCTCCGCGACGCACGCGACGCACTGCATCGCCCGTTCTTCCTGGCGCGCGGCTTCGTCGAACCCGAATCAACCGAAGCCTTCGCGGGTCTCCACGATCAGGCCGTCGACGACGGCGTTCAGGTCGCCCTCTTCGGCCCGTTTCAACTGGCGGTCCGCGCTGGTGCCCTCGGCAAGGATCGTGTGGACGTACTCGGCTTCCTTGCGGATGCCGAGCTCGTCCAGGACGTCATCGACAAACTCCATCAGCTCCAGGGTGAGGGACCGGAGCGGCACCTCCTCTGCCTTGCCGAAGTCGATCAGCTTGCCGTCGATGCCGTAGCGGATCGCCCGCCACTTGTTCTCGTAGAGCAGGTGACGGGGGTAGCGGCGCCAGGCCTGGTTGTTGCGGCGCAGGCGGATCAGCTTGCCGACGATCGCCATGAACAGGGCCGCCAGGCACAGCGCTTCCTCGATCTTCGTGCATACGTCGCAGACGCGGAACTCGATGGTCGGGAACTTCGGATGCGGCCGGACGTCCCACCAGATCTGCGTGGGCTCCTCGATGCACCTGGTCTTGACGAGTACGTTCACGAGCCGCTCGTACTCGGCGTAGGACCGCAGCGAGGGCGGCAGGCCGGAGCGGGGGAGGTTCTCGAAGACCACCGAACGGTAGGACTTGAGTCCGGTCCGGCGCCCCTGCCAGAGGGGCGAACTCGTCGACAGGGCGAGCAGATGGGGCAGGAAGTAGAGCGACTGGTCCATCACTTCGATGCGCAGGTCCCTGTCCGGCACGCCGACATGGACGTGCATGCCGAAGATCAGCATGCGCCGGGCCACGTCGCCGAAGTTCTCCTGCAGCTTGATGTAGCGCTGGGCCTCGGTGACGTCCTGCTCCTGCCAGGAGGAGAAGGGATGGGTGCTGGCGGCGGCGATGCGGAGGCCGTTGCGGGACGCCAGGTGGGAGATCGACCGCCGCAGACGGATGAGTTCCTGGCGGGCCTCCTCGATCGTGCGGCAGACGTCGCTGCCGACTTCGACCTGGCATTGCAGCTGCTCCGCCTTGATCTGCTCCTGGAGAACGATCTGACCCTGCTCGAGGAACTTCTGGATGAACGGCTTCAGCTCCCGACTCTCGGGGTCGATGATCTGGTACTCCTCCTCGATGCCGATCGTCAGCTCGGGGAGCTTCGTCTGCATGGTTCGTCTCCTGTGCGATCGCCGATGAGGAAGGCGTGTCGTCGTGTCGTCCCGGAACGGAGCAAGCGTATCCGGCCGCTCCGGACGCAAGGCAGGCAGGCTCGACGGGGGAGACGTGCAGGAGACCCCGGAATCGCTCTCGGCGGACCGAGCGGGGGAACCCGATCGCCTGGTCGAGCCAGAGCAGTCTGACGATGCGGGAGACGAGGAATCGCTCGTGAAGGGACCCGCCGACACGCTCTGATACCGTCTGTGCCGCGATGAGCCGGTTCGCGACCACTGCCTCGCGTCCGCTCGTCAGGCGCCTGATCGCCGGCTGCCTCGCCCCCGCCGTCCTGCTCGGCGCCGCCTGCGCGGGCACGGAATCGGCGCTCGACGCCGAGGGCGTCGCAGTCTGGCGGCTTCACGGCAAGGCGCCGACGGCGGAAGGCAGGCAGGGGATGGTGTCAAGCGGTCACGGCCTGGCCTCGGAGGTCGGCGCGCGCGTCCTGGAGCAGGGCGGCAACGCGGTCGACGCCGCGGTGGCGGTCGGCTTTGCCCTGGCGGCCGTTCTTCCCGCCGCGGGCAACATCGGCGGCGGCGGTTTCCTCGTCCATCGATCGAATGACGGCGAAGTGCGGGCGCTCGACTACCGCGAGAAGGCGCCCGGAGCGGCCACTCGCGACATGTTCCTGGACGACCGCGGCGAGGTCACCGAGAGCGCGGTGATCGGTCACCTGGCGGCCGGCGTTCCCGGGTCCGTGGCAGGGCTGTGGGAGATGCATCGGCTGTACGGGTCCCTGCCCTGGGAGGATCTGGTTGCGCCGGCGATCGAGTTGGCGCGGGGTCACGAAGTCGACGAGGTCCGTTCGCGGAGCCTCGCGTCGGCGGCGGAGCGCCTCGGCCGTTTCCCTGCCAGTGCGGAGCAGTTTCTCGTCGATGGCGAGGCGCCGGCGCCGGGGACGCTGCTTGAGCAGCCCGAGCTGGCGGCCACCATGGCGGCGATCGCCGAGCAGGGGCCGGACGGGTTCTACCGCGGTCCGGTTGCAGACCTGATCGTCGCCGAGATGGCGCGGGGCGGAGGCCTGATCACGCACCAGGACCTGCTGGACTACGCGCCCGTCTGGCGAGAGCCGGTCGAGGTCGAGTACCGCGGCCACACGATCGTCTCGATGCCGCCGGTCTCGTCGGGCGGTCTGACCCTGGGCCTGATCCTGAACGTGCTGGAAGGCTGGGATCCGCTGCCGCCGTTCGGCAGCGCCGAGCTGATCCACCTGGAGGCAGAGACGATGCGGCTCGCGTTCCGCGACCGGAACACCCTGCTCGGCGACCCGGACTTCGTCGATGTGCCGCGGGCGCAGTTCGAGTCCCAGGACTACGCCGACGGCTTGCGCGCGCAGATCGATCCGGACCGGGCGCAGCCGTTGCCGCCGGTCGAGGTCGCGCCCCCGCAGGAAAGCACCGAGACGACCCACTACTCCGTGGTCGACCGCTGGGGCAACGCGGCCTCGATCACCACGACGATCAACAGCGGCTTCGGCAGCGCGGTCACGGTCGCCGGGGCCGGGTTCCTGCTCAACAACGAGATGGACGACTTTGCCGCCTCGCCGGGTCAGCCCAATCAGTTCGGCCTGGTCGAGGGCGAGAACAACGCGATCGCCCCCGGCAAGCGGATGCTGTCGTCAATGACCCCGAGCATCGTCCTGGACCCGGAGGGCGACCTGACGATGGTCGTCGGTACACCCGGCGGCCCGACGATCATCACGACCGTCTACCACGTGATCTCGAACGTCATCGACCACGGCATGACCCTGCAGCATGCGGTCGAGAGCCCGCGGGTGCACCATCAGGCGTGGCCCGACCGGATCTTCCACGAGCAGGGCGGCCTCTCCGCCGAGACACGTGAGGGCCTTGCCGCGCGCGGGCACGAGCTGTTCGAGCGCGGCCCGAGCGGCGACGTGTCGGCGATCCGGGTCAGGGACGACGTGCAGATCGGCGTCGCCGATCCGCGGCGGGGGGGCGGCGTGAGTGCGCCGCGGGGAGACGCGCCCACGGGCGGGTAGCGGGCCGCGCATGAACGGCCGGCGCATCTTCGCCGCGGTGACGGTCGGTCACCTCGGCATCGACATCTTCAACAGCATGGGGCCGGTGCTGCTGGCCTTCCTCCAGGCGCCGCTCGGCCTCGGCGCCGCGCAGGTCGGGCTTGCGGTGGGGTTGTACCAGGTCCTGGCAGGCGCCACGCAGCCGGCCTTCGGCTGGCTGGTCGACCGCATCGGCAGCCGTTTCCTGGGTCCGTTCAGCGTCGCCTTCAACCTGGCGTGCATGGCGCTGGCAGTCGCTGCCGCTGCGGCGACGGGCAGTTTCGGGCTGTTCCTCGTTCCGTTCGCGCTTGCCGCGGTCGCCTCGGGCGCCTTCCACCCCCTGGGCGTGATGCACGCCAGCACGGTGAACGCGGCCCGCTCGGCCACGTTCACCGCCATCTTCTTCTTCTGCGGTCAGGTCGGGCTCACTACCGGGCCTGTGCTGGCGGGACTGGCTCTCGGCTGGGCCGGGCTGAACGGGATCTGCTGGCTCGTGCTGATCGTGGCGCCGGTGCCCCTGTTCATGGCCTTCGCGATGGGACCGCGACGACTTCACGCGGCCCCGGCCGCGCCTGGGCCCAGCGGGAATCCGGCGGCTGCCGTCGACGCGCCTCGCGGCCGCCGACGACGGTTGCGAGGCGGCGTCATCGCTCTTCTGGCCCTGATCTTCGCGAGTCGGTCCTGGGCCGTGTTCGGGGTCATGGCGTTTCTGCCTCTCCTGTTGAGTCAGCGCGGCTACAGCTCCTTCGCCCAGGGAGTTGCCAGCGGCATGTTCCTGCTCGGGGGCGCCGTGACCGCGGTGCTGGCGGGCGCCTGGGCCGATCGTTGGGGGCGTCGTCCCGTCGTCTTCCTGACCACGCTGGCCGGTTCCCTGCTGCTGGCGGTTCTGCCGGGATCCGGTGACTGGATCTTCGCCGTCGTGCTTCCGTGCGGAGCGCTGCTGGGAGCGTCGCACTCGATCCTGATCGTCATGGCGCAGTCGCTGCTGCCCTGGCGCCGCGGTCTGGCCTCGGGGACGGCTCTCGGTTTCCTGTTCGCGACCGGCGGGATGGCCACCTGGGCGATTGGGGAACTCGCCGATCGTTTCGAGCTGGCCGCCGTGCTGCAGGCCGGCGCTGCGGTGGGCATCGTCTCTGCCGGCGCCTGCCTGCTGCTGCCGAAGCGGGAGCCGGCAGGACTGACCGCGGCGCCGGCGGTTGCGGCGGCGATCGTCCTCGCGGTCGCGGGTTCGGTTCTTGCGGCGCCGCGGCCGGCCTGGGCCGGGTTGAACGGCGAGATCAACGGTCAGGTGCGGAACGAGGCCACTGGAGAGGCTCTGCCCGGCGCAGAGATCAGGATCACCGGGGAGCAGTTGTACAACCCCAGGGTCGTTCATGGCGGCGCCGGCGGCAGCTACCGGGCGCCTGGACTGCCGCCGGGCACGTACAGCGTGGAGGCGAGCGTGGAGGGGTTTGCAACCTCCGCGGCGGAGAACCTGATCCTGGTGACGGGCGGTGTGCTGAGAGTCGACTTCGACCTTCGCTCTGGCGGCGCCTCGAGCCTCGACCTCGTGTCGTCGCCCTTGCTCGACGTGGTCACCGGCAGTGACGGCAACGTGCTGGCAGGAGACGATCTGCGGGAACTGCCCGGCTCGACAGCGGCGGTGAACCTGGATCTCGCCACGGGTCTGGACGCGGTTGCCGGCGGTCTGGCGGTCAGCGGCTGGTCTCCCGGGCTCGCCAACTATCGGATCGACGGACAGGAGACGGCCATCGGCAGCCGCGAGGCGACCGCGGTGAACCTCGACTGGGTCGATCAGGTGCGCGTGCGGACGATGGACTTCGGCGCCGCGCTGGCCGGTCCGCACATCGACCTGATCACGCGGACCGGCGACACCGCCTGGCGCGTGAACGGCGGTCTGGCGGCTGTCGAGCCGCTGGACAGGGCGAAGAGGCCGGCTCTGCGCCAGCAGGCCGGCGAACCGGCTTCCGTCGGCGGCACCGACAGCAGGAGGATCTCCGGCGAGGAGGCCCACGTCTTCGTGGGGGGCCCTCTTCGCGACGCGCGCGCCCGCGTTTTCGGCGGCCACTCGGCGGGTCGGGCCAGCGGCGTCTTCGATCTGTTCCTGGCCGGTGCGCCGTTGACATGGCGGGACACGACGGAGCTGTCGGTCGGCAAGCTGGACTGGTGGGCCGGGTCGGCCAGCAACCTGAGCCTCAAGCACCACACGGGGGCCACGGAACTGGATGGGCGCCGGCCTGCGCTGCTGGTGCTTCCCGACGGGAATGGCGTCGCGAGCAGGCGTTTCAGTCACCAGACGACGAGCCTGAACGTCGAATGGGGCATCACGGATCGTCTGTGGCTGCGGCTCTTCGGCGGCCGCTCCGATCTTCGCGATCGGGCCGATCCCTGGCAGGACACCGGCGTCTACTTCGCGGCGCCCGCCCCGGATCTCGCCGCAGGCTGGTTGCAGCCGCGTCCCGCGGGAACGCTTCGGCGGCTGGCTGCGCGCCGGAACTGGGCCGTGGAACCGTCGTTCTTCCTGTTCGATCACACGTTGGAGATCGGCGTTCAGAGTGCCCGCGGCGATGTGCAGCTGCTTCGCTCCGATCATCCGGGACGGGAACTGCGGATTCCCGGCGGCTCCTTTCCGCACTGGCGCGGTCAGCCACTCGGCGAAGGCGGCTTGCGGCAGGAGAAGCGGGCGCTCTATGTCCAGGATGCCTGGCGCCTGGCGGGAGTGTTCGACAGACGCCTGACCCTGCATCTGGGACTGCGTGCCGAGGAGGAGTCGACCGGGCCGCTCGAACTCGGGTTCGGCGAGCGCACGGAACCCCGGATGGGCTTCGTCTGGGACGTCACCGGGCGCGGCAAGTGGAAGCTCTACGGAGGCGCTGCCGGCTGGCACGTGGATTCCTTCCGGCCCGTCGCCGGCCTGGCGGGCATCGACGGCCTGGCGGCTCTGGGGACGGCGGGATACTCCGGTTCGCCCCTGATCTTCGAGCATGCCGCCGTGGATCCCGAGCTGCGCTCCGGGCGGGTGCGGGAGGTCCAGTTGGGCACGAGGTACCAGTTCCTGCCGGACGTGGTGATCTCCGCGCGTCTCGCGCGCCGCCGGCTGCGCGACGGCATCCGGCTTGTTTCGTCGAAGCAGGGCGGCGTGATCGTGCCGACGCTCCTGACGCCGGGAGTCGGCGCCGGCGTCGATCCCTGGGGCGGCGCCAGCAGCGATCTGCCGCGGCTGCGGCAGGACTGGTGGGGTGCCGAGCTCAACGCCAACGTCGGTTTCAGCCCGGCGTGGCGCGTTCACGTCACCTACCTGCTGAGTCGGCTGACCGGCAACCACGAGGCCGGCGGTCTGGCGCTTCAGGCCTTCAGCGGAACGGATGTTCATCCGGGCGTGGCTGCGCTGGACCTCTGCTCATCGCCGGTGCCCTGCGACGTGTTCGACGTGACGGACGAGAGTCGGCGCCTGGGCGTCGACCGCGAGCACCAGCTTGCCGGCTGGCTCGTGCTGTCCCCCGGCGACCGGTTGATGATGGCCCTCGTCTACCGGTTCCGCACCGGCGGCGCGTACGTGCCCCGCGCGATGGCGCTGCGGGTCGACGAGGAGAGCCGCATTCTCGGCGCCGGACTCGCGCCGCTGCCTCGTGGTCCGGAGACGCCGGTCAGGAGTTCGGATCTGAAG
Source organism: Thermoanaerobaculia bacterium (assembly GCA_965214805.1). Classification (GTDB taxonomy): domain Bacteria; phylum Acidobacteriota; class Thermoanaerobaculia; order Multivoradales; family Multivoraceae; genus Multivorans. The sequence goes on along the minus strand of OZ243982.1, from coordinate 461,997 downwards.
CGGGCGGACCTTGCGCTGACTCTTCGCATCCCTCTGCGCTCGGAGCATCGGAGACTCGCCTTCTTCGCCGAAGCGCTGAACGTCTTCGACCAGGACGCCGCTACCGATCTCTGGCCGCTTGCCTACTTCGACACGGTGCTGATCGGCGCCGGCGCGAGCAACGTGGCCGAGGCCGTCATCACGCAGCAGCCCAGGCCGGATGGCCGCGAGGGCCTGCCGGCCGCGTTCCAGCACAGCCGGCGGGCGCGGGCCGGGTTGCGGCTTCAGTTCTGACCGGCTGCCGCCACGTTCGCGTCGTGCCCGCACCACACCAGCCCTGACACGAGCTTGGGCAGGAAGCGGGTCGACTTCGGCGGCAGCAGGTCGCCGTCCTCGGTGGCGAGGGCGAACTGCTTCGGGGTCATCGGAGGCAGGAAGACGCCGACGGTGACGGCGCCGCTCTCGAGGAGGGCGATGATGTCGTTCGGGTCGGCCTCGTAGGCGATGCTGCCGTCGGTGGCGGATTCGAGCGGTACGCCGGCGCTCCTCAGGAGGCGGTGGTGGAGCAGAGATGCCGGCAGGCCGGCCTTGCGGCCGGGCATGTCGGCGGGCGCGTCCGCAGCGTCGAGGCGCCAGAGTTCGGGCGACGGGTCGCCCTGGAACCAGACGGCGAGGGCAGGCTGAGGCGCGGCCGCGACGCGGGCGGCGATGTCGTTGCCGGCGGTTGCTTCCAGAATCTCGCGGCGCAGAGGCAGGTCGGACAGCGCGTCGCGGTTCACCGGCGTGCGGATGCCGCGGTGGACGGGATCGATCCTCAGGTTCGCGGAGGCCAGGCTGGTGAGGACGACCATCTTGCATGCCGCGGCGGTACCGCCCGCGGCGCCTTCCTCGGCAGCGTGGATCCGGGCGACCCGGGTGCGGTGGTGGCCGTCGGCTATGGCGGCTCGGGCGCTCTCGAGGGCCGCGGCGTAGGCTCCGATCCGCTCGGGTTCGGTGAGCCGGAAGAGCGTGTGGACGTCGCCGGTCCACGGGTCCGTGTGACTGGCCAGGGCGGCGCCCGCGGCGCCGTTGCAGTCCTCGCTCAGCAGGCGTTCGAGGCCGCCGTCGTCTTCGGCGAGGCAGAAGACGGGTTCGATGTCGATCTGCATCAGGCGCAGCAGGGCCAGCCGCTCGGCGACCGACTTCTCGACCGTCTGTTCGTGGGGCCGAAGATCCCCCTCGCGTCCCGGCTCGACGCCGACCAGGGCGCACAGGCCGAGGCGGCTCGAGCCGTCGGCTCGGGCGATTGCGTACGGGTAGAGCGAGGGGGCGTCGTCGCGCTCGATGACGCCGTCCTCGAGCCATTCCCGGTGCAGCGCGGCCGAGTGCTCGTGCGCTGTCCGGCCGTCACCCGCCACCGGCTTCGTCAGCCGGGAGAAGTGGTACGGCGACTGCGCGTGCAGACGGTCCCGGAGGGCATCGTCGATCTGATCGAACGGCGGCGCGGCCTGGACGGCGGCATCGAGCCTGGCGGAGTTGTAGCGGTAGCCCTGGAAGGCGTAGAGCTTCATGGCGGCTCCTGGTTGGCGTCGGACATCGGGCGTTGGCGTCGGAGCTGCGGTCAGGCGCTGCGGTGGTCGCCGCTTCCAGCGTCGGTCGGAGCGGTCCCTGGTCCGGTCCGGATGGCGAGGCTGCCGCCTTCGACGTCGATCACGACCCGATCTCCCGTGCCGACGTCGCCGGCCACCAGGGCGCGTCCGAGCCGGGTCTCGACCTCGCGCTGGAGGTAACGCTTGAGCGGCCGGGCGCCGTAGACGGGGTCGTAGCCGGCGCGGGCCGTGAACTCGCGCGCCGCCGGGGTCAGTTCGAACCCGATCCCCTGGTCGCCGAGCCGCTTCTCGAGGTCGGCCGTCAGCAGGCCGACGATCTGCTCGATCTCCGACACGGTCAGCGGCGAGAACAGGACGATCTCGTCGATCCGGTTGAGGAACTCCGGCCGGAAGCTGCGGCGCAGCTCCGTCATCACGGCGGCGCGCGCCGGGTCGGTGATCGAGCCTGCGGGCGTCACTCCATCGAGCAGGTGAGGCGAACCCAGGTTCGACGTCATGATGATGACCGTGTTCCTGAAGTCGACGGTGCGGCCTTGGGAGTCGGTGATCCGGCCGTCGTCCAGGACCTGCAGCAGGATGTTGAACACGTCGCGGTGCGCCTTCTCGATCTCGTCGAACAGGACGACTGCGTACGGCTTGCGCCGCACCGCCTCGGTCAGCTGACCGCCTTCTTCGTGGCCGATGTACCCCGGCGGCGCGCCGACCAGACGCGAGACGGCGTGCCGCTCCATGTACTCGCTCATGTCGATGCGGACCATGTTGTCCTCGGTGTCGAAGAGCGCCTCCGCCAGCGTCCTGGCGAGCTCGGTCTTGCCGACGCCGGTGGGGCCCAGGAAGAGGAACGAACCGATCGGGCGCCGCGGGTCCTTGATTCCGGAACGGGCGCGGATCACCGCGTCCGCCACCAGGCCCACGGCTTCGTCCTGGCCGATCACCCGGCGGTGCAGGATCTCGTCCAGGCGCAGGAGCTTCTCGCGTTCGCCCTCGACCAGGCGCGTGACCGGGACGCCGGTCCACCTGGACACGATCTCGGCGATCTCGTTGGCGGTGACTTCTTCCCGAAGCAGCCGCCCCGAGGCGTCGGCTGCGTCCTGAGCCCGCTCCTGGGTCTCGAGCCTTGCGCTCAACTCCGGGAGCACGCCGTGCCGCAGCTCGGCGGCGCGGCTCAGGTCATGGTTGCGTGCGGCGATCTCGATCTCGCGCCGGACCTGCTCGATCTGTTCGCGCACCTTCCGCACGTCGTCGATCGCCGCCTTCTCGCTCTCCCACTGGCTGCGCATGGCCGCCGCCCGGGTCCGCAGGTCGGCGAGTTCACGTCTCAACGTCTGCAGGCGCGCCTTGCTCGACTTGTCGGTCTCCTTGGTCAGTGCCGCTTCCTCGATCTCGAGCCGCATGACGCGACGTGTGACTTCGTCGAGTTCGGCCGGCAGGGAGTCGATCTCGGTGCGGATCAGGGCGCATGCCTCGTCGACCAGGTCGATCGCCTTGTCGGGCAGGAACCGGTCCGAGACGTAGCGGTCCGAGAGGGTGGCGGCTGCGACCAGGGCGTTGTCCTGGATCCGCACGCCGTGGTGGACCTCGAAGCGCTCGCGCAGGCCGCGCAGGATGGACACCGTGTCCTCGACCGACGGCGCGTCGACCAGAATCGGCTGGAACCGCCGCTCGAGGGCTGCGTCCTTCTCGATGTGCTTGCGGTGCTCGTCCAGGGTTGTTGCACCGATGCAGTGGAGTTCGCCGCGCGCGAGCATCGGCTTGAGCAGGTTGCCGGCGTCGGTGGAACCTTCGGTGCGCCCGGCGCCGACGATGTTGTGAACCTCGTCGATGAACAGCAGGATGCGCCCCTCGCTCTGGGCGACTTCGGTCAGCACGGCCTTCAGGCGTTCCTCGAACTCGCCGCGGTACTTGGCGCCGGCGAGCAGGGCCCCGAGGTCGAGCGAGAAGACACTGCGGTCCTTGAGCCATTCGGGCACGTCGCCGCGGACGATGCGCTGGGCCAGTCCCTCGACGATCGCCGTCTTGCCGACTCCCGGTTCGCCGATCAGCACCGGGTTGTTCTTGCGCCGGCGCGAGAGGATGCGGATCGCCCGGCGGATCTCCGAATCGCGGCCGATGACGGGGTCCATCTTGCCGGCCCGGGCCTGAGCGACGAGGTCGATGCCGTACTTCTCGAGAGCCTCGTACGAGGTCTCCGGATTGTTGCCGGTCACGCGCTGGGCGCCGCGCAGGGCCTGGAGCGCTTCCAGGAGCTGCGGCCGGGAGAGGCCGGCGTCGGCCAGTGCCCTGGCGGCGCCGTCCTTGCCTTCGGCTGCTGCGAGCAGCAGATGTTCGACCGATACGTAGTCATCGCCGAACGACCTGGCCTCTTCTTCCGCCCGGAGCAGGAGTTGCTCCAGGTCGGTCGTGACGTAGATCCTGCCGAGTTCGCCCGCGCTGGCGGTGACCTTCGGCTTGCGCTCGAGCTCGGCCTGGACTCTGGCGCCGAGAGCGGCCGCGTCGATGTCGAGGCGCTGGAGCAGCCGGGGCGCCAGACCGTCGGGCTGTTCGAGCAGCGCGAGCAGCAGGTGCTCGCTGTCGACCTGTTGATGGCCGAGACGCCGCGCCCGGTCCTGGGCGCCGGTCAGGGCTTCCTGGGACTTGATCGTCAGCCTGTTCGGGTCCATGTCGTTCCGGTTCTCCTGTTGCGTTCAGGGGTGCTGTCAGCGCTCGCCGCCGCCGGTTCGGCCGCCGGCCCCGTCGGCATCGCCGGGCGGCTTGAAGTCGGAGGTCTCGCGAAGACGTTCGAACAGCGCCTGCTCCTCCTCCGTGAGCGTCCTGGGGACGACGACCCGGACCTCCGCCAGCAGATCGCCGTCGGGGCCCCGGGGATCGGGCAGTCCGCGGCCGCGCAGGCGCAGCTTGCGGCCGGTCGACGAACCGGGCGGAAGCCGTGCCTCTGCGTGCCCGCCCAGGGTAGGAACTCGCACCTTCCCGCCCAGCGCCGCGGTCCAGGGCGCCACCTGAACGACGCAGTGAAGGTCGCGCCCGCGGCGGCGGAAGATCGCGTGCGGCAGGGATTCGACCTTGAGCAGCAGATCGCCGTCCGGCGCACCCACGCCCTGGCCTCCCTGGCCGCCTAGCCGGATCGACTGGCCCGGCAGCACGCCCCTGGGAATCTGCACCTGAAGGCGCCGGGTGCGGCCGGTCGAACGGTCCAGAAACTCGATTGTCCGCTGGCCGCCCTCGGCCAGTCTTTCGAGGCTGAGCGGCAGCGCGACCTCGTGGTTCCTGCCGCGGCGGGGCCGCGTCCAGCTTCCGTGGCGGCCGCCGTCGGGAACATCCTGCGGGCCGGCCCTGCCGAACAGCATGTCGAAGAAGGAGCTGAAGCCGGAGGCGCCGCCAGTGCCGCCTCCGAAGTCGAACCCTTCGTCGCTGCCGAAGTTGAAGTGGAACCCTTCCCAGCCGGGCGGGGGAGCGTCCCCGGTCTGCACTCGTTTCCAGGCGGCGCCGTACTGGTCGTAGCGGCTGCGCTTCTCCTGGTCCTTGAGCACCTCGTACGCCTCGCCGATGTCCTTGAAGCGGGCTTCGGCGCCCGGGTCCCTGTTCACGTCCGGGTGAAACTGGCGGGCAAGCTTCCGGTAGGCGCGCTGAATCTCCGTCGCGGAGGCGTCCTTCGCGACTCCCAGCGTCTTGTAGTAGTCCTTGTATTCCACCAGCTCTCCGTTCCGTGGGGCTGAGCACCAACGACCCAAGTCCGGCAGATAGTTTAGTCCGTTGCACTCAACTTTGAAAAACCCTCGAGATGGATGCTGGCCTCTTTGTCGGCACGTCCCTTCTTGCCGGCACGTCTCGCGGGCCACCCGCGGGCGACAGCCGGCAAGGGACGCCGCCGGATCCTGATCGGCATCGGCGACGAGTTCGCAGCGAGCGATCGGACTCCTGCCGCGGGCTGCCAGATGCGCGAAGGGCGCGACCTTGCGCCGCGCCCGGTAGCTGCTCGCGTCCGCCCGTCAGGGCGGGTCGAAGCCGAAGATCGTGTAGTTCAGCGCGATGTACTTCTCCTGGCCTTCCGGGACCTCCTCGAGCGGCAGGATCGCCTGCACCGGACAGGCGTCGACGCACAGGCCGCAGTCGATGCACTCCTCGGGGTGGATGTAGAGCATGTCCCAGTCCTCTTCGTCCTTGCCGTAGATGCAGTCGACCGGACAGACATCGACGCACGACGTGTCCTTCACGCCGATGCAGGGTTCGAAGATGATGTGGGTCATCGGGCGCTTCCTCGGGCGGGCCAGTGAGTGCCGGACTCTCGGGTTGCCGGCGGCTTCGGCGTGCGCAGACTAGCAGAGTCGCCGTCACGGAGAAAACCGGCCGGGCCGCATCGCGGCAGCGCCGCCGCCGGCGTCCGCAACCCGGAAAGCAGGATCAGTTGTCCGCCAGGGCTTCAGCCTGCAGACGCGCCCGCAGGCCGACCTTCGGTCCGGCATCCGACTCGAGCCGCCCGCGCTCCGCGGCGGCGAGGGTCTCGAACAGGGCCCGGGCGCGCGGCCGGTAGGCGTCCCGTCCCTCGTCGCCGAGCATCTGCAACGCCAGGCCCACCGTGTACTGGACCGTCTCGCGTCCCAGGCCTGTCCGGCCGGGCGCTTCGATCTTGCGCAAGCCGCGGATTGCCGCGGCGGCGTCGCCGCCGGCCAGGAGCAGGTTGGCGAGATCGAGTTCGAGCAGCCAACGCGGGATGCTGCCGCTTCGCTCCAGCTCCTGGAGCAGCCGGGCGGCTGCGGCGGCGGGCAGCAGGTCGGGGTCGAAGACGTCGAGCAGGGTCCAGCCCCAGGCGGGTTCGACGGTCAGGACCAGGACGGTGTCCCGATCCTGAATCTCGAGTTCGACCAGGCCTCCGGGATCCAGGTCCTCGAGGGCCGACGTGAGCTGAAGGGTCGAGGACATGGCCGTTCCGTTGATGGCGAGGACTTCCATCCCTGGCCTGAGTCCCGCCTGCTCCGCAGGGCCGCCGGGTTCGACCGTGGCCACGACGGGCGCACCTGCATTCAGCGAATCGATCAGGACGGCACCGAAGCGGGGCGTCTGACGCCCCAGTTCCGGCTCAAGCGCCCTGGCCAGATCCGCGAGCGGCCCGTCCTGGAGGCGGCTGCCGTCGATCCGCACGGTGCGGACGTCGGGCCGGGCCGGGCCGGGGGCGGCCGGCCACCACCACAGGTCGACCGCATCGGCCACCAGATCGTCGTTCAGTACGGCGACGAAGTAGAGCGCCGCCGGCAGCCTGGCCTGGACGTGCTCCTGAATCGCGTGCCAGTCCAGCTCCCGGCGGGCGGTTTCCCGTTGTCGCAGCGCCTCGGCATCGATTCCCGACCCGGCAAGTGCGGCGACGCCTTCTGCAGCGCGTGCGAGCACGCTGTAGGCGCCGGTGCGACGGAACGACTCGAGCGCCGACTCCACGGCCCGAATGCCGGCCGGATCGTCGCCCAGCACGCCGAGGTAGACGAGCGCCGGGCGGAGTTCGATCCGGATGTCGATCCGCCGCCGGTCCTCGGCGACCACCGTGGTCTCGAAATGACCCAGGGTGCCGTGGGTTACCGAGATGTCGTACGCGCCTGGAGGCAGGCGTACCTGCGGCGGCGACCTGGATCGGTCGGGGCGCAGGATCCGGCCGTTGCCGCGGACGGTTGCGTCTTCCGCCAGCCCCGCCAGACCGATCACCGCTTCCTCCCGCTCGAGGACGATCGGCGGCAGTTCGTAGTCGCGGAGGTCGGGCAGTTGCAGGCTGGTCTCGGCGCTGCGGAAGCCCTCCTTCTCGATGGTGATCCGGTGGCGGCCGGGCGCCAGACCCTCGATCCGGAGTTTCTCCGAGAAGTCCTCGGGCGGGTGATCCGCAGCTGGGCCGTCCGGCCGGAACCAGGGCTCTGCCTGGCCGGAGGTGCGTCCGCGTTCGATGCCGTCGACCAGAACCGCGGCGCCGGTCGGTGCGGTGCGCAAGCTGACGACGGCGCTGTTCCGCTCCAGTTGGACTTCGACTTCGAGGTCGCGCCCGCCGACGATCGCGAACGCGGCAGTCGTGGGCAGGAAGCCCGGACGGGAAATGAAGGCCAGGTAGTCGCCGACCAGCATCGGAGCGGGGTCGGGCGGTTCGAACGGCGCCGGTTCGGCGGCCGCGTCCAGCTCCGCTTGGGGATCGGCCGCCGCGTCTTCGCCTTCGCCAGCGTCATGGTCGTCGCGCGCGTCGTTGCTGCTCGAAGCCTCGCCTTCCTCGCCCGGAGGATTCTCCGGCGGTGCGGCGTTCTCGAACTCCACGTCTCCGACCAGAATGCGGGCGTCCCGCGGCAGGACCAGGAAGGAGACGCGGCCCAGCAGCTCTTCCTTCCGGCGCTCCAGGCGAGAGGTCAACTGCCTGCCGGCGGTCTCCGCGTCGAGTTCGAAGAGCGGGTCGAGACGGATGATCCGGTCGAGGGCCGCGTCGGCGGCGTCCCTGTCGCCGAGCGTCCAGCGGGCTGCGGCCAGATAGAGCCAGGCGGTGCGCAGGGTCTCGAACAGACGCGTGTCCTTCGCAGCGAGTTGGCGCGCGTCGCCGACGGCGGCGAGTGGCTCAAGAGTGTCGACCACGCTCTGCAGGATGGGAATCGCCCCCTCGGAGTCGCCTTCCGCATAGAGGTCGCCGGCCTCGGCCAGCGCCGCCGCGGCCGCCGGCGGCAGCCGGCTCGAGCGCTCGATCTCCAGATCGCTGCGACCGAGTTCCTGGACGCCCAGGCGCTGCGCATCCAAGGGAGCGGAGAGGGCGAGGACTGCCGTCAGGATGGCCCCGAAGGTCGCTGACGCCGGCTTGCGGCTTGCATGCATCGCTACTCCACGACCAGGACGGCGCCGAGCCGGCTGTCGGCGATGAAGATGCGGGCGCGGGCGTCGACCGCGATGTCCTCCGGGGCCCGAAGTTCCCGGCCGCTCGGAAGGATGGGTCCGATCGCGGCGACGGAAGCGCCCATCGGATCGTGGACGAGCACCTGCAGCGTTCCCGTATCGAGCACGTAGCGGTTGCCGAGCGGGTCGACGTCGATCGCCGCGGGCCGTTTCCATTCCGAGCGGAACGAGTCCTCCAACCAGCCGTCGGCGGTAAAGCGGAGCACCGATGGCGCCTGCGATCGGGAACCGGCGTCCAGGACGTGGATGGCGCCGTCTTCGCCCAGGGCGAGGTCGATGGGCTGGGCCATGGGCCCCCGCAGGGTTTCGAGCAGGCGGCCGTTCGGGTCGTGGCGGAACACCTGGGCGGCACGCCGCGAGAGAACGGTCCAGTTGCCGAAGTCGTCCTGGGCGGCGGCCACGATCCGGTCGAGGTCGCCGCCCTGAGCGCGGCTGAAGGACACGGTCGCCGACCCCTGGAGCCGGGTCACTCCCTGGGCCGTGATCACCGCCAACGGGCCTCGGGATGTCTGGCCCGGTCTGGCGATCCCGCGCAGTTCGCGGGCGAAGGACGGCCGCCCGGCGGCGTCGAGAACCGCGGCGCGGTTCGGTTCGGTGACCAGAAGCTCGCCGTCCGGTCCGACGGCGACTCCACGGGGCCTCGCGATTCCCGCCTGCTCGGGCAGGTAGGGCCGGGAACGACGCCACGGTTCCCTGCCGGCGAGCGGCCTCAGGATCAACCGCTCGATCAGGGTCATGCGTTCGAGTGCCGCATCGGCAAGGTCGGCAGCCGACTCGTCGCCTGCGGCGCCGCCGCGGAGCCATCCTTCCCGCGCCATGCTCAGGTGCTCGGCTGCCTGCTGCCAGTCGCCCCGTGCCAGAAGCAGCTCGCCGAGTTCGAAATGGGCCCGGAGCGTCCACTCGCTCTCGGCCTCGCGCTCCAGGACCTGCAGCAGTTCGCCTGCAGCTGCTGCGGCGTCGCCGGTGCGCCGTCCCAGCGCGGCTGCCTCGACCAGGGCGCGGACACGGATCGCCGACTGCGGGTGTCTGCTCCGGGGGAAGCGTTGGCCGAGCGCCAGCAACTGCCCGCGGGCCTCCCTGAGATCGCCGGTGCTGCGCGCCGAGGTCACGGCGGCGAGAACCGCCTCCATGGCCGCGGCCGCCTCCTGCTGGGCCTCTCCCTGCTGGGCCGGCAGCGCCGCGGCGACGAGAACTGCGACGAGAACTGCATCGAGGCACAAGCCAGGACGGGAACGCGGGCCGCTTGAGCTGGCGCTGGAGCTAGACGTCGAGTTGCTCGCTGATCTGTTCGTCACTGATCCGTCGGGCGCTTGGCGAGTGAGGGGCATGAGTGAGGATCTGGTTGGCGCGCGCAATCGCCTTGGCCGCGTCGCCAAGATCCTGATAGGTGAGCATCTCCTTGTAGAGCACGTCCGCGAGTCGGTTCAGCTGGTCTTCGACCCTGGCTGCGTAAGGGCCGTCCGGAAAGCGCTCGAGATACTCCGACCCGCTCGTGATGTCGTCGTAGTTGCCGACCAGTCTGGCCAGCCGATCCTCGGCCCGCTGGCCGAGTTCCGGGTCGCGCTGCTGGAGCGCGAGATGCTGGAGCGAGCCGAGGCGGGTGAGCACCGGGGCCAGGTTGCGGAGCCCGCGCTGGGCGGCGGCCGCCGGGCTGTCTCCGTCCTCGAGGACGTCGCCGGCCGGCTCCGATTCCCAAGCCTTGAGGAAGTGCTCCACCGCATCCGTTTCGCGGCCAAGCCGGCTGTAGGAGATCCCCAGCAGCAACGCAACCCTGGGTGCCTGCGGCGAGTCGGGATAGTTGGAGAGGAAGGCTTCGAGGAAGGGTGTTTCGAACACGCCCCGTTCGAGGATGCCGATCGACTGGTCGTGGAGTTCCTCGGACTGCCGGCGCAGGTCGCCCAGCTCGTTGCCGAGTACCGCCAGGAAGGGCGAGTCGGGGGTCAGCGAGCGGACGCTCTCCATCTGCCGGCGATAGGCGGCGGTGATGCGGCCGTAGTCCCGGGAAGTGGCCAGCCGCGCGAGCTCGGCGTCACGCAGCTGGTGCAGCTTCCGCAGCCGCAAGGACTCGGCGGCAGTGCCGGAGGGCCAGGCGTGAAGCGCCATGTCGTTCAGCAGTTCGAGATCGGGCGACGTGGTCGGTGGAGCTTGCGGGCGGCCGCGGATCGGCTCCTTCGCTTCCTTCGTTTCGCGTGCTCCGAACTCGAGCAGGACCGCCTGCGTCTCGGCGCGGCAGGCGTCGATCTGTCTGGCGGGTTTCGGCTTCAGGGTCGCCAGGTAGCGGCCACGGGCCTCGGCGGCATGCTCGCGCGAGTCGAAGAAGGGGTGGGTCTGCCAGTACCCGTAGGCCTTCGACTGCGAGATGCGTTCACCCATCCTGGCCATCAGGGCGCCGAGCGCCTGCGGGTCGTAGCCGGCTGCCGCCGCCAGGCGCTGCCCCTCCTCGTCGCTTTCGTCCTCGTGCTCGCGCGAATAGCTGCGCATGACGAGTTCGGTGATCGCCATGCCGCCGAGCAGGGCGGCCTGAGCGGCAGCCTCGGTGGAACTCTGGTCGCGGGTGTAGCCGTAGGGGCCGATATAGCCGTCTTCCCGGTCGGCCGCGCTGGCCGCGATCAACCCGACGGACAGCAGAGCGCTGGCCGCGTTCAGCCTCGTCGCGCGCTTCTTCTGCTTCAGGAAGTGCTCCGAGGTGACGTGAGCGATCTCGTGTCCAAGCAGCGCGGCGAGCATGTCGTCCGAGAGGCCGAGGTCGAGCATGCCCCTGGTCACGAAGATCTGCCCGGCCGGCAGGGCGAAGGCGTTGGGGATCGACGTGTCGACGACCGCGAACGTGAAGGGGTAGCGGTCGAAGTCCGCGTGACAGGCGAGCTGGTAGCCGATCCGGTTCACCCGCTCCTGAGCCGCCGGATCGTCGAGCAGCCCGTACTGCCTCGCTGCCTGGGCGGCGGCGGCCAGACTCTTCCGGAACAGCGCGGGATTCGAGATCTCGACGCCGGGGGCGGCGGCGGCGCTCGCGAGGCTCCACGCGAGGACGAGAGCGAGAGCGACCGCTCGTCGGGCCGCGGTTCGCGGGTCGAACGCTGATGTGACGTGAGTCATCACTGGTGCAAGGGTCGGCGAAACGTCGGTGATTCCGCAGCTCGTAGGATAGCGCCGTCACGCGGCGTCATCCGCCGCTGCCGATGACTGAACCGCGCGAGGAGCGTTCGGGATCGCTGCGGCGGTCGCCGGGTTCACCGTCCGGACAGCGCCTGGGCTCGAAGAGGGGCCGCGAGGTCAGCCAGGGTCCCCCGTCCCCCTGGATGCGACCGTTCCCTGGATGCGACCGTCCGCGTCGGCAGGAGCGAATCGCTTTCATAGCATGGGCGTGTGGCAGCTTCACGGGCGCGGGAGGCGTTGGCGATGGCGGCTCGGAGCGCCCAGGGCCATGAGCCGTGGCTGTTCTACCCTCAGGATGGCCGGTGGCGGTGGTGGTCGTTCCGGCGCGGCTGGACCGAGGTCGAGCGCTGGCAGGCGGCGTTCGAGAATGGCGGACGGTCATCCGTCGACCACAGCCGCCCTGCACCTCAGTCCTCGCCGCAGGCGCTCTGCTGCCACCTTGCAGCGATCCCTGAAGCGACTTCTGCAGCGGCCAACGCCGCCCGGGCCTTCGACGGGTTGCTGGCGCCGCGTCAGCCGGAAAGGGAGATCGTCGTCGTCTGCCCGCCCGCGGCCTCGCCGCCGTCAGCAGAGATGGACCGCCTCGCCGTGCCGTGGCTGCACTGGTGCTGCGCGAACCTGGCGGTCCTGGTGCTCGAACCGAGCCGTGAGGCGCTGGTCGGTTCGGTGCTCTGGTGCCGGCCGACGATGCTTCTGGCCGACCTCGAGCAGGAGCGTGCACTCGCCGCGGCAGTGCGGGCACGCAGCCGGGATCAGGTTCGCAGGGCCGCCGCTCTGCTCGACCGGCTCCGTGTTCTCCTGGTCGCGGCCGCAGGCTGGAAGACCGCTGGCCAGGCCGCGGAACCGGACGCTCTCTGGCATTCGTGGGGCGTTGATCGGCGCCTGGTGTGTTCCCGGGACACGGATCCACCTGCCTGCCCGTCGTCGTCGGACCGCTGATACTCCGCCGCCACGCCGTTGCTGCGCCGCCGACCTGCTATTCCGTTGATACAGTGCGAGGTCCTGAACATTGCGGATCGGCGCGTTGCAGATGCGACTCCGGCCGGGCGCGAAGGAGGCCCAGGATGCCAGGGAAGCCCAGAACGCCAGGGAGGCCCGGAACGCTCGTCCCGACACGAGAAAGGGCTGTTTTCAACCGGTTCCTGCGGCTCCTGGCCTTGCTCCTGGCTGCGGCGATCATCGCGGCGGCTGCCGCGGCGCCGGCCGGGGCGGCGGGCTTCACCATCAAGATGGCGACGCTGTCGCCCGACGGTTCGCCCTGGGACGGCTTCTTCGAGAGCATGGGCGAGGACTGGGAGAAGGGGACCGATGGCCGGGTCAGCCTGACGATCTATCCCGGCGGCGTGGCCGGGGACGAGCCGGACATCCTGCGCAAGATGAAGATTGGCCAATACCACGCGGCCGCCCTGTCGGTCAGCGGTCTGGCCGACATCTCCAGGGACTTCACCGTCTTCGAGATACCCCTCTTCTTCCGTTCCGAACGCGAGATGTTCCACGTGCTGCGGGAATTGACCCCCGGTCTGCGGACGACGCTCGACGAGAAGGGCTTCGTGCTTCTGGGTTGGGGTTATGTGGGGCAGGTGCACTTCTTCACCAATGAACGGGCGCGCACCGTCGAGGAGATGCAGAAGCTCAGGATCTTCACCTGGGCTGGCGACGAGGCGATGACGAACTGGTGGCGGCAGGGCGGCTTCAAGCCGGTCGCGCTGGCCGCCACGGACATCGTGACCGGCCTGCAGACCGGCATGATCGACGCCTTGGCCGTGCCGCCGATCTACGCCATGTCGGTCCAGTTCTTCAAGCAGGCGAAGTACCTGGCCGACATTCCGCTGATCCCCATGATGGGCGCCATCGTGCTCACGAAGCGGGCCTGGAACCGGATCTCGGAAGCGGATCGGGAGGTGCTGTTCCAGGGCGGCGAACGGGCCGAGAACCGGATCTTCGACACGATTCCGACGCTCGAACAGACGGCGATCAGGCTGATGGGAAGCCAAGGGCTGGAAGTGGTTCCGATCGTGGGCACCGAGGTGGAGGACGACTGGAAGCGCATCGCCCGTGACTTCGCCGAGGACATGCGCGGGAGGACCGTCCCGGAGGCGGTCTTCGATCGGGCGACGGCGGTGCGCGACGCGTACCGCAAGCAGCAGGAGGCCGAAGCGGCAGCGACTTCCGCCTCCGACAGCGGCCGGTAGCGACGCTCTTGACCGAGAGCGGCGCCGCAGCCCCGCTTCGGGCCGCCGTACGCCTCGCGCATCGCGTCGAGGACGGCCTCTCGAGCGTGCTTCTGGCCGCCATGGTGCTGCTGCCCCTGGCGGAGATCGTCGTCCGCCAGACGGGTACCGGCATCCCCGGGGCGCTTCCCTTCGAACAGCACCTGACCCTGTGGGTCGCCTTCCTGGGCGCCGCCCTGGCGGCGCGCGAGGGACGCCTGCTCGCCCTCGCTACCGGGAACTTCCTGCCCGCGGGCAGATTCCGGACGATCGCCTCGGTGTTCACCGGCGGCGTCAGCGCGATGGTCGCGACCCTGCTGGGCAGAGCAAGCCTGGACCTGGTGCGGATCGAACGCGAGGGCGGCATCGAAATGGCGGCCGGCGTACCGGTGTGGGTGGGCCAGGCTGTCATGCCGGCGGGCTTTGCGGTCCTGGCGCTGCGGCTGGTCTGGAAATCGTCGGAGCTCCGGACGGGACGCGCTCTGGCCGCGTTCGGCATCGTGCTGGGGCTGTGGATCGGCGGCAGCGCCGAGGCCTTCGGCGAGCTTCCCGCGGCGCCCTGGCTGGTCCTGATCCTGGCCTCCACGCTGCTCGGCGGACCGATCTTCGCCGCCCTGGGCGGCGCGGCGGTGTTCCTGTTCCTGTCCGACTTCGTGCCGCTCGCCGCGATCCCGGCGGAGAGCTACCGACTTGCTGTCTCCCCCACCCTGGCGGCGATCCCGCTGTTCACCCTGACCGGCTTCCTGCTCGCCGAGGGCGGGGCGTCGGAGAGGCTGCTCAGGCTGTTCCGCGCCCTGTTCGGCTGGGCGCCTGGCAGCACCGCGGTGGTGTGCGCCGTCGTCTGCGCGTTCTTCACCGTCTTCACGGGCGGTTCCGGCGTCACGATCCTGGCGCTGGGCGGTGTGCTCTTCGCCGCCCTCTCGGCCGATGGCTACCGTGAGCGTTTCTCGCTCGGCCTGCTTACCTCGTCCGGTTCGCTCGGACTGCTGCTGCCGCCTGCCCTGCCGCTGATCCTGTTCGGCATCGTCGCCGAAGTGCCGATCGAGGACCTGTTCATCGGCGGACTCGTTCCCGGGATCCTCCTGATCGCCCTGATCGCCGCGTGGGGCGTCAGGGAGGGGTTGCGCGCTGGCGCCGGGAGCTCGATCTCCGGACAGGCCGAAGGGCGCGCCGTCGGGGCCGGCAGGCGGGAGCGGTTGCGGCCCTTCGTCATCGAGCTGGCGCGGGCGGTCTGGGCCGGAAAGTGGGAACTGCTGCTGCCCGTCGTCGTCGTGGGTGCGTTCTTCAGCGGCTACGCGACCCTGGTCGAAACGGCCGCGCTGGCGGCTCTCTACGCCTTCGTCATCCAGTGCCTGGTGCACCGCGACGTGAAGCCGGGCAAGCCCCTGCTGGCCGTCTTCCGGCAATGCACCGTGCTGGTGGGCGGGGTGCTGATCATCCTGGTCGCGGCAATGGGACTCACGAGTTGGCTGGTCGACGCCCGTGCGGCTCAGAGTCTGGTCGAACTGGTCCAGAACAACATCGAGTCGAAGATCGTCTTCCTGCTGGCCCTGAACGTCTTCCTGCTCCTGGTCGGCTGCCTGATGGACATCTTCTCGGCGACGGTGGTCGTCGTGCCCCTGATCATCCCGCTCGGTCTGGCCTTCGGGGTCGACCCGATCCACCTCGGGATCATCTTCGTCGCCAACCTGGAGCTCGGTTACCTGACGCCGCCGGTCGGTCTCAACCTCTTCCTGGCGTCCTACCGGTTCGAGCGGCCGCTGCTCAGGATCTATCGAGCCGCGGCGCCGGCGCTGTTGATTCTCGGCATCGGCGTGCTGCTGATCACCTATGTTCCGGCGTTGACCCTGGGGCTCCTGGAACTCATGGGAAGGAGCGGCTGAAGTGGAGATGAACTGGAAGCGCCTGCAGTCCTTCGCCGTAGTCTGGTCGGTGGCCTTCGGGGCCGCGGCGATCCTGACCGTGCTCGGGCTCTCGATCGTGCCGCGCGGCCTGCCGGGACTCGTCGGCGTCCTGCATGGACTGGTTGCGGCCGTCGGGTTCTTCTCGGGCGTCGCGGCGACCCGGCGCCGGGCGGAAATCGAGGCCGAGCGCTGGATCCGTGTGGAGGACGCGGACCTGACGACGAGCGAGCGGGAGCACGCTCACCATGCGGCGGAGTCGGCGTTGAAGCGGGCGAGCGCTCAGTTCCTGCTCGTCGGCGTGACCCTGGGGGGCTGGCTGGCCTACGGTTTGCGTGCCGAACGTCCGCAGGCGGGCGCCGCGGTCACGGAGCTGCTCGGCGGCGAGGCGCCCGCGGTCCCCGCTCCGGCGGAGGAGGCGGCAGGAACCCTGGCCGCGGAGCCGGTGTACAGCGTGAGCGCGTCCGACCTGCTCATCGCGACGCCGCTGATCGCCTTCGGTCTCGGCATGCTGTGGGCGCGCCGGGGCGCCGCGCGGTCGGCGCCCTACGAAGGCTGAGGGGTCCTTGCCGGGAGTCCGGCCTACTCGCGCAGTCGCGCCACGGTCGCGCCCCATCCGCCGCCGCCGGGGCCGCCGCTCCTGAACGACACGACGCGCGGGTCGCGCTCGAGCACCTTGCGCACGATCTGGCGCTGGACGCCGATTCCGCGGCCATGGATGATCCGCACCTCGCGGAACCCCTTCTCGTACGCGGCGTCGAGATAGCTCTCGACGACATCCTTCACCTCCCGGGGCTGGAAGGGATGGAGGTCGATCTCGTCGCCGATGGGAACCTCGACGACGTCTTCGGGCCGGAGTTCGTCCTCTGGATTCATGACCGGGACCTGTTGCGAGTGTTCGCTGCGCCGAGCGTCCCGCTGTCGTGCAGGGAACCCGTGCTGGTCCACGCAGACTTGCGGTGCGGAACAGAGCGTATCGGGCGCCAGGCCGCAAGCTCCCGGTGACCCGGGGTCAGGGGCGACGGGTCTGGCGGCTGCCGGAAGCTGGCTCCGGGATCGGATGTTGAAGTCAGAACAGCTTGAGGACGGCGATGAAGGCGCTCCAGCCGTCGTCGGGGCCGGCGAGCGCGGTACCCACGTCCATGTTGACGACCGTGCCCCACGGGCCGATGAAGGTGCCGACGATGCCGGCGCCGGCGAGCAGTTCGTTGTCCAGGCCGGATGCCCTGTCCGTCGCCCAGGCGGCGTCGCCGACCAGGTCGATGCGGAAGAGCTGGCCGAGTTCGAAGCCGTAGCTCAGGTGAGCCGCCGCCGCCCGTTCCGCGCGCACCTTGTCGCTCTGGTAGCCGTGGACGGCCACGTCCGAAAAGAACCCGAACTCGTACTTGCTGAAGCGGTCCAGGTCGGCGCCGTCGACGTACTCGAAGGACAGGCCGACCTTCTGGAACTTCGGCAGGTGCCAGGTCCTGGCGACGCCCGCGTTCCAGAGCGTGTAGGTGTCCGGGGTCACGTTGGCGCCGTCGAGGCCCCAGGGCTCCCAGTCGCCGCGCCGGTTCCAGCTGCCGCCGAGCACCAGCCGATAGCCGGAACGCGTGTAGCGGAGAGTGGTTCCCAGGCTGTGACTCAGGTGATCCGTGGGCAGGACCATGTTGGCGCCGGTCTCGTCGGCCCGTTGGAACCTGTTCCACGACAGCTCGTAGCGGAAGTCGAGCTTGGTGTAGCTGCCGAGCGGCCGGCCGAGGCTGAAGTCCATGTTCGGCCGCAGCCGTTCCACGTTCTCCTGCGGCGACTCCCGGCCGTCGCGGTAGAGGGTGTCCTGGCCCGCGAACGCGAGCGCGAAGATGTCGACGCCGGCATCCCACCGGGAGCCGAACAGGGTCGGATCCGCGACGTTGGCCAGGATCAGCGGACCGGCGATGAACAGGTCGGCCTGGGTCCCGGTGCCGCGCCAGTCGAACGCCAGCCAGTTCACGCCTCCCAGGGGCAGGGGGCTGTCCTGGGCCTCATCGTGGAACGCGCCGCCGACGACGAACATCCGGGTCTTGTCGTCCTCCTTGACCACCCGTTGGCCGGTCTCGCGGTCGACGGCGAGGTAGCGGAGCCCCACCTCGGTGTCGCGCACCATCGTGGCTTCCGAGGCCAGGGCCGCCTGCCGCCGGCTCTCGAAGTCCGCCGGGTTGATCCGGATGTCGGTGAGTTCGGTCAGTCCCTCCACGACCGTGGTCGCGTTCAGCAGCGAGAACAGGCGCTGGCTGACGACACGTGCCGGCAGCAGGTACGACGACCGCTCCCACGCCGCCGGCTCGCCGTTGGCGTCGACCGGGGTGTAGAACGTCGTTTCGTCATTCGAGAGCACGTCCCCGGTCAGACCGAGCTGGACGGCGCGGGTCTTGACTCGGGCGTAGAGCTCGCGGTCCACCCACACCGTGCCGCGGAACAGGCTGCGGCCCTCGGCCAGCGCCGCCGCCGGCTCGAAGTCGACGACCCAAGCGTCTCGGCCCTCGACCGTCGCCGTGCCCCGCAGCCGGTAGCGGTACTGCCGGGTGAAGCTGATCTCTGCCGGCAACGCGGCAGCCTTCTCCGGCTGGATCAGGGGGATCTCGGGGATCTTCTTGCGCCGCCAGCGGATGCCGTTGACGAAGAAGTTGTTCCAGGCCCAGTCGGAACCGGCCGCCTGGCGGAAGAAGAAGGGGCCCTGGAAGGTCACGTCGACCGTCTGGAGTCCGGTGCCGAGCTGGAAGCGCAGCGAGGTCGTGTTGGTGGCGCTGTAGTTCGCGATCCGCCTCGACTGGTCGTCCTCGAAGGCCTGCAGCCGTCTCAGGATCTCGCCGACCGGCACTCGGCGCGTATCGGCGACCGTCAACGCCTCCTCGATGCTCTCCGTACCGTCCAGATTGACCGCCAGGTCGCGCTCGAGCCGGAGGACGAAGGGGCCGTCCGTGTCGGCCAGTTCGAGTTCGTAGCCGCTTCGAGTACGGCGGCCGCCGAACAGCAGGTCGGCTTCGCCGGTCGCCGGGTCGAAGCGGGCCGGCGACCCGATCTGCCGGTCGCTGAAGCCGAGCGTGACCGGGGCGTCCGCCGCCGGCGGCGACACGACGATTCTCAGGCTCAGATCCTGGCCGTGAACGAAGCTCCAGGCCTCTGCTCCGCTGGGCGTCGAGTAGGGGTCGAAGGAGACATCTCCGGAGAACTCCTGAGCGATCAGGCGGGCGGCTCGAACCGCCGTTCTGTCGGCGTCCCGATCACCGGAGAGCGGAAACAGGGACAGGGCGGCGCCGGCCTCCGCCTCGGCCGCGGCGCGCACGAGCAGGTTGCCGCCGGCGTCGCGGCCGATGGCCGCGGCGGCCGGGGCCGGCTCCACGGCGAAGAAGGCGTCCGGGTCCAGTTCGCGGATCAGTTCCCGCAATGCGCTCAGGTTGGCCGCGTCCGAGGTGACGACCGCGACTCCGTCCAGGTAGGCGTCCAGGTCCTGCGCGTAGAGGGCCGAAAGGAGCTCCGGATCGCCCGGCAGCGGCGCCGAGACGACCGCGGCATCCGGCTGCGCGCCCGAAACGGCGACCGCAGCGCGCTTCAGCGCCAGCGCGTACTCCTGGACCCGCAACGGTTCACTGGTCAGCTCTCCCGGCCAGATGAGCTGGAAGAAGGAACCGGCGGGCGCCGACCTGGCGAGGTTCGCCAGCTGCTCCAGCTCCGGCGTCAATTCGTCCGCGCGGCCGGCAGCCGGCGGCGGTGCCGCGAAGCGGACCGCGTACCACGACGTGGCGCCGCTCTCCTGCAGCCGCAACGCCGCGCCGGCAGCCGCTTCGACCGCGGCCTCGTCCACGAGATCGAGCGGCCACTTGACCGCCAGCAGTGCCTCCTCCGGCAGTTTCGGCAGTGCGCCCAGAACCTCCGCCACCCCTTCGGGCTCGGCCGCGGCCAGCCCGACGCAGGGGCTGCAGGGCAACTGCCCTGCAACCGGCAGGGCGCCGAACAGCAGAAGCTGGATCGCCGCCAGTCGTGTTCTCGTCATTGTTCTTCCGGCCCTTTCCCTGAGTTGGACATCGGGGACTGCAGCCGCCGACCTGATCACAGGCTCCGGGTTGGCCCCGGCTCCCGATGCGTCCCGTTGCGAGGCCGTGCCGCGGAACCTGCTCCGTTGCGCTGTGCGGCGCGGCTTCCCAGCCTGCAAACAACGAGTCGCGGCTCGGATTCCCTGCTTGACGTCGCGGCTCCGACCGGGACAAAGGCTCGTGCTCGCCGCTTCGCCGTGCGGGCTTCCGGCTCCAGGACCGGCGGGTGTGCCATGCGCCGCCGGAACTAGCCGGCGGCCGTCTGGTCGCCGGCCTTGGCGGCTGCGATGGGCGGCAGTCCCATTGCGGAGCGCAGGTGGGCTTCGATCTCGTCGGCGAGGTCGGCGTGGTCCCGAAGGAACTGCTTCGCGTTCTCACGGCCCTGGCCGAGCCGGACGTCGCCGGCCGAGAACCAGGCGCCGCTCTTCATGACGCGCTTGTGCTGGACGCCGAGGTCGATCAGTTCGCCGACCCGCGAGATGCCCTCGCCGTAGTTGATGTCGAACTCGGCGGTTCGGAACGGCGGCGCGACCTTGTTCTTGACCACCTTGACCCGCACCCGCGAGCCGACCACCTGGTCGCCGTTCTTCAGGGCGCCGATGCGCCGGATGTCGATGCGCACGGAAGAGTAGAACTTGAGCGCCCGGCCGCCCGTCGTCGTTTCGGGCGAGCCGAACATGACCCCGATCTTCTCGCGGATCTGGTTGATGAAGACGACGGTCGTCCGCGACTTGGCGATGATGGCGGTAAGCTTCCGGAGCGCTTGGGACATGAGACGGGCCTGCAGGCCGACATGGGAATCGCCCATCTCGCCTTCCAGCTCGGCCCGCGGCACGAGGGCGGCGACCGAGTCGATCACGACGATGTCGAGCGCGTTCGAGCGCACCAGCATCTCGGCGATCTCCAGCGCCTGCTCGCCGCTGTCCGGCTGGGAGACCAGAAGGTCGTCGATGTTCACGCCGATCTTCTCGGCGTACTCGGCATCCAGCGCGTGTTCCGCGTCGATGAACGCCGCCGTGCCGCCGGTGCGCTGCGCCTGTCCGACCACCGACAGGGCCAGGGTCGTCTTGCCGCTCGATTCCGGGCCGTAGACCTCGACGACGCGGCCGCGCGGAAAGCCGCCGGTGCCGATCGCGTGGTCGACGGCCAGCGAACCGGTCGAGATCGACTCGACGCCGAGGTTCTCCTGTTCGCCGAGGCGCATGATCGCGCCTTTTCCGAACTGACGTTCGATCTGGACAAGCGCGCCGGCGATGTCCTGCTTGCGGACGTCCTTGCGGCCGACCCGCTTCGTGCGCGCCTTTGCGCGAGTTGGACTCATGGGTTCTCGTTCCTCTCCTTGGCTGCGGCGCGTTGGCGGTGTTCGGAAAGAGGTCGGGCAGTGATCGGCGGCCCTGCCGCAGGACGTGCACGGCTATACTTCAGCCTGACCGGTGCGGCGCTCCCCGGATCGTCTGACGGTGGAACAGAAGGCGGGACTTGGCTGCTGAGGACGCTCGGCGACGTGGCGCGGGACCGCAGGACAACGTGACAGCCGACATCGACAAGGGCGCGGTCAGCGTATTGCAGCCCCCCTTGGGCGTCAACCGCGAGGCCCGGATCCGGCTCGCCCGGACGGCGGGCATCGAAGTCCGCGAGCGGGTTCCGCTGGCGTCCGTGACGACGCTGCGGATCGGCGGTCCGGCGGATCTCTTCGTCCGGGTCGATTCCGAAGCGGCGCTCGGCCAGGTGATGACGGTGTCCCTGGAGTGCGGGGTTCCCCTCCATCTGCATGGTCACGGCTCCAACGTCCTGTTTCCCGACGCCGGGATTCGGGGCATCGTGTGCCGCCTGCGAGGCGAACTCGAGATCGTCGAGGTGAAGGGCGAAACGGTGCGCGCCGGCGCCGGCGTCACGCTTGCCCGGCTGGCGCGGGATACGGCGAAGCAGGGTCTGCTCGGACTCGAGACGTTGTCCGGCTTCCCCTCGACCGTGGGCGGCGCCGTGGTGATGAACGCCGGCTGCTACGGCACCGAGATTCGCGATGTCCTCACCGAGGTTCGCGTGGCCTGGCCGGGACGGCCGGTCGAGGCGGTGCCGGCAGCCCGGCTCGAGCCTGGCTACCGGACGACCAACCTGCAGGGAACCGGCGCGGTCGTGACCGGGGCGAAGTTCCGGCTCCGGCGCGGCGACGGCGCTCTGGCGCTCGAGCGAATCGTCGAGTTGAACAGGCGGCGCTGGCAGAGCCTGCCGTCAGGCAAGCCGAACGCCGGCTCCGTGTTTCGCAACCCCGAGGACGACTTTGCCGGCCGACTGATCGAAGCCTGCGGCCTGAAGGGCCTGCGTCTTGGCGGCGCGGAGATCAGCGGGCGCCATGCGAACGTGATCGTCAATCATCGGCAGGCGCGCGCCGCCGACGTGCTCGGCCTGATGGTGGCCGTCCACCGGGCGATAAGAGACCGGTTCGGCGTCGAACTGCAGCCCGAGATCGTCCTGGCCGGCGGCCTCGCCGAGGAGTTCTGGGGCCGCGCCCGCGCCGCGTGACGGCATCCGGCGCAATCCGGAACGCGGCGCGGCATCCGGAACGCGGCGCGACAGGCTATCCTCTGAAGCGGACGCGAGACGAGGGCTGACGAAAGGAAGGGAGACATGATGAAGGGGATTCCGAATCGGATGAATCGGGCGGCGCGCGGTCGGCAGGACGTCGTGCTGGCGCTCATCGCGGCCATCGCGCTCCTCGCCCTGGCCTGCGGGGGCGGCGGGGGTGTGGCCGAGGCGCGGGCCGGCTTCTCTGCGCAGGTTCAGTCGTTCACGGTTCAGGCAGCGGCTGGCGACGAGGCGATGGATGCCGAAGAGGGCGCGGCTGGCGACGAGGCGATGGTGTCGGACGACGCCGAAGGCGACATGCCTGCGGAGGAGGACATGCCTGCGGAGGAGCCCGCCCTGGCCACCGTGATGCTCGACATCCTGGTTCACAACACGGGATCCGCCGTGCTCGAGGGCATTACCGTAGACCTGACGATCGCCGATCCGGACGGCGCGGAGAAGGAACGGCGACTGCTCTGGATCGAAACCACGGGTCTCATCAAGGGTTCCCAGTCGCAGGTCGTCCACGAGTTGCACGACGTCGCCTACAACGAGGGCGACGGCTTTCACGTCGAGGTCCGGCACCCGATCCCGATGGAGGAGCGCGGCGACTACCGCGAGTTCGACGCGGAAAGCTGAGAGTCGGAGCCACGGCCGCTTCGTCGGCACAGGCTCCGGTACGTCAGTAGGCGTTCCTGGTCAGGCCCCGGCGCAGGGTCAGCCACAGGATCTGGAAGTCGAGACGGAGGCTCCAGTTCTCGATGTAGTAGAGGTCGTACTGGATGCGCTTGCGTATCGACGTGTTGCCCCGCCATCCGTGGACCTGGGCCCAGCCCGTCAGCCCCGACTTCACGCGGTGGCGCAGCATGTAGTTCGGGATCTCGTCGCGGAACTTGCGGACGAACCTGGGGCGCTCGGGTCGGGGGCCGACGATCGACATGTCGCCGCGAAAGATGTTCCAGAGCTGGGGCAGTTCGTCGATCGACCAGCGCCGGAGGAAGGCGCCGATACGGGTGCGGCGCGGGTCGTCTTCGACCGCCCATACCGGCCCGGTGTCGGATTCGGCGCCCATCCGCATCGAGCGCAACTTGAGGATCATGAAGGAGCGGCCGTCGAGTCCCATCCGTTCCTGGCGATAGAACAGCGGCCCCCGGTCCTCCCGCTTGATCAGGACCATCACGATGGGCAGCAGGGGCAGCAGCACGATCATGGCCGCGAGCGAGATGCCGATGTCCATTGCCCGCTTGACCAGGCTCGACCAGCCCTCCATCGGCACGTGGGACAGGTTGATCACCGGGGTGCCGTCGACGTCCTCCATGTCGGCTCGGAGCGTCGCGTACTGCAGGACATTCGGCACCAGGCGGATCTCGATCAACTCGTTGCCGATGCGGTCGAGCAGGTCGAGGATCTTCCGGTGCGCCTCGAACGGCAGGGCGATCATGACCTGATCGACCTGGCGCCGCTCGATGACTGCTTCCATGTCGTCGAGGGCGCCCAGCACGCCGACGCCGTCGACCGGCTCATCGAGTCGCTTGTCCGGGTCGTCGTCGAGGAAGCCCACGACCTCGTAGCCGAGTTCTCGGTGGCGAACCAGTTTGGCCGCGATTTCCTTGCCGCTGTCGCCGGCGCCGACGATCAGTATGCGGCGCACGTTGTGCCCGCGCCGCCGGACGGCGCGGAGGACGGCGCGGGTGGTGAAGCGCAGCGCAGCGACCAGGAAGATGTCGCTGGCGGCGAACAGGGTGAAGAAGGCGCGGCTGTAGGAGAAGGGGTCGTCGCTGCCCGCCTGGGTCACGCGGTCGAAGGTCAGGGCCGCGGTCAGGATCACCAGGGCCAGGACCGTCGCGACGACGATGCTGATCAGCTCGTCCACGCGGCTGTGGCCCCGGCGGACGCGGTACAGGCCGCGGAAGTAGTAGACCGTGGGCCAGATCAGCAGGATGAAGGGCAGCATCCTCATGTAGGGCTCGAAGTCCGGCACCGACTTCGTCACTTCGATCACCGGCTGCACGAAGCGCAGGTACCACGCCAGGAAGAAGGCGCCGACCGTGGCGGCGACGTCGCCGGCGACGTTCAACGTGGCGGTAACGCGGAGTCGTTTCTGAAGCACGGTTCGGGGAATGTGGAGTGGGGACATCCGGCTCTGGCCGGGGCGCCGGATGCCGACGCCGGCCAACGCTAACAACCCGGAACGGGGCGGCGATGCACCGCGACGCTCAGCCTTCCGCCTCCTCGAGCACCTCGCGGTAGATCGCGAGAGTGCTCTCGGCCGCCGTCTGCCATCGGAATCCGGCAGCGCGCTCGGCAGCGCGCTCGGCGAGCTTCCGGGCGTGGCGCCGATCCTTCATGCACCGTTCGATGGCCGTCGCGATCTCCCCCACTTCGAGCGGATTGACGAGTTCCGCGTAGCCCCGCGCGATCTCGTCGAGCGACGACGTGTTGGAGGTGATCACCGGAGTCCGTGAAGCCATCGCCTCCACCACGGGCAGCCCGAAGCCCTCGTAGAGGGTCGGGTAGAGGAACAGGCTGGCTCCCTGGTAGAGGGCTGGAAGGACGCTCGCCGGTACATGGCCGACGAGCTGGACGTGATCGCCGATCCCGAGCTGGCGGGCGCGGTGCTCGAGCTTGAAGTCGCTGCCGGGCCGGGCGCCGACGCAGACGAGGGGCGCCTCGAATCCCGCCCGCGAACGAGCTCTGGCGTACCCCTTGATCACCCGGTCCAGGTTCTTGTGAGGTTTCGGATTGCCGACGAACAGCAGGTACGGCTGCGCGACGCCCACGTCCTCGAGGCGGGCGGCGAGTTCCTTCGCGCCGAGCAGTTTCCGGAAACGGTCCTCGACGCCGTTGTACACGACCTGGATCTTCTCCGCCCGGATGTCGAAGTAGTCGCGAACATCGCGGCCGGTGTTCCGGGACACCGCGATGATCCGGTCGGCTCGACTCACGCTGTGGCGGAACATGCGCTGGGCGTAGAGCGCCGCCGCGCGGTTGGGCAGGAAACCGGGGTACAGCAGGTGAATGATGTCGTGGATCGTGACCACGGTCGGACACGGCACGACGGCGGGAAGCACGTAGTGCGTGGCGTGGTAGAGATCCAGGCGCGACCGCCAGATGCGCCAGGTCATCATTCCGATCTCGCGCAGCGAGTAGACCGGCGACCTCTCCACGACACAGCGGAAGTTCGCCGGCAGGTCGACGGCGAAGTCGCGATCCTCGGGCCGGACGAAGAGGACGTACTCGTTGTCGGCAGGCGCCTGTTCCGCCTCGATCCGGGCCAGACCGCGGATCAGGTTGGAGACGTAGACGCCGATGCCGAAGTCGCGCACCTTGCGGGCATCGATGCCGATCCAGGCCATCGCGCAAGCCTAGCCCTTCAGGCGCTGGAGACGCGTGACCAGGGTGCGTGTCGGACCGCGTTTCGCACATTGACAGCAGCCGCAACGATTCGTAGCCTCCCGGTCTTGCGCGGTTGCACCTGATGCGCGGGGGCGGGGCTCGCGGCGGCGGTGCGCCCGGTGGCGAATGAGATGCACCTGCAGCTCGACCAGGCCCGCAACGGCCCTCTGCACTGGAACGCGGACGTTCCGGTGACGGCTGCCGAGACGGGCCGCGACGAGGCCCTCGTGGTCGGCAGCGTGGCCTCTGAGGGCAGTCTCACGTTCGTCGGCCCGGACTTCCTGCTGCAGGCGAGACTGCACTACCGGCAGCTGCTGCACTGCGACCGCTGCCTGAGCGCCTACGAGCAGGAAGTCGAGCTGCCGCTCGCGTTCGTCGTGACCAGTCGGAGTGAAGATGTGTCTCCGGCCGAGGAAGGGGCCGGTGCGCGCGAACTTTCCCCGGAGGACCTGTGGACGCTCAAGGCGGTCGAGGGCGCCGTCGATCTGGCGCTTCTGGTCCGTGAGCAGGTCGAGCTGAACGTGCCGATGAAGCCGATCTGCGATCCGGCGTGTCCTGGACTGTGCCCGCACTGCGGCGCCGATCGGAAACTGGAGGCCTGCAGCTGCGCGGGCAGGCAGGTCGACCCGCGCTGGTCGGGGCTGGAAGCGATCCGCGAACGGCTTGGCGAGAACCTCAACTAGTCTCGACCGGTGCTGCTGCTCCGCCGAAGGGGCGGCGCAGCGGTCGGACCATCAAACCTGGACTGCCCGGAAAGGAACTCTCTGAATGGCAAATCCCAAACGGCGGCATTCGAAGGCCCGCCGCGATCGGAGGCGGTCCCACGACCGCTTGAGGCGGCCGCCCGGCTCGCTGTGCGTGAACTGCGGCGAGATGAAGCTGCCGCACCGCGCCTGCAGCCACTGCGGCCATTACCGTGGCCGCGACGTGGTCGAGATGGAGGACCTGCTCTAGCAGCCCGTGGCGAAAGAGCGCTGCATTCGAGCGACCATGCATCCCGTCCGGCATCGTTGTTCCTCGGTCACGCATGGCGGCCTCGTCATGCTCCCTCGTTGCGCCTGCCGGACGGGGGTCTGACCGCTCCTGGTGCGCCATGCGTGTCGCCGACTCCATCTCCGGCCCCACCCCATCAGACCTCCTCAGGCGTTACACTCGCGTTCTGACTCGGAGCAGACCCTGAAATTGTCGGATCGAGGTTCAGCGCGAACCCCAACCGTGATCGCCGTCGACGCGATGGGCGGGGACCATGCTCCACGGACCGTGGTGGAGGGCGCGCTGCTGGCTGCGCGGCAGCGGGAGCTGCGGATTCTCCTCGTTGGCCGCCGGTCGATCCTGGAGCAGGAAGTCGACCACGTCGAGCCTGGTCCCGGCGCCCGCAGCCGGGTCGAGGTCGTGCATGCCGGCGAGGTCGTCGGCATGTGCGAGTCCGCGCTGGCGGTGCGCCGCAAGCGCGACTCCTCGGTGCGCGTCTGTGCCCGCCTGGTCAAGACTGGCCGCGCCCGGGCCATGGTGACTGCCGGCAACACCGGCGCTGCCCTGGTCGCCGGCAAGATGGTGATTGGCGTGGCGCCCGGGGTCGATCGACCGGCCCTGGCGGTGACCATGCCGCGGCGCGACGGCAGGACCATTCTGCTGGACGCGGGCGCCAACGTCGACTCGAAGCCCCATCAGCTCCGTCAGTTCGCGGTCATGGGCCATTACCTGGCGCAGCAACTGCTGCGGATGCGCTCGCCGCGCATCGGCCTGCTGTCGATCGGCGAGGAGGCCGGCAAGGGCACCGATCTGGTGCGCGAGGTGTTCAAGTCGCTTGACGCCACGGGACTCAACTTCATCGGCAACGTCGAGGGCCGGGACGTGTTCAGCGGCGCGGCCGACGTCGTGGTCTGCGACGGCTTCGTGGGCAACGCGATCCTGAAGAGCGCCGAGGCGCTCGCGGAGTTCGTGGGCGGCCAGTTGCGCGCGGAGATGGGCCGCACCCTCCGGTCGCGGCTCGGCTATCTGCTGGCCCGGCCTGCCTTCGATCGCTTCAGGAGCCGGGTCGACTACAGCGAGTACGGCGGTGCGCCGCTGCTTGGTCTGCGCGGCGGTTGCTTCGTGGCCCACGGGCGTTCCTCCGCTCATGCCATCTGCAGTGCGATCCAGCGTGCGGTGGAGTTCTGCGAGGCGGATATTCACGTCAAGGCAAGCGCCAAGCTCTCGGAGGTGGCCTTCGAAGCTGCGCCGGAGGCGGTGGTGGGATGACAAGGGAGACAGGAGGGTTGCAGGGAGCTTCCACCAACCACGCGCGGCGGGTCCGGATCGCCGGCACGGGCAAGGCGGTTCCGGACAGGGTTCTCACCAACGCGGACTTCGAACGCATCGTGGACACGTCGAACGAGTGGATCGTCGCCCGCACCGGCATTCACGAACGACGGGTCGCTGCCGATGACGAGTACACGTCGATCTTCGCCGTGCAGGCCGCTCGCGAAGCGATGGAGATGGCGGGTGTCAGGCCCGCCGACGTGGATCTTGTCCTGATCTCGACGGTGACGCCGGACATGCCGTTCCCGTCCACTGCCTGTCTGGTGCAGGAGGAACTCGGTGCCAGGGACGCGGCGTCCTTCGATCTGAACGCGGGCTGCACCGGCTTCATCTACGGCCTTTCGGTCGGACACCAGTACGTGGCCAGCGGCGCTGCAGGGACGGCGCTCGTGATCGGCGCCGAGTCGCTGACCAAGTACACGGACTACGAGGACCGTTCGACCTGTGTCCTCTTCGGCGACGGCGCCGGTGCGGTCGTGCTGCGCGGCGAAGACCCCCCGGCTTCGAATTCGGAGAACGGGCTGCCGGGCGTCCTTTCGGTGGCGATCCACAGCGACGGTTCTCTGGCCCACCTGCTCGAGATGCCCGGCGGCGGCAGCCGCAATCCTCCGAACCGTCCGGAGACCCTGGAAGAGCGGCTGCCCTTCATCCGGATGCTCGGCAACGAGACGTTCAAGGTGGCGGTTCGCACGCTGGCCGAAGTCTCGGGCGAAGTGCTGGCCGACGCCGGCCAGGAACCGGAAGACGTCAAGTGGCTCATCCCGCACCAGGCGAACCGCCGGATCATCGATGCCGTGGGCCGCCGGATCGACGTGCCCGCCGACCGCGTGTACGTCAACGTCGAGCGTTACGGCAACACCTCCGCCGCGTCCATCCCGATCGCGCTCGACGAACTGAACCGCGATGGCCGGATCGACTCCGGGGACCTGGTCCTGATGGCGGCCTTCGGCGCCGGGCTGACCTGGGGCGCCGCCGCGGTCCGCTTCTAGCCGCCAGAGCTCCTGGCGCCAGGGATTCACGGATGACAGGTCTGGCGTACGTCTTTCCGGGCCAGGGCTCGCAGCGTGTCGGCATGGGCCGGGCGCTGGCCCGGGCTTTTCCCGCGGCCAGAGCGGTCTTCGAGGAGGCGGACGACACTCTCGGTTTCGCGCTCTCCGAACTCTGCTTCGAGGGGCCGGAGGACGAGCTTCGGCTGACGGCCAACACCCAGCCGGCGATCGTCGCCGTCTCGGTGGCGGCGCTCCGCTGCTACCGGGCGCGGGGCCTTGAAACGGAGGCGCCGGACTTCGTTGCCGGTCACAGCCTGGGCGAGTACTCGGCACTCGTCGCGGCCGGCGCGCTGGAACTCGAAGACGCCTTGCGTCTGGTGCGCGCTCGGGGCGAGGCCATGCAGGAGGCGGTGCCCGTGGGCGAGGGTGCGATGGCCGTCGTGCTTGGCCTGGGCGTGGAGGACACTGCGGAAGTCGCCGCCGAAGCGGCGGATGAAACCGGCGGTGTCTGTCAGCTCGCCAACCTGAACGCACCCGGCCAGATCGTGATCTCGGGTTCCAGCGCGGCGGTGGAGCGGGCCACCGTGCTGGCGGGCGAGCGCGGCGCGCGCCGGGCCATCGTGCTGCCCGTCTCGGCGCCCTTTCACTGCGCCCTGATGGCGCCGGCTCGGCAGACGATGGCGCCTCTGATTCAGGCGGCGCCGATCGCGGACCCGCAGACGCCAGTGGTGTGCAACGTGGGCGCGGCGCCTCTGACAGGCGCTTCCGCCATCAGGTGCGCGCTGATCCGTCAGATCGACGGTCCGGTGCGCTGGGCCGAATCGGTGACGATGATGGCGGCCAGGGGTGTCGGCCGGCTGATCGAGTTCGGCCCCGGCAAGGTTCTTTCGGGCCTCGCTCGGCGGATCGACCGGCGTCTGAATGTCCGCTCGGTGGCCGAACCGGGCGACCTGGAGTGACGACCTTGAGCATCTTCGATCTGAGTGGACGGACGGCTCTGGTTACCGGCGCCTCGCGCGGAATCGGCCGCGCCTGTGCCGTGTTGCTGGCACGGCAGGGCGCCCGCGTGGTCCTGGCCGCCCGCAACCGGGAACTGCTGGGCGAAGTCGCTGCCGGGATCGCGGCCTCGGGAGGCGAGGCGCACGTCATGGTCCTCGATCTGGCGGATCACGAGAAGATCCCGGTCGCGGTGCGGCAGCTTCCGAAGGAGTTCGCGGCGGTCGACATCCTGGTGAACAATGCCGGGATCACGGCGGACAACCTGCTGGCCCGGATGAGCCTGGACCAGTGGCAGCGGGTTCAGGACGTGAACCTGACGGGGGCTTTCGTCCTCACGAAGGCGCTCGTCCGGGGCATGATGCGCCGCCGTCACGGGCGGATCGTGTCGGTGTCATCCGTCGCCGGTGTGCTCGGCAATGCCGGACAGGCGAACTACGCGGCGTCCAAGGCGGGGCTGATCGGGTTCAGCAAGTCCCTGGCGCGCGAGCTGCTGAGCCGCGGGATCACCGTGAATGTCGTGGCGCCCGGCTTCATCGAGACGGACATGACCGCCGCCATGCCGGCGGGCGCTGGCGAGCGTTTCCTGGAGCAGCACGGCCTTGTCCGTCTCGGCGCGGCGGAGGACGTTGCGCCCGCGGTGCTGTTTCTTGCAAGCGACGAGGCGTCGTACGTCACCGGCGAGGTCCTGAGCGTCAGCGGCGGCATGACCTGAGAAGCTTGCTCCGAGCCCGAACAGGCCTGTACTGCAGAGCCGCGGAAGCGGCGCAGCGCCCGGTTTCCGCCGTGCAGGCCACCGGCCTGTTGGACGGATCGCCTTCGTGGCGGCATGACGGCCCGAATCCGAACAGACAGGCCAGCGGCAGCAGTCGCACTGCATCGAAACGTCCTTGCATACCGTCCGGCATCGTTGCTCCTCGATCGAACATGTGGCCCGACATGCTCCCTCGCCGCGCCTTGTCGGACGGGCGCCTGACCGCTCCCGGTGCGGCACGGACTTTCGCCGCGGGCTGGCCGCGGGCTGATAGTCTCCGTCTGTCAGCAAGGCCGGAAACGCCAATCTCCCTGAAGAGGAACCAGAATGTCCGTAGTCGAAAAGGTCAACAGCATCATCGTCGAGCAGCTCGGAGTCGATGCCGACGAAGTCACTCCGCAGGCCAGTTTCACCGACGATCTCGGTGCGGATTCGCTCGACATCGTCGAGTTGGTCATGGCCTTCGAGGAGGAGTTCGGCATCGAGATCCCGGATGAGGACGCCGAGAAGATCGGCTCCGTCAAGGAAGCCACCGATTACATTCAGACGCACGGAGGTTACGTTCAGACGCACGGAGGCTCCGAGTAACGCGCCGGGGCCGCCGGTCGGCTGCAAGGCCTGACCGTGCCGGGACGGTTTTGCTGACAGACGGATTCGTGCAGCATCATGAGCGACCGTAGACGCGTCGTCATCACCGGTGTCGGCCTGGTGTCGCCGCTTGCGGTAGGCGCCGATGCCACTTGGTCCGGCCTGATGGAGAGCCGCAGCGGGGTTGCTGCGCTGACGCGGGTCGACGCGAGTCTGTACACGACGAAGATCGCCGCCGAAGTGCGCGATTTCGACGCGGAGCAGTTCATGTCCCGCAAGGACATCCGCCGTGTCGATCTCTTCATCCAGTTCGCGGTGGCGGCGGCGGCGCTGGCGCGCGAGGACGCAGGACTCGAGATCGATGACGGCAACGCCGAACGCGTTGCCACAGTCGTCGGTTCGGGCATGGGCGGACTGCCGCTGATCGAGCACATGCATGGCGTGTGGCGCGATCGTGGGCCGCGCAGGGTGTCGCCGTTCTTCATCCCCGGCCTGATCGCGAACATGGCGTCCGGCCAGATCTCGATCCGACACGGCGCCAAGGGGCCGAACACGTGTCCCACGACCGCCTGCACTACCGGCCTGCACGGGGTCGGCGATGCGTTCCGCATGATCCAGCACGGCTACGCCGATGCGGCCTTCGCCGGCGGCACGGAGGCGACGACCTCCGATCTGGCGTTGGCCGGCTTCGGGGCGATGAAGGCGCTGTCGGTCCGCAACGACGAGCCGACCAGAGCGTCCCGGCCGTGGGACGTCGGCCGCGACGGCTTCGTTCTGGGCGAGGGTGCCGGCGTGCTGATCCTGGAGGAACGTGAGGCGGCTCTGGCCCGCGGCGCCCACGCCTGTGCCGAGATCCTGGGTTACGGCATGAGCGCCGACGCCTACCACGTGTCGGCGCCGCAGCCGGACGGCGACGGCGCGGCGCGCGTGATGCAGGCGGCGCTGGACGACGCCCGTGTCGCGCCGGAACGGGTCGACTACATCAACGCCCACGGAACCTCGACGCCGCTCGGCGACATCGCCGAGGTCCGGGCAATCAAGCGTGTCTTCGGGGATCACGCCTACCGGCTGGCCGTGTCGTCGACCAAGTCCTCCACGGGCCACCTGCTGGGCGCCGCGGGCGGTGTCGAAGCCGGCCTCCTGGCCCTCGCCGTCGACCGACAGGTGTTGCCGCCGACGCTCAACCTGGACGAGCCCGACGAAGAGTGCGACCTGGACTTCGTCCCCCACGAGCCGCGCGAGGCGAAGATCGACGTCGCGCTGACCAACTCCTTCGGCTTCGGCGGCACGAACGGCGCCCTCGTCATGGCCCGAGCCTGAGCCCCATGGCCCGGGCCTGAGTCTTGGCAGCCGCCCGACTGTCGGTGTGCGCCCCCCTCGAGAATGAAGGAGGACGCTTCAGATGTACCGAGCATGCCCAGGGAGGCTCACATGTCGCTGACGATGGGGGGCTTGCGAGAGCGGGAGTCGTGGGCTGGTCCGAGGGTGGCGTCGCGACACGGCGCTGATCGTCGCGCGCGGAATCCCCGGACCGCCCACGCATGGATGCGTGGAATCGCCACTGCCGTGCTGCTGACGTTCATGGCGCCTTCTCCAGGCGCGGCCAGCGAGCGGGTGCTCGAGGACGTCCTGTCCGAGGATGCAGAGACCGTCAAGAAGGCGTTGAGAGAACTGGGGGACGCACTCTACGGCCCGATGGACCGCCCGTGGACGGCCGACTCGGTCGGCGCGTTGTTCCGAGAGGACGTGGATCTTGCAGCGTGGTTTGGCGAGGTCCTGGAGAGGGCCCGGCCTGAAGCGTTGCAGTCGTGGGATTTCGACGGAGAGACGGCGCGGGAGGTCGTCAGCGAGGTGTTTCTATTCCTCGTGCTCATGGCGGGCGGGGCACTTCCGGAGTGGATCGAGTTCGCGGCCGAGAACCACAGGTCCGCGAAGGAGATGTCCGAGGGTTGGCCCGCCGACATCGTGGGCATGGTTCCAACAATGGAACACTTGCGGGACGACAACGGCCCGTTGGCGCAGTTGTCGGACAACGTCGAGGACGACGAGGTCAGGCGTATGGCGCTTGCCCTCGCCAGCCAGACAAGGCGGGTCCAGGAGGCTCTCCCCCGGCTTGTCGAGGACGAATACGACCGAAGGCAGCGTTCGGGAACGATCGGCTCCGATGACGTGCTTGGCGGTCTTCTTGGGCACCTCGCTCTCGTGCAGGAGCACGTCGGTACGGAAGAGACGCGCGAGGCCGCCTGGACGGCATGGATGAAGGAGCGCGAGGCTCGGGGTCTTCCTGCGAAAGTGGTCGGAGTCGAGGCGCCCTGGAACCTGTTCGGCATGGGTATTGCGCATTCTGAGCTCGGCGAGTCCGGTTTTCCTCTGGAGGGACGGGCACTCTCGCCCGGGGTTCGGCGAGTGGCCCTGGCGCTGACCGAGGAACCAGCGCTGGCCGATCGCCTTGCTGCGAAGGGAGAGGCAGACGGTTTCGAGGCTGCAGTGGCGCTCCTGGCGAATGAGCGGCCCTTGGCCGAGGAGACGGGGAAGCGCATCCTCGACCTCTACTGCGGGTCGCTCGACGGCCTTTGTTTCGAGAAGCTGAACCTGCTGTACGCCGGGCCGGACGATCCGTCCCTGCAGTCGATGGAGGCGGATGTGAGCGGGCTCGTGATCGAGTCGCTCGTCGGCCTGGTGGAGGAGGCCGAGCGTCAGTGCGGCGTTCTGGCGGAGTTGGAGGCGGAGGTTTCGCCGGCTGCGGGAGGCCATCGGGATCCGAGTCGGGAGCGCTGGGAGCTTGCGCAAGGCCATCTGGGTGCGGGGCGAGAGACGCGATATCGGATCATCTCGATTGGCAAGGAATTGCAGGACGTTCTTGCCCTTGTGGGGCGGCTGGACTCGGTTCCTCGCCCTGTTCTCGAAGGCGTGTTCGAGTTCTGGTCGACGGAGCGATTCCCGGAGGCGCGGCGGATTCTCGAGGAGAACGACTGGCTGGAGCCGGATGTTGCAGCAGTGTCGTCGGAGCAGAGGGAGGGAGTCCGGGCCGGTTTGTCCCCCAGGCGGTTGATCGGCACGACGGAGCTTTGCGAAGGGAGAATCTGACTCGGGATCGGGACTTGGCGACCGCGAGCGGCCGGCGGGAGGCGTGTGCGAGCGGCGAGCCGCCGGCAGGCACGCACGATCGGGCAGCGTCGTGAACAGGTTTTTCCACGTTGCAACGGGTGGTTCGTCACCGTGCGTGCACAGCACCGTACGTTCACAGCATGATGCGGCGGAGTGGCCGTTTGCCGTAGCGGTGTGCTCCAGCGCTCGGCATGCGGGAAGCGGCGGTGCCCGCCAGGCGATTCCCGGCGTGCTGACCTCACAGCCTGGTTCCATTCAAGGACGAGCCTGAGCAGCGCTTGCCCGCCCCGGGCGCGTCGGCCCGACTACCGGAAGTCGTGGCTCGGAATCCGTTCCAGGCGGTCGATGGGCCAGAACCTGTCCGCCTTGACGGATAGCGAGCCGTCCTTCTTCTGCAGGACGCCTTCGACGATCAGGCCGGAGGCGGAGACGATCGTGCGGCGGTGTTTCCTGAACTGGTCCGGCATGACGACTGCCTGGCACATCCCGGTCTCGTCCTCCAGGGCCAGGAACAGGAGGCCGCGGGCCGTGCCCGGACGCTGGCGGACGATGACGGAGCCGGCGGTGCGTACGCGTCGCCCGGCGGGCAACTCGGGGAGCCTGACGGCGGGCACGACGCGGCGGCGGTCGAGCGCCCGGCGGTAGTACTCCATCGGGTGGGGGCCGGTGGTCATCGAGGCGACGCGGAAGTCGGCGGCCGTCTCTTCCATCGGCGTCATCTCGGCGAGCGGGGATGAAGTGGCCGTGCCGAGTTCGGCGAACAGCGGCCCCTTCGGTTTCTCGACCTGGGCTGCCTGCCAGAGGGCGGCGCGTCGGCCGAGGCTTTCGTGCTTTCGTCGGCCGTTGCGGGAGAACCTGGAGGACTCCTGTTCCGCTGGCCGGCTATCGCCCAGGCCGCCCAGCGCGCCGATGGATGCGAGCGCCGCAAGTTCCTTCCGGCGCAGGCGGCAACGCTCGGCCAGATCCTCGATGGAACGGAACCGCCTCGTTGCCTGCTCGGTCTCGATCCGTTCCGCCGCCTCGCGCCGCAGACCCTTGATGTAGCGCAGCCCGAGGCGGATCGCTCCCTGTGGCGGCGCCTCGCCCGCTGCCGCCGCCACGGCATCCGCCGGCCGGTCCTGCCACCGGCACCTCACCCCCGACTCGTTCACGTCGATCGGAAGCACGACGCTCCCGGCGCGCTGCGCCTCGCGGACCAGGGTCGCCGGGTGGTAGAAGCCCATCGGCCAGGCGTTCAGGAGCGACAGGAAGAAGGCGGTCGGGTGGTGGCGCTTGAGAAAGGCGCTGGCGTAGGCGATCAGGGCGAAGCTGGCGGAATGCGACTCGGGGAAGCCGTAGAGCGCGAACGAGGTGATCGCCTTGACGATCTGTTCCTGGGCTTCGCCCGTGATGCCGCGTTCGTTCATCCCCGAGCGGAGCCGCTGCTCGATCTGCTGCATGCGCTCGACGGAACGCTTGAAGCCCATCGCCCGTCGCAGGTCCTCCGCTTCGCCGCCGGAGAAACCGGCCGCGGCCATCGCGACCTTGAGGATCTGCTCCTGGAAGATCGGTACGCCGAGGGTGCGGCGCAGGATCGGCTCGAGCAGCGGGTGGGGACAGATGATCTCCTCGCGGCCCACCCGGCGCTCGAAGAAGGGATGGGCAATGCCGCCGACGATCGGGCCGGGCCGGATGATCGCGATCTGGATCACGAGGTCGTAGAATTTGCTTGGCCTGTGGCGCGGCAGGGACGCCATCTGCGCCCGGCTCTCGATCTGGAAGACCCCGACCGTGTCGGCGCGGCAGATCATCTCGTAGGTTGCCGGGTCGTCGGGCGGCAGGTGGGCGAGGTCGACCTCCCTGCCCTCGTGACGGCGGATCAGGGGCACCGCCTCTTCCAGCGCGTTCAGCATGCCGAGGCCGAGCAGATCGACCTTGATCAGCCCCAGGTCGGCGCAGTCGTCCTTGTCCCACTGGACGATCACCCGGTTCTCCATCGCCGCCGGTTCGAGCGGCACGATCTCGTCCAGCCGGCCGGCGCAGAGCACCATGCCGCCCGAGTGCTGGCCCAGGTGGCGGGGGTGGTTCTGGAGTTGCCGCCACAGGCGGACGAAGAGCCGGATGCGCCGGTCGCGGGGATCGAACCCGAGTTCCGTCAGTTCCTCGTCCATCGCCTTGCCGTCGCCGCGGGAGCGGTCTCCTTGTCCCCGGGCAGAAGGCCAGCGGCGCCAGTGGCCGAGGCCCTTGGCCAGCCGGTCGACCTGGGACCTGGAGCAGCCCAGCGCCTTGGCTGTCTCGCGCGCAGCCAGACGGTCGCGGTAGGTGATCACGTTCGCGGTCATCGCCGCGCCGTGCCGGCCGTAGCGCCGGTAGACGTACTGGATCACCTTCTCGCGCTGGTCGCCGGACGGCAGATCGATGTCGATGTCCGGCCACTCGCCGCGTTCCTCGGACAGGAAGCGCTCGAACAGGAGGTCCATCCTGACCGGATCGACCGCGGTGATCGAGAGCGCGTAGCAGACGGCCGAGTTGGCGGCCGAGCCTCGGCCCTGGGCGAGGATCCGCTGCTCCTTGCAGAAACGGACGATGTCCCAGACGATCAGGAAGTAGCCGGCGAGGTCGAGCTTCTCGATCAGCGCGAGTTCCTTCTCGATTTGCGCCCCGGCCCTGGCGGTCAGCGGCCGGAAGCGTTCCCGCGCCCCCTGCCAGGTCAGTTCGCGGAGATGGGAGATCGGCGTTTCGCCGTGAGGCGCCGGGTAGTCCGGGAAGCGGTAGCCGAGGTCGGCGAGGGTGAAGTCGAGTTCCGCGGCCAGTTCGTGCGCGGCCTGGACTGCTCGGGGCAGATCGGCGAACAGCCGGTGCATCTCCTCCGGGCTCCTCAGGCGCCGCTGGCGCTCGCGGGCGAGGCGGGCGCCGGCCTCGTCGACCGTCACGTGGTGACGGATCGCGGTCATCAGGTCGTGGAGGGGCTTGTCGCGGGCCGCGGCGTAGCGCACGCCGCCGGTGGCGACGACCGGCGCCCGGAGCCTGTCCGCCAGCCGGACCAGAGCCTGGTTGCGGTGCTCCTCGGCGCGAATGCCGTGCCGCGAGAGCTCCACGTGCAACCGCCCGGGGAAGACGGCGTGCAGCCGTTCGAGCTGGCGCCCGGCCGCTTCCAGCCCTTCCCGCGCCAGCGCCCGTCCGACCGGGTCGGTTTCGGCGCCGGCCAGGCAGTGGAGGCCTGCCGCGTGTTCTTCCAGCAGCGTCCAGTCGATCCGCGCTTCGCCCTTGGGGTGGTTGAGCGCTCCGGCGGTCAGCAGGCGGCAGAGGTTGCGGTAGCCCCGGCGGCTTCGCACGAGCAGGTTGACTCGGGTCTCCTGATCGTCCAGGGCCGGCCGCTCCTCGCGCCGGCGCGACACCGCCGCCGCCCGCGGCCGGTCGATGACCGCCTCGGCGCCGACCAGGGCCTGGATTCCCGCCTCCCGCGCCGCCTTGTGGAAGCGCGGCGCGCCGGAGACGCCGTTCCGGTCGAGCAGGGCTACCGCCGGCAGCCCCAGCGCCGCCGCCCGCGCCACCAGGTCCTCGGGCTGCGACGAGGCGCGCAGGAAGGAGAACGACGACGCGGCGTGGAGTTCGGCGTAGGGCGGGGGCCGTCGCCGTCGTTTCGGCAAGGACCGGAACTGGCGCCGTCGCAGTTGCTCCTTGACCGCGCCCGGCGCGGCGTAGCCGGGATTCGGCTCGCCGCGGGCGTCGAGCAGGTCGTTGCCGCCGCGGTCGCCGTAGCCGCTGCCCTTGCGCACGGAACCGGAGAGCCCCATGTCGCGGGCTGGCACGTCGACCTCGGGTCTGACGGAATCGTCTCCGGCCATCCGGGAAGCGTAAATCAGGCGGTAACGGAAGGCAAGAACAAGTCAGGTTCCGTGGGGAGCGGAGGCTGGAGGCTGTGCCGGCCAAACCCCGCTCGAGCGCGGCGGCCAGGCCGAAGGCCGAGGGGATCCAGTATCGTGAGGGAGGTGGATGGGCTGCCTCCACGACAACGCCAAGGGACAGGCAGCCTGGCTGTCGTCCAAGCCAGAGGAGAGGTGCATGAGAGGACGATCGAGGCTTGCGGCACTGGTGCTTGCACTGGCGGGGCTTGCGCTGCCGATGACCGCGCACGGCGATGAAGCGCCCAGGCTGCTTCACGCTCACCCCGATCAGGATCTGCACGCTGACGCCGGCCCCTTCTGGGTTGCCGCGTCCTGGGTCTTCAAGTCGGACGGCACGGTTCGAGAGGCGGATCGGATCGGGGTGGAGCGGGCATCGAGCATCCCGCGGCAGATCGCGCGGAAGATCGCTGCCAACGCCAGGGCAGACGAAGACGAAGGCGATCCGGATTGCCACGTCACACCGGAAAAGGCCGCTGGCCGACGTGCGTTGATCGACAGGCCTGGACGAGTCGTGTTCCTTCCCGGCGACTTCACGGGTTGGGTGGCCGCCTCCCGGGCTGTGGTTCTGGGCACGGTAACCGAGCTTGTTCCAGGCTTTGACGCGACCGGCAGGCCAAACACGCTCGTCGTCCTCGGAGACATCGATCACTTCTTCCCTTCGGGGAGTTACCCGTACATCGTGGAGTACGTCATCCTTCCCTACGCGCAGTTCGCGGCGGGAGGCGTAGCCTTCTGCTACCCGTGGCTCGTAAGCCAGGAGTACTACCCGAGCATCGGCGATCGAGTCCTGATCGCTGCGGACTCACCCGCAGACAACAAGGGTCTGGCCATGACTGTCCGCGCGATGTCTCGTGTGGTTCAGGTCCAGGGCGATGACACCTTGGTCACCTACGGTCGCTCGGACTTCTACCCGGTGGCTTTCGCCTCGGACTTTCCCGAGACACTGGAGGAGGCGAAGACACAGGCTTGGGAGATCTGGCGGAATGGCCTGGTGGACCTCGCCGACAGCCTGGGAATGGAGGAGTTCACGCAGGTATGGAGGCGGCTGTCGAAGGAAAGAAGCGCGCTTGAAAGCCGTGGCTGCGACGTGAACCGGGGCAGGTTCCACAGCGACGCAACCGGCTGGACGTTCTCGGCACGCTGTCCGGGTCCTGAAGAAAGATCGGCAGACACCGAGGTACAGGAACCGTCACGGTGAAGAGGACCGGACTCCGAGACCGGTTACGTGGAGCGACGTGACGACCGTCACCTGCACCTACTGAAGGGACTGGATTTCGGTCCAATCCTGCCGCCGTGGCGCCCGCAGCGGCTGACGGGCCCGGTAGAGCGCCAGCCGGTCCAGCCGTTGCGGCGAGTTGCCGCCGGCGGCCTGCCGCTCCTGCTCGAGCGCCCGTTGCTGCCAGAGCACGGCGTCGTCGAATCGTCCGGCTTCGGCCAGGGCCATCGCCAGCGTCTCGAGATGGTCGAGCGCCGGTTGCTGGTCAACCACGGATTGCGCCAGCTCGACCGCTCGGGCGCCGTCGCGGACCGCGTCGTCGGGGCTCACCGCAAGTAGTCGCGCCAGCAGGTGGCGAGTGGCGATGTCGCCGGGGAAGCGTCCCAACGCATTGTCGAGAGCGTGGAGGGCCTCCGCGTAGCGGCCGGTCTCGAACAGCATGAGTCCGAGGTTGAACCGCGCCTGCAGATCGTCCGGCGTCAGCGCGACCAGGGCCTGCAGCTGGACGGCGGCTTCTGCCGTCCTGCCCGTGCCGACCAGCACGGCGGAGAGCAACCGTCGCGCCTCGACCATGCCGGGTTCCCGGGTGACGATCTGCTCGAGCTCTTCAATGGCGGCGGCGGTGTTGCCGGAGGAGGCGCGCATCCGGGCCCGCTGGAGACGCCAATTCAGGTTCTCCGGGGCCAGGTCGGCCGCGCGTTCCAGGTGTTCGGCCACCTCTGCGCGGCGCCCTTCCCGAGCGAGAAACATGGCAAGGGCGAAGTGGGCGCCCGCGTGGTCGGCGTTGAGAGCGATGGCCCGGCGGAGATGCCGTTCGCCGCGCCCGGCATCTCCGAGAACCAGCAGTGAACCGGCCAGCCGGAAGTGAGTCTCGTCGTCCGTCTCGTTCGCTTCGAGGATCTCCTCGTAGAGTGCGACCGCCCGCTCGTGGTCGCCTTCCGCGGCGGCGGCGACAGCGCGGTCGAGCGGCAGCGTCACGTCCTCCTCGAGCGGCCTCAGCCTGTCGAGCAGCGGGTCGTACATCGGGATCAGGATGTCCTGGTTCAGCCGCCACGCCTCGGCGGCCCGGTCCGCGTCGCCCAGGGCGCGGTAGGCGATGCCGACGTGGTGATTCGCCTCGCTGCCCTCGGGCTGGGACGCGGCGACCTCCTGGAAGATCCGGAGGGCCTGCGCGGGATCGCCCCGCTCGAGGGCGATGTAGCCGAGCCCGACGCGGGCGGTCGCGCTCTCGGGGTAGGCCTTGATGGCCGCCTCATAGGCTGCTTCGGCGGCATCGATATCGCCGGCGGCGGCGAGGAGTTCGGCTTGGCGGATCAATGTCGGCGCGTCGTCCGGCCGGATGGCCAGGGCCTCCTCGGCACTCGCCCGCGCCGCCTCCAGGTCTCCGGTCGCGATGTGGAGCAGCAGCTTGAAGTAGGCCCACTGGAAGTCCGCGGGCGCCAGTTTCCGGAGCTGGTCCAGGCATGCCGTCGCCGCGTCGTGAAGCTCGTAGTGCAGATAGCGCGCGCAGAGATCGCCGAAGGTGTTCGCCGCCACCTGCGCCTGCATCGGTTCCGCGGCGTGTTCCAGGCCGTTCGCCGTGAGTGCCCGGTAGTCCCGGAGCCGCTGGGCGTCAACCGCGGGCACCTGCGACAGGTCCGGTTCAGGCACCTGGCCCAGGTCCAGTGTCTCCTTGACCCGGCGAATCTCCAGGAGTTCGGCAAGGTCCTGGGCAACGGCGGGCAGCGGAGCGATCAGCAGAAGCGCGACGATGGCCGTGGGCCTGCTGTGGGAACGGTTCATCTCCAGCTGGGTGCTACCTCAACGGTTGATGGAAGTAGTAGCAGAGCCCGTCCGGCGCGACGACGAAGAAGACCCGGAACTTCCTGCCGTCCCGCTTGTCG
Source organism: Thermoanaerobaculia bacterium (assembly GCA_965214805.1). Taxonomy (GTDB): domain Bacteria; phylum Acidobacteriota; class Thermoanaerobaculia; order Multivoradales; family Multivoraceae; genus Multivorans. Next base: position 420,527 of record OZ243982.1, on the reverse strand, counting down.
ATGCGCCAGTTCGCGGTCTTCACGCCGTTGGCTTCGAGTTCGGTCCGCGCCCGCCTGATGTCGCTGACCAGGATCGCGGCGCCGTCCGCGCTGGCGTCGCCGCCGTTGACCGCGAAGCCGATGCGGACGCCGTCGCGCTCCAGGATGACCGTTGGCACGGGCTCTTCGCGGCGCTCGACCTCGTGCAGGCCGAAGGCATTCGCGTACCACTGTGCCGTGGTGTCGAGGTCCTCGACCGGCAGGGCCAGCACGTCGTCCTGAAACGGGTATGCAGCTTCGAGGAGCGTCATGGAGCACAGACTATCGACCGAGGTCGTGAAATCATCAACCGCCATGGGCCGCGAATCTCTTGACCGCGCTCGGCGCAAGGCGGAGGCGATCGGCATCGCCAATGTGCAGCGGCACATCTTCCTGTGCTGCGACCAGACGAAGCCGAAGTGCTGCGGCCGAGAAGTGTCGCTGGAATCCTGGGACTTCCTCAAGCGCCGCTTGGCCGAACTGGGCCTCACCGAGTCGGGCGCGGTGATGCGGACGAAGGCGAACTGCCTGCGCATCTGCGACGCCGGGCCGGTAGCCGTGGTCTATCCGGAGGGCGTCTGGTACTGGGGCTGCACGCCCGAAGTCCTGGAACGGGTGATCCAGGAGCATCTGATCGGCGGTCAGGTGGTGGAAGGGCAGGCGATCGGCGGGCCGGCGCCCGCAACCGACCCGTTCGTGACTGTCCGGCCGGATTTCCGGCACCGTCAGGCCCCGGACCAGCCACAGCCTCAGTCGTACATGCCGTCCGCGAACCAGCGCTCCGACAGTCGGTCGCGGTAGATCCGGCAGACGGCGCCGCTCCGCAACTCGACGTCCCAGTAGTCCCGTAGCGCGGGGGCTTCCCGCCACCAGCCCTCCTCGATCTCCCAGGGACCGGCGGCGACCCGTACTGCGCCCTCGATGCGGACGTGACGTTCCTCGCTCGGCAGAGGGTTGAGCTGCAGCGGTGCGGGGCATGGTGCTCGGGCGGATCGGGGCACTGCGTTTCCCGGGCTGGCGCCGTTGCCGGTCGTTTCACTGCCAGCAGCGCATTGCCCGAGGTCAGGTACCGAAACCAGATGCCGTGACGATGCAACTCCGCCTTCGCCCGTCTCGGCCGCGGTCAGCACCTCGACTTCGACCGGGGGGCGCAGGGTGCGCACCGCCAGCATGCCGCGGCCGGGCCGCGGCTCGAGCCGGATCCGGGGCGGCGGGGGCGGGTCGTAGTCGGCCAGCCGGAAACGCTCCGGCAGGTGGCCGTTCCGGGTGCGCGGCGAGCCGACCCGGTTCGGGCCGAGCAGGGCGAGCAGCCGCGCGGTGACGGCGGCCAGGCGGTCGGGCGACAGGGCGGCCGGCCCGAGCAGGCTGAGCTGCGCCTGACGAGGGACGTCGGGATGGGCGAGCAGTTGCATCGACGTGATCGGCGCCCGAGGCGGCTTCGCTTCCAGGTGGAGACGGATCAGCGACAGCAGCGTCCGCGCCTCGCGCGTGGGCGCCGGCAGTTCGATGGCCAGTTCGTGGAGGCCCTCGGGCTCGAGCCTGAGCGACAGCTCGAGCCGCTTGCAGCCCATGCCCCTGGCGTCGAGCCGGGCCGCCAGCCGGGAGACGCCGCCGCGGGCGACGAACAGGAACGGTTCCAGGTTGTCGATCGCCCACTCGAAGGTCTGTGCCTCGCGGAAAGTGGGCGCCGGCGGAAGGGGAGTGAGCGGTTCCGTATCGATGCCGCGGGCGGTGGCGTGGAGCGCCGCGCCGCGCTCACCGAGACGGCTGTGGACCTCGTCTGCGGGCAGGCCGGCCAGGTCGCCGACCGTGCGCAGGCCCCAGAGCTTCAGCGTATGGAGGATCTCCCGGTCGTCGCCGTCCGGTGCTGCGTTGCCGGATCGGCTGTTGCCGCGGCCGCCGTGCACGAACAGGAACTCGAGCGGCAACGGCGCCAGGAACCGGGCCTCGCTGCGGGGCGCCACGACGTTCGGCGGCCGCGGCAGGGCGGCCGCAGCCCGCGCCGCGAGCTTGCTGCCGGCAATGCCGACCCGGCCGGGGAGGCCGGCAGCGTCCATGTCCCGCATGATCGACTGGCCGAGACCGTGCTCGTCACCGTCGGTGCCTGGGGGCAGCAACGGGTTGGCGGCGCCCCGGTCCCGGGCGCGCCTCCTGGCGTCGTTCCCGGCGGATGTCGGACCGATGCCGGCCAGATCCAGGTAGACCGTGCCCTTGCCGCCGTCATCGACCCGGGGCGAGAAGCCGCCTGCGATATCGAGCAGTACCTCCTGCGCGGTGTGCTCGCGCTCCGAGTCGCGAACACGGTCGACCAGTCCGGATTCGATGTTGCGGGCCTGCACCACGGTCAGCCCGGGCCGCACCCCCGCGCGCCGCGCCAGCCGGGACGCGGCGACGATCCGCGCCGAGGGACCTTCGTGGACGACAAAGGCCTCGCGGTCGAGTTCGGGGGCCCCGCGCAGGTAGGCGGCAAGAGGGAACAACATCACCTTCATGCAGGCGATGCGGGTTCCCGGTTCAGCCGGCATGATGCGGTCCGTGGCCGCAGGCGGCAAGAGGGCCGTGCTCCTCGGATGCCGCCTTCATGCAGGCGATACGGGTTCTTCGTTCAGTCGGCAATGGGCGTGGAACCTCGGCCGGCATGCCGGCGGCGCGGCGGTTCTCCGTCCGACCGGGCGCCGCGTCGGGCAGGGGGCGCCGCAGGCTGCTCGTGAGAACGCGCAGTTCGACGTCGGCCGCAGCGCCCGGCCGTTCGCCGCGCGACCTGGCGAGTTCGAGCCGGATCGCGAGCCCGTCGAGCAATCGCGGACTCTTCGGTGCGGCCTGCGCCCAGAGGACGCGGACCGGCGACGTTCGCGATCCGAGCTCGAGAACCTTCTGCGGCGCCGTGCCGGCGGCGCGGTACGGCGTCGCGACCAGGAGCGCTGCCTGATGATCCTCTGCTGCCCGCCGCAGCCGCAGCCAGGCCGACTCCTTGCCGCGGCCGCCGGGAACCGGAGGCAGCCCGAGATCGATCACGACCAGGGGGAATCCGCCGCCGATCAGCACCTCGGCGCTGCCCAGCGCCTGCTTGAGCCGCTCAGGACGCGCCCAGAGCAGCCGTTCGAGGGCGACCCCGGCGCGTGACGCCGCCTGCGGATCGAAGTGATCCCCCAGATCGACCAGCGCCGCCGCTTCGCCGCTCCGGGTGGCGCCGGCCAGAAGTTCCAGCACCAGGGAGAAGCGGCCGCTGCTCCGGGAGCCGACCAGCTCGATCGTCTGTCCGCGGCGGATGCCGCCCTTCAGCAGCCGGTCGACGCCCGCAAGCCGCGTGGCGAACCCTTCGGCTTCCAGCTCCTGGATTCCGGCCGAGGGAGCGCCGCTCACCAGATCCCGCCCGCGCCGGATCCGACGCACCAGGGACCGCGGCCACTGCGGGTCGGTGAGGGCTGCGGGCAGGGAAGTCACGGCGCCGTGGAGCGGAACGAGAGAAGTCGAGGAAACGGGAAGAGGGCATCATAGCGCAATCAAGGCGTAAACAGGAGGCTCGACCGGCGCCTTGACTCGTGGGCTGTGGCCAGTGCGGGGTTCAGCGCAGCCGCTGGAGGAACCACCAATGGTGTCCCTCCAGGTCGCGGGCACAGTAGTTCCGGTCGACCCAGTAACCCTCGCCGTAGTCCTGGGTCGCCGGCTCGATCGTGATCTCGGCCCCCGCCGCCCGCGCCCGCTCGCAGTGGGCGTCGGCGTTGTCCACGTACACCGCCAGCGACTGCGTGTTCGCGCCGCCGACCGCCTGTGGAGACTGCTGATGGGCCCGATCGGGCTGCAGGCCGGTCTGCCCGACCATGATGAGGCCGCCGTCCAGGACGAGCTGCGAATGGACGATTCTCCCCTGCTCGTCCTCGACCCTCTCCTGTACCGCGAATCCGAACGCCCGGGTCAACCAGTCGATCGCGGCTGCCGCATCGTCGTAGAAGAGGGATGGCGAGATTCTCGGCCAGCCTTCAGGCGGGTTCTTCATGGGTCTCTCCCAAAGTTGCAACTCGCCGACCTTGTTCAGAGTTCCTTCACAGGGAGGAGATCGGCCGTTCCGTGGTAAAAGTTGGCGGCCAACTCTTCATGGGGGAAGGGATCATCCTCATGGAACGCCCAGTGCCGGGTCGCTACGAAGTCACTGTCGCGGGAGGCGAGCAGGTGCGGGCCTTCGTCCCGGCGCCCCTGCCGCCGCGGCCGTCGCTGAACCTGGAAGGTGATCTGCTGCGGTCGCTGGAGGCTGCCAGTCTGGCGCTCGGGCGGCTGGACGGAGCGAACCAGCTCCCGGCGCCCGCACTCCTGGTGTACTCCTACGTCCGCAAGGAGGCGGTGCAGTCGTCCCGGATCGAGGGGACCCGATCGTCGCTTTCCGATCTCCTGCTGTTCGAACTCGACCGGGCCCCAGGCGTTCCTCGCGACGATGCGGCGGAGGTTTCGCGCTACGTGGCCGCCATGGACCACGGCCTGAAACGGCTTGCCGAGAACTTCCCGCTCTCGAACCGGTTGATCCGAGAGCTGCACGGCATCCTGCTGTCCGCCGGCCGCGGTACGAGCAAGGACCCAGGCGAGTTCCGCCGCTCCCAGAACTGGATCGGCGGTACACGTCCGGGCGCCGCTGCCTTCGTGCCGCCGCCGCACCTCGCCGTGCCCGACTGCATGGCCGAGCTCGAACTCTTCCTGCACGCCGAAGACGACGGTTTGCCGACCCTGGTCCGTGCCGGTCTGGCCCACGTGCAGTTCGAGACCATCCACCCATTTCTCGATGGCAACGGCCGCGTCGGTCGTCTGCTGATCACTCTGCTCCTCTGCGAAGCCGGCGTCCTGAGCCAACCGCTGCTCTACCTCAGCGTCTACTTCGAGCGCCACCGGGACCGCTACTACGAACTGCTCGACCGCGTCCGGCGCACCGGCGATTGGGAGGCGTGGCTGGCGTTCTTCCTCCAGGGTGTCCGGGAGACTGCCGAGAACGCGGCCGCGACCGCGCGACGCCTGGCCGAGCGCTTTGCGGCCGACCGGGAACGCCTGGCGAGCGAGGGCCGCAGGGCTGGTTCGGCGCTCCGCGTTCACGAGGCCCTTCAGGAACGACCGATCCTCTCGATTCCGGAGATCTGCAAACGCACCCGCCTCGCGTTCCCGACCGTTTCCGCCGCGATGCAACTGCTCGAGGGAGCGGGACTCGCGCGTGAGATCACCGGTTTCAGCAGGAACCGGGTGTACGTGTATGACGAGTACTTGAGGATCCTGAACGAGGGTGTGGAGGCAGAGTGAGGACGACGTGAGGACCGGAAGAGATGCCGTATCCCTCCAGATCCCTCCAGTCACGAACTGATGAGCAGAAGGGCCGTTCGTCGCGTTGGCGTTGCAACCGCTTGCCGTGATTCCCGCGAATCCGACGACGGAGGCGATCGCGTCGGGGGGTTCGACGCGCAACTGCATCCGGACACTGGACACGGCGGTTCCTCTGACGCCTGCAGTCGTTTGGCGTCGAGGCGCTTCGGTGTCTCGCCGTTTCAGGGCGCTCTCGGCCAGTAGGCAGATGGACGAGTTCCTGTCGTCGCTGCTCGAGGGCATGGACGTGCGCACGGTTCACGTGGATGCGAAGCACTGCAGGGACCACTGCATCCTGATCGCTCTCGGCGTGGTGGGGTCGCGAGCCTTGAGCGGGGATCGAGAATGCGGGCCGCGATCATGGCGGCGACGAGCGCACGCTCGGGTCGGCGCCGGCGGTCGAACAGCTGTTCGATGCCGAGGCCTGCGCGTAAGCAGAGGAACGGCCAAGAGGATGCACGACGCCATGAACAGCGGGGACTTCACGGTATGTCCTCTTCCCCGTCAACTCGATCAACTGCGTCGAACACGAAGAGTTTTGCCTCGATGCCGCGCGAACCACAGTCCAGCTGCCAGACGCCCGTCTGCTCGTTGCGGGTCGCTCGGGGCCGACAGCCCGCATCCCGAGCCGCCTTCCATGCCTTGATGAATCGCTTTCGCGAGTCCGACTCGCCATAGGGATCGGGCAATCGGGATTCCACCCACTCGAACAGACCGCTGGCCTGCAAGTGATCAATATGCTCGTGCAAACCGGGCAGCGTATCCGCGGGAACGGACGGCACGGGCGCGTTCCCTAGGCCGTGCGCCGTATCTTCCTCGTAGCCGGTGGCCCAGTCCAAGGCTGGCTCGCCGTCCTTCGTCCCCCGCACCACGGCGAACCGTCCCTCGAAGTAGTGCCACGGACGAACAACGTTCTCCCGGACCCACAGCGAACCGATCAACACCACGCGGTCGCCCACTTCCGGACGCTCATGGGCGTACTCGCGGCGCAGTTCGTCCGCGCAGAACACGCGCCCATGAATCACGAGCTGATCGGTCGGAATCAGCGCGTAGGAGGGCAGCGCCGAACGGTAGTGCAAGGGCACGACTTCGGACAATTCCAGAAGCAGACCGGGATCACCGTTCGCACGGAAGCCCGTGATCAGATCGGACACGGTCGCCAACACCGCCACTCTCGACGTCAGCACCGTCAGATCGAAGTCGTCGATCCGAGGGTCATAGAAGATCTTCGCGAGCATCGGCGGCGCGTCCGGATCGAGCGGTGGAACGCCGGCGCACAGATCCCGGGGCGGCCGCGCACCCTCTTCCAACTCCTGGGACAGGTCGCCAGTACGGGCGAACGCCAAGGACTGTTTCCGAACCTGCTCCTGAATCTCGGCGCTCAGGTCCCATGCTTCCTTGAAGGAACCATCGCGGTAGAGTACTTCCGAAGCCGCAACCCACGCGGGCGACTTCGGTTCACCCACTCTCATGGGGCCGGCAGCCACGACAATGACAAGGAGTGGCAAAGACAGGACACGAATGACAAGTGGTGTCATGGGGTTCATGGCCTGACTCCTTTTTCGGGCTCTTCAGGTGTTCGTGTGGAACGCGCGTGAATCGGGTTGCAGGTCGAGTCCGCCGAGATGGAAAGTGGATGGCAGTGCGGAAGCGGTACCGGTTTCGGTAGCCGCGTGCTGGTTTCTTGAGCTGTTGGACGATCGAGTTGATGCCCTTCGGGACCTGTCAACGATTCCGACACAGCGGTGTTCCGATATCAGTGAGCCATGTCCGATGTCTGGCCGTCTGGCCGGTTGATCCAGACGGCTGCTGGCAGGGTCCTGGCGTCGGCAGTCCGCCGACGAATCGTTCAGGGTGGCGGTTCCAAGGCTTCGTCGAGGGCGATCCGGCGCCGCTGAGCACGGTCCGTGTCTGCCATGGCAGACACTCGACACTCCTCCCCGACCCCGCCCGCCGTGCACCGCGAGAAGGGTCAGCATGGCGATGCCTGCCATGCCGATGTTGCGTGTGTTGTATCAAAGGGAAGAAGGACCTGCAGCAGGCCATTGCCGCGTCCTGATCCGGGAGCGTCCAGTGGAAGCCGGGATGGTACTTCAGGGTCCTGAACCGGGCCTCGGAGCAGGGCTTGTCGTCGCTGACCTGCGGCCGGCCCAGGGATCGGTCATGCCGAGCCGGGCGAGCAGTCGGGCGGTGCCCTGGCTGGTCATCGGCGTGCCTCGGTCGGAGTGCAGGGTGAGGGTGTCGGGTTCCACGCCTTGCTTGAGGCAGGTCCGCTTGAGGCAAGCCTCCGCGATCAGCCTGCCCGCAAGTGCGGAGTTCTCCCGGTCGGCGACCATCCAGACGACCGCGTAACGGCTGAAGAAGTCGGAGCAGGACGTAGAGCGATCGAGGCTTTCCCCTTCATCGTCAGGGGTTCCACGTCGACAACGGCTCCGGGTTCGTCAACCGCAAGGTCGCCGCGCTGCTGAACAGGCAGCATGTCGAAGAGTTCACGAAGTCCCGCCCGAGGCGCTGCAACGACAACGCCTTGGTCGAGAGCAGGAACGCCTCGGCGACTGGATGGACTTCTACAGCCACGAACGACCGTAGAAGCCCGCCGCGGACCGGCCAGGATTCCGCAGAATCAGCCGTTTTCCACAGCCCCGGCGACGGCGGCCGTGGCTTGATCAACCCAACGTGTACACCTTTGGCGAAGCCTCGAACTGTCCAGAGAACGGAGACTACCTCCGCCGCCGTCCGTTGCCTCTACAGCAGGCGGGTTCTCGAACGATGCGCGGAGGCGGCGTGCAAACGTGGCTACGCGGCCCGCGATGTGGCCCGTTCCCGTACCGCCACCGCCTCCAGGTGCGGTGGCCGCCACAGGCACTCCATGACGTAGGGCAAATCCATCGGTCGGCCGTCCCAAGCCGGCATGGATTCCGCGCCTGTGATCAGGATGCCCGCGTCTTCCAGGTACTCCACCAGTTCTCGGGCGGAGTGAAGGCCGATTGGCGGCGGCGCCGGGCACCGTTCCAGCGGCTTGCCCTGAGAATGAAGGAACTGCACGGCGCCTTCGTCGTTCATTCGCACGGTGAAGCCGCCCTCATGGAGCAGTCGGTGGTGTCGCCGGCAGAGGAGCACGAGATTCGAGAGCTTCGTTTCGCCGCCGTCGGCCCAGTGGACGATGTGGTGGGCGTCGCAGTGCTTCGAGGTACAGCCAGGGAAGCGGCAACCCTGGTCGCGGAACGCGAGAGCGCGCCGGATGGGCGGTGGAATGGTCCGCGTCTTGCGGCCGACGCTCAGGAGCTGGCCTGATCCGTGGGTCATTCGCACCATGCCTGCGTCACAGGCGATGCGCCGGGCTGTTTCCGCGGAAACAGGGACATGTGAATCGCCGAGCCAGGCGCCGCAGGAGCCCGACGGCCCGCTTGCCGGCTGGGGCTGATCGCCATCGGGGGTCGCCGCCGCGAGCTGGCTCGTGCCGAGCCTGGCAGGCGTGGCCGCGGACGCGTTCTCCGCCCCTGCGTTGGCGGCCATCGGGCAGTCCTCGTCGGCTGCCGGCGGCGTTTCCGCGGAAACGCGTGGTGCGTGCGTTTCCGCGGGAGCACACGACAGGCAGCCAGTCGCCGAACCACTTTCCGGAGCCTTCAGTTCCTCTTCGCTCACATGAACCATGACCTGATAGCGGTCGCTGCTCGAACCCGGATCGAGCCCGCTCTCGAGCGCGCTCTCGGCCACCAGAGTCAGCGCGTCGGCGCGCACCTTGCCGGCTGGCGGCCGGTCTTCCTGTCGCTCCGCGAAGAGCTTCTCGCCCGCCGCGTCGAGCGCCTTCATCAGCACTTCGCCCGCTTCCGGCGCCAGCCGTCCGCGGATGACGAACATGCCGTTCTCGTCGATGTGTGTCGCTACGTGGCTCGACGCGTCGCGCCGCTCGTCGTCGCTCGCTTCGACGGTGCGGTCGATCCGTCTCCAGCTTCTCACGACCCGTTCGATGTGCGCCGCGGTCCCGGTCTTGCCGAGTTCCACAAGCGATTCTTCCGTTTCGGGGCGAGCGATGCGTGTCAGCGCTCTTACCTTGGAGTAGGAGAGTTCGCCTCTTCTCATTGCCTGGCTCATCAGCCGAAGGTCACCCAGGGCTCGGGCGACCCGTACGCGCTCGCGGGCCGCGCTGGGCGCCAGGCCGATGCGCCATGTCAGCCAGTGCGCGCAACTCAGAAAGCCGCAGTTCCAGCCCTCCTCTTCGTCGAACTTGCGGATCAGGACGAGCAACTCGTAGGTTGCCGCGTCAATGCGTGCGGCGAGAGTCGCGATCTCCTCGCCCATTCGCTCCTTGGCGCTCATGCCGGTTTCCTTGTCAATCATGGTTACCATCCGTTCTGGATCCTGACGGCCGGATTGAAGCTGTTTCGAGGGCCGCCGAACCGGTCCTTCAAGCCTCCCGCGAAGGTGACAACCTATCACGACAGGTTCCATGAACACAAGGAAATCCAAGGCAATGGACCGTGCGCGAGCGTCGGCGAGTTCGACGACAAGGCGATGGCGGAAGGAGAGCCGTTCACCAGCGTCTTCCCGGAGACGGCCGACCACGGCGCGGACACCGCGGCGGTCACGGTACGGGAGAAATCGGAAGAGATGTGGGTGGGCAACGGGTCTGCTCCATGCACAGGACTTCCGGCGCGCAAGCTCATGGACTCCACGCTTCATGATCCTGCAAGCGCGACGACGCGCGTGGCTGTCCACCCTGATGTCCTGTCGAGAAGCCGTTGACGGGCCAGCTCTTTACTCACTGTTTCCTCACCGAGGGCATTCGCGAGACCTCCGAGTGGAGGGAGTCTCGCCGGACTCCGGAGGCATTCGCGGGATTCCGGGCCGGCGTGGCCGAGCGCTACGCCAGCATCAGTCGGTTCAGCCTCCCCAACGAGGCGGTGACCGAGGAGGAGCTGATCAGGCCGGTGCTTCGGTTGCTCGGATGGACGGACTACCTGCCGCAACAGGAAGCGGCGCATGGCGAGGATGTCCCGGACCACCTGCTGTTCGTGGACTCCGAGGCGAAGGCTCGTGCTGCCGGGCGGGCTGTCCCGGACGACCGCCATGTGCACGCCCATCTTGTCCAGGAGAGCAAGAGGTTCGGCCTGCCGCTGGATGTGCGGGACGGTGCGGATCGCTTCGTTCTCGGTACGCCCCACGGGCAGATTCTCCGGTACCTCGCGACCGCCTTCAGCGTGTCGGATGGCCGCATCCGCCGGGGCCTTCTGACGAACGGCCGGGTCTGGAGGCTCCACGACCACGAAGCCCGCCCGCGTGCGAGCGGCTACTTCGAGGTGGACCTGGGCGCCGTCCTCGAGAGCGGGGACGAAGACGCGCTGACCGGGCGATAGCGGAGGGGAAGCGGTACGAGGAGAGTGTGGCGGAGGACCTTTCCCAGGTCGTGTTTGACGATGCGTTCCCGCGGTTGCTGAACGCCCTGGCCGCTCAGGCGGCGGAAGCCGACCTTCAGGAGATTCGGAATGCCGGCCTGATCTTCCTCTATCGCCTGCTGTTCGTGCTCTACGCCGAAGACCGCGGCCTGCTGCCCGTGAACGACTCGCGATACGACGACTACGGCTTGCGCGCGGTCCGCGACGACATTGCGAGGAGATGGCGCAGGCGCGACACGTTCTCGAGCACGGCGGGCAACTGCTACAACCGCCTCATGGAGCTGTTCCGGCAGATCGATGGCGGCGATCCGTCGATCGGGTTGCCGCCCTATGACGGCGGCCTCTTCGCTGAGGAGGCGGCTTCGTTGCTGACAAGAGTCCGCTTGGCGGACAGCGAAATGGCCCCGGTCGTCTTCGGACTCAGCCATGTGGCGCCGGGCGACGCCGGCCAAGCGAGGTTCGTCAACTACCGCGACATGACGGTCCAGCAGCTCGGTTCGATCTACGAGCGGCTGCTGGAGCGCGAGCCGGTCCGCGATTCGGCGGGCAACGTCTCTATCCGGCTCAACCGCTTCGCCCGGAAGGACAGCGGCAGCTTCTACACCAGTCAGGAGTTGGTCGACCTGATCGTCGAGCGGGCGTTGAAGCCGCTGGCCTGGGAGCGGCGGCGGGCGTTCGAGGCGAAGAGTGCTGACCTCGAGAGCGACCGCAGGCCGCAGGCCGACCGCCTGGCGGAGCTGCGCCGGATCGACCCGGCGGAAGCCGTGCTCGATCTCAAGGTACTCGATCCCGCGATGGGAAGCGGCCACTTCCTGGTCACCGCCGTTGACTTCCTGTCCGACTACGTGGCGGAGCTCATCGAGTCCGTGCCGACAGTGGCGGACTGGCTTGACGAACCCTACGAGTCGCCGCTCGTGGGTCGGATCGCTCGCATCCGCGAGGGAATCCTGCAGCGTGCGGCGGACTCGGATTGGGTGATCGACGAGGCGCAGCTCACGAATCAGGCGATCATCCGGAGAATGGTGCTCAAGCGCTGTATCCACGGCGTGGACAAGAACCGCCTGACGGTGGAACTGGCCAAGGTCTCGCTGTGGCTGCACAGCTTCACGGTGGGCGCTCCCCTTTCGTTTCTGGACCATCACCTGCGTTGCGGAGATTCCCTCGTCGGACTCCGGGTCGGCGATGGCACCGACGATCTGCGTCGCCTTGGCGGGCTGATCGCTTCCAGCGCCATTCAGGGGGCCGAGAACGCCGTTGGCGGGATGGAACTGATCGAGAAGATGTCCGACGCCGACGTGGCCGAGGTCCGGGAGTCCGCCCGGCTGTTCGAGGGCGTTGACCAGGCGACCTCCGAACTGCGCCGCGTACTCGACTTCCTGTGCGCCCTGCGCTGGATGACCGCCGGCATGACGACGAAGCAGCGCAACGAGTTCGAGACCCGCGGACTGCTCGAGGTGATCGGCGCCCATCCGTCGAGGGCGTACTCGCTTCTCGCCGAGGGGCCGGACGCCGTCGACGCGACGCCGAACGGTTCGGATGCTGCCGGCCTGCCGAGGTTTGCGTCGCTCTGGCACGGCGCCCGCGACCTGGCGGGGCGGGAGAGATTCCTGCATTGGGAGGTCGCCTTCCCCGGAGTGTGGCGACACTGGCAGCGGCGCCGGCCGGAAGGCGGCTTCGACGCCGTGATCGGCAACCCGCCCTGGGACAGGATCAAGCTGCAGGAGCTGGAGTGGTTCGCGACGCGGGACCCGGAGATTGCCCAGGCTCCCACAGCGGCGCAGCGCCGGGAGGCGATCAAGCGAATCCGGGACCGGGGCGAACCGCTGGCCGAGGCGTTCGACGAGGCCAAGGAGCGCGCCGACAGCCTCCTGACGCTGTTCCGTACATCGGGACACTATCCGTTGCTCGGCAGGGGCGACATCAACCTGTACTCGCTGTTCGTCGAGCGATCTCTCGATGTGCTCAAGCCCGACGGCATGATGGGGCTGCTCGTGCCGTCAGGCATCTGCGCCGACAGGACGGCGGCTCCCTTCTTCCGGTCGGTGTCTGCCGAGGGCCGGGTCGCCGGGCTCTTCGACTTCGAGAACCGGCGGCAGGGCGGCGACCTGCCGCCGTTCTTCCCGGACGTCCACGGGAGCTTCAAGTTCTCTTCGAGGCCGCGTTGCGCGCCTTTCGCCACTTCAGTCTCTGTCGTCGTGGATCAGTGTCGTACAGCGCTTTGGCGACAGCGTCCTTCAGCAGCCGAACGAATATAGCCGCCTCCATCGCGAGCGCGTCGGAAAGACGCCAGCGGCCGTCGGGTGTGTCGCGTTCGCCGCGACGCAACCGGGATCGGAAGTCCTCCACGCGCTTGATCTGCCCTTTGAGTGCGGCAACGTCAGGCAGGTGGTGCTTCATCAAGCCGTAGATCTCAACCGCTTCCTCGTAGTGGTTCCAGACGCTGTCCTCGTCGTATTCCCCCAGCACTTCGGTATGAACGAACTTGGCAGCCTTCTTCTCCCGATCGGACAGATCTTTCAAACAGGTCGCCAGCAGCTCGAAACGCTGTTGCCGCTTCTGGAGATTTCGGCCGGTCGCGAACGACACATAAATCGCCACCAAGGAGACGACGATGGCGAAAGCAGACATCGCAGCGAATATCGTGTCGGCAGCGGTCATCGTATCGGCCAACCATGACGTCACGTTGGTCAAGAGAGCCGAGGAACTTCCTGTTTCTGTCACATTGAGCCGCATTGGCGGGCAGGTATTGACGAATGAACTCGTCTGCGAAGTCGGAGACCCTTCTGTGCATGTGCCGGAGGGTCTGTCCGATCACCGAAGAAGGGCTGCGCCAGCTTCACGGCACCACGTCGGCCCAGTTCGGCTCTGCGGCTGCTTCGCCTCGCCTGCCGCGCACTTGATGATGTCGCAGACCCAAGCCTGGAAGATCTGATGGTCACGACGTCCTCGCGGTGGTTCATGGCGTGTGTCTGGCCTGCTCTTCGCCGGGATCCATCAGCGCCAGGACCTGGAGCTTGTCCCGGGCGACGTTCTTGAACAGGTACCACTCGTCCATGATCTTCCAGCCGTCTTCGGTGGCCGGCGTCGGCGACACGGACGATGCCGGGGAACTGGGCGCCGTGGTGGAAAAACTCGCCGCCGACCATGCCGACGCAGGGAGTGATCTCGTCGTTCTCGTCGTGGAAGGTGTCGGTTGCGGTACAAGTCGACGAACCCGCCGCCGGCTTCGATCCAGGCGATCAGGTCGGAGATGCCGTAGCCAGAGCCGCGGCCGGCGGACCTTGCCCGGGTCAGGGCCACGTAGAGCAGGCATCGACGAATGGGCCGGTGTTGGCGAACATGGTGCCGAACCTCATTTTTTCTCTTGGCCTTCCGCGTCTTGAGGGTTCCTCAAGCGTTGGCGTACGGGATTGTAGCAGCCGTTGGCCATCCGGTTCGCGGCGTTCCGCGGGCTTGTCCTGTGAGCATGAGGCGCCCGCTTGACGCGGTTGCGCGCCGGGACGATCGCTCTCCGCGGAGCGCGATCGCCTGTGCCGTCGTGCCGGCTCTCTCTCTGGCGGCGCTGCTGCCGACGACAGCGGTCGATCTCACGTTCGCGGGCGTCATGAACCGAGGCAACGAGCGCGTCGGTCACTGCTTCGAGATGTCCGAGCAGCAAGAGCTCGGCGGTCTGCTCCCGGTGCTGCTCGAGGGCGAAGAGGAGTGACTCGATGAGGCTGTCGACCGCACGATCAAGGCCGCGTCGGCCTTGTCCAGCACCCGCTGCCCTACTGGACCGGCTCGAGGAGCAGGCGCCGTGGCTGGCAGGCTGGTCCCGTGCGAACTTCTGCGCAGAACTCGCGTAGATCGTCGAGACGGTTCTCGAGGACGTCCCGGACGATCGCCAGGTTGGTCCGGGCGTATTCGTGAACGAGGATGTTCCGGAATCCGGCCATCTGCTGCAGGCGACGGGCAAGGTCCTCGTCGATCCAGCCGGCGGCTCGCAAGAGGCCGAACAGGTTCCGATCGTGTTCGGGTTCACCGAGCTTGTCGTCCGAAACGATGTGCGAGGCGACATCGAGTACGGCCTGGATCGCCAGCTGCAGCGTCATCAGGATGAACCGCTGCTCCTTGAGATCGGCCTCCAGAAGCTCGGGTCGGCCAAGCCTGTGCAGGTCGGCCAGGTAGGTCTCGATCTCGGCGAGCTTCTTTGCGACCAGCTCGGCGTCGGTCACGAGGTGGAGCCGTGGCGGTACAGCCGGCGTATCGGTTCCATGTCGAAGTACTCGTTGCGGGACTTGACCTCCCAGGCCACGCGTCGTCGGCGGTTGCGCTCGACCAGGATCCGACCATCGCGCCGCACCCGATGCGCCAGATCGCATGGCGCACGGTTGAGGATGACGACCTGGACCTGTCGTCCCAGTCGGTTCTGGAGCCGCGCCGCGAGGTTGAGGCGGAGGCCCTCGAGGGTATCGGGCGGATCCTGTTGAAGGAGCAGGGCCAGGTCGACATCGCTGTCGCGGCGCTGCGTGCCGCGGGCGACGGAACCGTACAGGTAGGCGGCGATGACGTCGGGCTCGGTTTCGAGTTCCTCCCGGAGCGTCGCTGCGATCAACCCGGCCTCCGTGGCTCCGGTTGACATCAGCGACTGTCCCCTCGAGGCACGACCTCCCCCCAGTTCGGCGCCGCCGCGGCCTCGCCGCTGCCAGCCGCCCACTCGATGATGTCGCCGACCCAAGCCTGGAACATCCGATGGTCCCAGACGTCCTCGCGGTGGCCCATGGCGTTGTAGAGGACGCGGCCGGCGCCGAGTTCGCGGCACCAGGCGATGGGGTACGGGTCGATGTCGTAGACCTCCTGCCTGGCCCGCTCTTCGCCGGGATCCATCAGCGCCAGGACGTGGATCCTGTCCTGGGCGACGTTCTTGAACAGGTACCACTCGTCCATGATCTTCCAGCCGTCTTCGATGGCCCTCATCGTCGGGTGGCGGGCGTCGGCGACGCGGACGATGCCGGCGAACTGGGCGCCGTGGTGGAGAAACTCGCCGCCGATCATGCCGACGTAGGGGGTGATCTCGTCGTTCTCGCCGTGGAAGGTGTCGGTTGCGGGGTGAAAGCCGACGAAACCGCCGCCGGCTTCGATCCAGGCGATCAGGTCGGAGACGCCGTCGGCGCTCATCGGCGGGTTGCCGTCGCCGCGCATGAAGCCCTCGCCGTCGCCGCGCCGGGTCAGGTCGCCCGTCGTGTAGAAGATGACGACGTCGAAGTTGGCGAGCTGGGTCGCGTTGACGAGGCCTGCGTCCTTGGTGGACGTGACTTCGAAACCTCGATCGGCCGCGACCTGGGCAAGCACGGTATCGACGTGGCTGGGATGGCCGTCGGTGCGCTTGATCGCGGAGTGCTGGTAGCCGGAGGACTTGCTGACGAAGAGGACGCGGATGGGGTCGTCGGCTTCGGAGGCGAGAGAGGGCGCGGCCAAGCAGAGCGATGTGAGCAGTGCGGCCGCGGCGAGCAGGGGGCGAGTGGAGTTGGGCGCGCAGGTCATCGGTGAAACCTACCACTGCGCAGGTCTGCCGCTTGGCGGCATCGCACGTGCCTGTCCGCGAATCGGAAGGCCTGCGGCTACAGACCCGCGCACCCGGAGATGCCGCTTCGGGCAGCAAGACCTCGACAGCGACCATCCCGCCCTCGACCGCTTCGGTTCGACTGGGTATCGCGATGTCCTTCCCGGCGGGATCGACCATGTGCTGGTCGACGCCAGGACAGGACCTCCGGATGGTGGCCGCTCTGGAGCGAATGGCGGAACGAGGCATCGAGCCAGGGACGACCGTCTGCAGCGGGCGATGCCGTCTTCAACCGAACTTCGCGATGACCTCCTCGCCGAACTTCGCCAGGCGCCCCGGCGGCATCGGCGGGAAGATGACGCGGGAGACACCGAGTTCGGCCATCCGGGCGACGTGATCCGGCGGTCCGCCGTTGGCAGTGATCTCGATCTCGTCCGGGTCGCGGCCCGCCGCCTCGGCGCTCTCGCGCATGACGCCGAGCAGGTGCTTCAGCTTGTCGACGTCACCGAGGGCGGGGAAGAAGCCGTCGCCCAGCTCACCGGCCCGTCGGGCGGCGCGGTCGGAGTGGCCGCCGACCACGATCGGAACCGAGCCCTGGGCGGGCTGCGGCCGGCTGTAGCAGTCGGAGAAGGAGACGAACTCGCCATCGTGGCTCGGACAGTCCTCGGTCCACAGCGCCCGGAAGGCGCGCAGGTAGTCGTCGAGCCGGCGTCCGCGGCCGGCGAAGGGCACGCCGAGCGCGTTGAACTCCTCTTCGAGCCAGCCGACGCCGACGCCCAGGACGGCCCGGCCGCCGGAGAGCCTGTCGAGCGTGGCGACGGCCTTGGCGGTGACCAGGGGATTTCGCTGCGGCACGATCAGGATGCCGGTCGCCAGCCTGATGCGCTTCGTCGCCGCGGCCACGTAGGATAGCCAGATGAGCGGGTCGGGGATGTCGAAGTCTTCGCGCCCGCCGGGCATCTTGCCGCTCTTGTCGTAGGGATAGGCGGAGGCGTAGCCGCGCGGGACGACGACGTGCTCCACGGTCCATAGCGAGTCGAAGCCGGCGGCTTCGGCTCCCCGAGCCAGATCCGCGGCGGGCGGACCGTCCACGAATGGGCCGGTGTTGGCGAACATGATGCCGAACTTCATCTCTTCTCCTCATGCTGCGGAGGTTGGAGCGCGGGACTGTAGCAGCCGTCGGCCAAGGACTCCGAAGCGTCTGGGAGAGCCTCGAGCGTGACCATGCGGGGAGCACTCGACGCGGTGGCGGCGTGGACGATTCGCTCGCCCTGGCGCGCGATCGCGTCGGCCGTCGCGCCGGCCGCGGCGCTGGCGTTGCTGCTGCCCGTGACGCCCGTGGACCTCACATTCATGGGCGTGATGAACCGCGCCAACGAACACATCGGCCGCTACTTCGATGCAGCCGAGAGCTACGAGCTGGGCGGATTGCTTCTGGTGCTTCTCGAAGGCGAAGAAGAGGCGCTCGACGACGCGGTCGAGCGTACGATCGAGGCCGCGGCGGCGCTTCCGTCGGTCGTTTGGGCGCGCCGCCCGCTGCCGGTCGAATGGCTGGAGGAACAGGTGCCGTGGCTGGTCGAGCGCTCGTTGTTCGACCGTTGGCTGGGACTGGTGGAGCATCCCGAGGACATGGCGAACCTGGCCCGGTTCGCGGTCTCCGCCGCGGCGCTGCGGAGCGAGGCGGGCGGCGTCCCCGGCGTGCGGCTGGTCGAGGTCAGGATGGCTCTCGATCCGCTGGAGGAGGAGGTCGGGGGCGGCGCCTTCTTCGAGCTCGAGGCCGCGGTCGCTCGTGCGCTTGCCGGTACGGGAACGAGCGCGGGCTTCTCGGGACTGCCGGCGGTATCTGCGGGCGACCAGGAACAGACCCTGGGTGCGATCAGACGGCTGACCCCGATCAGTCTGGCGCTCGTGCTGCTGCTGTTCGGGATCGTCGAGAGACGGCCCGGCGGCCTGCTGTCCGTGGCGGCGGTGCTCGTGCTCTCGATCGGCGCCGCACTGGGTGCGGTCGGTCTTCTGACCGGCAAGCTGACGATCATGGAGACGTTCTTCGGCGTCACCGTGTTCGGTCTGGGCATCGACTTCGCCGTTCACCTGTTCGTGCGCCAGCGCGAGGAGACGGCGCGCGGGCGGTCTTTCGAGGAGGCCTTGCGCAGGACAGTGAGGGGCGCCGGCCGCGGTGTGGTTGCCGGCTGCATCACGACTGCGGGCGCCTTCCTCGTTGCCGCCTCGGCCCCGGACCCGGTCGCTCTGCATCTCGGCCTCTCCGGCGGTCTGGGGTTGCTCTTCTGCTTGCCGCTGACACTCCTCGTCCTGCCGTCGGTGTGGGTGCTGAGGGAGCGCAGGAGGAGAGGCAGCGGCGCGCCGATGACGGTCGCAGGAACCGGTGCGGCCCGCAACGGCTGCAGCGGGCAAGGCAACGGTCCGAGGCGCCGGGCCGAACGCGGCGCCGGCGCCGCGCCGGTCAGAGTGCCCGGGCTCGAGTCCCTGGTGCAGTGGGCGACGGATCGGCCGGCACGTTGCCTGCTCGCGGGCGCCGTGCTGCTGGCTGCCGCGCTCGCGGGGCTGCCCCGACTCCAGGTCGAGACGCGGCTCGAACGGATCATGAATCGCGGTGTTCCCGCGCTCGCGGTGATCGACCGTATCCAGGAGATTCTGGGGACGAACGGCGCTCCGTGGATCCTCTCTGCGGAGGACCTCGATCAGTCGCGGGAGTTCGCGCGCCGGCTGGACGGACATCCACTGTTCAGTCGGGTACTGAGTCTCGGCGCCATCCTGCCGGCCGATCTGGATGAGAGGGCCTCGGCACTCGCGCAGGCGCTGGCGTCCGAGGGCGACTCGGACGTGGACGATGCTTCGGAGCGAAGCCGGCGAACCCGGATTGCCGCTCCGGACGGAGGTGTCCGGTCACAGGCGGTGGAAACGCTTCGTCGAGCCGCGGCTGCCGGCCCGCCGGACCTCGACTCGCTGCCGCCATCCCTGCGGGAGAAGTTCATCGCGCCGAGCGGCGAGTTCCTGGTCTACGCGTATCCCGGCGACTCGAAGGCGGACGGCGGCCTGGCACGGCGGCAGCGTCTGGCGGTCCAGATGATCGACCCGGGGGCCACGGGTCTCCTGGCCGTGGTCGAGGGGATGATGATCGGCGAGCGGCCGTGGATTCGCTGGATCGCGGTCTCCATCCTGGCGTTCGTGCTGGTCGTGCTTTGCGTCGACTTCCGCCGACCCGCGTTCATCCTGCTGGCGCTCATGCCCGTGCTGGCCGCCGTCCCGTTCACCCTGGGCGTTCTGTGCTGGATCGGCATTCCGTTCAACGTGATGAGCTGGCTGGTGCTGCCTCTGATCTTCGGTCTCGGCATCGACGACGGCATCCACGTCGTCCACCGCGTCCTCGACGAGCCGACGCAGTCGATTCGCTTTGCGGCAGTGTCGGTTGGCCGCGCGATCGCGATGACGACGCTCACCACGACGGCCAGCTTTTCGGTCCTCCTGTTCACCGATCACCTGGGCCTGGAGACGATGGCCGCGGTCATGCTGATCGGCCTGCCGGCATGCCTGCTGGCTTCCGTGACGGTGCTGCCTGCGGCGGCCGTACTCCTGCTCGGCAGGCGTTAGCCTCGGGTCCGGCCGGATGGAGCGGGTTGGCTGATTCAGGCCATCAAGTGACCTTCGCGGCGGTCGCGAGACACGGATTCCGTGTGTCCGCACGCCGCAGCGACCGGGATGCGAAGGGAAGACCAATGAAGGACTGCAAGTTGATCGTCCTCCTTGCCGCGACGGCGCTCTCCTTCGCCTGCGGCGCTCCGGAATCGAAGGAGATCGCGGGATGGGACGGCAGCGACGAGACGAGTGCCGCGACGATCGACCATGGCGCCTGGCAGGAGATCCTGGACGCTTACGTCCGCACGGCCGATTCGGGCGTCAATCTCTTCGACTACGCGGCGATCTCGGCCAGCGCCGCCGATTCGGCGAAACTGCGCGCCTATCTCGACTACCTGCAGGGGCGCGATCCGAGCCGCTACTCGCGCGCCGAGCAGATGGCCTTCTGGATCAACCTCTACAACGCGATCACGGTCCACGTGGTGCTGTCGGAGTACCCCGTCGACTCCATCAGGGAGATCCACGAGGGAGTGATCCCCAACACGGGGCCCTGGGGAGACGTTCACGCCGAAGTGAACGGCCGGGAACTGACGCTCGATGACATCGAGCACGGTATCCTGCGCCCGCTGTGGCGCGACAAGCGGATTCACTACGCGGTGAACTGCGCCGCCTACGGTTGCCCCCACCTGCTGGCGACGGCCTTCACCGCCGCCAACACGGAGTCGCTGCTGGGGCAGGGGGCGCGCGACTACGTCAACAGTGCCCGCGGCGTCGACTTCGTCGATGACGAGACCATCGTCATCTCGAGCATCTATGACTGGTACGTCGAGGACTTCGGCGACACGGAAGAGTCCGTGATCGCGCACCTCATCGACCATGCGGACAGGGAACTCGCCGCGCGTCTGGAGGGCTTCGAAGGCGTGATCGACTACCAGTACGACTGGCGCCTGAACGAGCCCTGAGCGCGACTTCTGCCGCGGGATGCCAGGAACCAGGCGTCGGTCATCCGGTAGCCGACGTTCAGTCCGGCCCGGTTGCCGAACAGGACGTCCGCCGACAGACTTCGGAAATCGACAGACTCGGGAAGCTGGCCGCGCCCAACCCACGGACGGGCGGAACGGGCAGGCAGGACAAGGACAGAAGGACAATCAGAGAAAGGGGCGGCAGGCATGATCCGGACGGGCGAGTTCAGGGGCTTCGAGGTGTCCACCGAGGATCCGGGGATCCTCGTCATCACGTTCAACCGGCCGGACCGTCTCAACGGCATGGACGCGCCGATGAAGCGGGATCTGCTCGAGACGCTCACCCAGGCCGCGATGGAGGACTCGGTGCGGGTCGTGCTCTTTGGCGGCAGCGGCAGGGCGTTCTCGGCCGGCGACGACATCAGCGGCCAGGACAAGGGCCGGCTTGGCGAGGCCCTGGTGCCGGACATTCACCGGGGCCACGACAACGTGCTCGGCACGATCAACGGGCTGCGCAAGATCTCGCAGCCCGTCAACACGGCGATCCGCGGCATGGACAAGCTGACGATCGCGGCGATGAACGGCGTCGCGGTCCAGACCGGCTTCTCGCTCGCCCTGAGTTGCGACTTCCGGATCGCCTCCACCGCGGCCCGCATGGGCAGCGGGACCCTCCGTTTCGGCCTGCTGCCTGACGAGGGGGGCCACTACCTGCTGCTGCAGATGATGGGGCTGCCGAAGACGATCGACTTCCTGATGCGCTCCCGGATCGTCGGCGCGGCGGAGGCGCTCGAACTGGGCCTCGTCCACGAAGTGGTGGAACCCGATGCGTTGATGCCACGGGCAATGGACCTGGCGCGGGAACTCGCCAATGGACCGCAGGTGGCGATGCGGCTGCTCAAGAGAAGCCTCTACAACGCTGCCGATCAGACCTGGGAGCAGTCCCTCGAGGACATCGCGGCCCGGACGCCGATCGGCGACCATCACCCGGATTCCCGCGAGGGCGTGGCAGCGTTCCGCGACAAGCGGAAGCCGAACTTCAACGCGTGGCTCGAGGACTGAACACGGGACCGAGCACAGGACGGATCACCGACCGAACGGACGGTAGGTGCTATTCTCGTCGGGTTCCACATGTTTTCCTGGAGAAGTTGTCCCGGATGAGCAGCGTTCCGGGTACACGTGGTTCCAGGTGCATGAGCAACCATCCGAGCCACGGCCATTCGAGCCGCAACAACCCGAGCCAGGGAGTCTCTCCATGACTGACGCCGTAATCGTCTCCACTGCCCGCACGCCGATCGGAAAGGCCTATCGCGGCGCTTTCAACAACCTCGAATCGCCCACCATGGGGGCAGCCGCCGTCGAAGCGGCGATCGAACGCGCCGGCGTCGAGAAGGGCGAAGTCGACGACGTCGTCATGGGCTGTGCCATGCAGCAGGGCACCCAGGGCTTCAACGTCGCCCGCCAGTGCGCGATCCGGGCCGGGCTGCCGGTCGAGGTGTCGGGGATGACGATCGACCGGCAGTGCTCCTCCGGTCTGATGTCGATCGCCACCGCCGCCAAGCAGGTCCTGGTCGACAAGGCGCCGGTCGTGGTCGCCGGCGGCATCGACTCGATCAGCCTGGTGCAGAACGACAAGATGAACGGCTTCCGGGCGCCCGACCCGTGGATCCGGGAGAACAAGCCTGATCTGCACATGCCGATGATCGACACCGCCGAGGTGGTGGCGAAGCGCTACGGCGTCACCCGCGGGCAGCAGGACGAGTACGGCCTGCAGAGCCAGCAGCGGACCGCCGAAGGCCAGGAAGCGGGCGCGTTCGACGACGAGATCATCCGGATGAAGGCGACGAAGATGATCCTCGACAAGGCGACCGGCGACATCAGCTTCGGCGAGGTCGAGCTGAGCCAGGACGAGGGCAATCGGCCTGGCACGACGATCGAGGGCCTGGCCGGACTGAAGCCGGTGCGGGAGAACGGCACGATCACCGCCGGCAACGCAAGCCAGCTCTCGGACGGCGCCTCGGCCTGCGTGGTCATGGACTCGAAGCTGGCGGAGCAGCGCGGCCTGGCGCCGCTCGGCATCTACAAGGGCATGGCGGTGGCCGGCTGCGAGCCGGACGAGATGGGGATCGGCCCTGTCTTCGCCGTTCCCAAGCTGCTCGAGCGCTTCGATCTGACGATGGACGACATCGACCTCTGGGAGCTCAACGAGGCCTTCGCGGTCCAGGTCATCTACTGCCGCGACCGGCTGGGCATCCCGAACGAGAAGCTGAACGTCAACGGCGGCGCGATCTCGATCGGCCATCCGTACGGCATGAGCGGCGCGCGCATGGTAGGCCACGCGCTGATCGAGGGCAGACGCCGCGGCGCGAAGAACGTGGTCGTCACCATGTGCATCGGCGGCGGCATGGGCGCGGCGGGGCTGTTCGAGGTGGCGTGAAAGCCGGCTGAGGCAGCACGAGCCGGCCGAGGCAACACGGAGAGCGATTCAGGGCGCCGGCGTCGCCGTCGTCCTGGCCGCTGCCCGGGCCGCGCTCGTTTGCGGCCTCCGGGCCCGTGCGGTCAGCGCGGTCCTTGGCCGGGCAGTATCTGCCGGACAGTACCTGCGGAGGTGTGCTACGTCGGATCCCAGGTGAAGACGTCGGTCGTGCGGTCCAGGTCGTGGAACGACCCGGCCAGTGCCGGCATGCCGTGTTCGGCGATCGCTTCCGGGGTCCAGCCGTCGCCCCTGTGCACCGAGCGGACCGGCCGAGGTTGGCTCATGAGGAAGATCTCGTTCTTGCGCACCGCGAAGATCTGGCCGCTGACCTCCCTGGCGGCGTCGCTCGACAGGTAGACGGCAAGCGGCGCGACCAGGGCCGGGGTCATCTCCTTCATCTTCGCGACCCGTGCAGCCTGAGCCGGATCGGCTGTGGGTATCGTGCCGATCAGGCGCGACCAGGCGAACGGGGCGATGCAGTTCGAGCGCACTTCGAAGCGCTGCATGTCGAGCGCAAGGGACTTCGACAGGCCGACGATGCCGAGCTTGGCGGCAGCGTAGTTCGCCTGACCGAAGTTGCCGATCAGCCCCGAGGTCGAGGTCATGTGGACGAAGGCGCCGCCGATCTGCTTGCGGTAGTGGGGGGCGGCCGCCCGCGCCATGTTGAAGCTGCCCTTGAGATGGACAGCGATCACGGCGTCCCAGTCGCTCTCGGTCATCTTGTGGAAGATGCGGTCGCGCAGGATGCCGGCGTTGTTCACGACGCCGTCGATCTGGCCGAACTCGTCCAGGGCCTGTTCGACGATCCGTCCGGCGCCGTCGAAGTCGGCGACGCTCTCGTAGTTCGCGGCGGCGCGTCCTCCGGCAGCCTGGATCTCGGAGGCGACGGCCTGGGCCGGTGTCCGGTCGCCGCCGTCGCCGCGCTCGGAGCCTCCCAGGTCGTTCACGATCACCGACGCGCCGTGGGCGGCGGCGAGCAGGGCGATCTCCCGGCCGATGCCGCGGCCCGCACCGGTCACGGCGATCACCTTCTCGTGCAGCATGCGAGTGTTCATGCGGGCAGGTTACACCGCGGCGATCGCCGCGATGATTCGACAGCCGTCCAGGTACTCCTGCACGTCGACGTACTCGTCCACGGTGTGGGGGTTGTGCTGTCCCGCGCCCAGGGTCACCGTGGGCAGACCCTTGGCGTTCAGGTAGTTCGCGTCGAGTCCGCCGTTGGCGACGAGGTACTCGGCCTCCATGCCGAGAACCGCGCGGACTCGCTCCGCGGCGAGTCGCACGGGCGGTGATTCCCTGGGCATCTCGAACGCCTCGTAGTCGGTTTCGGCGCGGAAGTCGACGCGGCCGCAGTCGCCGCGGGAGTTCCTGACGCTCCGGGCGGCCCGCTCGAAGGCGTTGCGGTAGGCGGCCGTGATCTGCGCCAGGAATGCCCTGTCGTGGCTGCGGGACTCTCCGGACACGAAGACGTGGTCCGTGACCTGGTTGCTCGCCTCGCCGCCGGCCATGCGGCCGACGTTCGAGGTGCCGCGGCCGGCCGGAAGCTCGATCTTGCCGAAGTAGCCCTGGGCGGCCACGTCGGCGACCGCCCGCGAGGCGATCAGCGCCGCCGAAATACCGTGCTCGGGATGAACGCCCGCATGCGAGGATCTGCCGTGGATGTCGACCTGCCAGCGGTCGGCCCCGGTGGCGCCGATGATCACCACGTGCGGTGCGCCGGAGTCGATGTTGAAGCCCATCTCCGGGTTCCCGAGGCGCTCGAGTTCCACGGTCCGTGCGCCCCACAGGCCGACCTCCTCGCCGACCGTCATCAGCACCGTGATCGGCGGCCGGGGCACGTCCAGAGCGAGCAGGGTCTCGACCATGGTCACCAGGGCGCCGATCGAGGTCCGGTTGTCGCCGCCCAGCGCTGTGTCGCCCTCTGCCTCGATCCGGCCGTTCCGGCGCACCGGCACCGCGCCGCGGCAGAGCGGCACCGTGTCCATGTGGCCCATGAAGAGCCGCCGTGGCCCCGGCCTCGTGCCGGGCAGATCCACGATCAGGTTGCCGACCTCGTAGTCGCCGGGGATTCGTTCATTCGCGTCGTCGTGTCCGATCCAGGAGGGCTCGCAGCCCGCTCCGAGGAGCTTCTCCCGGACCGCTGCCGCGACCCTGCCTTCGCGGCCGCTCAGACCCTCGATGGCCAGCAGGTCCATCAGGTGGCCAAGGGCGCGTGCATCGTCGATCCGGGGAAAGGTCATGGGTGCCGGTCGAAGAGCGGCAGGGCATGCCCGCGTGGCTGCCATCGAGTGAGCATGGCATCTACCTCCGCGGCCAGGTCCGGGGCGGGCCCGCTGCGCCGTACTTTCGAGCGATTGCCTGCAGCTTCGGTCAGGACAGCGTCGCGTGTAGTGGACAGGAGTGCATGGAGGTCCAGTCGCTGAAGCAGTTTCTTGGTGATAACACGCTTTGCATCCACGAAGAGAAGCGACTTGAGGAGCCGCCTGGTCGGTTCGCTGCCAAGAACCGCGGCGATGATCGCCGCCTCGTTTCGTGTGTCGCACGGCAGGAAATAGGAGGTGTCGTCAAACAGCACCGGCCGGCCGTCGACAGGACCGATTACACGGAATCTCGGTGTCTTCCAGAAGCTGGACACTGCGACTTTCCACGGGCTGAAGGTGTATGACCCGACCCCGAAGATGGAGAATCGTGGGCGGCCTCGGTAAATGGACGACTTGCGCACGGTGAACCAGTCCTCGTGACTCTCCAGGTAAGCCCAGAGCTTCGGTGCAAGGTCGCGCAAGAAACGCGGAGTTTCGCGAAGAGATCTCTGGGTGACGATGACACTTCTGCTGGGCTCGCGACCAGAGTAGATGTCCGATCCCTTCATCAACGGAAAAATCCAATTCGCTTCGACATCGACTCTCTCGCCAAGCCCGTTCCGCCAACCGCCGTTGCCGTCCGGAACAAGTTCCAGAACTCGCGACGCGTCGTGCTTCAAGCCCTGACGCCACTCGACCGGAGACTTGCCGTCGAAGGGCCGGGACGCGCGGTGAGCGTGAATGTCGGCGACTAGCACTCCATCCACGATGCCCATCGTCGCGACTGGCTCGTGCGCCGTCATCGACTCATGAACCGGGCACGTATAGTCGGGACTTCCCGGGCCAATCCGAATCATGAACAGGCAGGCATCTGCGGAAACGCCGAACGAACGCCTGGCGTCGATGCGCCAAAGCCGGGCCTCCGCCACACAGAGTCGCAGTCGGAAAGCGAGTTTCAAGACCCGTCGTGCCACGGACGTCTTGCATAGCATGGCCACAGTCGGGTTCTGCCCCCGCAGCTCCGTCAGAAGGCGCATCCAGATGTACTCGGCGACGTCGAAGTTCGACTCGCCGGTCAAGGCGTCGATGCCGGGAACAGAGCGGACGTTCGTGCGAGTCGGTACGCGTCGTGAGTCGATGGCTCCGAGCTCCGCAAGGGTGATCCACGGGGGGTTTCCGACGACAAGAAGGGGACCGGATGCCTGCCACGGGATCGTGTTCAGGTTGTAAGTGAAGATGTCTCCAGTTTGTACAGTCCAGTGGACGCTGTCGGGAGCATGCTGCCGAAGAGTTCGGCGTGCTTCGCCTACGTGCCGCGGTTGAATCTCGATTCCAAGCAACTCCATGGGAGCGGCGAGTTGCTCTGCCACTGCTCGAAGGAAGGTCCCGGTGCCGCAGGTCGGTTCCAGGATCCTCGTGGGCTGGCTGTGCGTGGAGCGCAGAGTTCTTATGGTATCAAGCGCCAGGTCCAGAGGCGTCTGAAAGTCACCAAGCTCTTTCCTGGACCTGGATGGACCTAGGCTCCTGGCCTTCTGGCCAGTCGTTCTAGTCGAGAAGCTCGCAGACACCGCGGACCTTGCCGGCGCTTCGTATCGCATGCCCGTACTGAAGTCGCCATTGCAGGGCGTTACTGATTGTAATGTAACCCTGTCGCGGAGGACAGGCGAGAATGCGTTCAGCAAGCGATCGGCGACCGATTTCATCAAGTGGAAGATTCCGATCTTCCATGAACGCAACGAGATCGTCAAGGTTCCCGCCTCGATCGAGGATGCCACGTATTCCGATCGTGGTCTGGTAATCGGCGGTCCGGTCACGATCGATGAATATTGCGTTCTCAACATCGACGTAGGCCACGCCGGTTTCGCCGACATCAGTCTTGTCGTAAGTGAATACGAGAAGATGATAACCGAGGCCGAACACCTTTTGAGAGGCATCTCGAAAAGGACAGGAAGATTGTGGTTGCGAAGCGAACGTGGCTTTGAGATCCACGTTCAGTTCCGGGAAGTCGATTCCGTGCGCCGCGCTGCCCGACGCAAATGCGTAGCGACGAGCGAGGAACTCGTCGAATCTGGATTCGATCCATGTGCCCAACGTCTTGCCGTCCGTCGTTCCGAAGAGCTCCGGGATGGGCAGGTCGTCCAGGGACGCTGCGAAGGCGGCGGCCTCGCTGTGTAGGGTGGCGAGGTTCAGAGGAGCTGCAGAATGCATTGCGTTGCCGGGCAGATCGTGTTGACTCTTGACCGTTGATGGCCTGTTGCATCGGTTGCAGGGTGGGTTCCGGCAACTCTCGAAGTTGAGGATCCTAGCATTGAAGAGCGGTTCCTCGGAGGACAGGTGCTCCCCGTTCTCGTCGTAGTCGAGTAGCGAGCGGCCCTTGCAGGCTGCAGTGTATGCGGGCTTCAGCGGTTGAGGGTGGCTCCTGCATGCGAGTTTCGTGGCCTTGGGGCTGGGCTCGCCGAAGCCCTTGCGGGGCCCCGGGGGACGTGACCTCGACCAGGGCGTTGTCGTTGCAGCGCCTCGGGCGGGACGGCGCGCTGCCGGCCATGAAGTCGCGGACCTCGACCAGGGTCCGCAGCCGTTCGATGTCGAGTTGCAGGATCATCCTCCGATGATCCCCGACACCCGCTCAGGCTCGTTTCTCGTGGGACAAGACGCCTGCGGCAGTTCAGTTCCCGTGCCTGCTATCGTCGCGTCGTCGAAACCTCTGGCTATCGCAGCCGAGCATGCCTTCAGTAGCACCAGGCCAAACCGGCATCGGCGATCAAGGGCGACTTTGGGGTAGCTCTGGCCGGGGAACGATGCACTGCCGTTCGAACGCAACGCGACGTCGTTGCGGCCTGGTACCGTACGGCCTTGGAGCACAGGCGAGCCCATGATTCTCCGGAGACTCGGGAGTCTCCCGGAACTCGGGGCCGTTGTTCCCGTGGTGCTTCTGGCAGGTTTCCTCGGGGCATGTGCGCCGCAGGACACGGAGGCGCCGGTTCCTGCAAGCCGGCCTCCCAACTTCGTCATCGTCTTCGCCGACGACCTGGGGTGGGGCGACCTGGGCAGCTACGGTGCGCCCGTGATCCGCACGCCGAACCTCGACCGCATGGCAGCCGAAGGTCAGCGCTGGACGAACTTCTACGTCACCGCGTCGGTCTGTTCGCCGAGTCGGGCGGGGCTGCTGACCGGGCGGCTGCAGCTGCGGAGCGGGCTCTACGGCGATCGGGCGCGGGTGCTCTTCCCCGAGTTCGTGGGCGGCATCCAGGACGAGGAAGTGACGATCGCCGAGGCGCTGGGAGACTCGGGCTACACGACCGGCATGTTCGGCAAATGGCACCTGGGCGACCGGCCGCGCCACCTCCCTACCCGGCACGGCTTCGACTACTGGTTCGGCATTCCCTACTCGAACGACATGATGCCGACCCTTCCGCGGCAGGAGCGCCGGGCCGCCTTCCTGGATCCGAAGATCGAGTACTGGGACGTACCCCTCATCCGCTCGGTGCGCGGCGAGAAGGGCGAGATCGTCACGGAGACGCTGGAGCAGCCCGCTGACCAGACCACGATCACGAAACGCTACGCCGAGGAGGCAGTGGATTTCATCCGCGCCCACCGGGACGAACCCTTCTTCGTCTACCTGCCGCACAGCATGCCCCACGTGCCTCTCTTCCGGGCGCCCGAGTTTGCGGGCCGCAGCGGCGCGGGGCTCTACGGCGATGTGATCGAGGAGATCGACTGGAGCGTGGGCCGCATCCTCGACACGCTCGAGGAGGAGGGGATCGCCGAGAACACGGTGGTGTTCTTCAGCAGCGACAACGGCCCGTGGACCGCGTTTCGCACCCAGGGGGGATTGGCCGGACCGCTCCGTGAAGGCAAGGGCATGACCTGGGACGGGGGCATGCGGGTACCGGGGCTGTTCTGGTGGCCCGGGACCATCGCCCCCGACGTGGTCACGGACGAGATCGGGTCGACCAGCGACCTGTTTGCGACCTTCCTCGGTCTGGCCGGCGCTGCCGTGCCGGACGACCGGCCGATGGACAGCCTCGATCTGAGCCCGGTGCTGCTGGGCGCCGCGGACGGTCCGCGCCGCGAGATGCCGTTCTACCGCGGCAGCGAGCTCTACGCCTACCGGGTGGGGAACTACAAGGCGCACTTCATCACCCAGGGCGCCTACGGTCTGGCCGGCGAGCGGACGGAGCACGATCCTCCCCTGCTGTTCGATCTGGCGCTGGACCCCGGGGAGCAGTGGGACATCGCTGCCGAGCAGTCGGAGATCCTGGCGGACGTCATTGCGCGCGCCTTGCAACACCGGGCCGGAATCACCGTTGCGCCTTCGGAGTTCGATCTCCTGACCGGTGACGATCGGAGTCCCTGACAGCGGTTCCCGCGCCTGTCGGCCGACTGGACCTCGGCTCAGGCGCCGGCGTCGGCTGAATCGTCCTGGTGCCTTGCGGCGTTCGCCGTCTTCGTCAGGCCCACGGCGACCCTCCTCAGCCGCTGGATGCGCTGCTGCCAGAGCAGGGCTTCCCGTGCGACCTCCCTGGCGGCCCGGATGCTGCGCATCCACCAGCCGAACGCCGCACCGACCACCGCCGCGACGGCAACCCAGATCCAGATCTCGATGAGGATGTGCAGCATTTTGGCGGGCTGTCAGGGACGGTGGAGAACGCGGAACTCGATGCGCGTAGTCGGGGCGTCGTCGGTGTCGGTCCTGTTGCGGACTTCCGCCGCAGGCCGGTCGCTGCCATGGCCGACTGCCAGCAGACGGTCGGGGTGAATGCTGGCCGACAGAATGTCGCGGACGGCCCGCGCCCGTTCGAGATCGAGCGCCCGGTCGACTGCCGGCTCGCCGCCGGCGTCCGTGCGGACGAGGATCTCGACCCGGATGCTGGAGATGTCGGCCAGCGCGGCGCCGATCTCGCCAACCGTGGCCGCGGCCTGCTCGGTGAGCGTCGACGCGCCGTCGTCGAACTCGATGCGTCCCCGTTCCAGCACGTTCCGGATGCGCCTTTCGGCTTCGTGGTTGACGGCGACAGGCAGAATCCGCATCCGGTTGGCGATGGTCCAGCCAGCGTTGGCTGCGGCTCCGATGGACTCGATCTCGAACAGGAGGTGGTCCCGCAGGCCCTCGCTGGACGTGTGACCGGTCAGAGTCAGCGTCCGGTCCTCGAGCCGCAGCCCCGGAGCGCCGTCCAGACGACGCAGAAGCTGGATCAGCCTGGGCAGTGCGCCGAGCCATGGAGGTTCGGTTACCGAGCTGGCGACTTCGGTCTCGTCGATGACGTTCCCCGGACCCATGATCGCTGCGGCCGCATCGAACAGTTCCTGCCTGCTTTCGGGCGTCGGCATCTGGCCCCGGAGCAACCAGATGTCGCCGTCGGGAGCGAACTCGAAGGAAGGGCCGCTGGCCATCCCCAGCTGATCGTCGACGCGGCGCACGCCGGGCGTCGCGGCGGCGCGCCGCGTTGCCTCCATGCCGATCTCCGCGAACGCGACGGTGCCGGAGAGTGTCACATCGCGTCCGCGGGCCCGTACATTCAGGTTGCGGACGCCGACATCGCTCAGCGCGGCCGCAGTTCGCGCTTCGATCTCGGCCTGGATGCGGGGTCCCTCGAGGGCGAAGCCGGCCAGTCCCAGAGTCAGGATCGACGCGGCGCCAACCAGGAGCACGCTCGACTCTCTCATGGTCACTGCGAGGTGTGGTCGGCGACGATCAGCCACTGTTCGTCGTGCTGCTCCAGCAGCAGGGTGAACCAGCCGCTCGGTTCGTCGGCCTCGCGCGTCAACCGGAAGCGCCCGAAGACCAGGGCGGCGTGCTCGGACAACGCACGGACATCCAGGTTCTCGAAGGCAAGCGTTCCCATCGCTGCGCGGTCGGGATACCGCTCGCGGTAGCGCTGTCGGGTCCGTCTCCAGCCGTACCGGACCTCGCTGCCCGAGGTGAACCGCAGGTCGTCGCTGTTCAGATAGCCCGCCATGAAGCCGTCGATGTCGCCGTTGTTCCAGGCTTCCACCTGCATGTCGAGAACT
This sequence comes from Thermoanaerobaculia bacterium, assembly GCA_965214805.1. Taxonomy (GTDB): domain Bacteria; phylum Acidobacteriota; class Thermoanaerobaculia; order Multivoradales; family Multivoraceae; genus Multivorans. The sequence goes on along the minus strand of OZ243982.1, from coordinate 388,893 downwards.
TCGAGCACCGCTGCGGCGACGGTCCGGGGGTCGAACTCCGGGGCCGGTTCTTCGAGTGCCGGCGGTTCGCAGGACGCGAGAAGCAGGAATGCGCCCAGCCAGGCGAGGACGGCCGCGAGGCGCATCGTCAACTGGCGCCTGTCCGTGCGACTTCGATGTCGCGCAGTTCGATCCGGGAGACGAGAGGCAGCTTCTCCTCGACGTAAACCGGGTCGATGTCGTCGACGGTCAGGCCGCCGTCCGGCGTGTTGCGGCCGTGGTTGTCCGCGTCGTGGAACAGCAGGCCGCCGACTCGCCGGTAGTTCCGCAGGATCCGGAAGCGGAGGCCGGTGCCCTCGCTGTAGTCGTAGGCGAACTGTTCGAGACGGGCGGTGTCGGGATCGAACCAGTAGACGTAGGCGCTGTCCGCGCCGGCACTGGCGCCGGGTTCGAAGGTGACGCGGACGCGGTGCAGCTGGCGGCCGTTCCACTCCTCGAGCCCCTGATCCTCCTTGTAGACGCCAGGGTCGTTCAGCTTGTAGGGCAGGAAGAGGAAGTACATGCGCTGGTTGACGTGGCTCTCGGCTCGTGCGTGTTCCGTCTCGTCCATCTCCATCGGCTGACCATCCCGCGTCACTTCGAGCATCATGTTGTCGCGTCGATACTCCAGGTCGTCGTTGTCGTCGGAGGCGCGGATCCGCTGCTCGAAGCGGTCACCGTCGACCATCGAGTCCACGTCGTAGCTCCCGGAGCGGGACGCCACCGTCAGCCTCACCCGGGACTGCTCGAACAGCTCGCCGCCGTGATGCTCGATGGCGCGGTCGACGATCTCGAGGCGTTCGGAGGTGCCGGGCGGCGGCGCGGGGCGGGGCTCCGGGTCGGGAGCGGGAACGGCGCAGGCCGCGAGGATCGAGATGGCGGCGACCGCTGGCGCTGGAGTTCGCAACATGCTCTTTCCTTTCATCCACGTCATGCACGCCGCGTCTGCGGCGGGCACCGTGCGATCTTAGCCCTTGGCGGTCGACCGGTTGCGCTACTCTTGGCCGCTACCTTGAACAGCGGCTGGAGGCCAATGCATGACCGAGTACGAACTGATCACGTACGGCGTGGACGATCCCATCGCCACGATCACCCTCAATCGCCCCGAGCAACTGAACGCGATCACCGGCAGCATGATGGCCGAGATGAAGCACGCGATGGCGGCCGCCGAGCAGGATGAGCGGGTGGTCGGCATCCTCCTCACCGGCGCTGGCCGCGGCTTCTGCGCCGGCGCCGACATGCGGGGTCTCCAGGCCACCAGCCGCGGCGAGCGCGGCAGCGGCGGCGGCAACGCGTTCGAAGACGCCCAGGCAGGCGCGGTCGAGGAGATGGGTGCCGAGAACTTCGGCGTCACGTTCAACTACCTGATGGCCGTGCGCAAGCCGATCGTTGCCGCGATCAACGGCCCGTGCGCGGGTCTGGGCTTCGCCATCGCGATGCTGTGCGACATCCGCATCGCTTCCGATCGGGCCGTCTTCACGTCGGCCTTCGTCAACCGCGGGCTGATCGCCGAGCACGGCCTGAGCTGGATTCTGCCGCGGGTCGCCGGGCCGTCCAACGCGCTCGACATCCTGTGGACGGGACGCAAGTTCTACGGTCCGGAAGCTGCCCGGATGGGGGTCGTGAATCGCTCCGTGCCCCACGACCAGGTCGTCCCCGAGGCCCGGAACTACATCGAGGCGCTGGCCGAGCGCTCCGCGCCGATGTCGCTCAAGGTGATCAAGCAGCAGGTCTATCGCCACCTGATGATGGACACCGGCGACGCCCTGCGTGAATCGAACCGGCTGATGGCCGAAAGCCTGCAGCGCGACGATTTCAAGGAAGGCGTCGCTTCCTTCGTCGAGCGACGGCCGCCGAACTTCCAGCGCATCACGAGCTAGCGCTGCAGCGCATCACGAGCTGTCGGCCCGTGGTGACGTCCGCGTCGCGCCGAGAACGCGAGAGCGGTCAGGCGTCCGGCCGGCAGGGCGCGACGAGGGCGCATGTCGGGGCCGTGTGTGATCGACGTGTGCGACCGAGGAGCAACGATGGCGGAACCGGGATGCTTGAATGCGGCGCGACTCGCTCGTGACGCGAATCAAGGCTCCGGCAGGACCGCGGCGGTTTCACCGCGGGCTGCCGGGGCTGCCGCAACTGTGGAGTCCGCGTCAGGCTCCGGCATCTGGCTTCGCAAGGCCCGAGCCGCCTTGTAGACCTCGGCCCGGGACGGTTGGGGTGCGCCTCGGAGCACTCGAGACGACGCTTCGAGGGCCCACTCGAGGACGGCGGTTGCGGTCTCGGCGCCGACTTCTGCGGCAACCTCGATCGCGACCGGGCGTCCGTTCCGGGCCGGCTGAACCGTCGCCACGTCGGTCGGCAGACCGGCCGAGGCGAGCAGTCGGTGCGCCTGGGCGAGCCAGGCGGCGGCCGCAGCGTCAGGGGAGTGTCCGCACGCACCCCGCAGGAGTCGGCCGACAGGGTCCTGGTTCATGCGTCTGTCCTGGTCAGTCGAGCGCGAACGTCCGCCGGGCGCCTCCCGCGGTTCCCCAGGATCGGCCGTCGCCGCCGCCTCCGAAGCGCAGTCGGCTCCGGTTCTGGCATCTGGTCGACGTATCTGGCTCTAGTCGACGCGGTCCCGCCTTTCCTTCAGCTCGCGGAAAGTGGTGAGGACGAGTCCTTCCTCCTCGATCACCTGCCTGATGCGGGGATCGAGCATGGCGAGCATGTCGCCCTTGCGGCTGGGACCGGAGCTGGAGATGTACTTGAAGTTCTCGCTCGGGTCGGTGGAGTGCATGATGACCATCGTCACCCCTGGCCGCAGATCGCGAAGGCCCTGGATGTAGCGCTCGACCTTGTACTCCAGCAGTTCCTCGTCGGTGGCGTCGGCGCCGCTCTCGGGGACCCAGCCGTAACTCAGGTTGTGGAGGTCGTCGAGCACCGGCAGGCCGCCGTCCCAGATTCGCTGGCCGAGTTCGGCGGCGCGGCCGAGGCCAGGCGGAGTGTCCCGTCCCTGAGCCTCGTACTGGGCTTCGAGGATCGTGTTGTGGCCGCCCGGGAACATGAGCGGGATGCCCTCGTCGAGGCCGACCTGGATGTAGCGCTCGAGGAAGTCCATCGTGGCGAAGAGAGTGCCCATGTGGGAGTCCAGGTGGGTCGGTTCGAGGCCCATCGCGCGGGCGCGGTGAAGCTGCTCGCGGATCTCGGCTTCCACCTCGTCAGGGGTCGCGTTGGCGACGACCTCGGCAACGCTCGACCACATGGCACCTTCCGGATCGACCAGGCCGGGGGCCGCTTCGCGGCCGACCAGGGGTTCCCAGCGATAGTCGTCCCACTCGGAGGTCAGCGTGAGGTGGAGGCCGGCGTCGATCCCCGGGTTCTCCTCCAGCGCCCGCACCAGTTCCGGCACCCAGGGGCAGGGCATCATCACGCTCATCGAGTTCGCGGCGCCGTCGAGGATGGAGCGCAAGGCTCCGACGTTCGAGTCGTGCGACATCCCTGCGTCGTCAACGTGCAGGATGACGGCCCGGGTGTCGGCGGGGAAGCCGAGTTTCGCGGCGTAGGTCTGGGCCTCCGCCTGGCAGGCGGTCACCAGGGCGAAGGCGACGCATGACATGACTGCCGCCGCTCGCCCGCGAGCGACGGTCGGGTTCCAGTGCGAACGGAGCATTTCAGGCATGACGATTCTCCTCCGTTTCCTCCGTCGGGTCAGAGAGTCGGGTCAGAGACCTGCCAGCAGGTCGACGCCGTCGAAGCCTTCGAAGTCGGCGACGCTGTCCACCTCGATCCCGACCAGGTTCGCCAGGCTGGGCGCGAGATCGATCGTGTTGGCGCGCTCCGCGACGACGCTGCCGGCGCCGTCCTGACGGCGAACGATCAGCGGCACGTGGGTGTCGTAGCGATACGGGGAGCCGTGGCTGGCGGTGACCACCGCCGCGGCAAGCGGCAGCACGTTCGGCTCCGGCACGACGATCAGGTCCGGGCTGCGGCCGGGGTGGCGGCTGTTCAGGTAGAGCTCGTGCAGGTGGTCGGAGGGGTCCAGGTCGGTGGGCCGCAGGACATCGGCGAACAGCGGACAGTTGCCCATGGCGTCGAGGATCTCGTCTTCCAGCGCTGCTCGGTCGGCGCCGGTTGCGGCGATCGTGTCTTCGTCGAGATAGAAAGTGTCGCCGAGCCATTCTCCGTCGCCGAACCGCTCGTCGAGCCGCGCCTGGAGGCGCTGCAGGCAGAGCGTCTGCTCGGCGCCGAAGCGGCCTCCTTCGCCGCCGTCGCGCACGACGAGTTCCGGCACCCGGCCGACGCCGTGATCGGAGGAAAACGCGACGACCACGTTCTCCAATCCGATCCGCTCGTCGACGAAATCGAGCAGTTCCCCGATCGTCCGGTCGAGCCGGAGGATCGTGTCCAGCGTCTCCGGAGCATTGGGGCCGAAGCCGTGGCCGACCGTGTCGAGGGCGGAGAAGCTGAGCGCCAGCAGGTCGGGCACTTCGTCGGCGCCCAGGCCCTCCGCTTCGATCAGGGTCTCGGCGAAGTCCTCGAGGTAATCGTCCACGAAGGGCGACCGGTAGATGGAGGCGTAGAACGACGACCGCTCCACGGTGTAGCCGCCCAATGCGTGCGGAAACGTGTCGATGGACAGGCCGCGCCGGAGCGGCTCGATGTCGTACGCCGCGGTGTGCTCGAGCGGCATCAGCGGCTCCCAGGCGGTGCCGAAGAGCAGGTCGAGACGATTCTCGGCGTTGAAGCTGTCGAGCCATGCGGGCTGAGAGTCCCGGTCGCCGTAGTAGGTCGACGTGATCCAGTCGCCGGTGGAGCGGCTGTACCACCACGCCCCATCAGCCTGGTGTCCGCCCATCAGGATCGCCGCCCGGTCCTTGCCGCTGGCGGAGTAGACCCTGGACTGCGGCCAGGCGGCCTTCAGGAGGTCGCCGAGCGTCGGCACCAGCAGGTTGCGCGGCGATACGCCGTGATCGGGGTCGCCGCAACAGTAGGCCTCTTCGCCGGTCCTGCGGTCGAACCAGGTGTTGGCGATGATTCCGTGGCGCCTGGGCAACGCTCCCGTGGCCAGCGTGGCGTGGCCGGGAGCGGTTTGGGTGGCGGCGTGGAAGTGGTGTGCGTCGGTGAAGACGATTCCCTCCCGGAGCAGCCTGGCCAGACCTTGCGTGAGCAGGGGAGCGAAGCGCTCCGGGTAGTCGCCTCGCATCTGGTCGACGACGATCAGGAGGACGAGTCGCGGTGTGCCCTCGGGCACCGCGGCCGCCGGCGTGCCTGCGGGTCCGCCATCGGGAGCGGTCGCGGGACCAGCACAGGCCGACGCGAGAGACAGCGTGAACGGGAGGGCGAACAGGAGGTGGAGCTTCTTCATGTCCGGAGTGCCTTCAGTGGGTGGCGGCCGTCCACGTGGCCCATGAACGGAGGATGGATGCCGTAGCCGATCAGTTCCTGGAGCCTCGTGGGCAGTCGGGCCACGTCGTCAGCAGGTACTCCGAGAACGAAGTTCTCCTGCTGGCGCGCCCACGGCGGGCAGTACTGGATGGTCAGGCCGAGGCGAGCCCCGGCCGAGCGGTTCTCTCCGCCGCCGTGGTAGAGCGTGCCGAGGAAGATGAGCAGCGAGCCGGCCGGCATCACGATCGGCCGCGTTGCCGGGTCGTCCGCCTCCAGGTCGTTCCACCGGTGACTGCCGGGCACGATGCGGGTGGCGCCGTTGTCCTCGGTGAAGTCGTCGAGCGCCCAGATCGTGCTCAGGCCCAGCGCCCGGCGGGGCCGGGGCATGGGATAGAAGGAGTCGTCGTGGTGGAGGCTCTGCGCTGCCTCGCCGGGGTGGATCAGGATCGCATGGGCCACCGAGAGCAGGAACCCGGGCCCGAGTGTGGCCTCGCAGGCAGCCATCACCGCCGGATGCTCCACAAGGGGGTCGAACAGGCGGGACTTCGAGAGCAGGCCGTACACCCGCTGCGTGTCGTGACCCTCGAAGGGATTGCGGCCGAACAGTCGGCGGTCGAGGTGCGGTTCGAGTTCCCGGCGCAGCGCCTCGACCTGCTGCCGGTCCAGGACCCGTTCCAGGATCGCGTAGCCGTTCCGTTCCAGTCCTTCCAGGTGGTCCATGGCAGTGAGACTATCCGGCAAGTGAGACTATCCTCTGCAATTCAACCGCGTTTCACATGAAGATCTTCGACGCCGCCAGGACTTCGGAACTGCTGCCCTGGAGCGCCGTCGTGAAAGCCCTGGAACGGGGCTTTCACGATGGCTGCGAGATGCCGGTGCGCCACCATCACGAAGTCGCCGTGCCGGCCGGCGAACCCGACGCTACGTTGCTGCTCATGCCGGCGTGGACAGTCGGCGGCTATCTGGGAGTCAAGGTGGCGACGGTCTTTCCGGGCAACGTCTCCCGCGGTTCGGGGGCCGTGCAGGCCAGCTACATCCTCTCCTCGGCGGTGACGGGGGAGCCGTTGGCGTGGATCGACGGCCTGGAGTTGACCCTCCGGCGCACGGCGGCCGCTTCGGCGCTGGCGTCGAAGTTCCTCGCCCGCCCGGATGCGCGGCGGCTGCTGGTGGTCGGGACCGGGAACCTGGCTCCCCACCTGGCGGCCGCGCACGCCGCGGTGCGCCCGGAACTCGAGATCGAGTTCTGGGGGCGCCGGCCCGAGAAGGCGTTGCAGGCGTGCCGTTCGCCGCTTCTGGAAGGGCTTCCGACCACTGCCGCGGGCGATCTGAGGACCGCGGTGCCGGGGGCGGACATCGTCAGCACCGCGACTCTGGCCACGCAGCCCGTCGTCCTGGGCTCGTGGCTGCAGCCCGGCGTCCACCTGGATCTCGTCGGCGGCTTCACGCCGGCCATGCGCGAGACGGACGACGAGGCGATACGCCGCGCGACCGTCTTCGTCGATACGCGGAGCGGCGCACTCGTGGAGGCTGGCGACCTCACGCAGCCGATCGAGGCGGGTGCACTCGCTCCCGCGGCTGTCGCCGCCGACCTCCACGAACTCTGCCGCGGCGAGCACCCCGGCCGCAGGACCGAAGAGGAGATCACCCTGTTCAAGTCCGTCGGCGCCGCACTGGAGGACCTCTTCGCGGCCATCCTGCTGTGGGAACGGAGTTGAATCGCTCCGCTACAATCCCTTGCTCATGTGTACCAGACTTCAAGAGGCGCCGCGGACAGGGGTTCCCCGAACCGTGGCCATGGCTTCCATCGGTTTCATGGCAGCCGCCCTGGCCGTGACGGCGGTGACAGGCTGCGCGGCCCCCGCCGCCGGCCCGGGCGAGCCGCCGACTGCCGAACCGCGCCCGCACGAACTGGAGATCCACGGCGACGTGCGGGTCGACGAGTACTACTGGCTGAGGGAGCGGGACGATCCGGAGGTCATCGCCTACCTCGAGGCAGAGAACGCGTACCTTGACGGCGTCATGGCGCATACCGAGGAACTGCAGGAGACCCTCTTCGAGGAGATCCGCGGCCGGATCGTGGAGGACGATTCGTCGGTTCCCTACCGTGACGGCGACTACTGGTACTACACCCGCCACGAGGAGGGGAAGCAGTACGGGATCCACTGCCGGCGGCCGGCGGATGGCGATGTGTTCGGCGGCGCCGCAGGACCCGACGCGGAGGAGATCCTCGTGGACGTGAACGAGATCGCCGAGGGCAGGGAGTACACGGCCGTTCGGCTGGCGGTCAGCCCGGATCACCGCGTCCTGGCCTACGCCGTCGACGATGTGGGGCGGCGCTTCTACACGGTCCGCTTCAAGGATCTCGTGACCGGGGAAACGCTGCCGGACGAGATCCCCGACGTCACCGCGAACATGGCCTGGGCGGCCGACAGCGCGACCCTGTTCTACGTGCGCCAGGATCCGGACACCCTGCGCTCCTACCAGGTGCTCCGGCGCCGGCTGGGCTCGGGCACGGCCGAAGAACTGGTCCACGAGGAGCCGGACGAGACGTTCAGCGTCTTCCTTCAGCGCAGCCAGTCGCGCAAGTACCTGATGGCGACCTCGAGCCACACGTTGCGCACCGAAGTGCGCATCCTGCGCGCCGACGATCCCGACGGCGACTTCGCCGTCTTCGAGCCGCGCGGCGAGCGCCACGAGTACGGCGTCGACCACCTGGGAGACCGCTTCTGGGTGCGCACGAACGACGGTGCGCCCAATTTCCGTCTCATGTCGACTTCCGAGGGCGAGACCGGAAGCGGCGCCTGGCGGGAGGAGATTCCACACCGGGACGACGTGCTGCTCGAGGGCTTCGAACTGTTCGACCGCTTCCTGGTGCTGGCCGAGCGTCGTGACGGCCTGCGGCGACTCCGGATCGAAGGCCAGCTCCGGCTCGAAGGAGCGGGCGGCGACGAGATCGAGAGCCACGACCTCGACTTCGGCGAGCCGACCTGGTCCGCGGGACTGGGCGTCAACCCCGATCCGGCGTCCGGAACTCTGCGTTACGTTTACCAGTCGCTGACCACGCCGCGATCCGTGTTCGACTACGACCCGGTCACGCGGGAGAAGACGCTGCGCAAGCAGGAGCAGGTGCTGGGCGGGTTCGCCTCCGGGGACTACCGGGCCGAGCGGCTCCAGGCGGTCGCCTCCGACGGCGCCAGGGTGCCGGTCTCCCTCGTCTACCGTCCCGATCTGCGTCCGGCCGACGGCGGCAGCCCGGTGCTTCTCTACGGCTACGGCTCCTACGGCGCCAGCATGGACGCGGGATTCAGTGCCCAGCGACTGAGCCTGCTCGACCGCGGCTTCGTCTACGCGATCGCTCACATCCGCGGCGGCGAGGAGATGGGCCGTTCCTGGTACGAGGACGGCAAGCTCCTGAACAAGAAGAACACCTTCACCGACTTCATCGCTGCGGCCGAGCATCTGGCAGCCGAGGGCTACGCCGATCCGGACCGCCTCTACGCGATGGGCGGCAGCGCCGGCGGTCTGCTCATGGGCGCCGTGTTCAACATGCGGCCCGACCTCTGGGACGGCATCGTGGCGCGGGTGCCCTTCGTCGACGTGGTGACCACGATGCTCGACGCGAGCATCCCGCTGACGACGTTCGAGTGGGACGAGTGGGGCGATCCGAGGCAGCGCGAGTTCTACGACTACATGCTCTCCTATTCGCCCTACGACAACGTCGAGGCGAAGGACTACCCGCACCTGCTGGTGACGACGGGCCTGCATGACTCCCAGGTCCAGTACTGGGAGCCCGCCAAGTGGGTGGCGCGGCTGCGCGCGAAGAAGACGGACGACAACCTGCTGCTCCTGAAGACCAACATGAGCGCCGGCCACGGCGGCGCCTCCGGGCGCTATGACCGCTACCGCGAGACGGCGCTGGTCCATGCCTTCCTGCTCGATCTCGCGGGCGCCGACGGGCCGGGATTGCCTGCCGCCCGGGAAGACCGAATCTGAACAGACAGGCCGAAGCCCGTACATGGCGATCGACCTCAGCGACCGGCGGGAGCAACTCGAGCGCCAGCAGGCCGGCAGCATGCGCTTCGTGCGCGTCGTGGTGCGGGTTGCGCTCCTGTTCGCGATCGGGGCGCTCGCGCTGCTCCAGGGTTTCTCGCCGACATCGTGGTTGCTGCTGGGCGTCCTGCTGGTCTGGGGAGCTTCCCTGCCGTTCCTTCTGCGCGCCGTCGTGCGCTGGGCCCGAACGCAGGACCACCTCGGACCGGGCCAGCGCACGGCCGTGATCTGGACCTCGGCGCTCATCCTGATCGGCGGATTCGCCGTCCTGGCCCGGTACGTTCTGCTGCCGCCGCCTGCAGGCTGACGCAAGACCGGGTCGTGTACGCGGCGCGGCCTTCTCTCCTGCCCGTGACCCAGGATCCGGTCGAGCGGACCGCCTCCCGGATGGAGGTCGGGTTGGGCCTGGCGGTACATTGGCGGCGGCGCCCAGGCTGGTCGCCGTCGCCGGGGCGCGCAGAAGAGTCGTTGTAGCCTCCCGCTCTCCCATGGATTTCACGCTTACCGGACAGCAGCGCGCCCTGTGCGAGGGGATTGCCCGCACCTGTGCGGCCTTCGGCGACGACTACTGGCTGGCGGTCGACAACGAGGTCCGGTTCCCGAACGAGTTTCACCGTGCCATGGCCGAGTGCGGAGCGCTCGGCATTGCCATGCCGGAGGAGTACGGCGGTTCAGGCCTGGGCGTCACCGAAGCTGCCCTGGTCATGCACGAAGTGGCTCGTGCAGGCGGCGGAATGAGTGCGGCCTCGGCGATCCACATCAACATCTTCGGCCCGCATCCGATCGTGGTCTTCGGGACGCGGGAGCAGCGCCGCCGTTTCTTGCCCGAACTGATCGAGGGCAGGGCGAAGACCTGCTTCGCGGTCACCGAGCCCGACGCCGGACTCGAGACGACCGCGATCACCACCCGTGCCGAGCGTCGGCCGGACGGCAGTTACGTCGCGCACGGACGCAAGATCTGGACGACGACTGCCCAGGAGGCGGACCGGGTCATGCTCCTTGCGCGCACGACGCCCAGGGTCGAGACGGGGAAGGCGACCAAGGGCCTTTCGTTGTTCTACACGACGCTGGACCGCTCCAGGGTCGAGGTCCGGCGCATTCCCAAGATGGGCCGGGCGGCGGTGGATTCCAACGAGCTGTTCATCGACGGACTGGAGATACCTGCGGAGGACCGCATCGGAGAGGAGGGCCGCGGTTTCGAGTACATCCTGCACAGCCTGAATCCCGAGCGGATCCTGATCGGCATCGAGGCGGTCGGCGTCGGTCGCAACGCCTTGGAACGGGCCGCCGACTATTCGCGGAATCGGCGCGTCTTCGGCCGTCCGATCGGCCAGAACCAGTCGATCCAGCACCCCTTGGCGGAGTGCTGGATGGAGCTGGAGGCGGCGTTCCTGATGGCGATGCAGGCAGCGTCGCTCTACGATCGGGAGGAGCCGTGCGGGCACTTCGCGAACGCCGCGAAGTACCTGGGCGCCGAGGCTGGCTTCAAGGCCTGCACGCAGGCAGTCATGACCCATGGCGGCATGGGCTACGCGAAGGAGTTCCACGTCGAGCGGCTGATGCGCGAGGTGATGATCCCGCGCCTGGCCCCGGTGAGCCCGCAGCTCATCCTCTGCCACATCGCCGAGAAGGTGCTTGGCCTGCCGAAGAGCTACTGAGAGACCGGAAGACCGGCCGAGGCGTCCGAACCGGCTGCGGCAGATCAGGCCAGCAGGCGGTCTACCGCGGTGAAGACCGCGAGCAGGAGGCCGACGCCGCCGAGAATGCGCCACGTCAGCGTAGAGAGCTCGGCGTGGATCTCCGCCTTGAACTCCGCCTTGAACTCGGCAGTGTCGGCGCGGACCTCGGCCTTGAGTTCGGCAATGTCGGCGCGGACCTCGGCCTTGAGTTCGGCAATGTCAGCGCGGAGCCGTGTCTCGCGTTCGGCCAACTCGGTGCGGAGCCGTGTCTCGAGTTCGGCGAGATCGGCCTTGGTGGCGCCGCCCTCGGTGACGGCCCGACGGATCGCGCCGGTGACTGCCGCGGCCGACCTGGCGTCCATGCCTGCTTCTTCGAGGCTTCGAGCGGTGGCAAGCGTGTCCATCACGCCGTGAATCATAATCGAGCAAAGCTCCTTTTCCCGGGTTCCGGGATGCCGGAATCGGTCCGGTCCCGCTACCGACAAGGACGGATTTCGGCGACTGGAGTCGGATCGGCCCGGTCAGTAGTCCTGGTGCGCGGCGACGGCTGCCAGCAGTTCGGCCACGGTCTTCCGAAGCCCCGGGTGCCAGGCGTCGGGTGCGATCTCCGCCAGCGGTTCGAGGACGAAGCGGCGGCGGTGCATGTGGGGGTGGGGCACGATCAGGCCGGGCGCCTCGATGACGAGGTCGCCGAACAGGAGCAGGTCGAGGTCGATCGTCCTCGGGCCGGCGGGCGTCGTTGTCCGATTCCGGCCGAGGCCGTCCTCGATCCGGAGCAGGCCGTCGAGCACGGTCCGGGCGCCGAGACGGGTTTCGATTGCCGCCGCGGCGTTCAGGAAGTCGGGGTCGGTGGCTGCTACGCCGCTCTCCGGTACGGCCCCCGTCGCGTGAAACGTCGAGACAGCGGTCACCTCCCCGAGTTGTCTCAGGCTGTCGATCGCTGCCCGCAGATTCTCCCGCCGAGACCTGCGGTTCGAGCCGAGCGCCACGAAAGCGCGGGTCCGGGTCACGGCCGCCAGTCGATCTCGGCGCCGACTTCCGTGGCGCCGAGATCGCGCGCGGCCGCGGGTTTCGTGACCCGGACGCGCAGCGACTCGATCCGGTGCGGCTGCGCCGAGCCGCCGGCCGCCCGAGAGGTCTGTTGACCGACGGCCGCTGCAATCCGGTCGGCCAGCGTCTCGACGAGTCGGTACTCTTCGCGTGCCGCGACCGCTTGCGCCATGGCGGCCAGCCTCGCGTAGTCCACGGTCTCGGCCAGCTCGTCGCGTGTTCCGCGGGTCTCGGCGGTCAGGGTCACTTCGATGTCGACCAGGAGTTCTTGCGGTTCGGTCCGTTCTTCGCGAGTGACGCCGATCCGACTCCGGCATGCGATGCCGCGCGCGAGTACGCGGCGTCGCGGCGCCGATCGGTGGCGGCGCAGCCTCAGGGCGCCGATGCTCTCGGCCAGTTGCCGGTGGGGTTCGACGTCGTGTACCCGCAGCACGTCGGCGATTCCGAGAGCCGCCGCCCAGGCGTTGACCGCCAGCGTTCCGCTCAGCCGCTGCTCGACCGGGACGCCGCCTAGCAGTCGGTCCAGGAACGACTTGCGCGACACCCCGAGCACCACGGGTGCGCCGATCTGCCGAAGCTCGTGCAGATTTGCCAGCAGCTCGAGGTTGTGCTCGAGCGTCTTTCCGAATCCGATCCCCGGGTCGACCAGCACGTCGACTCCGTGCCGGCGTCCGGCCGCGGCACGCTCCGCCAGGTAGTCGCGGACTTCGGCCACGACGTCGACGTAGAGCGGCTCCCGTTGCATCGTGCGCGGTTCGCCCTGCATGTGCATCGCGATCACGGGAACGCCGTGGCGAGCGGCGACTTCGAGCATCGCCTCGCCGGCGCCGGAGACGTCGTTGACCAGGTCGGCGCCGGCGGCGACCGCGCGGTCGGCGACCGCGGGCTTTGCGGTGTCCACGCTCAGGGGCACTCCGAGGTCGAGGCGGCCGATGCCCTCGATCACCGGCAGCAGCCGGGCAAGCTCCTCCTCCAGCCCGACCGGCTCGGCTCCCGGCCGCGTGCTCTCGGCGCCGATGTCGATCAGATCGGCCCCTTCGGCGGCCATTCGCCGGGCACGTTCGATCGCGGCCTCGGGGGCCTGGAACGCGCCGCCGTCCGAGAAGCTGTCCGGCGTCACGTTGAGCACCGCCATGACCAGGGGACGCTCGCCGAAGCCTGGGGTGTGGGGGCCGCGGAGCAGTTCCATGCGTGCAGTCCGGGTCGGTTCCGGGGGAGGTGCCGCGCGATTGGCCGCCGCCAGAGGACCCCTCATGCCGTGCGTGCCGGCGCGCCGGAATTCCGTCTCGGTCCTTCCAGGGAGTCGTGACCGGATCCTCGTTGCGCCACGGCTCCGAGGTCGTTCCCGGCCTGGGATCGGGGGCATCGTTGCTCCTCGGTCGCGCTTGTTCCTTGATCGAACATGGCCTGAAAACATGGCCTGATACGCTCCCTTGTCGCTCCTTGTCGGACGGGCGCCTGACCGTTCTCGGTGCGACACGTTCTTCTACCACGGGCATGTCTGTTCGGATTCGGTTCGCCGACTCGACGTGCGCTGCCTCTTGTGCGCCCCCGCCCCGTAACGTCGATCTGCCGACTGGCGTCCATCCTGTCTGTCCTGTGATCGGGGAACACCGGTGAAGTCGGTGCGGACATTCGTCTGTCTGGCGCTTGCCGCGGCCGGGCCAGCCGTGGCCGCGACGTTGCCCGCGGAACTCGAACCCGCGCAGTTCGAGCTCGACAACGGCATGACATTCCTGGTCGTCGAGCGGCCGGGAAGACCTCTGGTTTCGGCCCTGTGGGCGGTCCGTGGCGGCTCGGCGTCCGATCCGTCGGGGCAGCGGGGCGTGGCCCACGTCGTGGAGCATCTGCTGTTCGCCGGCAGCCGCACGATCGGCACGGCGGACTGGGACGCCGAGGCGCAGCTGCTGCGGCAGTGGGAGCGCCTCTACGAGGACTCCGTTCGCCGCCGCGCCGACGCGCCGCGTCTTTCCCGTCTCGAAGGTCGGCTCGCGACGCTGCAACGGCCGGGCGAGTACTCGGCGGTCTACACCCGTGCCGGCGCCTTCGGCCTCGACGCAGAGACCCGTCATGACTCGACCATGTTCCAGGTGCTGGTGCCCGCGGAGAAGATCGAGCTGTGGTTCTGGATGGAGTCCGATCGGCTGCTCGAGCCCGTGTTCCGGGGTTTCGAGCGAGAGTTGCGGGTGGTCGAGCAGGAGCGTCGCCAGCGTATCGATTCGAGTCCTGCCGGTTCCTGGTTCGAACTCTTCGACGCCGCCTTCTGGGGCGCGGGCCACCCGTACGCGCATACGCCCGGAGGGGATCGGCTGGAGATCGCCGGCCTCCTGCCGGCCAACGCGCGCGCACACTTCGAGGCGGCCTACGGTCCGGAGCGGCTGGTTGCGGTGCTGGTGGGCGACGTGGCGCCGGACCGCGTCCGGGAGCTGGCCGAGCGCTACTTCGGGCGTCTGAAACGGAGCGGCGGCTCGGCCGGCGCGGTGCAGTTCGGCGATCGCTCGGCGCCGCCTGCCGAGCCGGCTCTCGGATCTCTCGAGGGACGCTGCGCCTGCCGGCGCCAGGTCGAGATCCGCTATCCGACCGCGACGTTTCAGGCCGCGGGCGACGGGGTCGCGCTCGACGTGCTGGCGGGCGTGCTGAACGGTCGCTCGGGTCGGCTCCATCGAAGGCTCGTGCTCGCCGATGACGCGGCGGCGGCCTCGGCTTCCGCCCGGCACGTGTCGCGCATGCACGGCGGCTACTTCGCCGTGCGCATCGAAGCTGCCGGCGACACCGAGCTCGCGGAACTGCTGCGCTCCTGGGAGCGTCTGCTGGCAGAGCTTCGGGCACAAGGGGTCGGCGGCGCGGAACTGGAACGAGTACAGCGCCAGTTGGCCACCGACTCCCTGCGGCAGATCGAGACCGACATCGGACTCGCTCGCCGCCTCGCTGCAGCCGAGGTGCTCGGCGGCTGGCGGCAACTGGACGAGTGGTTCGAGGCGGCCGCCGCCGTTCGCGCGGCGAGCCTGGAGCGCGTGATCGATGCCTTCCTCGTGCCGGAGAAGCGAGCGGTCCTGGCGCTCGAGCGGACGGGGGAGCGCTGACGCCAGCCTTGTCGGGATGCGGGCCGTCGGTCTCTTGGTCGCACTCGGGCTGGGGCTGGGCGCCGCGGCGGCGGCACAGATCCCGCCGCGCCCGGAAGCCCTGCGTTTCCCGGAGTCGTCCTTCGCACCGCCTGACCCCGCCGGGATGCGCTTCGAACTGGCGAACGGGATGCCGGTCTACGTCGTGCCGGATCGCAGCCTGCCCCTTGTCGATGTCGTGCTGGCGTTGCCGGTCGGCGATCTGGACGAGCTGCCGCAGGAAGCCGGCCTGGCCTCGATGACCGCGGCGATGCTGCGGCGCGGGGGCGCCGGCGAACTGGACCCGGACCGCCTGGACGACGAGATCGACGCACTGGGAGCCCGGATCAGGACGGTGGCCGCCTCGGCACGGAGCGTGATCGTCCTCGACTGCAGTGCGGAGGCCTTGGGGCCCGGTCTCGATCTGCTCGCTTCCATCGTGCTCGAGCCGCGCTTCGACGCCGAGCGTCTGGCTCAGGCGAAGCGCAACCTGGAGATCAGCCTGGCCGCCCACGACGATGATCCGCGGCGGCTCCTGGAGCGGGAGTGGCTGCGTCTGGTGCATGGAGACAGTGCGCCTCGCGGCCGGCGGCTGACGCTCGAGGCAGTGGCTGCCTTCACGTCCGACGCGCTTGCCGACTTCCATCGCCGTCATCACGGCCCGGAGGGCGCGGTGTTCGCGGTCTCGGGCGACGTGGATGCCCAGGCCGTGGTGACGCGTCTGGACGAGTTGTTCGGCGACTGGACGGGACCCGACCGCGGTGAACGTCCGGCGCTCGGGTCCGGGTCATCCGCCGAGGAACTCGAAGCGGACGACGTGGACGGAAGTCGGGAGGAGCGACCGTCGGCGTCGGCGATGCCCGGTTGGTGGACTCTGGACCGCCCTGGTGTTCAGGCTGCAATCGCCGTCGGCCACCGAGGAGCGGTGTTCGATTCCTGGGACGACCCCGATCGCTGGGCGCTGCTGCTGCTGACCGAGATTCTCGACGGTCCCGGCGCCGTGTCGCGCCTGCGGTCCCGGTTGCAGCTTGGCGAAGGGCTGGTCTACCGCGTGCTCACGTACTTCGACAGCGATCCCGTGCGGAGCGGTCGAGGCGCCGCCCAGGCGGGCGAGTTCCGGGTGTTCCTGGAGACCGCCCCAGAGTCGGCCGCCGAAGCTGCGGGCGCCGTGTTGCAGGAGCTGCGCCGCTTGCAGCGCGAGCCGGTGCCGACCGCCGAACTCGAGATGGCGAAGCAGTCCATGCTGGCCAGGTTCCCGCTGCTTTTCGACCGTGCCGAGGCGATCGCCGCCCGCCATGCCGAAGACGAGCTGCTGGGCAGGCCTCACGAATACTGGGCCGACTATCGGCAGCGGCTGCGCGGCGTGACCGGGGCCGACGTCCGCAGGGCCGCGCAGCGCTTCCTGGATCCGGACGGCGTCGCTCTGCTGGCGGTCGGGGACTGGAATGAAGAGAAAGCGCCGCCACCGGGTCCCCCCGTGCCGCCGCTCCTCGAAGATCCGCGGCGCGGCGCAGGCGCCCCCCGGCGATGAGGGCAGTTCTGTCGTGACCATCCCTCTGGGCGCGTCTCCGCAACAGGACCGTCCCGTGAGTATCAATGCTGTTCTGGAGCGCGTGGACCCTCAGAGGAGCGGCATCTGCTCGCTTTCCACCTCGCGGGCCTGGTTGAACGCGGCGACCGGCTGCTCGGTGCGTACCTGCTCGAGCCAGAACACGCCGTCGAACCGGGCGCTGTTGCCGCGCGTGCCGACGAAGTCGACATCGCCGTCGCCGTCCATGTCGCGGGCGACGAAGCTGTCGAACATGCCGCGCTTGCGCCGCGAGATGTCGTGCCGGGTCCAGTCGCCGTCGATGCGGCCGGGGTTCTCGAACCAGGCGAGCCGCCCGAGCGGCGTGTCGGGCTCGACCCCGCCGTCTTCTGCTCGCCCGCCGCGGCTGTAGGCGCCCGACATGGCGTCGAGGTCGCCGTCGCCGTCGATGTCGGCGAAGGCGAAACCGACCAGGTTGTCCGGTGTGAGCCGGCCGATCGGCCGGAGCTGCCAGGTGCCGCCCGGGTCGGCCGGCTGCTCCAGCCACACCAGGACGCCGCCGAACTCGACGGTGGCAAGGTCGAGCCGGCCGTCGCCGGAGAGATCCACGAAAGCCATGTTGAAGCCGTTGAGCAGGGCGCCGGTCCGGGGTGCGTTCGGCGGCCGGGTCGTGGCCGCCGTGGTCGTCGTGCCCTCGATCCGGATCGGGTGCTCCACGAGCTCGACGGCGCCGGCGCCGCCGCTCCGGTTCTCGAACCAGAAGATGCGGGCCTCGCCGGTTGAGCCGGCGACGATGTCGATGTCGCCGTCGGCGTCGAGATCCACTGTCTGGGAGTTGATCGGCCAGATCACCCGGACGAGCTCGTGCTCGATCCACGCTCCGGAGAGGGGGGCGGCCGCGGTGTCGAACCACGAGATCGGGTTCCTGGCAGCGCTCCTGCGATCCGGGCTCTGCGCCCCCTTGTTCGCGGCGATGACCTCCGGCAGGCCGTCGCCGTCGAGGTCGCCGGCGAACACGCGGATGTAGGAGCCCCGGCCTCTGGTCACCGGCGGAATCACCCGCGGCCATGCGCCGCTGCGGAGTGCTTCGGCCGCCGCTGCCGTTCCGGTGCCGGGGTTCTCGAAGTAGATCAGGTGGGCCAGCTCGCAGGCGGCCACGACGTCGAGATCGCCGTCGCCGTCGAAGTCGGCGACGGCGATGTCCTCGGCGGCCGAGGCCTCGGGCCCTTCGGCGAGGGTCGCCAGATGCCATGTTTCGGGGTCGGCGGCGCCGAAGGCGAGCCGGACGTGGCCTGCGCCTTCGTTGCCGTACTCGGTGTCCGACTCGTGGACCGAGACGATGTCGAGGTGGCCGTCGCCATCGAGATCGGCCATCTCGAGCCCGTCGCCGCCGCGGATCGGCAGGCCGCCGATCGCTGCGTCGTCGATGATGTGCTCGCGCCAGGAGATCCACTGGCCGTCGTCGGACCGGGCGCGGGTCGGAGTGTCTGCGACGACTGCCGAGACGGAGGGATCGCTGTCGGCGGGGCCGAAGGGTTGGCAGGCCGGCAGGGCGGCGGCGATCGCCGCGATGGCGGCGCCGGTTCGCAAACCCATCATGGCCGGCGAGTGTAGCCTTCGCGCAGCACGCGAAGAAGTCGCCGATTCCCGTATGCAGCCAGGCAGCCCGTGGTAGAAGTCCGTGTCGCACCGAGAGCGTTCAGAGGAACCAGTCCGGCAAGGCGCGGCGAGAGGACGAGAGAGCGTGGCGGGCTCCAGGTTCGATCGAGGAACATCGCGACCGAGGAACGACGATGTCGGAAGGGATGCACGCCGCTCGAATGCGACGCGACTTCCGCCGCCGGCCGCTCGAGGAGCGGACGAGAACCGAACACGAGGAGAGACCAGGCACGATGGACGACATGACGAGCACAGGCAGATGCCCGGTTCTGGCCGGTGCGGACAGGCACTCGGCCAAGGGCAGCATCGCGAATCAGCGCTGGTGGCCGAACCAGTTGAACCTGAGGGTGCTCCACCAGGGTTCCCCGCTCTCGGATCCGATGGGCGAGGACTTCGACTACGCCAGGGAGTTCGCGAAGGTCGACCTGGATGAGCTGAAGCAGGACGTCGAGGAGGTGATGACGACCTCGCAGGACTGGTGGCCGGCGGACTACGGTCACTACGGGCCGCTGTTCATCCGCATGGCATGGCATTCGGCCGGCACGTACCGGATCGGCGACGGCCGCGGCGGCGGCGCCTCGGGCACGCTCCGCTTCGCGCCGCTGAACAGCTGGCCGGACAACGTGAGCCTCGACAAGGCGCGTCGACTGCTCTGGCCGGTCAAGCAGAAGTACGGCCGCAGGCTCTCGTGGGCCGACCTGATGATCTTCACCGGCAACTGCGCCCTGGAGTCGATGGGCTTCAGGACGCTCGGTTTCGCCGGCGGCCGCGAGGATGTCTGGGAGCCCGAGGAGGACATCTACTGGGGTGCCGAGACGACCTGGCTCGGAGACGAGCGCTACACCGGCGACCGTGAACTCGAGAATCCGCTCGGCGCCGTGCAGATGGGCCTCATCTACGTGAATCCGGAAGGGCCGAACGGCACGCCGGATCCGGTTGCCGCGGCACGGGACATCCGGGAGACGTTCCGCCGCATGGCGATGAACGACGAGGAGACGGTGGCGCTCATCGCGGGCGGTCACACGTTCGGCAAGGCGCACGGCGCGGCCGACGCGGGCGAGCACGTGGGCGCCGAGCCGGAGGGCGCCGGCCTCGAGGAGCAGGGCCTCGGCTGGAGGAACACGTTCAGGACCGGCAAGGGCGGCGACGCGATCACCAGCGGTCTCGAAGGCGCCTGGACCACCGCGCCGGCTCGGTGGGACAACAACTTCTTCGAGAACCTGTTCGGCTACGAATGGGAGCTGGAAAAGAGCGCGGGCGGGGCGTACCAGTGGACGCCCACGGACGCCTCGGCGGCCGGCACGGTGCCGGATGCCCACGACCCGGCGAAGCGGCACGCCCCGATGATGCTGACCACGGATCTGTCCCTGAAGGTGGACCCGATCTACGAGCCGATCGCGAGGCGCTTCCACGAGAATCCGGACGCGTTCGCGGCCGCGTTCGCCAGGGCCTGGTACAAGCTGACCCACCGCGACATGGGTCCCCGCAGCCGCTGTCTCGGCCCGTGGGTTCCCGCCGAGCCGCAGCTCTGGCAGGACCCGGTCCCCGACCTCGACCACGAGTTGATCGACGAAGACGATGTCGCGGCTCTCAAGAGCAGGGTCCTCGGTTCCGGGTTGTCCATCTCCCGGCTGGTTTCCACGGCCTGGGCGTCCGCGGCGACCTTCCGCGGCACGGACAAGCGCGGCGGTGCCAACGGCGCGCGCATTCGCCTCGCGCCGCAGAAGGACTGGGCGGTCAACGACCCGGAGCAGCTCGGGGGCGTCCTGGAGACACTGGAAGCGATCCAGGCTGACTTCAACAGCTCGCAGTCGGACGGCAAGCGGGTCTCGCTGGCCGATCTGATCGTACTCGGCGGGTGTGCGGCCGTCGAACAGGCCGCGAAGAGCGCCGGGTGCGAGACCGCGGCGCCGTTCGCGCCGGGTCGTACGGACGCGCTGCAGGAGCAGACCGACATCGAGTCCTTCGCCGTCCTGGAGCCCACTGCGGACGGATTCCGCAACTACCTGGGGAACGGACATCACCGGCCGGCGGAGGTGCTGCTCGTGGACCGGGCGCAGATGCTGACGTTGACCGCGCCCGAGATGACGGTGCTCGTGGGCGGCCTGCGCGTTCTGGGCGCCAACGCCGGGCAGGCGGAACTCGGCGTCTTCACGGCGCGGCCGGAGGTCCTGACGAACGACTTCTTCGTCAACCTGCTCGACATGAGAACCGAGTGGCAGGCCAGCGCCGACCGCGAAGGTGTCTTCGAAGGGCGCGATCGGTCGACGGGCGAGCTCAGGTGGCAGGCCAGCGCAGTCGATCTCGTCTTCGGCTCGAACTCGCAGCTGCGCGCCATCGCCGAGGTCTACGCCTGCGACGACTCGAAGGAGGCCTTCGTGCGCGATTTCGTGGCGGCGTGGGGCAAGGTCATGAACCTGGACCGCTTCGACCTCGCCTGACCGGCCCTGGCCCTCCGGGAGTTCGGCCTGGCTATCCGGCCCGCGGCAGGAGCATCTGCTCCATCGCAGCGACGAAGTGCTGCCGTGACGGCATGCTGTCGATCAGGCCGCTGAGCCGTTCCGCGTCGGCGCCGACGGGATTGTGCACCGGCACGTCATCCGCGGTCGCGCACTCGAAGATCCTGTCGGCCACCTCCTGCGGGTTCTGCGGCTTGCCGCCGGCGACGATGGCGGCGAAGTGGTCGCGGATCTTCCTCGAGTGCTCGACGAGCTGGGCGTCGCCGGCCTCGAGATAGTTGTCCGTGTTGGCTCCGAACGCGGTCGTCATGTAGGCGCCCGGTGCCACCGAGACGATGCGAATGCCGAGCGGCTTGTACTCGAGGGCGAGCGCCTCGGTCAGGCCCTCGACCGCGAACTTCGACGACGAGTAGACCGAGTTGCCGAGCAGTCCCATGAGACCCGCCATCGACGTCACATTGATGATGCAGCCGGCGCGCCGCTCGCGCATGGCGGGCAGGGCCCTGCGCGTCACGTTCATCAGGCCGAACACGTTCGTTTCGTAGATGTCGCGGATGGAGGCATCGGGCGATTGCTCGAAGAGAGCGTTGCTGCCGTAGCCGGCGTTGTTGACCACTGCGTCGATCGGACCGAACGCTGTGATGCCCTGCTCGAACGCGGCGTCGATGCTGGCCGGGTCCTTGACGTCGAGCCTGGTGACCAGGATGCCGTCCATCCCCGTCAGGTCGGTTTCCTTCTCCGGCGAACGCATGGTAGCCACGACGTTCCAGCCGTTGGCTCGGAAGGTCTTCGCCGCCAGCTTGCCGAAGCCGCTCGAACAGCCGGTGATCAGCACGGTCGAATGGGTCAAGTCGAGGTCTCCTTCCCTGGTCCCGTTGGGCGGAATGAACAGCGGACTCCAGGATTCCTGGTCGAGGATGTGCAGGCGCAAACGGGCCGGGTCAGGCGCTGCGAGCCCGAGCCCTGTGTCGCGAACCCGGCGCCGGCGGTGTCTCGGGCGGCCCGGCAAAGCACTGCGCCATGCTCATCCACTCGGCGGCGACGGTCCCCGTGACTTCGAGTGAAGTGTCGGCGACGTTGCGCACCTGGGTGACCACCTGGGCGAAGTCGACAGCCGTACCGACGATCCGGTTCGCGGTCTCGTCCGCGTTCCAGGTCCATCTCTCGCCGGACGGGGCAGTCAGGTGCAGGGCCGGAACGACTCCGGGGACCTCCATGCCGCGCACCGCGTAGGTCCAGCCGAAGGTGTTGAGCCCCAGGAAGACGATGTTCCTGATCCGGTCCGCTTCTTCGCGGTCGAGGCCGAGCACGTCGAAGACCTCCTGCGCGTGCGCCCAGGTCTCCATCTGCCTGGCGGTGATCGAACTGCGCACGCTCATCGGCGGTCCGAACCACTCCACGCGCATCCTCGGATCGACGCCCTCCAGGCGGTCGCACATCCGCGGGTAGTACTCGCGCCAGGCGTCGAAGGCGGCGCGGTTGCGCTTGCCCTCGAGCCACTCGTCTGTCAGCTCGCGCAGGGTGAGCCGGCCGCGCCGGGCGGCCATGAACTGCTTGAAGTCGTCGAATGCGGATTGATCGTGAATCGAGGCGTCGGCGGCGTGGTTGAAGATGTGGAGGTGGGCGACGACGTCGTGAATGGTCCACTCCTTGAAGAGGGTGGCGCGTTCGAAGTCGTCGTCCGCCAGCGGCGCCAGGATCTCCGCCAGGCAGTCGCACTCGGCTCGGAAGTCTGCAATCTGCGTGAAGCTGCTCAACGCGTCTCCTTTTCTGCGGGTTTCGCTCGGAGCCAGGCAGTGTCTGGCGGCTCCGTCACGGGCCGGCGGATGCTGCCGCGGATGCGCCGCCGACCGGGGCGGCGTGGAAGGGCAGCCGCTGCGGTTGATCGGTGTCCGCGCCGATCGTGACCGTTCCCTGGAGCTGGCCCTGTTCGTCGAGCTTCGCTTCGATCAGGGTGGTCGTGGCGCTCGCGTTCAGGGTCGGGAACTGCGTTCTGATCGTGAGCTCGTCGCCCTGCCACTCGAAGTCGTCCAGGACGATGGAGTAGATGCGTCCCATGTAGAGCCAGCCCTCGCCTTCACGCGGAGCGTGGAAGCCCAGGAAGCTTCCGGCCAGATAGGAGTCCGCCTGCGGGTGGAGGGCCAGGAGATCGCGAATCTGCTGCTCCGGGTCCTGACGCTCGAAGAGGACGCCGTCCTTCTGCACCACTTCGATGAAGCCGTTGAACATCTCGCTGAACGTGTCGCCGCGATAGATGATCTCCTTCGAGGGATCCGGGTTGTCCGGATTGTCGGCCGAGTTGTTCCAGACGGCCGTGACGTCGAGGCGGCTGCCGGCCGGAATGTCGACCGGCTCGGTCGGGTAGTAGAGCCACTGCCAGTTGTAGTCGTACTTCGGCACGTCGAGCAGCATTTCCTTCGAGCCGTCGGGGTAGGTGAGTTCGTAGCTCATCGCCTTGCCGCGGACGTGCATGTGCGGGCTGAAGGCGAGGATCTGCACGTCCTTGTCGAAGAGGTAGTGGGCGTTCTCGGCGTGGTGGCCGGCGCCGGGCGGGATGCGCAGGCCCGTGTTGGTCACCGGAATTGTGACGACCTCCTTCCGGAGCTCGCCCTTGCCGAAGTGAAGACCGATCCTCGATGCGTCGCGGGTTGCGTCGCCGACCGGGTGGTAGTGCTGGTCGACCACGACCCGGACCTTCGAGCCGAAGCGGCGGCCGACGCCGACCGGGAAGACGTAGGGCGGCATGCCGGCCGTCCAGATGCCGAGAACGCCGGTGTAGGCGGGGCCGCCTTCGCTCATGCTGGTCGCATAGGTCGTGAGGAAGTGATGCGTGACGCGCGGGTCCTCGGGCAGGAACTCGATTGCCCGGATCCAGCGCGGCTGGCCGAGGTCGACCTCGACCACCTGCTGCGGGAAGAGATCGTCGCCGTCGGCCGGCACCTCGATGCTGTCGAGGGTGATGACGTGGTCGGGCTCGCCGAGCTTCCAGCCCTCCTGGAACGTGGGCGCTTCGGGCAAGTCGGCGGGGTCGCCCTGCGGGGCTCCGGCCCTGGCCCAGTGGACGATCGTCTCGATCTCGTCGGCGGTGAGCGAGATGTCGTTCGACCAGACGTGCCTGTCGGACTCGCCGCTCCACGGCGGCATGTCGCGGTTCTCCACCGCGCGGGCGATCGAGCGTGCCCACGGCCGTGACTCCCGGTAGGTCATCAGCGACATCGGGGCGATCTCGCCGGTTCGATGGCACTGCACGCAGTTGCTGAAGAAGATCGGCGCGACGTCGCGGCTGTAGGTCGGCGCGTCGCCGGCGTCCGCCGGGGATGCCGCGAGGAGCACGAAGGCGGAGGCCGTCGTCAGCGCGAGGGTCGCCGTCAAGGTGCGGATGGCGCGGATGGCTCTGTGGTTCATGGCGGGTCTCCGTCTGCCGGTTCGAAGTGTTCGCGGTCAAGGCAGGTGCATCGTCGGTTGGCTCAGTCTAGCTCCCATGCGGATGGGCGAGAGCTCGACTCGGTCGACTCCCAGCCGCCCCTCTTCGATCACCAGGCCGACGGCTCCGCACTCCAGCGCCGTGTCGGTTGCTTCGAGCAGCACTGTCCCGTCGACCTTGCCGACGAGTCGGTCGCCGTCGACCTGCAGGGTCAGCTTGCGGGTCTCGCCGAGCTGCCACTCGAAGTCCGCTTCCGCCAGCACTTCCTCGCGGTGCAGCATGCGCACCAGCTGCACGCGGCTCGCGCGCGCCAGGAGCAGGCCGTGGAACCGTCCGAGACCCTGGACCCGGGCAGCGATGCCCGCCCGCTTCACGAGGTGGGGAGTGACGTCGGCGGTCACCTTGTAGTCGCGCCACTCCCGGGTTCCCTGCATCAGCAGACCCATGCCTGCGTTCTGGACCAGGCGGAACATCTCGTTCCCCTTGGCGAGCAGGTCGACGCCGTTGACCCAGGCGCGCCGCCACATCGTGCCGCGGTGCGCGGGACGTTCCAGCCGGAACTCGGGAGCGCCCGACCACTTGAGATCCACGAGGCAGACGCCCTCGACCGGACCCTGGACACGGACGCCCACGGAGAAGATGGGCCCCGGCAGCGCCGGAACCGTGAACGACACGCGTCGGGTACTGCCGGCCTCGAGTTCCACGGTGTCGCTGTCGAAGGTCGCGGGCTCGTCGTCGTCGCCGTACCAGGACAGACAGACGCTGGCTCGGGCGCCGGCCGTCTGCGCGCAGAGGGTCGCTTCGATGGTCTGGCCGGGAAATATCCGCGGCGACGCCAGCAGCGGATAGACCCGGTTCTCGAACCACTTCGCCGTCTCCAGCGAAGGGATGAAGACGGGCGTGCAGACTCGGGTTTCGCCTGCGGCATCGATGCGCAGGGCCCGCTCGCCGGAGGGCAGGACCACGTTCGAGAGCTCGGCCTCGCCGTCCGTGACCTGGAAACCCTGCACCGAGTCGGGGAACGAGAAGTGGAACTGCGCGCCGTTCTTCGGCGCCCAGGCTTCCTTGCCGGCCAGGCCGCGCCCCATGTTGATCACGTGGAGTGCCTCGCTGGCGCAGTCGCTGATCGCCCGCCCGCCGTCGGCGGTCGGGAGATAGAGGCGGTCGGCCACCGGGCCGCGCCAGTCGAGTCCCTTCCCCAGACCGGCATCGATGCCGGCCAGCCCCTCCTTGATGCCGAGCAGGCAGCCGACGTTGCCCGAGTTGCAGTCGGTATCCCAACCGCAGGTGTTGACGATCCTGAGCGTCTCGGCGAAGTCGTTCTCGCCGTGCAGCAGCGCCAGGACGATCAGGCCGTGGTTGGGGACGACGTGGCAGTTGCCGCCGTACCTGTCATAGCCGTAGCGTTCGGCGAGCCGTGCCCGGGTCCGGCGCCAGTCGCCGTCCTGGGCGTGCCAGTTGCGCAGGTCGCCGATCATGGCGGCGATGACCGAGTCCGGAGGGATGTAGCCGAGAGCAGTGTCGAGGAGCCTTCCAGTGTCCCGTTCGACGAACGCCATCGACTCCAGCGCGGCAAGCACGCGGGCGGCGAACACCGCTTCGCCGTCGTGCCCCACCCTGGCCGCGGCATCGGCGAACCGGACCGCCTGATCCGGATCTCCCGGAGCGACCATGGCCCAGCCGTCGATGAAGATCTGAGCGCCGATCTGCTCGGCCACGACCTGGCCGTTCCGCTCCATCGAGCCGCTCTCGGGCGCCTCGATGCCGCTCGCGAGCCGAAGGTAGGCCGTGTGCTCCGTGGAGTTTCCCAGGCCGCCCC
Organism: Thermoanaerobaculia bacterium; assembly: GCA_965214805.1. Classification (GTDB taxonomy): domain Bacteria; phylum Acidobacteriota; class Thermoanaerobaculia; order Multivoradales; family Multivoraceae; genus Multivorans. The sequence continues at coordinate 362,745 of OZ243982.1, read as the reverse complement.
ACCAGAGCACCGTGCGTTCCCTGATCAGGTAGTTGAGCCAGGTCTCGCCCACCTCCTTCGAGCCGAGGTCGGCGCCGGAGCCATGGTCCTCGAGCGCCCGCAGGAAGGTGAAGGTCCCCGAGATGTCGTCGTCGGTGACGATCAGGGGCGCCTCGAACCGCTCGTGCACGTAGTACTCGATGTCGCCGAGCCGCTTCCGGATCCACTCGTGGGGCCAGCCCTCGAAGGGCCGACCGAGGTAGACGCCGATGACCTTGCCGAGAACGCCGGCGTAGACGCGTTCCGCGTAGTCCGGGGGTAGTTGCATGCTATCTGCTCCTGCTGGCGTGAACTGGCATTCCTGAACTGTCGCTTCAGATCATCATGATGACTTGCGTCGCATGTTCAAGCGTGCACTTGATCTTCCGCCGTCCGGAAGCGAGACGTTCTTCCTCTGGGGCCCGCGCCAGGCGGGCAAGAGCACGCTGCTGCGACGCGCCTACCCGAGAGGTCGCTGGATCGACCTTCTCAAGGCGGACGAGTACCGCCGCTACGCCAGCCGACCGGAGCTCCTTCGTCAGGAGATCGAGGCAGAAGGCGCGGAGCAAAGCCGACAGGTCGTGATCGACGAGATCCAGAAGGTGCCGGCCCTGCTCGACGAGGTTCACTGGCTGATCGAGAACCGGGGCCTTCGCTTCGCCCTCTGCGGCTCGAGCGCGCGCAAGGTGCGTCGGGGGTCTGCGAACCTGTTGGGCGGCCGGGCCCTGCGGTACCAGCTTCACGGGCTGACGGCACACGAACTGGGCGCGGACTTCGACCTCGACCGGCTGGTCAACCATGGCTGTCTTCCCCCTCTCTATCTGAGCGGACAACCCCGGCGTCGGCTCGATGCCTACGTAGGCGACTACCTGCGCGAGGAGATTGCGGCGGAAGGAGCGGTCCGCGCTCTTCCCGCGTTCAGCGATTTCCTGGACGCCGCCGCATTGAGCGATGGGGGCATCGTGAACTTCTCGAACATCGCACGCGACTGCGGCATCTCCGGCCACACGGTGCGGTCCTACTTCGGCATCCTGGTGGATACACTGCTCGGAAGCTGGCTGCCCGCCTGGCGGAAGCGGCCGAAGCGTCGCGTGATCCAGGCCCCGAAGTTCTACTTCGCGGACGTCGGCGTCGTGAATCGGCTGGCGCGCCGGGGCCGGCTGCAACCTGGTTCCGAAGCCTACGGCCATGCGTTCGAGAATTGGGTCCACCACGAGTTCAGGGCCTTCATGAGCTACCGGGCGTACGACGGCGAACTCTTCCACTGGCGCCTCGCCGGCGGAACGGAAGTCGACTTCGTGCTCGGCGACATGGAGCTCGCAGCGGAAGCGAAAGCCAGCCAGCGCATCGGCCGCCAGCATCTGAAGGGTCTCCGGAGCCTCCGCCGAGACCATCCGGAACTCGGTCGCCGCGTCGTCGTCAGCCTCGAACCTCGACCTCGCAGGACAGACGACGGCATCGAGGTGCTGCCGCCCGAGGCCTTCATCCGCCGTTTGTGGAGCGGCGAACTCTGCTGAGGGTCTGCGGCCTGACAGCGGTTCGACCACGACCACGACTTCGGCGGCTGGCGGAGAATCTTGAACGGTGTATCATCTTTCGTGAAGTCAACGGTAAAGACTGGGCGCCTGACCCCGCTTGCCCCAGAGCTCGCCGGCCGTTTCGCCGGCACGATCAACCGGAGGGAGAACCACCATGAAGAGCAGAACCCGAGTCGCATCGAGAACCGCCAGGGTGTTGACCGTTCTCGTCGCCCTGGCGTTCATGACCATGCCCGCATGGGCGCAGGACGGCAGCGTCTCGGGAACGGTCCGCGACACGAACGGTGACCCCGTTCCCGGTGCGATGGTCAGTCTGACCAGCGCGGACGGCAGAGAGGCGGGATCCGCGATGAGCGGCGCCGACGGCGCCTTCTCGATCGCGGACGTCGCTGCCGGCGCCTACACGGCCACTGTCAGCCTGGACGGGTTCCAGTCCGCGAGCCAGGCGGTCGACGTGACTGCGGGCGGCGCCGCGGCGTCCTTCGAGATCCGCCCCGCCTACCACGACACGGTGATGGTCACGGCGGAGAGGGTCGAGGAGAGCGTCATGGAAGTGCCGATGACGATCACCGCGTTCGATTCCTCCCTGCTCGAGGAGCTCGTGATCCAGGAGAGGACGGATCTGCAGAACCTGGTTCCGGGCCTCCAGTTCGGCGACGAGATCGAGCAGCAGGGCCAGGGGACGGTGATCCGCGGCATCGGCACCAGGAACGCCCAGTACGATCAGAGCGACTATGCCGTCGCCACCTACGTCGACGGCGCCTACACGTTGGGCGTCTACGGCACGACGCCCGGCGGCGGCTTCGATCTCGAACGCGTCGAGGTGGCCCGTGGACCCCAGGGAACCCTGAACGGCCGCAACTCGATCGCGGGAGCGATCAACGTGGTCACCAAGGGCCCGACGGACCACTGGGATTCCGAGCTGATGGGGGAGGTCACCGACGTCTCGCAGCAGCGGTTGAACGCGGCGATCGGCGGTCCTCTGGGTGACGGTCCCTTCAGCTTCCGCCTCACGGGAGGCACCCACACGGGCGACGGCAGGCAGGAGAACGTCGGGCCGGGCGGCGACCACGACGCACCCGATCAGACCTTCTACGCGCCGCAACTCCGCGCCGAGACCGATCGGTTCTCCGTGAGGGGGCGCTGGGCCCACGTGGAGGACAACGGGACGCCGCGGGGCTTCGTGCAGCTCTCGAACGTGGACCGCATGACCTCAGGCTTCTCCCGGAACCGCTACTACCTCTGGGAGACACCGAATCCGGCCCTCGATCCGGACTGTCCTCCGAATCTCCCCGGGTGGCACTGCGACAGCCACATCGAGAACAGGGTGGCGTTCAACTACCCCGGCTCCAACGAGAGCGAAAGCGATTTCGGCACGCTCCGGGCCGACTGGCAGGTCTCGGGAGCCCTCGGCATCAGCTACAGCGCCAGCAGCGGCGAGACGGTGCAGCGCGCGATCAGGGACGCCGACTACACGAACCGGGTGCCGGTCGGGACTTCCCCGGGAGATCCGGGTGTGGGCGGCGACCCCGACTCGCTGGACCACACGATTGCCAGCGACGGCATGGTGGACTTCTCGAACTCGTTCTACGACCTTCCGTTCGAGTACGACGAGACCTCGCACGAACTCCTGTTCAGATCGAGCTACGGGGGGAACTTCAACTTCATCGGCGGGTTGTTCGCGTACGACAACGAGAGGTCCGGGACGATCCATCGCCATGACCTGGACGGGTCGATCCGATTCGGGACGGCCGATGAACAGACTCGGCGGGCCTCTCCTGTCTACGGGTTCTACGAGCTGGACAACTGCGAGGATGGGATACGGGCGATCCTCGGGGTCGAGCCCTACGAGCCGGATGCGGAGGGGCTCTACTGGTTCTGCCCGGAGGGAGATGAGCACAGCCACATTCTCAGCTTCTTCAACACGGCCAAGAACAGGACCCAGGCCGCGTTCTTCAGCGGCGACTACCGGTTCAACGACAGCTGGGCGCTGTCCGGCGGCGTTCGCTACACCGAGGACGAGAAGGAACAGAAGGCCGAGGACCAGGGCGGTTTCTTCACGCTCTCTCTCGGCGGCGTTCCGGCCACGATCGCTCTCGTCGGCGAAGGCAACCCCTTCCCTCAGACCTGGTCGCGGCCGATCGGCCACCTCGCTCTGGAGCACACGACGGATGCCGGCCATCTGATGTACGGCCGGGTCTCCACGGGCTTCCGCTCGGGTGGGTTCAACATCGGTCTGCCGGGTCAGGTGCCGCCCTACATCGAGGAAGAAACGCTGGTGAACTACGAGCTGGGAGCGAAGGGCTTCTTCCTCGACTCGCGTCTGCAACTCTCGGCCGGACTCTGGTACAACCAATTCGACAACTACCAGCTCGCCGCACTCCAGGCGCCGCCGCCGGGCGTGGACATCCCGGTGTCGATCTACTCGTCGTCGCCGCTCGCCGAGTACACGGCCAACATCCCCGACACGACGATCCAGGGCGTGGACCTCGAGTTCAGCTACCGGCTCGGCGCCTTCGGACTCAGGGGCTTCTATGCCTGGCAGGACTCGGAGATCGGTTCGCACTCCTCGGTGATCGATGGCCACCCCGACGCCGAGACGGCAATCTGGAACTACATCGACTTCGATACCGGGGAGCCGGCCACCAGCGAGTACGACCTGCCGACGGACCAGACCGGGAATCGGTTGCCGAAGCAGCCGGCGAACAAGCTGGCGCTGACGGCATCCTGGTTCACGTCGCTTGCCTCCGCGGGCCACCTCTCGTTCCAGTCGACCTACAACTTCACCGACTCCGTGTATCCCAGCATCGGCAACGTCGGGATCTGGGAGTTGCCGTCATTCGAGCGGCTGGACGTGGGCGGCACCTGGAGTTCGCCGAGCGACAGGTGGTCGGTCACGCTGTTCCTGAAGAACATCATGGACGAGGTCGCGGTCATCGAGTACCTGCCGATCTCCGGGAATGGAGGCGTCCCCGCACTGGGCTACCTCACGAACCCGCGTGAAGCCGGCATGCAGCTCCGGTTCCGGCCGTTCAACTAGCGCGTTGCAGGCGCAGTAGTCAGGAGCAGGGGCGCCGTGTGCACGAGACTTCGCGTCGGGTGCGCCGGCGCCCCCGCCGTCTGCTGTCGCAGGCGGCCGTTACCGGCTTGCTGGCCGCGAGGCCGGCGTCTGCCCCGGCGGCTTGCCGTCCTGGCACTCTTCCTGATGCTCCCGGCCGTCGCCAGCGGATCCGAGTACACGCTGGGCCCTGATTCGCTGGCCCAGGAAGGTGTTTCGACCGGAACGCTGGAGAAGCGAACCTGGAACGACAGCAGCATCTATCCGGGAACCGCGCACGAATACTGGATCTACGTTCCGGCTCAGTACACGGAGAACGAGCCCGCGGCAGTGATGGTCTTCCAGGACGGCGAGTTCTACGTCGACCCCGAGGGTTCGGTGAGAGCGCCTGTCGTCTTCGACAACCTGATCCACAAGGGCGAGATGCCGGTGACCGTCGGCATCTTCATCAACCCCGGCATGAAGGAGATCCCCTGGGACCAGCGGGAGGCCCAGTACGTTCCGCTGAACGACACCTATGCGCGCTTCCTGCTGGAGGAGATCCTCCCCGAGGTCGGCAAGGAATACAACCTCACCGACGAGGCGGCAAGCAGGGCCATCGCCGGCATGAGCGACGGCGGGCTGGTCTCCTTCACCGTCGCTTGGCAGCGCCCCGATGCCTTCAGCAAGGTGGTCAGCCACGTCGGCAGCTACACAAGGCTCGGCGGCGGGTCTCGCTACCCGTACCTCATTCGCAAGACTCGCGGCAACCCGAAGCCCATCCGCATCTTTCTCCAGGCCGGGGAGAACGACATCAACCTGGCGGAGGGCAACTGGACGCTGGCGAACCTCCAGATGGACTCCGCCCTGATGTTCGCCCGCTACGACTACCGGTTCGAGATGGGCACGGGCGGCCACGATCTGAAGCACGGCGGCGCCATCTTCCCCGACACGCTGCGGTGGCTCTGGCGCGACCATCCCGGTGTCGAGCGGGCCGGCGAACCGGCGGACCTGGCCGCGGCAACCGGCGAGTGGGACGTCACGGTGAGGGTTCAGGGCGAGTTCCGCCATGCCGTGCTGACCGTGTCCGAGCACGGCGGCGCACTCGCGGCGACACTCGACGACGAGAAGGACGGCGAGATCGACGTCGAGACGATCCGCTACGAGGACGGCGTCCTGAGCTACGAGTACGAGGCGCCGGAGTCCCAGTCGAACTGGGGCAAGGGATCGGTTGGCAAGCTGAGCGCCTGGCTGCAAGTCCGGGGAGATACCCTCCGCGGCGCCCTGAGCACCGACACCGCCCCGGAGGGCGACTTCTCGGTCGAGGGCCGAAGGAGGATCGCCAGGCTCCCCCAAGGGGGCTTGCCATAAGTCGGACCGGACATGCCGGACATGAAGAGATCGGGTGAAGAGACCGGGCCGAGTTCCGCGACCGACACTCGAGCCGGTGGCAGAGCTCGGTCTCCTGATCCGGTCGGGCACGGCCCATCCCCTAGGGTCGAGTCGAGGTCCACGGTGGTCGAGATGGATGACATCGTGACCCCAGCGGCGCCCGCGGACGACTGGAAAAGCGCTCGGCGTTGACGCTGCTGCTCGACACGCCCTCACATGGTGGCTCAACGACAGGAACGGGGCCAGACATGCCGGAAGTGGCAACGGAGAAGAGTGGCTCATTCGACAGGGTGGCGCAACACCGCCACAAGAGTCGTTGCGGAATCTGGTTCGCGGCTGCGTGCACGGGGGCAGCAAGCGGTGCGACGGCACTGTGTCTGGCTCTGTGTCTGGGTCTGCTGCCCGACCTGGCGGGCGGTCGTCTTCACGCGCAGCCGCCGGCCGGTCTCGCCTTGACCGTCACGGGAACCGTGGTCGACAAGGAGGGTGCACCGGCGCCCGGTCTCGTCGTGAAACTGCGGCCCTATCCGAACCGCTACGAACGCCGGCTTCACGAACTGGGCGATCCGCGCGGTTTGCCGGCGGCGGTGGATTCGACCCGGTCCGGCGGGAACGGCGCCTTCACGCTGACCGCGCCAGTGGTCGGAGTCTACCGGCTGGACATCGCCGCCGCGGCAGGCGGTGCGGCGCCGGACGCCCGCGACGTCGTTCCAGCGGCGCCGGTCTACCACACCCTGGCGCCCTTCGCGGCGCCGATCGTCCTGCCGCCCATCGAAGTCCCCAGCTGGCATGCGTTCGCGGTCGGCGCGACCGGCCCCGAAGGCCAACCGGTCGAAGGTGCGCTGGTCGTTGTCGACCCTGCAACGCGGGGAGCCGAATGCACCAAGGCCGGCCATGAACCGTGGGACCGGCGGCAGGAGCGGGTCCATCCGTGCTTCGGGCGCGCCTCCGCTCGAACGGACGCGGGCGGACTCGCCAGGTTCTCGATACCGACCGCGGAAGCGGATGTCCTCGTTTCGGCGCCGGGATTCCGGCTGAAGGCGGGGCCGGTCAACGCCCCCGGCGGCACCTTCGAGCTGACGCCGGGGGCAGGTGTCACGGTCCGCGTCCTCGACCCTCAGGGGCGTCCGGCGGCGCGCGCTGCACTGACCGTCCGCGAGAGCCTGGAAGCGCCCCTCGCGCTGACCGACGACCGCGGCGAAGCGACAGTAGGTCTGGCGGCGGATCGGAGCCTCATCTACCGGGCGGTCGGCGAAGATCATTTCCACGCACGGACCGCGCCCCTGGCGCCGGAGCCTGGTGATGGCGATGCGCCCCGCAGCGTCGAGGTCAGGCTCGCGCCGCCGGCCGAGATCGCCGGACGCGTCGCCGACGCGGCCACCGGCCGGCCTGTCCCGGGCGCCGTGGTCTGGAGCCGGCCCGGCGAGTGGGCTCGATCCGGGCCCGCCGGCGGCTTCCTCCTGCACGCTCGGCTCTACCGGGGTCAGGCGAAAGTCGGCATCGCCGCCGACGGGTACCAGGCCACAGTCGCCGCGATCACCGCGGCACGGCTCCGGTCCGCTGATGGTGTCGACCTCGTGCTGTCACCATCCGCAACCCTGCGCGGGGAAGTCATCGATACACGCGGGCAGCCGGTGGCGGGCGCGTCGCTGCGGATCGAACCGTCCGGCGGGAGCGGCGGTTTCAGCGTCGGGCCTGGAGGATGGAATGCGATCTCGGCTTTCGACGGGTCGTTCTTCATGGCCGGCGCCGCATCCAGGCACGCCTACCGGCTCCACGTCGAGGCGGACGGCTACACCGGCAGAACGCTGGAGATCCCGGCTGTGCCCGTGGGCACGGCGCGGAAGCACGCTCGGGTCGTCCTGACCCGCGGCCAGCGCGTGTCGGGGATCATCACCGATACGCAAGGCGTTCCCATCTCCGGCGTCGAGGTCGCGCTGCACCCGGTTGCGACGACGAGAGACGGCGGTTACTCATGGCGCTCCTCTTCCAGGACCAGCAGTACCGACGCCCGCGGCGGGTTCGTGTTCCCAGGCACGCCGACCGGGCGTCATGAGTTGACCGCCAACCACCCGGATCATGTGAGCCTCACCGCGCTCGCGTTCGACGTGCCTTCAGGCGAGGGCGCGAAGAACCTGGGGACGCTCACCCTCGCTGCCGGCGCGCCGATCGAGGGTGTGGTGCGCGGCGTCAGCGGCGAGCCGGTGGAAGGCGCTCGCGTGAGCGCCTTCCAGAAGAACCCGCGGAGGCTTCTCGACGCGGACGTCAGGACCGCGGTCACGGACGCGGACGGCACGTTTCGCATCGGCGGACTGCGGGCTGAACCGGCGGACCTTGTCGTCGAGGCCCAGGGCTACGCACCGTTCGACATGACCGCAGTCCGCCCGCGGACAGGCTCGCTGGTCGGTATTCGGTTGAGCGAGGGGGGGCGGCTCACTGGCCGGGTCGTCCGTGCGGACAGCCGGGGCGCCGCCAACGTGTTCGTGGTCCTGAACCTGGAGCACAGCCAGATCGTTCGCCGAACTGCGTGGAGTCCCATGAGTCCCGGAAACGACTACCGGAGTCTCGGACACCATGCGAGGACCGACGACGACGGCCGATTCCGGTTCGACTCCCTGGGCCCTGGGCCCTGGTCCGTCCATGTCGCCGGCGAACATCTTTCAAAGGACGCGGGCGCGATCCGGCTGCGGCCTGGAGAGCAACGCGATATCGAAGTGCACCTGCACCCCCGGAGCCGGCTTGTCGGCATGGTGATCGATCCATCCGGCTCACCGGTGACCGGGGCGGAGGTGGTCGTCCAGTCGCTCGATTCGGCGGGTGAACCGGCAAGTACGGACTCCAGCCCGGTCACGGATGCCGGGGGAGGCTACGAAGCCGACAGCGTTCCGCCGGGTCCGGCCCGAGTCGTGGCCCGTCATCCGGCGTACAGGGACGGCGTGCGGGAGGTCTTGATCGGTCCTGGAACGAACGAGGTCGATCTCGAGTTCCGACGTGGTTGGGAGATCAGTGGCTCCGTGACCAATGCCGGAGGTACCCGGGTGGCGCTCGCGACCGTCGAGGCCGACCAGATCGAACCGGCGGTTTCCCGGTACGATCCGGCCGGTGCGTGGCGGGACTTTCTCCCCAGACCCTTGCAAGCCGTCACCGACGAGAACGGGACCTGGCGAATCGGCGGCCTGGACAACGGCCGCTACGACCTCCGGGTCGAGGCGGAAGGCTACGCGCTGGCGTCCCCCAGCCGGGTTCAGGTCGAGGGTGGGTCCGTCGCCGGCGTCGACTTCGTCCTGCACCGGGGCAGCACGCTGCGGGGGGTCGTGACGGGCCGTCCACCGCAGGCGTTCGGCGGCATCTCGGTGAGCGCGCGGCAGGAACAGCTTCTCGGCGGCGTGGCGACGCCCGACTTCGAAGGCCGCTTCCAGCTGGACGAACTCGGTCCGGGGACATGGACCGTCAGAGCCGTAGAGCGCGACGGGCGAACCATCGAACGCCTGGTCTCGCTCGACACCGGTCCGGGCGAGGTGTTCGTCGAACTGAGCTTCGAGGCCGGCTTCACGCTGACCGGCGAAATCCGCTCTGACGGCCAACTGCTCGCGGGCAGCGAAGTCGCCGTCGTTGAAAGAGGCCGATGGTACGGTTCAGTGCACACGGCGCGGATCGATCGGCAGAACCGGTTTCAAGTCGACGGACTCGCGGCCGGCGCCTACAAGGTGATGATCGCGGAACCGAGCGGCGCGACCCATTCCCGACAGATCGAGCTTCAGGGCGACCAGGACATCCTGGTGTTCCTGAACCCCCCGGCGGTACTGGCCGGAGTCGTCGTCGACCGGACGACCCGGGAACCCCTGGCCGACGTCAGCGTTGTCGCCATCGTTGTGGACCCACCGGCGGAGAACACCTTGGCCGAAGAGGAGCGGACTCCGGCTGGCTACACGCAGAGCAACGCGGACGGCGAGTTCGGACTTCAGTTCGCACCTGGAACGTCAACCACCCTGGTGGTCGAGCAAGCAGGCTACCAGGGGGTTGGCCTGCCCCTTGACCTGACGCCCGGCGAACGCCGCGAGGGCTACCTGATCGAGTTGCAGCCCGAGTAGCCTCGTTCAGGGCGCCGAGGGTTTCGTCATGGTAGCTTGCCGGTCAAGTGACGGTGCCGGACGGCCCCGAGGCCGAGTTCCGCGACCCGACACTCGCGACGCCGAAGTCGTCCGCGTTGAGGCGGATGTACTTGTCGACAACCAGGAGATCGGCAGGCATGCCCTCGCGCACGCTCGGGCTCGCTTCTCGTGGGATTGATACCGCTGCTCCAGGCTCATCTCACATGGGACACGGCTACGGCTTGACTTGAACCGACCAGGCATGAAGACTGGTCGGGTGGAGACGATCAACGCCACCGACTTCAAGGCTCGCTGTCTGGCACTCCTCGATCGCGTCGCCGCCACCGGAGAACACGTCGTCATCCTCAAACGCGGCAAGCCGGTCGCAGAACTCGGTCCCTTCACCCGGTCGGGCACGACCCATCCCCAGGTCGAGTTGAGGTCCACGGTGGTCGAGATAGATGACATCGTGGCCCCGGCGGTGCCCGCGGACGACTGGAAAAGCGCTCGGCGTTGACGCTGCTGCTCGACACCCATGCCCTGGTATGGTGGCTCAACGACCCCAGCCAGCTCTCTTCCGCGCAGCAGGAAGCCCTGAACGGAATCGGTCCAGCGTCTCCGCTTCTGGTGTCCGACATTTCGATCTGGGAGATCGCGACTCTCTACAGCCTGGGCCGAATACGCCTGACGTTGCCACTGCGGGAGTGGCTCGAAAAGGCGGTGGCGCCCCCGCTCGTGCGTCGGCAGGGAATCTCACCGGCGATCGCCGCACACGTTGCATCGCTTCCTGATTCCTTTCACCGCGACCCCGCCGACCGGATTCTGGTCGCGACGGCCCAGGTGCTTGGCGCTACGCTGGTGACACGGAACAGGCAGATCGTCGAGGCGAACCTCGTCGATACGCTGCCGTGAAGCAGGCCCGCGCCCTTCCCTTCTGGGGCGAAGGGGAGGCCCCGGCGGCGTCCGAACCGGACAAGGCGCCGGAAGAACAGGGCTTCGTCGCGATCGTCCGGATCTTCGTCCGGACGTGGCCCTACCTGTTGCCCCAGATCGTCGGACACTGGCGGGAGCTTCCGCGGCGCCGATCGGCCGAAGGCTCGGCTTCCGCGGATTCCGGCGCCTGGAGCTTCCGCCACGTTCCGCCGCTGGTCACCGTCCTGACCGTGGCGGGGGCGTTCCTGTGGTTGGCCCCGCCCGGGACCGACCGGGGCCACGACGTGTTGCTGGCCGGCACGGTCCTGATGGCGGTCCTGGTGTGGGCGTTGCTGTTCATGAAGGGCCGGGCGTATCTGGCGGCGTCCCTCGCGCTGGTGCTGGTCGGCACGGCGGCGTTCCTGGTCGCCCTGTTCGTCGTAGACGGGATCGCCGACAACGTCCATGTCGGGCTGGTCGCGGTCGGCTGCTCCTGCATCTGGGTGCTGCAGTACCGCTTCAACCAGGGAAGGCTGCGATTCCGTGTCCGGCTGGGCAGCCACCTCGTCTGCTACTTCGCCCTGCTGTGGGCGTCGACGCTGCTGACGATGGTGATCGCCCTCTTCTCGGTGGACCTCATCAGCCAGTCCATCCTGCAGGCCGAGCCGTTGACGCCGTTCCTGGCCGATTTCATCGGCCGGTCGGAACTGGCCGGCGAGGTCCAGTCCTCTGCGGAGGCTGCGGACCCGACCGCGAACGGAGCCGAGCCGAACATCGATCTGGCGCCGCTGACCGCGGAGCAGAGGCACAGCCTGAAGTGGATCTACGCGGCTTTCATGGTCTTCGGGTGGTTCGCGCAACTCCCGGCGATGATGCTCCTGCCGTACTACTACATCTACATCATGCAGCGGGTGAACCAGGACCTGCGGATGGCGCTGGTGGAGCGGTGGCTCAGCCTCTCCCTTCGCTACCACAGCGACCACCGGGTCGGCGATTCGGTGTACCGCATCTACCAGGACAGCGCGCAGGTCACGGCCGTGATCGGCACGGTGACCCAGGCGCTGCAGTTGCTCATGGTCTACGGGATCGGCGTCGTCGCCCTCGCCGGGCTCGACCCCATCCTGGGCTCCATGACACTCGGTATCGTCCTTCTCGCCATCCTGTGGGGTCGGTGGTTCTCGCCCCGCATGCGCGAGCGCTCGCTCGCCTCCAGGGAGGCCAATTCGGCCTTCACGTCCCGCGTCCAGGAGATGTTCGCCGCGGTCCGGGTGATCAAGGCCTACGGGGCCGGGGACGTCGAGCAGGAGCGGCTCGAACGGGACTCCGTGGCCGCCTTCAACGCCTCCTTCCGGGTGCGGTCGCTCATGACCGTCGTCGGCATCGTGACCTTCTCGATCGCCGCGGCCGCGCTTCTTGCCGGACAGTTCCTGATGGCGGTCTGGGCCAGCGGCGAACGCGAGACCTTCGCCACGGTGCTGGTCGGCCTCGTGGGTCTCAGTTTCCTGACCTGGAACCTGTCGGCCTACAACTGGGCCCAGGAACAGATGGGCGCGTCGAGCGTCTCGGTGCGCAATCTGGTGACCCTGTGGACGCAGGCGCAGGACATGGCCATGGGGCTCGACCGGGTCTTCGACATCCTCGACCTCGAGCCGGATGTCCAGGAGGCGCAGAATGCCGTGCCGATGCGTCCGTTCCGCCGCGAGATCCGGTTCGACTCGGTCGATTTCGCCTACGAACCCGACCGCCCGGTGCTGCGGGACGTCAGCTTCACCGTCGAACCGGGCAGCGTGACGGCCATCGTGGGCCCGACCGGTTCGGGCAAGAGCACCTTGATGAGCCTGCTGCTCCGGCTCTTCGATCCCGATTCGGGGGCAGTATCCGTCGATGGCGTGGACCTGCGCGAGCTGAAGGTGGACAGCCTGCGCGGCAATGTCTCCATCGCCCTGCAGGAGAACGTCCTGTTCGGCATGTCCGTGCGCGACAACATTCGCTACGTCGTCCCGGACGCAAGCGACGCACGGGTGCTCGAGGCGGCCCGTGTCGCCTGCGTGGACGAGTACGTCGCCGGGCTTCCGGAAGGCCTGGACACGGTACTGAGCGACCGCGGCGGCAAGCTCTCGACGGGGCAGCGGCAGCGGCTTTCGATTGCCCGGGCGATCGTCAAGGACGCTCCGATCCTGATCCTGGACGAGCCGACGGCGGCGCTCGACGCGTACACGGAACACCGGGTGCTCGAACGCCTGTCGGCATGGGGAGAGGGACGCGCCATCTTCCTGATCACGCATCGCATTTCGACCATCCAGCAGGCCGATCGGATCCTCCATCTCGACGACGGGCGGCTGGTCGAGAACGGATCCCACGACGAGCTGATGGCAATCGAGGGCGGGCGCTACAGGAACTTCGTGGAGACCGAAGCGAGGCTGTCGCGACGCTCCGGCGAGGCCGATCGGTCGAGTCGACAGGGCTGATGGCCGAAGCTCCGCGGTCCGGGCATGCGTGCGGCGCCCTGACGCGCCGCAGGCGGCCCGGCCCGTGCGTTGGTCCGCGGGCAGGCGCATGGCGCGCGGACATCCTGCCGGCTCCCGGCACTGGCCGGGCGCGCACATGACGCTGCGAGAAGCCGAGCAACGGCTGGATCGTTCGGCCAGCGCGCTCGACACCGGCACCGACATCTCGTTCCGGGAGGCGCTTCGCATCTTCGCGCGGGTGGTGTCCTGCTTCCGGTTCTTCAAGGCGCGCATCGCTGCCAAGCTCGGCTTCATCACGGTGGAACTCGGCTTCCGGTTGCTGGTCGCGCCCTGGCCGGGCAAGGTCGTCGTCGATCACGTGATTCTCGGCATGCCGATCGGGGACGCCTCGGGCTTCCCTGCCTACCTGGCGCCGTTCGTGCTGCTTCTTGGCGGCATGGGACCGGTCGAGATGATGGTGTGGATACTGCTTCTCGGCGCCTTCATGGTGGCGGTCTTCGGATTCACCACAAGCAGGGGAGCGGGCAGGTCACCGAGCGGAGCGCCCACCGGTGCTTCCGCGGGCTCCTCGGGCGGGGCCACCGCCCTGACGCCGCAGGGGCACGGCACGTTGGCCCAGGGCCACGACATCGCCTCCCAGACCGAGAACCAGGCGAACCTGGGCTCCGGCCTGATGGCAGGCATCCTCGGGGTTCTCGACTTCAGGGTGCACATCCGGCTCATGCAGTCGCTGAATCACCTGCTTCGCACCCAGGTGGCGGCCAGACTCCGGTCGCTTCCGATGACCACCCTCGACGATCTGCGGATCGGCGACAGCGTCTTTCGCGCGCTGTACGACACCACCAGCGTCAGCGCGCTTCTTCACGGAATCGCGCTGGGGCTCTTTTCGGGCGTCCTCGGAGTCGTGATCACGCTGTACATCATGTTCACGTACTACGGCAACGCGCCCGAAGTCATCGTGCTGGGCATGCTGGCGCTTCCGATCGTGTTCCTCGTCGTGCTCCCCTTCGGCCGTCCGGCGCGGCGCCGGAGCCAGGCCAGCCGCGCCTCCGGCTCGAGCACGACGAGCAGCATCGAGGAGGGCATGAGCAACGTCCTCGCCGTGCAGAGCCTGGGCGGCAACGAGCGGGAAGGCCAGCGCTTCAGGCAGGCCAGCGAGGAGTCGTTCAGGCGCTTCCGCACGGAGTGGTTCGTCGTGCTCACGTACCAGCAGTTCTTCAGCCTGGCGCTGATGCTGGGGCAGGTGCTGTTCTTCATCGTGATGGCGGGCCGCGTGATCGAGGGCACGTTCACGGCCGGGGACTACTTCGTCCTGACCTACTACTTCTTCGTCCTCAGCGCGACGTTCGGGGCCTGGGGCTTCATGTACACCGAATGGCAGCGCTACATCGCGGGCATGCGCCGCGTGTTCTTCCTGATGGATCTGCCGGCGGAGAAGACGCGGGACGGCGTCGACCTGCCGACCATCGTGCGCGGCGTCGAGATGAAGGGCGTCGGGCTGACCTACCCGGACGGCCGCCGGGCGCTCAGGAACGTGGATATCGAGGCCCGCATCGGCGAGATCATCGCGTTGGCGGGCCCGACCGGCGCCGGCAAGACGAGCCTCGCCTGCATGGTGCCGGCCTTCGTTCAGCCCACCGAAGGCACGGTTTCGATCGACGGCGTCGACCTGAAGGACGTGGCGGTCGACAGTCTGAGAGATCAGGTGTCCTACGTGTTCCAGGAGACGCAACTGTTCTCCGACTCGATCCTCGAGAACATCCGCTACGGGAACCGGGACGCGACAGAGGCGGAGGTCGAGCGCGCCGCGCGTGTTGCGGGTGCGCACGAGTTCATCAGCGCCCTCCCGGACGGCTACCGGACCAATCTCGGCACCGTGACCAGCAGGTTGTCGGTGGGGCAGAAGCAGCGGATCGCCATCGCCCGCGGCCTGTTGCGGGATGCACGCATCCTGATCCTCGACGAGCCGACTTCCGCGCTCGATCCCGAGACCGAGGCCCGCCTCGTCGATGCCCTGCACGAAGCGGCGAAGAACAGGCTGGTCATCCTCATCGCCCACCGCCTGTCGACCATCGCTCAGGCGGACAGGATCCTCTTCCTGGAGCGGGGCGAGGTCCGGGAATCCGGCACGCACGAGGAACTCATGGCGCTGCCCGACGGCCGCTACCGCGAGCATGTGCTGCTTCAGGCCGGTTCACATGTCTGAGGGGCGCACCGTGGGGGTCGGAGGCCATCGCGCCGGCAGCGGACTGCACGCTCGCTGTCTCCGCATCGGCGGCTGCCGCCCCTGCGTTCGCTGGCTGACGCCGATTGCGGGAGAGGTCCGCGCCTCCTTCCGCCGCCATGCGTGCACATCCGGTGCGGGATGCGGAGTCAGCAGGAATTCGAGGGAGCAATGTGCCAGGCCTCGAGGCTGTGCACCGTCGCGTCGCCGCCGTCCGCGAAAAGGGACACGCCGACGCTGTCCCGGTGCGACGGATAGATGCGCCGTGCGATGGCCTGGCGGCGGTTGGCAAAGACCTCGACCACGGACTTGTCGACGAACACTCTCAGCCGCAACCGCTCGCCCTCCCGCAGCTCGAAGGGAGCGGCCTCGACGGCCCTGGGCGTGTCGGGGCCTGATCTGCGCGTATCGACCTTCAGGAGTCCCTGTGCGGGGTTGCAGGAGATCACCGTCTCTTCGCGGCCGTCGGACGAGACGCACACCTTGAGGCCGTATTCCCGAGCCTCGGCGCTCTCCATCTCGACCAGCAGTTCGAGGCTGCTGCCGGCGATGCCGTCCACGGTCAGGTCCCGGCCGGCCGGCACGGTCAGCGCTTCCCTCCGCTCGCGGCCGTACCGCAGCGCTTCGATCTCCGTGGGGACGTCCATGCGAAGCAGCCCGTCATCTCCCAGGGACAGAACCCGCGGCAGGCTCAACGTGCCGGACCACCCGTGCGCGGTACGCGCGCCGAACAGCGGTTCGTCGAGTATCCAGGCCCACATGATCCTGCGGCCCTTGCCGTCCACCAGGCTCTCCGGTGCGAAGAACGAGTTGTCGACCCAGCTCATCTGCGCGTGAGATTCCGGGTGGAACTGCTCGTTCTTCCATTCTCCGACGTAGTAGCGGCAGCCGATGCGGTGGCTGATGCACAGGAGCACGTCCTTGCCGCCGAGCCGGAACAGGTCGGGGCACGACACGTCCTCGTCGAGCGGCACGCCCTCGACTCCATGGGCGAACAGGTCGCCGACGTACTTCCACTCGCCGTCGAGAGCGGACGCCTTCGCAACCGCCGGTCGTCGGCCGCCGAAGATGGCGTAGTACGTGCCGTCTTCGAACCACCCGAAGGGATCCCATGAACGGTACTTCCCGTGGTGCTCGCCGCCCTCCCGGGTCTTCGGCGTGATGGGGTTCGAGTGGAGCTTCTTCCACTCGTTCAGGTCGTCGTCGAGGGCCGTCGCCATCGCGTTTCCCGAGCCGTGCTGGTGGTAGCAGATCGTCGGCACGCCGTCCTTGTCGAGGAAGCAGTTGCCGCTGTACATCCCCTCGAGCAGGCCCGTTGGATGGTGGCGCCAGTGGAACAGGTCCGTGCTTGACGCGTGCCCCCAGTGGTCGGACTTCCTGCCCAGCCGGGTGTCCTGGAAGATGTGGAACAGGTGGTAGCGGCCCTTCCAGCAGATGGCGCCGTTGGGGTCGAAGGGCATCGCCACGCCTTCCGGCATGACGAAATGAAAGCCGGGCCGCGCCGGGTCGCTCAGGATGAGCTCCCGGAGGCTGCGGGCGTTCTCGGCGGGCGCGTCGGCAACTCGCGAGCGCGCGATGGACGCGCAGCGCCAGATTCCGTCCGGCGCCCTCGTCATGCTGAACGCGAAGGCGCCGTTCCCGGTCGGCGATCGGAGCCTCACCGGGTCGACGATCGCCGAGTCGCCGTCAACGACCACTCTCGCGTCATCCAGGACCAGCCGCTTCTCGCGGTCTCCGGCCCGGTCGGCGCGCTGTCGCAGCTGCTCCCTCAGATCGGCCTTCGTTGTGCCGGCGCTGCTTCGCCACGCGTCCGCGAAAAAGGCGACCTGCCCCTCGATGTCCCCGCTCCTGGTCGCGGCGTCGTAGTCGCGCAACGCGGCCAGTACCTCGTCCCTGGTCTCCGCGCCCGAATGCCTGTCGCCGCTCGTCGTCATTCGCCTGACCCGGCCTGCAGCGAGACGTACCTCCGGTAGTGTCCGTCGGGCTTCGCCATCAGCGCTTCGTGCGTTCCCTGTTCCCGAATCTCGCCGTTCTCCAGGAAGCAGATCGTGTCCGCATGGGCGATCGTCGACAGACGGTGGGCGATGATGATGACCAGCCTGTCCTTCGCCGCTTCGCGCAGGGCGTCCACGAGACAGGCCTCGGTCTCCGGGTCGAGCGCGGAGGTCGGCTCGTCCAGGATCAGGATGCGGGCATCGCGCAGGAGTCCGCGGGCAATGGCGATGCGCTGCTTCTGTCCCGTCGACAGCTTGCTGGTCACCGTTCCCAGGTTGGTGCGGTAGCCGTCCGGCAGGGCGGCGATGAAATCGTGCGCTCCGGCGACGCGGGCGACACGCTCGACCTCCGCCTCGGTCGCGTTCCGGTTGCCGTAGCGGATGTTCTCGAGGATCGAGTCGGAGAACAGTTGCGTTTCCTGGAACACGCAGGACACCTGCTCGCGGAGGCTGTCCACCGACATCTCCTTCAGGTCGATGCCGTCGATGGAGACCGTGCCTTCCGTCGCCTGAAGGAACGCCGGCACCAGGTAGGCAAGACTCGTCTTCCCGGCGCCGGTCGGGCCGACGATCGCGGTGATCTGGCCGATTCGGGCTTCCAGGTCGATGTTCCGGAGCGCCTGGCGTCCGTCCGGGTAGGTCAACCCGACGTTCTTCATGACAACCCCGTCGGCGATTCCCGGGAGTTCGACGCCGCCGCGGGTCTTCTCCGCCGGCAGGTCCATCAGGAAGAACACCCGGCGCAGACCGGCGATGTTGTCCTGCAGAACCGTGTAGATGAAGCCCATGCCGGCGAACGTCGCGCTCAGGACGAAGAAGTAGTACTGGAGGACGAAGTAGTCGCCGGCCGTGAACGTGCCGTCGATCACGCGTCCGGCGATGACGACGAAGAACAGGACCTGGCCCAGCAGGAACGCCAGGCTGCCGGCCTGCTGATACGTCAGTCTGAGGAACGACTCGATGCGGAAGCGCCTGAAGGACTCCTCGCTGACGTTCCTGAATCGCCTGCCTTCCTGCCTGTTGCCCCCGAGGCTCTGCACCGCGAGCACGTTGCTCATGCCCTCCTCGATGTTCGCGGTCGTGCTGGCGCCGGCCGCGCGGCTCGCCTGGCTTCTGCGGCGCGCCATCCGCGCGAAGGGAACTACGAACACGAGCATGATCGGAAGCGACAGGGCGGCCAGCACGATGACCTCGGGGGCGCTGCCGAAGTACGTGTACATGATCATCGCGCTGATCGTGATGCCGAGAGCGTGCGAGTAGAACTCGAGGCCCACCTCGTGAAGAACCAGGCTGACGCTCGTCGTGTCGTAGAGAACCCGGTAGACGCTGTCGCCGATCCGTTGGTCGTCCAGGGTCGTCATCGGCAGGCGGTTGATCCGACCGGCAAGTTGCGTCCTGAGGAGATGGTTCAGCGACTGCGTCAGGCGCAGGTGCAGCCGGAAGTCGAGGAATCCGAGAATGCCGCCCATCAGGCCGGAACCCCGGTTCGCCTGGTTCTCGGTCCGAGTGGCGGTGTCGTGTCCCTGGGCCAGGGTGCCGTGCCCGTGGGTCAGAAGCGTGGTGGCGCCGCCCGACGAGGCCGCGGAGGCCCCGGTCGGCATGCCGCTCGCGGACCGGGCAGTGCCCCGGCTCGTGGTGAATCCGAACACCGTCACCATGAACACGCCGAGCAGGAACACCCAGAGCATCCTCTCCACCGGGCCCCTGTCGGCCAGGGACAGCACGAACGGCGCCAGGTAGCCCGGGAAGCCGGCGGCGTCCCCGACAGGCATCCCGAGGATGACGTGATCGACCACGAACTTCCCCGGCCAGGGTGCGAAGAGGAGCCGAAACACCATCTCCGCCGTGATGAACGCGAACTTGGCAGCGATGCGCGCCTTGAAGAGGCGCAGGTAGGAGAGAGCGCGCGCGAAGATGCGCAGGACTTCGCGAAACGGGATGTCGGTGTCGACGTCGAGCGCATTCGCCGAGCGGTCGAGCTCCTTCTCTCCCTCTCGGAGTCCTGTTCGCCGCGTCGGCCGGGCGTGGGATCCGGCTTGACTCATCGTCCGGGTTGCGCGTCCGGGGAGGCGGCCTGAGGGTCTCGGCGCCGGTCAGGCGTGAAGCGGATTCCGCAGCGTCCGGGTCTCCACGATGCACCCGTCCTGCATGTCCTCGGCGTCAATCGGGATAAGGTGTCAGGGGAGCGGGTCTCGACCGGAAGGCAGGACCCTGCCCTCCGGGTAGTCGGCTCCGGTGATGCTGTTGTCGACGGACCGGTTCCAGGCATCGAGCTCCGAGCGCATGCGGGCGGCGATCTCGGGACGCTCTTCGATCAGGTCGTGCTGTTCCTCGGGATCGTCGACCAGGTCGTAGAGCTCGAAGGCCTCGGGTGAATCGGCGGTGTAGTTCCTGACCAGCTTGACGTCGTTGTCGAGCCAGGCGAGACCGCCGCTGGCGCGAAAACCGATGGGCTCGTTCCGGCGGGCGGGCTCGGAGGCGAATGCGTCGGCGATCGAGATGCCGTCGTGAACGGCGTTGATCGACTCCGGATCGAGTTTCGCGATCTCGATGAGCGTCGGGAAGATGTCCATCGTGCTGGCGGGGAAGGTGGAGATCCTCGGGGCGATGCCGCGCGGCCATTCGATGATCGTCGGCACGCGCAGGCCGCCTTCGTGGAAGTCCTTCTTGAAACCGCGCAGGCGGCCGGTGGTGTCGGGGCGTACGCCGGGGTGCTCGGGGCCGTAGTCGATGTCGGGCAGGCCGCCGTTGTCGCTGGTGAACCACAACAGCGTGTTGTCGGCGATGCCGAGTTCGCGCAGGCCCTTGCGGAGGGCGCCGATCGAGCGGTCCATGGCGACGATCTCGGCGTGGTGCGCCCCGGAGGCGTCGTCGAGTTCCGCGAAAGGCAACTCGTCTTCCGGGAAGGCCCCGAAGGGACGGTGCGGGGAGGCGTACCAGATCACCGCGAGCACGCGTCTGCCGTTCTCCGCCTGTTCCGCGATGTAGCGCAGCGCTTCGGCGACCAGGACTTCGGACGAGTCGCCCTGGAACTGCTTCGGTGTCCCCTTCTCGCTCAACACGGGGTCGAGGTTGAACTGGTTCGTGTGACTCAGCCAGTAGTCGAAGCCGAACTCGCCGGGGTTGTGCGGATCGTCGCCCGGGAGCGGATTGTCGCCGCTTGGGTGGACCTGGTTGAGATGCCACTTGCCGAAGTGGGCCGTCGCGTAGCCGGCCTGGCTGAACGCGGCGGCGAGTGTTCTCTCCTGCCTGTTGATCGAGTCGCCGACCCGGAAAGCTCCGGTGCGATCATTGGTGCGGCCCGTCATGACCGTTGCCCGGGTCGGGGTGCAACTCGGAGCGCCGGCGTAGAACCGGTCCATGCGCAGGCCTGCGCCTGCCATCTCGTCGAGATGGGGTGTGCTCAGCAGGGGATGGCCGTAGTAGCCGGTCTGCGCCCAGCCCATGTCGTCGGCCATGAGCAGCACGACGTGGGGCGGATCCTCGAGGGCCGCGGGCTGGCAGGCACAGGCCGCCAGCCACGGCAGGGAGAGAAGGCGGCCGAGCAGCTTCACGCGGGGAGGCGGCGCCGCGAAGCGGCGGTCAGGCGTGGAACGGAGACCGTGGCGTCACGACGTGCGCACGGCGCCCCTCGTTCGAGCGGTGCAGGGAGCGCAGGTCGGAGAGTTGCCGCGGTTCCCGCTTCGGATGCAGGCGCGCTAGAGTCCACGCCACAATTCTCTTGATGGAGGACGACATGCACAAGTTTCGAGCAACGGTTCCCCTGATTCTGGCGGCCCTCTTGGTCACGGCTCTTCCGGCGCTGGCGCAGCGCGGCGACGACGCCGACCGGGCGAGCAGGAACGGCAAGGTGGAAGGGACGATCGACGGCGTCACGGTGACGCTGGAGTACGGACGGCCCAAGGTGAAGGGCCGGACGATCTGGGGCGGCCTGGTCCCCTACGGCAAGGTCTGGCGTACCGGCGCCGAC
The DNA here is from genome assembly GCA_965214805.1 of Thermoanaerobaculia bacterium. Lineage (GTDB taxonomy): Bacteria > Acidobacteriota > Thermoanaerobaculia > Multivoradales > Multivoraceae > Multivorans. The sequence goes on along the minus strand of OZ243982.1, from coordinate 341,101 downwards.
GAGGCGACCACGATCACCTTCAGCGCCGACGTCGAGATCGGCGGCGAGAAGCTGGCCGCCGGCACCTACGCCCTCTTCTCCGAGCCGGGCGAGAACGAGTGGACCGTGATCTTCAACAAGGTCGCGAAGCAATGGGGCGCGTTCAGGTACGACGCCGGCCAGGATGCACTGCGGGTGACCGCCGCACCGAAACCCATCGGGGAGCACGTCGAGGAGATGGAGTTCGTGATCGTGGATTCGTGGGTCGCTCTGCAATGGGAGAGGCTCGCTGTTCCGTTCGAGGTGAAGAAGGCGGGCTGACCTTGCCGTGGCCGCGCTCTGCCGCCGCCGAGCGGCAGGTGACGTGGCAGTCTGCCTTGATCTCCGAGGCGATGTAGAGGCGGATCGCGACGTTGGCGTTCCCGGTGCGGTTCCGGGGCCGTGTGATTCCTGGGGGAGGGGTGTGGTTCCGGGGCTGGGCCTGCGGGTCGGCCCTGCCGCACGGGCGCACAGATTACCACCAGAATCCCGGCCAGCACGGCTCCCGGCAGTGGCGGCCGCATCGAACGGGGAGTACGGCCTCGGCAGGGGCCGGACCGGCCTTGACGCCGTCAGGCGAAAATCCGACCGCACTCTCTGCCCCGGAGCACCAGATGCTGCTCGAGCGGAGGCCGAAAGACGATGGCCGCGCGGATGCGTGTCTGGCGCCACTGCCCGGACATGCGGAAGCGGAGCGCATCGATGGGTCGAGGCCGTCAGAGCCGTGGCGAACAGGCTGCAACAGGGCCGCGGTGCAGTCATCCCGCGGTGCAGTCACCCCTTCGAGGTGGCGTGGACATAGAGGTGGTCGGAGATGGTGCGGACCGCCGCTTCCGTTTCGGGGTAGAACCTGCCGTGAACGGTCATGAGCCCCGGCTCGGTGGAACCGGAGATGGCCATCGTTCACGTTCCGGCTCTAGCGAACGAGTCCGTACAACACCAGCAGAACTCCGGCCAGCACGGCTGCCAGCAACCGCGGATCCAGCATGCCCCGAACGGTGGAGCTCGCAAGGAACGCGAACGGTGAATCCCAGGTCAGGCCGTCGACCTGTTCGGCCTTCGGGGGCGGCGTGGCCAGGCTGACCGCCACGTAGACGACGCTCAGGATGCAGAAGTACCACCACGCCTGCATGAGAAAGGGAATCCCCAGGCCCTGGTCGGGATCGGAGACGTACTGGACGCCGCCCAGGAGTTCGAAGCCCATGTCGAACAGGAAGATGATGAAGCCGGCCACGAAGCCGAAGAGGAGTGTGAAGGTGCCGGCCCGAGGCGTTCCCCGGCGCCAGAAGACGCCCCAGAGCAGCACCGTCGCGATGGGCGGCGCAATGAACTGCGCCGGCATCTTGTTGATTGCCTCGAAGATGGAGCCGAACTTGTCGCCCTGGGTGGACCAGGCGATCGCGATGGTCATGACGAGAACCGAGCTGATGCGCCCGATGCGCACCTGAGACGATTCGGAGAGGCCGGGCCGGAAGTGTTTCGCGATGTCGACGGCCACCAGGGTGCCGGTGCTGTTCACGGCTGCGGCGATCGTGCTCATGAGCGCCGCGAGCAACGCCGCGGCCATGATGCCGATGAGGCCGGTCGGCAGCAGCTCGACGATCAGCGTCGGCAGGGCATCCGTCGGTTCGGCGATGATGTCCCGGAAGAGGACGTAGGCCAGGACGCCGGGCAGGACCATGAAGAACGGGGGCAGGATCTTGAGCAGCGAGGCGAACAGGGCGCCGTGCTGGGCGTCTCGCAGGGTCCTTGCTCCCAGCACGCGCTGCACGATGGTCTGGTCCGTGCACCAGTACCAGAGTCCGAGGACCGGGAAACCCAGCAGGAAGCCGTACCAGATCGACCCGGGATCGAATCCCTCTTCGCCCGGAACGTGGATCATGCTCAGCTGATTGGGCCTGGTCGCCTCGAGGAGATCGTCGTACGAGTCGATCCCTGCTCCGGGCAGCCTGGCGAGGGCGATCACCGTGATCAGGACGGCGCCGCCGAGCAGGATGACGGTCTGGAGCGTCTCGGTGACGACGACAGCTCTCAAGCCGCCGACGGCCGTGTAGATCGCGGTGATGATCGAGATCATGGCGATCGACGCCAGCGGCGGGATGCCGAAGAACCGCTCGAACACGGCCGCGCCCGCGTACAGGCTGATGCCGATGTGGATCAGCATCGCCGACATGATGAACATGAAGGAGAGAGTGATCCGGGCGGCGGGGCTGTAGCGCCGCTCCATGAACTCCGGCAGCGTCGTGATCCGGCTGCGGAAGTAGATGGGCACGAAGATGAGGCTGAGCAGGATGATCGTGAAGCACGCCATCCACTCGAAGTTCCCGACCACCATGCCGATCCCGAAGCCGCTCTCCGCGAGCCCGACCAGGTGAATCGTCGAGATGTTCGAGGCGAAGAGGGCGGCGCCGACGACCGGCCACTTCAGGTTGCGGCTGGCCAGGAAGTACGACTCGCTGGTGTGCCGCCTGATCTTGCGCACCGACCACAGGCCGACGAACAGGATGCCCAGCAGGTAGACGACGATGACGGCCAGATCTGCGGGCGCGATGGTCATCGGGGCCGGGCTACAGTACACCTCGGCGTTCGGTCCGGCATGCGGCCTACTTCAAGCTGCCATACTGCTGCCATGCCGCGCTTCTTCAACACGACCGGGCCGGTCGTGGCGGAGGATCATTACTGCATTCCGCCGCTTGAACGGCTGAATCTGGCCGAGGTCCTGGAGCTGGTCCGGCAGAAGCGCTACTTCGTCCTGCACGCACCGCGTCAGACCGGCAAGACCTCCGCTCTCCTCGCGTTGCGCGACCTGCTGAACAGCGGCGTCGAAGGAGACTACCGGTGCGTGTACGCGAACGTCGAAGCCGGGCAGGCGATGCGCGAGGACGTGGAAGGAGCGATGCGGGCCATCTTCGACGAACTGGCATCGTGGGCGCGCTTGACACTTCGGGACGAGTTCCTGGAAGAGACCTGGCCCAGCCTCCTGGCAAGAGCCGGCCCGGGCGGCGCGCTCGGTGCGGCGTTGACACGGTGGGCCGAGGCCGATCCGCGACCGCTCGTGCTGCTGATCGACGAGATCGACTCCCTCATCGGCGACACGCTGCTCTCGGTCCTGCGCCAGCTTCGGGCCGGCTACGCACGGCGTCCTCGGGGCTTTCCGCAGAGCGTCGTGCTTTGCGGGGTCCGGGACGTGCGCGGCTATCGGATCCACTCCCGTTCCATGAACGAGATCGTCGCCGGCGGCAGCGCACTCAACATCAAGGCCGAGTCGTTGCGCCTGGGGGACTTCTCGGCCAGGCAGGTTCACTTGCTGCTCGCCCAGCACACGGGGGAGACCGGTCAGGCGTTCACGTCCGCTGCTCTGGAGTCCGTCTGGACGCAGTCGCGGGGTCAGCCGTGGCTGGTCAACGCTCTCGCGGCCCAGGCCTGTTTTCGGGACGAGCGCGGTCGAGACCGCGACCGGTCCATCACGGAAGACGACATCGTCGAGGCACGGGACCGTCTCATCGCGCGCCGCGAGACGCACCTGGACCAGCTCGCAGACAAGCTGCGCGAGGACCGTGTGCGGCGCGTCGTCGAGCCCCTGCTGAGTGGGGGCGACAAGAGCGATTCGTCTGCCAGGGACATCGAGTACGTACGCGATCTGGGGCTGATCGCCCGGAACGGTCCCATGCGCATCGCCAATCCGATCTATGCCGAGGTCGTGCCGCGCGAGCTCACATGGGCGGCCCAGGAACTGCTCGTGCAGGACACGGCCTGGTACGTCGATGCCGCGGGCGGTCTCGACGTCGAGAAACTGCTCGGCGCCTTTCAGGAGTTCTTTCGGGAGCATTCCGAGCACTGGCTGGGGCGGTTCGACTACGCGGAGGCCGGTCCGCAGCTTCTCCTGCAGGCGTTCCTGCAGCGCGTGGTCAACAGCGGCGGCCGCATCGAACGGGAATACGGCCTCGGCCGGGGCCGGACCGACCTTCTGATCGTCTGGCCGCAGGGAGGCGAGGGAGCGCCGCCGGGTGCCGCCGTGAACCGGCACGTGGTCGAATGCAAGGTGCTTCACAAGAGCCTGGAAAGGACGATCGCCGATGGGTTGGAGCAGACGGTCGCGTACATGGACCGCTGCAGCGGCCAGTCCGGCCATCTGGTCGTCTTCGACCGCGGCGAAGGGAAGTCCTGGAACGAGAAGATCTTCCGCCGCGAAGAACGCCGGCACGGTTTCGCCGTCACGGTGTGGGGGATGTAAGCCGATCGGCGTGTCCCCTGCGGGACCGGCGTTGGCCCGCGCACCGGCAGCATGTCGCCCGACGTGCAGTTCGACGGCGTCGGCAAGGAGCGCTTCAGACTCATTCCGTGGCCTGCGGCGAAGGCCTTTGCGTGGCGAAAGGTCCTGTCGGGCAGCTGGTGGCAGAAGTCCGTGTTTCGAATGCAGCGCGACTTCCGCCGCTGGCGATCAGGTGATGATGTCGTCGACGACCACGCCTTCGACGTCGGTCAGACGGAAGTCGCGTCCCTGGCTGCGGTAGGTGAGCCGCTCGTGATCGAGGCCCAGCAGATGCAGGATCGTGGCGTGGAGATCGTGGATGTGGACCTTGTCCTCGATCGCGTAGTAGCCGTAGTCGTCGGTGCGGCCGTGGCTGTGGCCGGGCTTCACTCCGCCGCCGGCCAGGAACATCGTGTAGCCGTGGGGGTTGTGGTCGCGGCCGTTGCGGGCGCCGGCCTCGGCGCCCGGAGTCCTGCCGAACTCTCCGCCCCAGAGCACCATGGTCTCGTCCAGCAGTCCGCGTGACTTGAGGTCCCTGATCAGACCGGCCACCGGCCGGTCGACCTCGGCGCAGCTCCGCGGCAGGCCGGTGATGAGGCCCGAGTGGTGGTCCCACTTCGAGTCCGGTCCGTGGGTCGCCTGCACGAAGCGCACGCCGGACTCGGAGAAGCGACGGGCCAGGAGACAGCGGAGCCCGAAGTTCCGAGCCACCGGATCGTCCAGGCCGTAGAGCCGCCGCGTCGCTTCGGATTCGCCCTCGATGCTCATCAGTTCGGGCGCCTCGGTCTGCATGCGGAAGGCGAGCTCGAAAGACTCGATGCGGCCCTCGAGCGCCTGGTCGGGCCCGGTCCGCTCGAGCTGGCGGCGCTGCCAGCGCTGCAGGAGATCGAGTTCGCTCCGCTGGACCTCCGGCGGCACCGACTCGTTGTCCAGGAAGTCGATTGTCGCGTCCTCGGTCTTCATCCGCGTCGTGCCGATTGCCGTGCCGTTGTAGGCGGCGGGCAGGAAGGCGGACGAGTAGTTCTGCACGCCGCCGTGCTGGTAGGAGGGGCAGATCGTGATGAACCCGGGCAGGTTCTCGTTCTCGGTGCCCAGTCCGTAGGCGATCCACGAGCCCATCGACGGGCGCACGAAGCGGTCGCTGCCGGTGTTCATCGCCAGGATGGCGCCGCCGTGGGCGGCGTTGGTGCCCCACATCGAGCGGATGAAGCAGAGTTCGTCGACAACCGAGGCGATGTTGGGCAGCAGCTCGCTCACCCAGGCGCCGGACTGGCCGTGCTGCCTGAACTCCCAGGGGCTCTTGAACAGATTCCCGGTCTCGTTGAACTGCACGCGGGGCTTGGCGAACGGCAGAGGCTTGTTGTCGTCGCGAATCAGCAGCGGCTTGTACTCGAAGAGGTCGTGCTGCGACGGTCCGCCGTGCATGTGCAGGAAGATGATCCGCTTCGCCTTCGGGGCGAAGTGCGGCGCGCGGGCCGCCAGCGGGTTGCCGGGCGCGGCGGCCAGCAGGTCGCGCTGGAGCAGCGAAGAGAGAGCCAGGCCGCCGAAGCCGCAACCGCAGGTCCGGAGCATCTGGCGGCGGGTCAGGGGCGGCGGCTGGTAGTGGGGATAGCGCATCGTCCGGGAGTCCTGGGACCTGACCTTAGTTGATGTAGATGAACTCGCTCGCCGCCAGGATGACGTGGCAGAGCCGCGTCCAGGCGAAGATCTCCGTGTCATCCGCCGGCGCCCTGGCACGCATCCGGTCGAGGAAGGCGAGGCTGTCTTCGATCTCGACGTCGTCGGCCGGGCGTCCGTAGGCGCGGGCGAAGGCGGTGTCGACGCGATCCGCGGCGCTCGCGCCCTCGAGCTCCAGCAGTTGCTGCGCGAAGCCGAGCGCCGCCTCCTCGACGAAGGGGCTGTTCATCATCAGGAGCGCCTGCCGCGGCACGACGGTCTCGGATCGAGCGCCGACCGAGTCGCTGGCGTCGCCGAAATCGAAGCCGCCGAAGATCCGGTAGATCGCGGTGCGCACGACCGGCATGTAGATCGAGCGCCGCGGCGCGGCATAGAAGTCGACCTCGCCCAGAACGCCGCCTTCACCGAAGACGTAGCCCTTCTGGTTGTACTCCTCCACCCGTCCTCCGACCGTCAGGTCGAGCCGCCCGGCGAGCTGCAGCAGGGCGTCGCGAATCGGTTCGACCTCGAGGCGGCGCCGGTTCATGCGCCAGAGGAGGAGGTTTTCCTCGTCGACGGCAGCGTTTGCGGCGTCGTGGTCGGTGGACAGCTGGTACGTGTTCGACAGCATGATGTCGCGGTGCAGGTTCTTGAGCGACCACCCGCCTTCGACCAAGCGGCGCGCCAGCCAGTCGAGCAGCCGAGGGTGGGTGGGAGCGCTGCCGATGGCGCCGAAGTTGCTCGGCGTGTCGACGATGCCGCGGCCGAAGTGCCAATGCCAGACCCGGTTGACGATCACCCGTGCCGTGAGCGGGTGCTCGGGATGGGTGATCCAGTGCGCCAGTTCGAGCCTGCCGCTGGTGCCGGCGGAGACCGGAGGCGGCGGCACGAGGTGGTCGGTGACCTTGAGGAATCCGCGCGGCTCCGGCTTCTCCGCGAGGTTCAGGTGGCTGCCGCGAATGTGAACCGGCAGATCCACGATCTCCGCCTCGTCGACCGCCATGGCGTAGGGCGGCGGGGGCGGCGAAGCCTCTTCCAGACGCTCGACCTCGGCCCGCAGCTCGGCGAGCCGCTCCAGGGCCTCTGGCGGGTAGAGCTTCTCTTCCTCTTCCTGGTCCAGGCAGAGAATGCAGAAGTAGCCGCCGTACACCAGCCAGCGCAGCTCCTCCTGCTCGCGCGGGAGCATGAAGTCCGAAGGCGCGAGGTCGTCCTCGTCCTTGAGCCCGAGCCGCATGAGGTGCTCTTCCCAGGCGATCTCGATCGTCGCGAAGAGGCTCCCGTAGCGCCAGGCGACCTCCTCCAGCGTCTTCGGCGTCGGCCCGCGGACGAGCCCGCGGGTCAGGGGCGCCGTCAGCACCTTCTCCGAGGCGATGAGCGCCCGCAGATCCTCGGTCACCTCCTCGTAGCGGTCGGGCGCGGCGGCGGCGTAGGCGTTCCAGATCACGAAGACGGTGCTCGGGCTCGGGGCGTCCCCCTCGACCGGCGGGCCCTCCCGGTAGCGATGGAAGGCCTTGACCCAGCGCTCCAGGACGGCCGGTTCCAGACCCCGGCTCCCGGCGACGCGGGCGATCGCCTCCCTGGCCTCGTCCTGCACCGCCTCGTCGCCGCTCCAGCTCGGGTAGGCCTCTTCGGCGGCCAGCAGATAGTCGGCGAGGGCTTCGCGGCGCGGTCGGCGCAGGACGTCGTTCTGCTCGCGGACGAGTTCGTCCACTTTCTCCCGCGCTTGGGCGACGGACTCTCGTGCCGCCTCGTACTCGGCGATCGTCTCCTCCGGGGCCAGAGGACGCTCCAGCCAGCGCATGCCGGCGGCGTCGCTCATCGTCGCCGTCGAACGCAGAACACCCGCCATCGCGTAGTAGTCGGCCGTGGGGATGGGGTCGAACTTGTGGTCGTGGCAGCGGGCGCAGCCGACCGGCAGGGCGAGAAAGGCGCGGCCCACGGTATTGACCTGCTCGTCGACGATGTCGATGAGCATCTTGTCGACGTCCTGTTCGGCGAGCACCTTGGGCCCCAGCATCAGGAAGCCGGTGGCGGTGATCTGCTCGAAGCGCTGCGCCTCGCTCTCCGCCGGCATCAGGTCGCCGGCGATCTGTTCCTGCACGAAGCGGTCGAACGGCTTGTCGCGGTTCAGGGAGTCGACGACGTAGTCGCGGTAACGGAAGGCGTTGGGGAACGCGATGTTCTCGTCGAGGCCGTTCGAGTCGGCATAGCGGGCGACGTCGAGCCAGTGACGGCCCCAGCGCTCGCCGTAGTGCGGGGAGGCGAGCAGCCGGTCGACGACGCTTGCGAAGGCGTCGGGGTCCTGATCGGCGAGGAAGTCGGCGATCTCGGCTTCGGACGGCGCCAGGCCGACGAGATCGAACGTGGCGCGCCGCAGCAGGGTGCGCCTGTCGGCAGCGGCCACGGGCTCGAGGCCCCGCTCCTCGAGTCGCGCCAGGATGAAGCGGTCGATCGGCCGGCGGATCCACGCCTCGTTCTCGACCTCGGGCGGTTCGGGATCCTCGATCCGGCGATAGGCCCAGTGCTCGCGGCCCGGGCCGTAGTCGTACGACTCGGCCGTTCTCTCGGCAACCACCGTCCGCTCGGTGCCGGTGCGCGGGTCGGGAGCGCCGCGCCGGATCCACTGCTCGAAGTCGGCGATCACCGACGCCGGGAGCTTGCCGTCGGGCGGCATCCGGGTGAGACCTTCGTAGTGGATGGCCTCGATCAGCAGGCTGTCCTCGGGCGATCCCGGGACGATCACCGCGCCGCTGTCGCCTCCGGCGCGCAGCCCTGCGGCATCGAGCAGAACCAGCCCGCCGCGGATTCTCGCGGGATCCTCGCCGTGACACGCGTAGCAGCGCTCGACCAGAACCGGCCGGATCCTCGATTCGAAGAACTCGAGGTCGGCCGTGTCGGTTTCAGCGGCACCGGCGACCGTGCCGACCGCCGCCAGCAAGGCGAAGGCTAAGGGCGCGGCGCGAATCACTGAAGCCTCCGGACTGTCTGTCTGAACTGTCTGAACTGAACTGTACGGTCCGGCCGTCGGTCACCTCCGGGCTGCCGTTACCGCGAATGCGAGTTCGAGAATGCGAGTTCCCGACGGCCAGCGGAATCAGCGGAGGAATGGACGCCGAGTCAGCGCCCCCCGCTGGTTCCGGCAGTCGCTGCCGCCGCTTCCCTCTGCCTGCGCCGGAACTCGCGCAGTTGCTCCATCTGCGCCTTGAGCGCGTCGGGCACGATGAAGGTGGGCATGTTCGCCTGCTTGCTCTTGTCGCTGAACGTGTAGTGGATGAAGCCGACCATCATCTCGTCGGTCGTTGCCTCGCCCCACGTCACGTTCGCCGTCGGATCGGGGTTCGCCGGGTTGTCGGCCGAGTTGTCGAACGTCGCGTCGACGCGAATCGTCGTGCCCGCCGGGATTACCCTGGGCGTCGTCGGCGTGTAGGTCAGCTGCCAGTTGAAGTCGTAGTTCGGCACGTCGAGCAGGACTTCCTTGCGCCCGTCGGAGTACTCGGCCGTGAACGTCATCGCCTTGCCCCGCAGATGCATGTGCGGCGTGAAGTCGAAGAGCACTGCCTCGTGCTCGGTAGTGAACGACGACCACGACCTGTAGTCGCTTTCGCCCGCCGGAATGTTGAGGGCCGGATCCACCAGCCACAGCGTCTCGACCACGTTCTCCGGCTTCTCGTCGTGGAAATGGAGGCCCATCTTCGTCTGGTCGACGCCGCCGGTGCCTGGCCCCGGCGTCTTGTGGTAGTGCATCTGGAAGAACAGCGTGCTGTTCGGCGGCATGCGCATCCCGTGCCCCTCGGCGAACTGAAGCGGCGCCACACCGGGCCCCCAGCCGCCCACGAAGGTCAGGTCCAGGGTTCCGGTCCGGCTCTGTACGCCGGCGAGCGTGGCGTCGGGCGGTGCGAGGTAGGTCAACTGGTGATGCACCGCTTCCACGAGTCCGGGGTGGATCTCGATCGCCCTGATCCAGCGCTCCTCGCTCACCGGATTCTCCACCTGGAGCCACTCGTAGTGGTCCTCGACGTCATCCGAGACGTGGAACTCCGGCGCCGTGTACACGAGGTCCGGCGGTCCGAGCTTCCACTCCGAGGAGAAGCGGGGAGGCTCAGGCGCCCGCGAAAGATCGCCGGCCGGCGCACCCGCGGCCACCCAACGGTTCAGCGTCTCGATCTCGGCGTCGGTGAGGCTCGGGTCCTCCACGAACTCGCCGTGCTCCGGGTTGGCGAACCACGGCGGCATGGTCCGGTCGCTCGTGACCCGGCGGATCGACTTTGCCCACGGGCGCGTCTCGTCGTAGGTCAGGAGCGACATGGGCGCCGTCTGTCCGGGTCGATGACAGCTCACGCAGTTCTCGTGCAGGATCGGAGCGATCTGCCCCGCCCAGGTCACGTCGGCGGGGTCAGCCGCGTTGTTGGCCGGCGGCGCGGCGACCGCCGTGCTTCCCGGGAGCGCGATGCCGAACGCGGGCACGGAGAGAACGAGTGCGGGGAGTACGGGGAGGCGGAGCTTCATGGGGATTCTCCTTGTTTCTCTTGCGAGCGCTGCCTCCTGGAAGCGCTGCTCAGATCCGTGGACGGGCCCAGTCGACTTTCGACTGCTCGACGCCCTCTGCGACCCGGTTGCCCGGCGCCGCCGCGGTGCGGACCGGTGGTGGAGCGTGTTCCTCGGATGTGCGGGAGTTGCCGGGCTCCACCAGCGGCGCGGGCCGTTGACTGCCAGCGAATCGCTTCGAGCAGGGCACGCGCCGCGCGGCCTGTTGCCGATGCAAGGGATCGCAGCGTCTCTTCTCGATCGCCCCATCTCTTCTCAATCGAACGCACACAGGACCTCGTCGTCGATCTGCTGCCAGGCATCGGGCTGGTTGGGGATGCCGCAGAGGATGATCTCCTCGGCGCCGGCTTCGATGTACTGCTGCAAAAGGTCCTGTACGCATGATGCGGTGCCCCAGCAGTACCAGGGCCGCCCGGGTGACTTCGCGGCCTCCCGGTCGTCGGCGAAGAGCCGGCAGGGCAGGGCGACCGTTCGCTTGACCTCCGCCGGATCGCGATCCGCGTCCTCGCAGTGGCGGTCGAGGATCTCCTGCTTGCGGCGGAAGACGTCGACGCCGCCCGGATGCCAGAAATCCAGGTTGCTGATGTCGCCGTAACGGGCGCAGGTGCGGAGCGTCCGCTTTTCGCCGTTGCCGCCGATCAGGATCGGAATGTGGGGCTTGCGGGCCGAGCCCGGTGCGAAGGGCGCTTCGTCGAGGCGGTAGTGGGCGCCCTGGAACGTGACCTTCTTGTCGCCCTGCCTGGTGAACAGCAGGCGGATGAGCTGCGCCGCCTCCTCCAGACGGTCGCAGCGCTCGCGGAGCGGCGGGAAGTCCCAGCCGTAGGCGCGGTGCTCGCGCTCGAACCAGGCGGCGCCGATTCCCAGTTCCATGCGTCCGCCGCTGATGTGGTCGACGCTGGCGCATGCCTTCGCCAACAGCGCCGGATTGCGGTAGGTGATGCCGCAGGCGAGGGTGCCCAGCCGCACACGGCGGGTCATCACCGCCGCGGCGGTGATCAGGGTCCAGACCTCGAGCGCCGACTTGTGCTCGTCGTTGGGGGCCGCGGGCGGCAGGAAGTGATCCGAGAACCACAGGCTGCTCCAGCGGCCGCTCTCGATTACCTGCACGGTGGCCTCGATCTGCGGCCACGGCAGGCGGTAGCTGCTGAGCTGGGCGCCGAACTCCATGTGCTTGAAGCTACACCAGGTGGCACGCTGTTCCAAGTTTGTGTCGCGTGAGCCATCAGGGACCTCGAGCGCGTCGGCGCGATGGAGAAGAACGCGATCGGCCGGCCGGCCGGACTCCTCGTCGAAGCGTTCCCGGCGTGGCGCCGATACCGACGATCGAGGAAGGGCTCTTCAGGCGGTCTGACGACGTCGAGAAGTGCCTCTCCGATTCCTGGCATGCCCGATTCCTGCCCGATCTCCAGGTCATGCACACTCCGCTGGCGACGTTCACCGAGCAGAAACCGGCCGAAGATCGCATGTGCCACAATGCCGTCAGATTTCCGCGAAAAATGACGACGACATGTACGGAAAGTTCTACCCGCGGCTTTCCCGACTTCCGGGTCGGAGCTTCTTCCTGCTCGGTGTCCGCGGCGTCGGCAAGAGCACCTGGGCGCGTCGCCACCTCGGCCATGCCTATCGGGTCGATCTGCTCGACGAGGCGCGCTACCACGATTACCTGGCTGATCCGTCGCTGTTCGCGGCGGAACTGCGGTCCATTCCGCAGGGAGGCTGGGTCGTGGTCGACGAGATCCAGCGGCTGCCCAGCCTGCTGAACGAGGTCCATCGATTCATCGAGGAGCACCGGCTTCGGTTTGCCCTCCTCGGGTCGAGCGCCCGAAAGCTGAAGGCGGCGGGAGTCAACCTGCTGGCAGGGCGGGCGCTACGGCGAGTGATGCACCCGCTGACGCCGTCGGAGCTCGGACCGGACTTCGACCTCGAAACCGCGCTGCGTTGGGGAACGATCCCGCTCGTCTGGACGGCCGAGGACCGGCGCGCGACGTTGGAGAGCTACGTGCAGCTCTACCTGCGCGAGGAGATTCGTGCCGAGGCGCTGACAAGGAACCTGGCCGGCTTTGTCCGCTTCCTGCCGGTTGCCGCCCTCTGTCACGGTGCCACCGTCAACGTCTCGGGCATCGCGCGCGACTGTGGCGTCTCCCGAACCACGGTGCAGGGTTACGTGGACATCCTGGAGGACACGCTGCTGGCCTTCAGGCTGCCCGCCTTCGAAGCGAAGCTGCGTGTACGCGAGCGCCGTCACCCCAAGCTCTATTGGGTAGACCCCGGGCTGGTCCGGGCGACAAAGCGGCTCTTCGGTGCCGTGGCGCCCGAAGAGCGCGGGGCGCTGGCCGAGGGATGGGTGCTGCACCTGCTCCGGGCGCACGGGGAGGGGACCGAACTGTACGAGGCGATTCACTACTGGAGCGCGCACTCGGCGGCGCGCACCGAGGTGGACTTCATCCTGCGCCGGGGCGCCGATCTGCTCGCGATCGAGGTGAAGTCCCAGGTCCGCCATCACACGGGGCAGCTCCGCGGCTTGCGAGCGGTGGCCGAACTGAAAGGCATGGCCCGGCGGATTCTCCTGTACGGAGGGAGACGGTCCTTCCGTACCGAAGACGGCATTGATGTCTGGACGTACGACCGGCTGCACCGGACTCTGGAGGAGGATGCGCTCTGGCCCTGAGCACCACGGGGCGGACCCGGCGCCGAGCGTCGCCGCGGCGCTCGGGCGCTCCCGGGTCAGCGTCACGGAGTCTCTGACCTTGCTCCGGTTCAGTACGGCACCGCGAGACCGTCGACCTGGGCAGTCGAGCAGGCGGTCGCGGCGTCGCGCCGTCTGCCGTCGCGGCGAGCAGTCGGTTGCCGGAGAGATCGTCGCGGACGGCCTCGGTCTGCCACTCATCGGCGCTGAGCCCCTCTGCCTGCCCTGCAGCGGGACTGCGCCCGACCGTTGCCAACGTCGGCTCGTGATGGAATGCCTGGATCAGCACCGGAGTGGACTGCAGGTCACGCATCTCGAGCAGGGACGACCCGCAGTCGCCGCCGGGACATGAGAGCCGGGACACGAGAAAACACGAGAGCCGGTGCCCGGGAGGAAACCGGCTGCGGCAACCGGAAGAGCGGAGGCTGGCGGATGATCGAGATCACGGGACGTCCGGGAAGCACGGGACGTCTGGGAAGCAGCGTGCTGGCGGTGTTCGCGAGCATGATCGCGTGGACGGCGCTGCCTGCCGAGGAGATCTCCTCCGCCTCGCCGGAAGAGGTGGGGATGTCGAGCGAACGCCTGCTCGAAATCGACGCCCTGATCGAGCGGCACATCGACGCGGGGAAGCTCCAGGGAGCGGTCACCGCGGTGGCCAGGCGCGGCAAGGTGGTCCACTTCGAGGCGCACGGGCTGATGGATGTCGAGCGCGGCCGTCCGATGGAGAAGGACTCCATCTTCCGCATGGCTTCCTCGTCGAAGCCGGTACTTGGCGTGGCGGCGATGATGATGATCGAGGAAGGCCTCTTCGACCCGACCGATGAAGTGGCGAAGTACATTCCCGAGTTCGAGGACATGCAGGTGGCCGTGCTCCGGGAGCCTGCCGACGAGGACATCAGCCCCCAGTTCGTGTGGGAAGGCGACGTGCCCGAACACCGCCTGGTGGCTGCGCGGCGCCCGATCACGATTCACGACCTCCTGACCCACACCTCCGGGCTCGGCAGCAACGGCCTGGGCGCGGCGGTCGCCGGCCTTCCCACCCGCGGTCCGGAGGACACGCTGGCCACCCGCGTACCGCTGTACGCCGCCATGCCCCTGGACTTCCAGCCCGGCACTCGGTGGAGCTACAGCCCCGGTTTGGGGCACGACGTCGTCGCGCGCATCATCGAGATCGTGTCGGGCCTGCCCTACGACGAGTTCGCTCGCGAGCGAATCTTCGAACCGCTCGGGATGACGGACACGCACTTCTTCCTGCCGCCGGAGAAGGAGTCCAGGCGGGTCGTGATTCACGGCCTCGACGCCAAGGCGAAGGGCTGGGACAAGCCGAGCCGGTACGTTTCCGCCTCGGGCGGGCTCTCGAGCACCGCCGGGGACTACCTGCGCTTCGAGCAGATGCTGGCGAACGGCGGCGCGTTGTTCGGTAAGCGTCTACTGAGCCCGGAGTCGATTGCCGCGATGACCAGCAACCAGGCCGGAGAACTCTACGGATCAGGGGGCAAGCAGCCGGGCTCGACGTTCGGCTACACCGTGTCCGTCGTCCTCGACCCGGTCGTTGCTGGAAGTGCACGCGGAAAGGGGGCCTTCGGCTGGGGCGGAGCCTTCGGAACGGTGTCCTGGACCGACCCGGCGGAGGAGATCACGGCCGTGCTGATGGTGCAGCAGGCCACCAAGGAGGTCGGCTCCGACTTCGAGAAGGCCATCCGCGACGCGATCCTCGATTGAGCGCCTCCCGCCGCGCGCGCGGCTGAGGCCGCCGATGCTCCGCGGCCTGCTCGTCGATCACCATACCCGCATCGGGTCCGGTCGTGTCGGCGCGCTTCGATCTGACGGCGACCATGTCGGGCAATGGAGCGGAGGGGGTGCCGCGCCATTGACGTCTCCGTCTCTGGTCTGATTCCAACATGAAGACAATAGCCGTGACCATTGACGAGGCGACGCTGGATCGCATGGACGAGCTGACGTCGTCATCCGAGCGCTACTCCAGCCGTTCTGCTTTCGTGAGGGCCGCATTGTCCTGGTACGTCGCGCGCGAGCGGCGGCTGCTCGACGAGGACCGTGAGCGGCGGATCGTCCGGAAGCACAAGGAGTCCCTGACCAAGGAACTGACGGCCCTCGTCGCCGCCCAGGGACCGATTTGAAGCGAGGGTCATCTACCGACCCCACCGACGCCCGTCGGAAAAGAGGCGGCAACGGTCCCGGTGGAGTACGGACAAGGCCAAGTTGGAGAAACGGCGTGTTCGAGCCGCTCCAAGACCTTGGCTGATGGACTATGATTGATCAGGACACCGAACAACGATCTGAGGAACGAGCGAGTGTACGTGAAGCGACTTCAACTCAAGAACTACGGACCACTCCTCGATCTGGACATCGACTTTCCGTTCGATGGGGCACGCCCGAAACCCGTTCTGTTGGCCGGCGAGAACGGGTCTGGCAAGACCATGTCCATTTCGCACATCGTGAACGCCATGGTCCAAGCCAAGGACGCGATCTACGAGGAATCTACCGAGTTGGAGCCAGGGAGAGTATTCAAGCTGCGCAGTGGCTCCTATATCTCTGTCGGAGAAGAGTACTACTATGCCCGCTGTGACTTCGAATCCGGGCTCTTCGTGCGGGAACTTCGCCTGAAGCAACCTAGGCATACGTATGCCGCGCCGCCCAAGGAGATGGATGGTCGAGGGCTCGATGCTTGGGACGCGAGATTTGACAAAGGCGGACCTGACCATTTCGAGACCAACATCCTGGACGGGTCACTGATGTCGGCCAAGAAGGAGCTGGTTTCAGCACGCTGCCTGCTCTACTTCCCATCGAATCGGGCGGAGGAACCTGCTTGGCTGAACCAAGCGAGTCTGCGTGCCAAACCACGATATACGGAGGAAGCTCGCCTGAAAGGCGAGACTCGACGCCGGCTTATCTCTCGTTCACCACTTCGGGACATTCAGAATTGGTTGTACGACGTTGCGTATGATCGAGCGGTGTTCGAGATTAGCGCCCAGAATATCTCCATCCCTCTTGCAGTTCATCCAGACAAGGCCCCGCAGCAAGAGCTATCCCTGCCTATTTTAGTGGGTTATAGCGGCGACGCTACAGGCGTCTACAACATGACTCTGGAAGTTCTACGCACGGTCATCCCGATGCCAGTCGAAAGGACCGGACTTCGGTTCGGAATCGGCGGAAGGCACGGTCGGTGCATCACCTTGAAATCGGCTCAAGGCACTGTGGTGCCAAACCTCTTTCAGTTGTCTGGAGGTGAAACGGCTCTTCTGGCGCTTTTCCTGTCCATACTTAGAGATTTTGACCTGCGCGAGGATCGCAGCGTGCCGTTCAAGTCCGCCGAAGATGTAAAGGGGCTTGTAGTGGTTGACGAGGTGGATCTGCACCTTCACGCGAAGCATCAGTACGACGTACTGCCGAGGCTGGTAAAAATGTTTCCGCAAGTTCAGTTCATAATGTCCACGCACTCTCCGCTCTTTGTCCTGGGAATGGCGCAGGTACTCGGAGAAGACGGTTTCCAGGTTTACGATTTTCCGAGTGGTTCTCGCGTCGCTCCAGGGGATTTCGAGGAGATCGGTCGAGCCTTCCTCGCCTTCAGGGCGACTTCAGAGTTCTTGGACGAAGTTCAGGCGCGGGTCCGGCAAGCACAGCGCCCGATTCTGTTTGTAGAAGGGCAGACGGATCGAGACTACTTGCAACGTGCGGCCAAGCTGCTTGAGAAAGAACACGTGCTTTGCGAATTTGAAGTACACGCCGCCGGAGGCGCTGGACAGCTCAAGACGATCTGGAAGAGCCTTGCGAACCTCCCCAAGGGCGTGGCAAGGGCCGTAGTGCTGCTGCATGACCCTGAGAGCGAAGTCAGCAACAAGGACGAAGGGAATATCTGCAAGAGGAAGATGCCCCATTTTGAAGAGCACCCCATTCTCAAAGGCGTTGAGAACCTGTTCAACCGTGAAACCTTAGAAAGGGCTCGCGGACAGAGCGCCAAGTTCATTGACATCGACTGGGAACGCGAAAGGACTGAGAGAGGCGAGTCCGTCACGGTCCCGGAGTCGTGGAGCGTCAACGAGAACGAGAAGAGAAATCTCTGCGATTGGCTATGTGCGCAGGGGGCACGCGAGGACTTCCGCTACTTCGAAGCGGTGTTCGACCTCTTGGAACCGCTTGCGTGCATGTCCGTGCCTACGTGCGTGGGAACGCAGAGGGCAAGCGGCAGAGGGTCCAGTGACGTCTGAAGAAATCGCGGCGCTTTCCGTTTCCCGCATCCGAGGAAATCCGAGCCGCTCTGCAGGGATTCCGTACACCTCCAGGAGAGTAGGAGAGCGCTCTGTCTCTGAACCCGTGCGTGCCGGGCGTTCAGTGCGACAGGGCCAGGCCGTTGAGGAGGGTGGTCGCGGCGGCGCGCCGCTTGCCGTCGGCGCCGATCGTTGCGCCGACGACGTAGCCGCGCGGCGCCCGCGACTCGATGCCGGGAGGCAGCTCCTCGATCTGCATCCCGAGCCGGCGCGCTGCCGCGAGCAGCTCCGACGGGAGATCGCCCTCGATGACCTGCGTGGTCGGAGTTCCCTGGGGGCCGTAGGCAGGCAGCTGCGGTGAGGGCGCGTCGATTGCCTGCTTGACGTCCATGTTCCAGTCGAGAAGGTTCAGGAGCACGCTGATCGTCTTCTGGTGCAGTCCGGCGCCGATGGAGGCGAGAGCGGCCACCGGTCTGCCGTTCCGGAGAACGATCAACGGTTCGGTCGGGTCCGGCAACCGCTGCCCGGGGCCGGTCTCGGCGATCAGCGCCTGCTGGAAGACCGCCGAGTCGGGGATCGAGATGCCGTCGACGAAGATCGCCGTGTCGCCCCAGGCTGCGGTGTTGATCGTGTGGACGACGGCGGCCACGTTGCCGTAGGCGTCGATGGCGACAATGGCGTCCGAGTGTCCGGGTCGACCGAAGCCGGGACCTTGGTCAGGGGCGGGATGCCCGCTCTCATCTTCGCCCAGAGACCGGCGGCGTTCTCCTTGCCGGCCCGGCCGGCGAGGGTGGCGTTGAGATCGCCGTACAGCATGCGCCGCGTCGGTTCGGGCAGGAACACGACCGCCATCAGGCTGGTCATCTGGTTGACCCAGAAGAAGGCCTCCGGCGACTCCGCGTAGTGGCCCATGGAGCGGAGCTCCGCCGCCTCGGCGAGGTTGAGCACTTCGGTCACGTGGACGCCGCCCTGTGCCGGGAGACCGTGGCCATGGACGTCGAAGCCGTTGTAGGTCGTGTGAACCGGCTCGGCGACGAGCGCGCGGTAGCTCCGCATGTCCTCCATGGAGAGTCTGCCGCCGTCACGTCGGACCGCCTCGACCATCCGTTCGGCCCAGGCGCCGCGGTAGATCGTCTCGATGCCTTCTTCGGCGACGGCACGGAGCGTCCGCGCGAGTTCCGGCTGCCGCAGCACGTCCCCCTCGCTCAGGAAGTCTCCGTTGGCATCGGCGAAGATGCGGCGGGTCGAGGGCAGGCGGGAGAGCGCTTCCTTGCGCTGCTCGATCATGCGCGCGTGGATCGCGCCGAGGCGGACGCCGTGCTCCGCGTAGTGGATCGCGGGCTCGAAGAGGCTGGCCCAGGGCAGCTTCCCGAAGCGCTCATGCGTGACGCCGACGCCGCCGAAGAACCCGGGGACGAGGGCGGTCCGGCCGCTGGGCTGACGCCTGGCGCCCGTCGACGTCGACCTCGGGATGGTCATCGGCTCGGTCTCGCCGCGGACGGTGTCGTAGGCGCCGTTCGTGTTGAACACCTTGCCGCTCTCCGCCTCGTGGTAGACGAGGTTGAAGATGCCCGCGTAGCTCACCCAGGCGCCGCCGGCGAGAGCGATCTGGGTCAGCGCGGTGGTGATCACGGCGTCGGCGGCGGTGCCGCCCTGGCGGAGGGCCTCGAGGCCGGCCCTGACCGCCGCCGGCCCGGTCGTGCCGCTGATCACGCCGTGCTCGCCCTCGGCCATCGCCTTGTCGGTCTCGAAGAAGGCGTTCGGCTCCTCCAGCGCCTCGCGGTCGCTCCAGTTGGTCGGGTCGAGGTCGACCGTCGCTTCGTCCGCGGCGCCGGCGAACGCGGCGGCTGCGGCGGCGGCCAGCCACACGGCGGCGCAGACTGCGCGGAGTCTTCTCTTCCTCATCGTCCTCTCCACGAGTTCGGGGTGTGCTTCGGGGTGTGCAAGGTGTACTCCTGTGCGGGGTGTAGCGGGGGGAACTCGCGGTCGACGTGCTGAACGGCGACGGTCATCAGGTCCACCCGGTTCTACCCGGTGCGGCGGCAGCCGGTCTACCCGGTGCGGCGGCAGCCGGTCGAGCTTACGCGGAGGCCGGCCATGTGATCGCCAGTCCGGTTCACGCTGCCGGACCGCGTTGGTAGCGTGGAAGTTCGGCAACGATGCGAAGATGATGCGGTAACTATGGGAAGACTCTGCGGCGTTCTGTTCTCGTTGACCCTGGTCCTGGCCGGGTCGTGCCTGGCGGGCTGCGCGCAGGCGCCGCCTCGGCTTCAACTGGGGGAGGAGGAAGTGGTCGTGTTCACCGGCGGCGCCGACATGGTACGTCTGCTGCGGGCCGGTCATCTGGAGACTCTTCTGACGGACGCGTTCGCCGAAGTTCGTCCCGCCTTCCGTGATCTCTCGTGGGAAGCGGACACCGTCTTCCGGCAGGGCTCCGCGCTGGAACGTTGGCGCGAAGACGGCTTCGGCGACTGGGACGCCCAGCTCGAACGGGTCGGCGCCACGGTTGTCATTGCGCAGTACGGCAAGCTCGAATCGATGGCGGGAAGTGGAGGTATCGAGTCGTTCAGGTCGGCATACGACGCTCTGATCGACGGTTTCCTGAGGCACGCCGAGCAGGTGGTGCTCGTGTCTCCGACGCCCTTCGAGAAACCGACGAGCGAGTTTCTGCCGGACGTCGCGCGCCACAATCGCTCTCTTGCGCGGTATGTCCGGGCAACCAGGAAGCTCGCCGCGGAAAGGGGGCTTCTCTTCGTCGACCTCTTTTCGGACGCGAAGCCGGGGTTGACGGACAACGGGATGCACCTCGGGGAGGAGTCGCTGCGGCACGTCTCGGAAGCGATCGCGGAGAAGCTGGGCTTCGAGGCCCCGTCCCGGGACCGGTTGGCCGCTCTTCATGCAGCGGTCGTCGAGAAGCAGCGCCTGTGGTTCGACTACTGGCGTCCCGCCAACTGGAAGTTGCTTCATGGCGACGATTCGATGCGGCGCTTCACCGGATCGAGCCACGGCTACGTCTCCTTTCGCGAGGAATGGCAGCAGTTTGTCGGCCTGATCGAGGAGGCGGAAGAACGCGTCTGGACGGTAGCCGGCGGCGGTGAGGACCCGGGGCATCGGCGGCCCGAGCCGGAGGTCCTCCATGGCGATCCGACCGCGGACGTCGAGACGGAGCTCGCTTCGTTCATCGTGCCGGCAGGCATGCAGGTCAATCTCTTCGCCTCGGAGGCCGAGGGCCTCACCAACCCGCTTGCGATTCGCTGGGACACGGCGGGCCGCGCCTACGTGACCGTCACGACAACGTATCCGCATGTCTTCCCCGGGGACGTTCCGAACGACAGGATCATCGTGCTGGAAGACGCCGATCACGACGGCGTCGCCGAGAGATCGACCGTCTTCGCGGATGGACTGAACATCCCGACGGCAATGGAACTGGGCGACGGCGGCGTGTACGTCGGACAGGGGCACGAGCTCCTGTTTCTGGAGGACACGGATGGTGACGGCAGAGCGGACACGCGGCGGGTCCTGCTCGGCGGATTCGGAACAGGCGACACCCACCAGACGATCAACTCCTTCGTCTGGAGTCCCGGCGGCGAGTTGTACATGGGGCAGGGCGACGGGATCGAATCGCGCGTGGAGACGCCCTGGGGGTCCGCCGAGCTGTATCAGTCGGGTTTCTTCCGGCTGCGTCCGCGCCGGCTGCAGATGCACCCTCTTCTGGACGATTTCATGGGGCCCGGGAATCCCTGGGGTGTTGCCTTCGGTGAATGGGGCCAGATCTTCAGCGTCGACGGTGCGGGCGGCGTGACGCATCTTTCGCTCGGCCAGATTCCGACCACTCACCGACGCCGGCTCGGCACGATCGGGGCGCCGGGCGGCTACGCCGGCATCGCGTATCTCGATGGCCGCCACCTGCCGCCCGAGTACCGGGGGCAGTTCGCGATCGGCGACTTTCAGGCGAATCGCGTGAAGCGCTTCTCCGTGGCGGTCAACGGCGCGGGGATGGACCTGAAGTGGGAGGAGCCGCTCATCCATTCGAGTCACCGGAACTTCCGCCCGGTGGATGTGAAGGTCGGCCCCGATGGCGCGGTCTATGTCGTCGACTGGTACAACCCGATCATCTGCCACCAGGACGACGAGTACCGCGATCCGGCGCGAGACAAGGCGCACGGTCGGATCTGGCGGATCGCCTCCTCTTCGGCGCCCCTGGTGAGGGCTCCGAAGCTCCACGATGCGCCGCTGGAGGATGTGGTTGCCGCCCTGGAAGAGCCCGAACGGTGGACGCGCTATCAGGCCAAGCGCGAACTCACCCGCCGCGACACGCAGAAGGTCGCAGCCGCACTCGGCGAGTGGGTGGCGAGCCTGGATCCGGAAGCCGCAGGCTACGAGCGGCGCCTCTACGAAGCGGTCGGCGCCTACGCGACCATCGAGGTTGCGGCGCCGGCGGTGCTGGGGAAGCTCCTGGAAGCGAAGGAACCGGGCGGACGCGCCTTCGCTTCGCGCATCGCGGGACGCTGGCACGATCGCCTCGAGGATCCGTTGGCGCTCCTCGCCAGGCGCGTGGAAGACGACGACGCGCTGGTGCGGATGGAGGCCGTTGCGGCGGCGGCCGCGATTCCACGGGCAGAATCGATCGCCGTGGTCGCGCGCGCGGTGGATCGCCACATGGATGACTCGATGGAGTACGTCTTCTCGCAGGCGGTCCGGCACCTCAGGCCGCACTGGGAAGCGACGCGCGAACCCGGAGACATGCAGCTCGCGCTGCGAGCCCATCTCGCCGAGGGGCTCATCCGCGCGGGGGGAAGGGAGCGAATCGAGGACCTTCGCTCGATTGCGTTGTCCTATCACCTCGACGAGGACACGCGTCTGGGCGCGATCGAGGACCTTCTCGCGTTGGGTGGCAAGGCCGAGATCGAAGAGTTCGTCCTGAGTCCGGATCGCTACGTGAGCGGCGGGAAGTACGACGCCGAAGGGCACGCGCGGATCCTGGCGGCCGCCGCCAGGGCGACACGGTCCGGAAGTCTCGATCCGTACGAACATCCCTGGGCTCTGGCGAAGATGCTGGAACACCCCAATCTCCATCTCCGCGCCAATGCCGCCACTCTGGCCGGCGTCTGGAAGGCCGGGGACACGCACGAGAGTCTGCTCGCGATGGCCAGGGACGAGGCGCTCCCGGAGTTCGTGCGGACTGCCGCATTCGGCGCCCTCGCGGACCTCGAGGCTCCGGGCGGGAGGGAGCTGCTCGCTGCCCATGCGGCTGCGCCGCACGCACCTGCGCTCCGTGCAGCCGCGATCGAGGCACTCGTCGGTCTCGACCCGAAGACGGCGGCGAAGCTGGCAGTGCGACTGTTCGAGGAACCCGGACTGGAGGCCGCCGCGGCGACTCGGGCGCTTGTCGCGTTCCTCGACCGCGAAGGCGCCGTGGCGGCTCTGACCGCGGCGATCGAGTCCGGTGGCGTCGGGCAGGATGCAGCGAAGTCGCTGCTTCGTTCCTTCTACGCGAGCGGCCGTTCGGACCACGTGCTTCTCGCCGCGCTCCAGACCGCAAGCGGGGCGGAATCACTCGAGCTCGACTACGATGCCGGCCTGGTGAGAAGTCTGGCCGAGGCTGCGGCGGAGCGCGGGGATGCCTCACGGGGCGCGGTGCTGTTCGCTGACCTCGGCTGTATCGCGTGTCACCAGGTCGGCGATCAGGGCGGCGTTGTCGGACCGAGCCTGACGGCTGTCGGCACGACGCTCTCGGCTGAACGCATCATCGAAGAGACGCTGTGGCCGGATCGTCAGATCAAGGAAGGATTCACTGCTCTGGAGATCACGACCGGCGATGCCTGGATCTACCAGGGGTACAAGCGCTGGACGAGGGAGAGCGAAGCGGCCGGCGATCTCGTGATTCAGGATCTCGCCACCGGGGAGCTGGTCACGATCAAGGAAGCAGACATCGAGGACATCCGTGAGACGGGAAGCCCGATGCCCGCTGGCTGGACATCGTTGCTGTCGGGGGCCCAGCTGCTGGACCTCCTGAGGCACGTCACGACCCTGGGCACGGTGGATCAGGCGCTGAGCGAAGCGCAACCCTGGAAGGAGTCGCGGTGAAGAGGATCCGGAGCGTCGTCGTTGCCCTGCCTGTACTCGTACCCGTCGCCGTGTGGCTTGCATGGGTTCCACCACCGGAACCGCAGGAAGAAGCACGGCAGGAAGAAGCGGAGTTCGTCTCCATGTTCGACGGCAGGACGCTGGATGGCTGGCATGCCGTACCGGCAGGGTCCATCTCGGACTGGTCCGTGGAAGACGGCGTCATCGTCGGACAGGGCAGCCAGGACCGGCTCGTGTACCTCGTCTACGACGATGTCGATCTGACGGACTTCGAGCTGGAAGCGAGCTACCGGTTTGCCGGCCGCGGCAACAGCGGAATCCAGATTCATGCCGTGGAGGATCCGAGCGGCAAGCGTCCGTTCGTGGGCTATCACGCCGATCTCGGCCATCTGGGCATCGGACCGCACATTCTCGGCGCCTGGGACTTCCACTTCGTCTCCCGCGAAGAGTACGCCTGTCATCGCGGCACGAGTCTCGTGATCGATCCGGACGGAACCACGCACGCCGCCGACATCGAGGATGTCGTGCGCGAAGGCGACATCGAGCGTCATGGCTGGAACAGGGTCCGCATCGTCGCCCGAGGACAGCACTACCGGTTCTTCATCAACGGCAAGCTCGCCTCCGAGTTCACCGACAACGCCAGGGAAGGCCGGCTGGACAGAGGTGCAATCGGCCTGCAGATCCACGATGCGGGGATGCGGGTGGAGTTCAAGGACCTCAGGCTGAAGGACCTTGCTTCCACCGAGTAGCCCACGGGCGCTTTCACGCTTGGCACCTCGCGCTCCGCTCGTCGGTCAGGCCGCCGGCCTCGGATCACCGGAATGCCGACTCCGCCGTCCGACGTGTCGGTGGAGGCGTGGCAGGGGTGCAATCGAGTAGCGTGGCGGCATATGGCCCTGCGAGCGCCTCGGCGAGATCAGGAGTGCAGTCCATCACGGGAGGAAGGACGATGAAGCCAGTTTGCCTCGTCATGGGCGCCGGCGCCGGCATCGGCGGTACCACAGGCAGGAGATTCGCTCGCGAGGGCTACCACGCCGTTCTCTGTCGCCGCAGCGACGAAGCCGGCCTGAAGGCCCTGGTCGCTTCGATTCGCGAGGCGGGCGGGGATGCAACGGGCTTTCTTCTGAACGCCGTCGAGGATAACGCCATCGAGGATCTGATCCCCCGGGTGGAAGAGCAGATCGGGCCTGTCGAAGTGCTGATCTACAACCTCGGCGCCCAGATCGGCAACCGGACGCTCGCCCAGACGAGCTGCAAGGCCTTCGAGCTCGGCTGGCGCATGGCCACCTTCGGGCTCTTTCGGACGGCCTCCGCACTCTGCCCCCGCATGGTCGAGCGCGGCCATGGAGCCCTGCTCGTCACTTCGGCCACGGCGGCGATGCGCGGCAACCCGGGGCAGCACTCGCACGCGGCGGCAATGGGAGGGCGCCGCATGCTGTGCCAGACACTGAACGCCGAATTCTCGCCGCAGGGCATCCATGTGGCGCACGTGCTCGTGGATGGCATTGTCGACGCACCGGACACGGTAGGCCGAATGCTGGGCGCGGAGCGTTTCGAAGCCCTCCGGAGCACGCGGGGAGCAGCCGACGGCCTCATCCTGCCCGACCAGGTGGCGGAGACCTACCTGCATCTGGTGCGACAGCATCGCTCCACCTGGACCTTCGAACTGGACCTGCGCTCGTACTCCGACAAGCCCTGGTGGAACTGAGGCCGCGCCGTCAGGGGCTGCCGCGTCCCTGACGGGATTCGTGCCCGAGCGTGTGCGCCAGCAGGCGCGCCCGCGCCCGCCGCCATCCCGGTGGGGCCGCGGCTTCAGGCCGCTGGTATGGACTCGGGCCTGGGCCTCGCGCGGGCGGCTGGCGTGCGTCCGAGGACACCGCCACGGACCCTCAGGACACCCGTGGGCGACAGGCGCGGGCGGCCGCTTCGCGTCTGAGACAATGAGTGCGGCATCACGATGCGCTTGGAAGACCTTCAACCGCGCAGCGCCGTCCGCGGCGTGCATCCGGAAGAGCCGGTCACGGTAGTCAGCGTGCAGTGGTTCGGCTCGGAGGCTCTCGAGCTGACGTACAAGACGGCGGCCGGCAAGGTCGCCAACGAGCTGCTCTACCGCCAGGACGAGCCCCGGCTGCAGATCGCCGCCGCCGGACGGCCCTGGAGCTTCGACGGCGACGGGGCGCTGTTCCGGCTCGTGTCCGAGGCGCAGCGCATCCGGCTGGCGCACCTGTTCGACCCCGTGCTGGCGGTCCATACGTCGGTGGTCGAGCCGTTGCCGCACCAGATCACGGCCGTCTACGAGGAGATGCTTCCGCGCCAGCCGCTGCGTTTCCTGCTGGCCGACGACCCCGGGGCGGGCAAGACGATCATGGCGGGGCTCCTCATCAAGGAGCTCATCGCCCGTGGAGATCTGGAGCGTTGCCTGGTCGTCTGCCCCGGCAGCCTCGCCGAGCAGTGGCAGGACGAGCTGTACCGAAGGTTCCATCTCCCCTTCGAGATCCTGACCAACGACAAGCTCGAAGCTGCGCACAGCGGCAACTGGTTCCTGGAGACGAACCTGGTCATCGCCCGGCTCGACAAGCTCTCGCGCGACGAGGACGTGCAGCAGAAGCTGCAGGCGCCGGACGCGGGCTGGGATCTGGTGGTTTGCGACGAGGCGCACAAGCTGTCGGCGACGTTCTTCGGCGGCGAGATCAAGCGCACCAGGCGATACCGCCTCGCTCAGCTCCTGTCGGGGTTGACCCGCCACCTCCTGCTGATGACGGCGACGCCCCACAACGGCAAGGAGGAGGACTTCCAGCTCTTCCTCGCGTTGCTCGACGGCGATCGTTTCGAGGGCCGCTTCCGCGACGGCGTCCACACCGCGGACGCCTCGGACCTGATGCGCCGGATGGTCAAGGAACGGCTGCTGAAGTTCGACGGCAAGCCTCTGTTCCCCGAACGCAGGGCCTACACCGTGCCGTTCAGGCTGTCCGACGCGGAGGCCCGGCTCTACGCCGCAGTGACCGACTACGTGCGGGAGGAGTTCAACCGCGCGGACGCGCTCGCGAACGCCGGCCGGGCCGGCGCCATCGGCTTCGCGCTGACGCTCCTTCAGCGGCGGCTCGCCTCTTCGCCGGAGGCCATCCATCAGTCCCTGCGGCGCCGGCGCGAGCGGCTGGAGAGCCGGCTGCGCGAGCTGGAAGTCCTCCAGCGCGGCGGCCGGCTGTCCCGGCCCGCTGCGTTCGAGGGTCCGGAACTGGACACCGACGACCTCGAGGATCTGCGCGACGCGCCGGAGCGGGAGGCGGAGGACACGGAGGTCCGCATCCTCGACCAGGCGACCGCGGCGCGCTCGATCGCGGAACTGAAGGCGGAGATCGAGACGCTCAGGCGACTCGAGGCGCTCTCCCTGCAAGTGCGCCGTGCCGGTCGGGACACCAAGTGGCGCGAACTGGCGAGTCTCCTCGGTTCGATCTTCACGCCGACCGGGCCTTCGTGCCGTCTGAACGATGGCCGGGACGATGTTCGGCGTCCGGCGGCGTCGCCGCATCAGAAGCTGGTCCTCTTCACCGAGCACGTCGACACGCTGCGGTACCTGCGGGAGCGCATGACGACCCTGCTCGGCCGCGAGGACGCCATCGTCATCATCCACGGGGGCATCGGCCGCGAGGAGCGGCTGGCGGTGCAGGAGGCCTTTCGGCACGACCCGCGCGTGCAGGTCCTCCTGGCGACCGACGCGGCCGGCGAAGGGATCAACCTCCAGCGCGCTCATCTGATGGTCAACTACGACCTGCCCTGGAACCCGAACCGGCTGGAACAGCGCTTCGGCCGCATCCACCGGATCGGCCAGACCGAGGTCTGCCATCTGTGGAACCTGGTTGCCGACGACACGCGCGAGGGCGACGTCTACCGGCGGCTGCTGGAGAAGCTCGATCGGGCGCGCGAGGCGTTGGGCGGCCAGGTGTTCGACGTGCTGGGAAAGCTGGAGTTCGAAGGGCGCCCGCTGCGCGACCTGCTGCTTCAGGCGATTCGCTACGGCGAGCAGCCGGAGGTGCGGGCGCGGCTCGATACCGCCGTCGATCAGGCGCTCGACCGCGCCGCCCTGCAGGACCTCATGGAAGAGCGGCAGCTCGTCCACGACGCGATGGACGCCACGGGAGTGCAGCGAGTCCGCGCAGAGATGGAGCGGGCAGAAGCGCGCCGTCTGCAGCCGCACTACGTCGAGTCGTTCTTCCGGGAGGCGTTCCGGCGTCTCGGCGGCGAGGCGCGAGAGCGCGAGACCCGCCGCTACGAGGTGACGCACGTGCCGGCAGCCGTTCGGAACCGGGACCGCGCCATCGGTCTCGGCGAGCCGGTGCTGGCGCGCTACGAGCGGATCGCGTTCGAGAAGCCTCGGGTGGCGCCGCCAGGCAAGCCCCTGGCGGCCTTCGTCTGCCCCGGCCATCCGCTGCTCGACGCCGTCCTCGACCTCACCCTGGAACGCCACCGCGACCTTCTCAGGCGGGGCGCCGTCCTGGTGGACGATCGCGACGACGGCGCCGACCCCCGCCTCCTCTTCTTCATCGAGCATGCCCTGCAGGACGCCGGCATCACCCGTTCGGGCGAGCGCCGGGTCATCTCCAGGCGGGTGCTCCACGTCGAGCTGGACAAGGGCGCCGTCTCCCGGCACCTTCACTACGCGCCGTACCTCGACTACCGGCCGCTCGCCGACGGCGACCCCGAGGTCGATGCGATCCTCGATCGCGAGGAGTGCGCGTGGATCGCCCGCGACCTGGAACAGGAAGCGCAGGCCTACGCCGTGGCCCGCGTGGTCCCGGAACACCTGAAGGAGGTCAGGGACGCCAGACTCGCCCTGATCGAGAAGACCGAGGCTGCCGTGAAGGAACGGCTCACCAAGGAGATCTCGTTCTGGGACCACCGCGCCGAGCAGCTCAAGCTGGCGGAGTCGGCCGGCAGGGCCGGCGCCGGCGCCCGGCTCAACTCGGGCGAGGCGCGCCGGCGGGCGAACGACCTGCATCTCCGTCTCCGCAGACGGCTGGCGGATCTGAAGCGGAACGCGCAGATCTCGCCCCGTCCGCCGGTGGTGCTGGGCGGGCTGCTGGTGGTTCCCCGCGGCCTGCTCGACAGGATGGCCGGGCGCTCGCCGACGGTCGACGCGCCCAGGCCCGACACCCAGGCGTCGGCGGCGCGGGCCCGCGCCATCGTGATGGACACCGAACGCAGCCTCGGCTTCGACCCCACGGACCGCGAGCTGGAGAAGCTGGGCTACGACATCGAGAGCCGGGCGCCGAATACGGGCAAGCTCCGGTTCATCGAAGTCAAGGGACGCCGCAGCGATGCCGACACCGTCACCGTCACCCGCAACGAGATCCTCTACTCGCTGAACAAGCCGGACGACTTCATCCTCGCGATCGTCGAGTTCCGCGGCGACGACTCGCATCGCGTGCACTACGTGCGGAGGCCTTTCCGCCGCGAACCGGACTTCGCCGCGGCGAGCGTCAACTATTCGCTGAAGGACCTCCTGGCCCGCGCCGAAGCGCCCGGCTGACATCCGCCGAGTTCGAGCGCAGCTGCAGGAACGCCGAGAACCGCGCTACCGGGAGATCCACGGCGGCGCGTTCGGCTGACAAGTTGGTTTGACGCCGGCGGCCCAGAACGTGGCGCGAACCGCGGCGCTGCCGTAGACTGCGCCTCTCCGTGGCGGTGACAAATCACGAACGCGTCGGCAAGGCGCTCGGACTCCTGAAGGCCGGGCTGGGCCCGTTCGTGGCCCGCGAACTGAACCGCGCGGTCAAGGCGCAGCGAGTGCACTCCGGCGCCATCGAGTTCGCCGACCCCAAGCTGCGCGGCAGATCGATCGCGGAGTGGGACGCAGCGGCGCTCCTCAAGCTCATGTGGGACTTCTGGAACTCCGCGTTCCGCGATGTCCTGGGCCATGCCGAGCGCAGCTTCGTCAGCGAACTGCGCGGCCACCGGAACCGCTGGGCGCACCAGGAGCCCTTCTCCGGCGACGACGCCTACCGAGTCTTCGACACGGCGAGCCGGCTGCTGACGTCGATTTCGGCCCCGCAGGCCGCGGAGGTCGGGAAGCTCAAGATGGAGTTGCTGCGCGTACGCTTCGACGAGCAGGCGCGCGGCGAGCGGCGAAGGCAGGCCAGCCTCGCCATCGGCAGCGCCGTTTCGGGAACGCTGAAGCCCTGGCGCGAGGTGGCCATGCCGCACCAGGACGTGGCGAGCGGCAGGTATCAGCAGGCGGAGTTTGCCGCCGACCTCTGGCTGGCGCACGTCGGCGAGGGCGCCGACGAGTACCGCGACCCGGTGGAGTTCTTCCGGCGCACCTACCTGACGGAGAGCCTCCGGGGCATGCTCGTGGGCGCGGTCCGGCGGCTCGCGGGCCGAGGCGGCGATCCGGTCGTGCAGCTGCAGACCAACTTCGGCGGCGGCAAGACCCACTCGATGCTGGCGCTGTACCACCTGTTCTCGGGTACTGCGCCAGGCGAGCTGACCGGAATCGACGCCGTGCTCAAGGACGCCGAGGCCACCAGGTTGCCGTCTGCCAGGCGCGTCGTTCTGGTCGGCAACAAGATCTCGCCCGGGAACCCGGATTCCAAGCCGGACGGCACGCTCGTCCACACGTTGTGGGGCGAGCTGGCCTGGCAGTTGGGAGGCGCGGCCGGCTACGCGCGGGTCGCTGCAGACGACGGGCTCGCGACCAGCCCCGGCGACACGCTGCGGCAGCTCCTGATCGAGCATGGGCCCTGCCTGATCCTGATCGACGAGTGGGTCGCCTACGCGCGCCAGCTGCACGACCAGAGCGATCTGCCGGCGGGGAGCTTCGAGACGCAGTTCACCTTCGCGCAGGCGCTCACGGAGTCGGCCAAGGCGGTCGACAACTGCCTGCTCGTCATCAGCCTGCCGGCTTCAGACACCACCGGCTCGCCGCATGCGCAGGCGGACGAAGTCGAAGTCGGCGGGCAGCGCGGCCGCGAGGCGCTGGACCGGCTCCGCAACGTCGTCGGGCGCATCGAGTCGTCGTGGCGGCCCGCCAGCGCCGAGGAAGGCTTCGAGATCGTGCGGCGGCGCCTGTTCGAGCCGTTTGCCGATCAGGCGCGGTACAGGGACCGCGACGTCGTCGCGCGCGCCTTCGCCGACCTGTACCGAGGCGCGCACCAGGAGTTCCCGCCCGAGTGCCGCGACGCGGACTACGAGACGCGGTTGAAGGCGGCGTACCCCATCCACCCCGAGATCTTCGACCGGCTCTACACCGACTGGTCCACGCTGGTGACCTTCCAGCGCACCCGCGGCGTGCTGCGGCTGATGGCGGCGGTCATCCACAGCCTCTGGGAGAAGGGCGACCGGAGCCCGCTCATCCTGCCCGCCAACCTCTCGATCGATGATCCGCAGGTGCTGTCGGAGCTGACCCGCTACCTGCCGGAGCACTGGGCTCCGGTGATCGAGAAGGACGTTGACGGGCCGAGCGCCCTGCCGCAACGGATCGACCGGGAGGTGGCCGGTCTGGGCAAGTTCTCGGCCTGCCGGCGGGTGGCGCGAACCGTCTATCTCGGATCGGCGCCGGCCGCCGGCGCGCCGCAGCGCGGCATCGAAGACCGGCGCATCAAGCTCGGCTGCGTCCTGCCCGGCGAATCGGCGCCGGTGTTCGGAGACGCCCTGCGCCGTCTGGCCGGTCGAGCCACCTACCTGTACCAGGACGGGACCCGCTACTGGTACGACACGCGGCCGACAGTCACCAAGCTGGCCGAGGATCGAGCCGAGCAGTTCCGCCGCGAACCCGACCGGGTAGAGCAGGCCCTTGGCAAGCGGCTGCGCGGCGCGCTCAAGGAAGCCGGCGGCTTCCACCGGATCCACACCGCGCCGCAGTCGGGGCACGACGTGCCGGACGAGCGCGAGACCCGCCTGGTCGTGCTCGGTGTGAACCATCCCTGCCATCGGGGTGCGGGCTCGCCCGCAGAAGCGGCGGCGCAGGAGATCCTCGAATCCCGAGGCGCCGCGCCGCGGCTCTACCGCAACACGCTCGTGTTCCTTGCCCCGGACCAGTCACGTCTTCAGGACCTCGACGAAGCGGTTCGCAAGCGCCTGGCCTGGCAGTCGATCGTCGACGAGCGCGAAGAGCTCGATCTGTCAGCCCATCAGGTCCGGCAGGCCGAAACCCAGCGAGACGCCGCTGCCGATGCCGTCTCGGCGCGGCTGCCGGAGACCTTCAAGTGGCTCCTGGCGCCCGTGCAGAGGACGCCGGCCGATCCGGTGACCTGGGAGAAGACGCGGCTGCGCGGACAAGGAGAGCTGGCCGTCCGCGCCGCCCGCCGGCTGAAAGCCGACGACCTGCTCGCTTCCCGTTTCGCCGGCACCCGCCTGCGGATGGAGCTGGACCGCGTGCCGCTGTGGCGCGGCGACCACGTGCCGATCCGGCAGCTCGTGGAGGACTTCGCGCGCTACCCCTACCTGCCCCGCCTGCAAGGCCCTGCCGTGCTGCGGGGCGCTGCGGCTGACGGCGTGGGACTTCTCACCTGGACTGTCGACAGCTTCGCATACGCGGACAGCTTCGACGAGCAGAACGCCCGCCATGTGGGGCTGCGCGGAGGGCAGGTTCTCCGGCCCGCAGACGTGGATTCCGCCGGGCTGCTGGTCAAGCCGGACGTGGCCCGCCGGCAACTGGACGAGGAACGACGGCCGAAGGACACCACTCCCCCCGGAGTGCCTGGTCCGGGAGAGACGGATGAACCCTCAGGCCCGGTGACGCCGCCTCCGGTTCCGCCGCCCGATCCGGGGCCGACACGCTTTCACGGGACGGTCGTGCTCGATGCAACGCGCGCCGGGTACGACGCCAGCCGCATCGCCGACGAGGTGATCACGCACCTGGCCGGTCTCGTGGAGGCGAACGTGACGGTGAAGCTGGACATCGCCGCCGAGATTCCCTCGGGCGCACCGGAGCACGTCGTGCGAACCGTGACCGAGAACAGCCGCACGTTGAAGTTCAGCAGCCACGGCTTCGAACGCGAGTAGGCCGAGTCCGGCTGACTTCTCCCTTCGCACTCGCATCCACGTCCTCCACGTCCAGCGAGTTCCAGTGCTGCTCCAGCTCGGCCGCCGACAGGCGGTCCGGAACGACCGCATGGTGCCGGCCTGCCCCTCGGACCGCGCCAAGAGTTCTCAGCCAGGCCACGGTCAAGCCGACCTGATATCTGGGGACTTCCGCTCCACTCTCATCACGAACGGGCAGCAGCTGATTCACGGAGAACTCGTGCGACCCCCGGTCGCGAAGGGTCGCCGCCACAGCCCGCACGGAGATCTTCGAGGCCCGATTCTTGTACTCCTTGCCGGTGTTCCTTGACCATCCAACCCTGACCAGGCGGTCCCTGGAGCGAAAGAACCTCGGGTACTCCCTGCTCGGCTCTGCTCTGCTGGGGCCGAC
The DNA here is from genome assembly GCA_965214805.1 of Thermoanaerobaculia bacterium. Classification (GTDB taxonomy): domain Bacteria; phylum Acidobacteriota; class Thermoanaerobaculia; order Multivoradales; family Multivoraceae; genus Multivorans. The sequence continues at coordinate 308,222 of OZ243982.1, read as the reverse complement.
GGACGGGATCAGGTCCCGAACCTGCTGCGTCACCGCGGCCAGCTCGGCCACGTCGGCGTACTGACGGTCCTCCAATGCCTCGTTCGTCCGTGCAGCAAGCCGTTCCTCGGCCTGTTTGAGCACCTCCACGATGTACTCCTGTAGCGTCATGCTGCCCTCCAGACCGTCCCGCCTTGTCCTGTGATTCGACTACCGTACAGGATGGCTCTCGACGGGTAGCGTGGCTGCGGTCGCCCCTTTGCGCAGATGCCCGTTCGACCGAGGAGGCCGAACCAGGGGAGATCATCGCCGGTGACCTGTTCGGCCAGCCGACGCCTGAGCATCCGCTCGGGGAGCGGGCGGCGGCAAGGGCGGGCGGCCGAGTCGAGGGCCTGCTCGACCCGGCGCAGCAGCTCGCCGCCGGAGGGACAGCCGAGGATCGGTTTCGCGACTGCTTCGGCGGCGAGCGCGCAGGGCCAGGGCGGTCGCAGCCAGGTGTGATCTGGTCCGCTCGCGCTGGGCCGAGCGCCGCGTTCCTGGAGGAGATGGGCTTCGAGAGGCCGAGCGCCGCACGTGCGGCCCGACTGCGAGCAGTCGGACGGACTCCATTCGGCGACAGCGACCGCCGCGCCGCGGGTGCTTCAACCGCTCGTGACGCGTGTATACGGCCATGCCGGGGCCGATCGCGGCCTGGTCCAGGTCGACCGGCGCGATGTTGCCCGACTGGAGCAGGCGCAGCGCCCGGGGGAGTTCCGAGCGCAACGCCAGCAGGAAATCGCGCCGGGTGGCGGGCCGAGCGTCGGCGGGACGACGGCGGCAGACCAGGATGATGCTGGAGGCGAGAGCGTTGGCGCCCATGCCAACCATGCGGTTGCCCAACTCCGTTCGCATCGGCCACGTACCGCTGATCGCGAATCCCGATTCGATCGCGGCGTCCAGAAAGGTCTCCCAGCCGGTGCTGGCAACTCCAGTGCCTCCCTTTCGTTCCGATTGCTTGAAGGCGTAGAACACGGTAGTGGGAAATCCCGGATGGGCCTGCGTCGCGAGTCGCTGCAGCGCTTCGGTCATCCCTTCGAGAAAGAAGGCTTCCGCGGCGTCCTTGCCGCCATGACGGTACGGCGTGGCGACCAGTTCCTCGGCCTTCGGCACCGCAAGCGTCGCGAACAGGTCCGGAAAGGCAGGCCTCAGGGAACGACGAAGCCAGACATAGAAGAAGTCCGACAGATCCGCGTACCCGATGTTGTCGTAGTACGGCGGGTCCGTGGACACGACGAGCGGCGGCGGCGCGTCTCCGGACAGGTTCGACGTAGCACGGCGGGTCCGTGGACACGACCTTGACGTGCGAACGCCCGTCGCTGTGGCGTTCTCCTGCTGGGCGGTGCCAGGCAGACCCGCCGGAACGGTCGCGAGACTCTTCCACACCCAGTTCACCATGGCCATCCAATTGCCGGTGGCCGAAGACAGCGGGTTCGCTTCCGCGAAATCCCACATCATGGGGATCGCCTGACGGCCAAAGGTGTTTCGGACCGTCTGGCGTGTCACATCCCAACTGCATATCGTCGATCCCCTGTCGGCAACCCTGTCCACGGCAAGCGCCAGATACAGGGACACCGCCTCGGCGTACGCCGAGGCGCCCGTGCCGCCGTCGCGCAGCGGCCGGTCGTCGTCCGGCAACGAGTGGTCGTCGTCGGGCAGCGAGTGGTCGTCGGGCAGCCCCGCCGCCGCGGCGTCCTGCACGCCGTGCAGGCCCTTCCGGGATCCGGGCCGGGCCAGTTGTCGGTGCCGGGCTTGCACGCTGCGCGCCGCCGTCTCCTTTCGAGAAGTGGCAGCAGACATCGCCGAACATGCCGCCTCGGCGTCACGCCGGATGCGCTCCGTGGCCTCTCCGACCAGATCGGAGAAAGTCGTGAGGGCGACGAGCTGGCGAGGCGTGAAGAGGTCGCCAAGGTTGTCCAGTCCATAAACGGGGCCTTGGAAATTGCGGTGCTTCTTGGGCATCTCGCAGTCCGGCTTCCACGTGGGATGCGCCTCGCAAGCGATGGCCTCATGTTCTGGCGAGGGCGAGAGATACACCCTTCTTCGATCCCCCTTTGCCACGACCGCCATCAACCGCGAATCCAGGCGCCTCGCCTTGCCCTCTGTTCGGATGTGCTGGTACGGAAGAGGAACTCCTGACATGAGGCAGCGAAACGCTCGTCGTTTGCCCGCAGACGTTCCACTCCTCGCCGCGACTTCGTCCGGCGGCGGCCCGGCCTTCACCTTGAACCGGTACCCGCGCCCCTCGATCACCGGCTCGACGTACGCCTCCTTCCCCTTCTTCGTCGACAGCATGAACGACGAGCAGAGCGGCACCTCCACGTCCGCGAACGCCGGGTTCGGACTCCGCACCGTCCGCGCCCACAACCACGCGATCACCGTCAGCTTCCGGCCCTCGTAAGCCGCCAGATCCGGACGCTCCCGCACCATCGCCGGCGTGATCTCCACCTGCGGATACAGATGCCCGATCCGCCGCTCCGCCTCGTCCCGCATCCACTGCCCGTAGCGCCGCACATCCTCGGCCAGACCCGCGGCACCGCGCCACTCCCGCTCGACGAGCGACGCCTCGCCCCGCGATTCCGGGTGCACCGGCGCCCGGCCGGCAAACCGCGGCGGCACCTCGATCATCGCCTTGTTGATCAGCACCGCCACCGGATTCAGGTCGCTCGCATGCGCCTCCAGCCCCAGCCGCTGCGCTTCCAGAGGCAAGGACCCGCCGCCCGCGAACGGATCGTGAAATGCCGGCAGCGTCTCCGGGTCGAACAGCTCCGCAGCCCGAGGGTGACCCGCGTTCTGCTCGCAGGTCCGCCGCCAGCTCGCCCTGATCTCCGCCCGCGCCCGCTCGAGCACCGTCTCGTTGGCCGTGTTCTCCCACCGCACCAGATCCCGCAAGATCGCGAACAGCCGCTCACGCTCCTGCTCCGCCGCGATCTCCCGCAGCGACTCGCGATCGTCGGCCACACCCACGTCGGCCTGCCCGGCGGCGGCCCCTGCCCGGCGGCGCTGCCTCAGCAGCCGTACCGCCGCGTGCTTCTTCTCCGGGTCCGACAGCAGCACGTCGACGTACTCCGACGGATCGTCCACCATCTGCCCGAAGATCACCGCCCGCGCCACGGCGAGCGGCTTGCGGGACCACCACAAGTGCAACGTGGACGGGTGCCCGTGTCGAATCGATTTCTCTCGAGCCCCCGCCGCGTTGATCCCTTCCAGAGGAAGTGCAACGTCGATCAGCTTCCTGCGGTGCGGGATCACGTGAGACTCCAAATGCGATTCACGATCCGAGCACCTGCCCGAGGCGTGGCCCCGGGGGAGCGGCCTGCGCGCCTTCGTCGACGGGTGGTTTCCTGGGTCACCAACCGCCCGTTCGCCGCCGACGCATCGTCGCCGATCACGACCGCAGCTCTCTCGGAACCTCGATCCCGGCGGCCGGCGACTCGAACCCGTGTTGCCGCAACCGGCCGAGGACGTCCCGTCGCCGTTCGTCGGGTTCCCGACCCACCAGCCGCTCCCGGTAGTCCTTGAGACTCACCAGCGCCGCCGCAGGGGTTCGCCGACGGCACACCAGAATGGGCTTCCCGCCACGCTCGAGCTGGTCCAGCACCCGGCCGAGGGACCGGCGGAGTTCCAAGGCGTTCACTGTCTCCTCATTCTGCGGCAGCCTCTCACCTGCAAGGTCGGGTGTCAAGGACGGGTTCGCCGACTCACTTGCCGGCTCGGCAACAGGCTTCGCTGCGCCTTCCTCCGCACCGGAATGGCTGTTCGGAATCCGGGCCGCTTCGGGTTTCTGCGCGGCAGGCGCCGGTTCGGACATGAGGGCCGCGATGGCGCAGCCGATCCGCTCGGCGGCAGCCTCGGTTTCCCGATCGCTGACGTGCGCATAGCGCAGCGTCATCCGGGGCTGCGCATGGCCGAGCAGGCGTGAGACCACGGGCAGCGGCACGGACTGCATCACGGCGTGGCTTGCGAAGGTGTGACGGAGATCGTGCAGGCGGACATCTCCGATGCCCGCCTCTCGGCGCGCCTTCCGCCACAGGGACAGCTCTTCGGAGCGGTGCCGGGACGAATCTGCCAGCGAGGGAAACACCCATTCGCCGCCATTCCGGGGCTGGCGAGCCAGCACGGCCTGCGCCTGGGCGTTCAGGACCACGGTCCGGGGTCCCGTCTTGCTGTCCGAGAGCTGCAGGGATTCTCCGTGAACTTCCGACCAGCGCAGGTGCACGATCTCGCCCTTCCGGCAGCCGGTCCACAGAAGCAGACGAATGATGTCCGCCTGTTGCTCGCCCGAGCCGCGCCCGCGATGCGCGTCCAGGGCCGCGTGCAGGCGATCGATCTCCGCGCGCGACAGGAAGCGCGTCAGCTTTGGCCGTGGATTGCGCCTCATCCCGCGGGCCGGGTTGGCGGAGATGTGCCCGCAGGCGATCGCATGATTGAGGATCTGTCGCAGCACGTCCAGCGTCCGGTTCGCTCCCGCCGGCGCGGTCAGGCTGTAGCGGTCGAACCACAGGTGAACCGCGGCCCGACTGATCCGGTCGAGCCGCCATGCCCCGAAGGTCGGGAGCAACTGGGTCCGCAACGCGCTCTCGGTGCGCTGGCGGGTGGACGGCTTGCAGCGGTCATGGCAGGCGGCCTTCCACGTTCCCGCGACGAAGCGCCCGAACGTCGGCGGGCTCATCGCCGGGCATCCAGAGCCGCTCCGACGGCTTCCGCAGCGGCGCGAACCATCGGGTCGGCCAGGTGCGTGTACCTGAGCGTGGTGGCCGGGTCGCGGTGTCCCAGCAGGCGACCGATGGTCATCACCGTCTCGCCCCGCCGCAGCGCGAAGCTGGCGTAGCTGTGCCGCAGGTCGTGCAGGCGGACATCGGGCAGGTCCGCCGCCGCACGGACGACTCTCCAGCAGCGGTAGAGGGTCTCCGTCGGCATGGGGCCGCCGCCCGTCGGCGCCGGGAAAGTCCACTCGGCCGTCCGGGGAAGCCCGTCGAGCACCGAGCGGGCAGCGGACGACAGCCACACCGTGCGCGGTCCGGTCTTGCTGTCGCGCAGAAACAGGTGCCCTTCGCGATAGTCCGACCATCTCAGCGTTCGGATCTCGCTCTGCCGGCAGCCGGTCAGCAGCAGGAGGCGCACCACCGACACCGCCAGCGGCGCGGCGGCTTCATGCGCCGCCAGCCGCGCGCCCAGGCGTCGGACATCGTCGTCGGTCAGGAACCGCTCGCGCCCGCGCTCCGGGTAGCGTCTCAGGCCGGTGCACGGATTGCTGTCGTCCTCCCGGTGGCCGTAGATCTCCGCCTGCCGCAGGATCACCGACAGGATCGGGAGCGAGCGGTTCGCCGCCGCCGGCGTCGCATGCAGGGCGGCGAACCACCGTTGCACCTCTCCGCGCGTGATGCCGCCGATCGGTCGGCCGCGGAACCAGGGAAGGATCTGATTGCGCAGGTACGACCGGTTGACCTTGGCAGTCCGCGGCTTCCAGACGCGGCCGTAGCGGCGGAACACCTCCTCGGCGACGGTCTCGAAGGGCGCATGGCCGGCGGCAGTTCGCGACCTGGTGTGATTCCCCATGTGAAGACGGCCCTCAACGTCGACGAATCGGTCATGGCGGGCCGCCAGGGGCCTCAGGTCGGTTCCGGTCGGAGGCCGAAGAACGCGTGATGGAGATCGATGGGCGCGGCCGCCGTACGCGGATGACGGCTGCTTCTGACCCAGGAAGCGTCGGGAAAAGTGGCGGACACGAGACGTTCCGACTGCCGCCCCTTGCGGGTCAGGTGCCTGTTGACCCCGGCAGCGGCAGACCCGGCGTCTCCCGCGAGCAGGTACCCCGCCATGAAGCCGACAGCATGGTTGGCCGCGTACTTTCCTGTCCCGAAGCGGTCGATGCCTTCCACGACGTAGAGGCGGCAGAGTCGGGCATCGCTTCCCGCCACCCGCTTGCATTCGATGATGGCGTGCGGATCCTGCTCGTCATGCTCCTCGCGAATGTCCTGGAAGAAGACGGGGATGTCCGTTCGTCCGTCCGGCCTCGGAACTTCCGGCCTCGAGCGCGTCTCCGTTCCGGGCAGCACGGTCATCTTCTTCCACCGCACGGCCTCGCGTGGCGCCGCGGCTGCAGACTTCGCGGATACCGCGGTCCGCATGCCGGCTCGCAGGTGCTCCGTGATTTCGACTTCGCCCACGCCCGCATGCAACTCCGGGGAATCCACGGCCCGCTTCCAGCCTGCGTCCAGAATCGCCAGAATCGCGGCGCTGCGCTCCCGGTGGATATCGATGAACCGCCGGCCGAGCGCCCCCGAAAGCGGGGGGAAGTCCGACGTCATGTCGCCCGGCCGCCGTACGCGCTGTCCCTGACCACCGCATCCGCGTCTTCCAGGCCGCACACACCCAGCCAGCGCCGCCGATCTGCCGGCTTGATGATCGAGACTTCGTCCCGCGCGTGCACCCGCAGCTCGCGCAGGCCGACCAGCGCTTCCGTGACCCGGACCTCGGTGTGTTCGCCAATCCGGGCCAGCACCGACTCCAAAGGTACTTCCGGCTGCATGACCTTCATCACGGACGGGCCTGGCCGCTCTTCGAGCACGAAGCGAACCACCCGGTGCGGCGCGTCTGCAGGCAGCCGGCAGATTTCCGCACGCATGCGGCGCCGGTTCGACGCGGACAGCCATGCGTCCATCGTGAGGAGAAACGCCTCCGCGTAGTCTCGCAGATCATCCGCCGCGGCGGGAGCAACCGACTGATCCCGGCCCGCCTTCCACTGCCAACTGGCCCGGAACAGCCCGTCCCGGACCACGATGCGTTCCGCATCATCGAGCCCGTACAGGTCGAAGACGGCATCGTCGAGCTCGTTCCAGTCTCGAGCGCACGGCCGTCGGCGGTGGAGGGCGCGCACCAGTCGAACGACGCGCCTGCCAGCCTCCGATTCGACGTGCTCGTCGAGCGCCGGCGACGGCAACGCGGCGACATCCTTGAGCTTCAGCCGCGGCATCCACAGACCGGAATCCGAACCGGTCATCAGCGCGTACCATGGCAACAGCGCGGAACCGAGGATGCCGGCGACGAGGTGCGCGACTTCGGGTCCGGCACCGAAGAACGACACGCCGTGGTAGCTGTCCTTGAACACGACGTCCTGCTCCGAAACGGCCACGACGGCGCGAGGCCCACTCTGCAGGAACTCCCTGACGAGGAGAAGCGGCGCACGGTAGATCCCGGCCTGCCGAGGCCGCTCCGCACGGTCCTCTTCGAACACCGGCAGGTTGTCTGTCGCGAGCGCGAATGGCTCGACGCATTCCTTCCGCAAGAAGGGCAACCCCTTCAGAAAGGTCGCGTCCCCGCTACGGCGACCGAATTTCAACCCACTCCTCAGTCGGGTCTTCATCTCGGCGAGACGTTGCTCCAGAGAAGCAAGTCGGTCCTGCAATTCATCCAGCAGCAGCAGGTCGGGCCGGCGCCCGAAAAAGGCCGCCTTGAAGAGTCCGGGGTGGCGCTTCCAGCTCGCGAACGGAAGTGTTGCCACATCGCTTGGCGCGATCTGGATGGTATGGCTCCGTTCGCCGGCCGGCGACCAGCGCGCGTGAACGAGGGTCAGCCGATCGGGGCGTTGCGGGCGATGACGCGCCAACAGCGCGATGGCGGGCATTCTTGCCTTGGGAAACAGCCACCCGGACAGATCGGACAAGTTGACCAGCGTCACGGGCGCGAGCGCCTCGACCGTGTCCTGCACCGCCTTCATGGCAGTGGCGCTCCGCCCGAAGAACGGCGTCGCGCTCAGGATCATGCCGAACCTGGTCTCGTCGTGTGCGAAGTCCCTTGCCCGTGCAACGAAGTCCAGGCTCTGGCCGCGGGGCGGAATCGGCGCGGCGGCACCGTTCGCGCGGCGGGCTGCGGTGCCGGCCTTTCCCGTGTACGTCCACGGCGGATTGCCGACGATCAGGTCGAATCGCTTCAAGCCCGCTTCGTCGATCAGAACCTCCCGGCCGGCCGGGGTGTTCTCGATCGTCCGAGCATTGCCGACGAGCAGGGTCCTGCCTTGCAGCGGCTCGAATCGGAGCGCCTCGGGCGGCCGCGGATCCGGGTCGAGCTCCAGGGCCGCCAGATAGAGGCTGAACGCCGCGATGCGCACGGCCGCTTCGCTGGAGTCCACACCGAACACCTGGTTGTACAGCGTGTCGCGGATGGTCGCGCGAGGCGGCGTTCGGCCTCCGGTTCTGAGATGCACCAGTCGACGCAGGGCTTCCACGAGGAAGACGCCCGACCCGCATGTGAGGTCCAGAACGCTCTCGTCTCCGGTCAAGCCGTCGAACACTTCGTCGAGAACCAGCGAAACGGCGGGCAGCGGGGTGTAGTACACGCCCTCCTGGCGGGCGCGATTCGCACCGGTCGACGCCTCGGCGGAGGAATGCACGAACTGCTCGTAGATGTGGCTGATGAGCTCGACTGGAATCACGTCGAATCGATACGGGAACAAGTGGCGTTGACCGGTGTCGAGGTCGTCCCCTCGCAGGAACCCCGCCACGCGATACCGATGCTCGGGGCTGGGAACCGACTCGGCGGACCGGGGAAACATGTCGCCGTTGAAGGTGTCTCGCAACCAGGCGAACAGGCGTTCGGTAGCGGCCTGGTCTTCCAGAATGTCGATCAGGTCGCCCCGGCCGCACAGCTCCGTCAGCTGTCGCTCGTCGATGATCAGCCGGTCGATCAGATACTTCGTGAAGATGCAGCGCCCGATAAGACCCTGCGCTTCGTCGTGGCCGAGACCCGCGTCGTCGTCGACCAGGGCGCACTCCAGGTTGCACAGGTCCCGGAGCAGCCGGCGGTCCACGCTCGTCTCTCTGCTGACGTCGCATGCCCTGCCCCAGAATCGACCGGTCTCCATGGCCAGGCGCCCGGCGAATGCGTCGAGCCTCGCCAGTTCCTTGTCGATCAGGCCGAAGGTGTCGAGCACGTTGGCGCCCGCATCGTCGGGCGCCGGTGTGCCGAAACCGTTGTAGAGTTGGATCTTCTCGGGAGAGACGAGCCACAGCAGCGGTGCGAACCCCCGGTTCCAGACCACCTGTTGCCACTCGGCGACCGGCGCTTCCTCCGGGTCGTCGGGGTCGTCCACGTACTTGAAATAGACGGTGAGGCCCGCCCCGGTCCCGTCCGGGCGGTCCGTGCCGGTGCGGCTGCGCCACCAGGCGTCAGGGTCGAACGACGGCAGCCGGACATCGGAGCCGGAGCCGGCCAGCGTCACGGTGGGAGCGGCGCAGGCGCCGTTCGTCAGATAGCCGGTGGCTTCGAGGACCTGGCCGAGCGGTTCAGCGATCATCGGCGGTCCAGAGAGGTCCAGAGGATTCTGCAAGCAGCATGGCACAGGCCTCCTGCCCCGAGCTGTCTGACCCGTCGAAGGCGGAGTGGGAAGGGACGCGGGGCGGCTCGGTGACCCGCGATGGTAACGCGGGACGTGGTACGGCTACCACATGAAGTCCTGTCCCATGAGAGATGAGCCTGAGCGCGTGTCGGCGATCATCGGAGGATGATCTCTGCAACTCGACATCGAACGGCTGCGCACCCCAGGGCGACTTCGCGCCGCAGCCGCCGGGCTGGTACTTCTCGGCCATGCTGGTCGGCTATGCTCCCCGCTGACGCGGGCGCGCAGGCTGCCGGCCGTGTCCTCGCGGTCAGTTCGAGGAGAAAGCAGAAAGTGGACGGGCGTCACTGGCCATGAGTCATCTCGAATCGTTCCACGCGGTCCACTACCGGGGCATCGACGGCGTTGCTCTGGAACCCCTCGTCGCGGTGAACCTGGTCACCGGGCCCAACGGGGCGGGAAAGAGCTCGGTCGCGGAGGCGATCTGGTTGTTCAACGGCCGTTTCGTACCGTCGTTGCTGTGGACCGCCCATGTCCAGCGCTCGGAGCGCATCGTGGTCGACCCGCTTGCTCGTCTGGTCAGCGGCGCGGTCGAGTTGGCGGGAACGGAACGCGGAAGTCGACACGAATGGAAAGCGGTGTTCGAACGCACGCCGAAGATGGGAGGCGCTGCCGCGGTCTCCGATCTGCGATCCGTCCTGACCGAGAAGCCGGCGGCGGTGAGTGGGCCGACGTGGCCCGTTCCGCCTCAGGGACGGCTCCGGGTATGGCTCGATGGCGACGAAGCGGGCGGAAAGCACGGCGCGTTGGTCGAAGTGGAGGGCGAGGGCATCGTCATCTTGCCAGCCATCCAGCGCCCGGCCGGCCGCGAACCCGCGGTCATTCACTTGGCCTCGTTCCCGATGGACATTGATAGTGAGGCGATCAAGCGCTTCTCGGCGCTGGTTGCACAGGGACGCAAGGACTACCTCAAGAGCAAGCTGCGCCTTCTCCTGCCACTGCTGGCCGACGTCGAGGTCATTACCGATCACAACGGCGAACCGTTCATCCTGGCGACAACCACGGAGAACGAGCGGTTGCCCCTTCAGGCCTTGGGCAGCGGTCTGACAAGGCTGTTCCGCATGTTCGTCGCGTTCCACGAGTTCAGGGGCGGCCTCGTGGTGATCGACGAGATCGAGAACGGCCTGCACCACCTGGTCCTGCCGAATCTGTGGAGCGAGATCCAGGCAATGACCGTTGAACTCGATGTCCAGGTCTTCGCGACGACCCACAGCCGGGAGTGCATCGACGCGGCACTCGACACCTTTTCCGGCGAGCCCGACCGACTCGCGGTTCATGTTCTCTCCCGTCATGACGACGGGGTGCGTGCCGTCACGTATTCCGGAGAGACACTGATGGCTGCGCGTGATCTCGATCTGGATCTGCGATGACGCCCTGCCGCAGCCAGCTTCGGGTCAGGCGCGAACGCCTCCTGCTGGTGGAAGGCAGGGACGAATACAACTTCGTCGAGGCACTGACGAAACACTCGGAGAAACACTGGTCGTGCGACCTGGCAGCCAGGGTACAGGTCATCGAGGCGGGTGGGCACACCCGGTTTCCGGCGCGAATCCAGGCCATCCTTCGTCGGGTTGCAGCCACTCCTGGAATCACGTTGCGCGCCCTGGGAATCGTGCGCGACGCCGACAGCGACGGCCTCGCCGCCTGGCACAGCGTGCGCGACGCCGTGAGCAGAGCGGACCTTCAGGCTCCTGACCGCAATGGAGACTTCTCGGATGGACCTCCCGACGCGGGCATCCTGATCATCCCCGATTCTCAAGGGCGGGGCGCTCTCGAAACCCTCTGCGTCCAGTCCGTTGCCGAGACGCCGGCCGGTGATTGCGTCAAACGGTATCTCACCTGCCTGAAGGACCACGATGTACTGGAATCCGCGAACCGGGACAAGTCGTTCACACACGCCTGGCTTGCGGCCGGCCCCGATCCCGTGGCGCGCGTGGGAGAGGGCGCGAGACAGGGTCGGTGGAACTTCGACCACCCGGCTTTCGCACCCCTTGTCCGGTTCGTCCAACGCCTGGCCGAGCGTGGAGGATGACTGCTCGCTGGTGCGCCGGGAGTCGAACCTGAAGTGCCGGCAGGCACTCCCTGTGGAGCTCCCGACGGCTCGGCGGGGATTCCTGTCGGGAACGCCCAACGGGTGTTCGAGCGTGCTCGACGGGCGCCGCGTCGGCATCATGCCGCCATCATGTGCAGGAAGCCTGAGCGGACCTCGCTTTCCAGGCTTCGCCACGACCGTCTGTGAGAGTCACGGAGGATGCAGTTGCGCAGGAAACTGATCGAGGTGGCCTTGCCACTGGATGCAATCAACAAGGCCTCGGCGCGCGAGAAGTCGATTCGCCATGGCCATCCTTCGACTCTGCACCTCTGGTGGGCGCGACGGCCCCTGGCGGCGGCGCGGGCGGTGATCTTCGGGCAGATGGTGGACGATCCGTCGGAGTACGTCGATGTCCTTCTCTCGGATCCCGAGGCCAGACGAGCGGCGCAGCGGGCGCTCAGGCAGCGTCGGGCGGCTGGCGTTGCGGCGCCCGGCCTGAATGAGGCAGCGGACCAGCCGGTGCCGGCGCTGCGGGAGATCGCTGCGGAGCAGGAGCGTGAGCGGCTGTTCGGGATCCTGCGGGATCTGGTGCGGTGGGAGAACACGGCCAACGAGACGGTGCTCGAGCGGGCGCGGGCGGAGATCCGGCAGAGCTGGCGGCGGACCTGCGCCGAGAACGCCGACCATCCGCGGGCCGGGGAGCTGTTCGACCCGGAGACGCTGCCGGCGTTTCACGATCCGTTCGCAGGCGGCGGGTCCTTGCCGCTGGAAGCGCAGCGGCTGGGCCTGGAGGCGCACGCGAGCGATCTGAATCCGGTGGCGGTGCTGATCAACAAGGCGATGATCGAGGTGCCGCCGCGGTTTGCCGGCCGGGCGCCGGTGCACCCGGAATCGCGGGGCGAGGCGTCGCTCGTCGAGCGGACGTGGCGCGGCGCCGCGGGTCTGGCCGAGGATGTGCGGCGCTACGGGCAGTGGATGCGGGACGAGGCGGAGCGGCGGATCGGGCACCTGTATCCGCAGGTGGAGATCACGCCGGCGATGGTGCGGGAGCGTCCTGATCTGGCGGCTTACGAGGGTCGGAGGCTGACGGTGATCGCGTGGCTGTGGGCGCGGACGGTGCGGAGTCCGAACCCGGCGTTCGCGGACGTGGAGGTGCCGCTCTGCTCGTCGTTCATGCTGTCGACGAAGAAGGGGAAGGAGGCGTACGTCGAGCCGGTGATCGAGGGGCGCGGATACCGGTTTGAGGTACGGGCCGGGGCGCCGGCGGATGCGGCTATGGCCAAGGCGGGCACCAAGCTGTCGCGCGGGAGTTTCCGGTGCCTGATGTCTGGTGTCCCGATCCGGTATGAGTACGTCAACGACGAAGCCAATGCTGGCCGGATGAAGACACGGCTACTGGCCGTAGTTGCCGCGGGAGACCGAACCCGACTGTATCTCCCGCCGTTTCCGGAAGCGGAAGCCGTTGCGAGTGCCGCCGAACCTACCTGGAAGCCCGAGACCCCAAGTCGTGGAACTTGGGGGGGTAATGCCCAAGGGCGTCGGTACGGATTCTGGACCTTCGGTGACTACTTCACGCCTCGCCAGCTCGTGGCCCTCACGACTTTCTCCGATCTGGTCGGAGAGGCGACTGCCCGCATCCGGAGCGACGCCGAGGCGGCATGTTCGACGATGTCTGCTGCCACTTCTCGGAAGGAGACGGCCACTTCTCGCAACGAGACGGCGGCGCGCGGCGTGCAAGCCCGGCACCGACAAATGGCCCGGCCCGGATCCCGGAAGGGCCTGCACGGCGTGCAGGACGCCGCGGAGGCGACGGCTGGCTCTACTCCGGAGATGCCGGCTACATGGACGATGACGGCGGGGCTGCCCGACGACGACCACCCGCTGCCGGACGACCACTCGTTGCCGGACGACGACCGGCCGCTGCGCGACGGCGGCACGGGCGCGGCGGCGTACGCCGAGGCGGTGTCCCTGTATCTGGCGTTGGCGGTCTCGAAGATCGCGAACCTCGGCTCATCGATTACATCGTGGATGAGCGACCGCGGTGCATTCCGCGAAACTTTCGCTAGACAGGCGATCCCCATGATGTGGGATTACGCCGAGGCCAATCCGTTTGCCCGTGTTGGAGGCAGCTTGGAAACAGTCTTGGCGAAGGGAGCGATGGTGATCGATGCACTCCCCGCCAAAGGTCACGGTCACAGTGCTCAGCGAGATGCGGCGAGTCAAACAACTCGCAGCCTTGCCGTGGTGTCTACCGATCCACCGTACTACGACAACATCGGCTATGCCGATCTCTCGGACTTCTTCTACGTTTGGCTCCGACGCTCGATGAGGCCGGTGTTCGGGGACCTGTTTGCGACGCTGGCCGTGCCGAAGGCCGAGGAGCTGGTTGCCACGCCCTACCGCCACGGGGGCAAGGATGCGGCGGAGACGTTCTTCCTTGACGGGATGACCAGAGCTTTCCACCGGTTGTCCGGTCAAGCCCATCCCGCTTTTCCGGTCACGATCTACTACGCCTTCAAGCAGTCGGAAACCAAGCGGCGGGCTGGACGGTACAGCACAGGCTGGGAGACATTCCTTGGCGCAACGATCCGATCCGGCTTCGCGGTCAGTGGTACGTGGCCGATGCGAACCGAGAGCGCGGGAAGGATCGTGGCGAAAGGCACGAATGCTCTTGCCTCCAGCATCATCCTGGTCTGCCGCCGTCGTCCCGCCGACGCTCGGCCCGCCACCCGGCGCGACTTCCTGCTCGCACTGCGCTCGGAACTTCCCCGGGCGCTGCGCCTGCTCCAGTCGGGCAACATCGCGCCGGTCGACCTGGACCAGGCAGCGATCGGTCCCGGCATGGCCGTATACACGCGTCACGAGAAGGTAGTGGACGCAGAAGGCAAGCAGATGCCGGTTCGAGAAGCGCTGGCGCTCATCAACCAGATCCTCGGCGAGACTCTGACCGAGCAGGAGGGCGACTTCGACGCGGAGAGCCGCTGGGCGCTCCGCTGGTTCGAGCAGCACGGCTTCGACGAGGGCGGCTATGGCGACGCCGACACTCTCTTCAAGGCGAAGAACACGAGCGTCGAAGGCATGGTCGAGGCCGGCATTCTGGCGTCGAAGGGCGGCAAGGTACGTCTGCTCACTCCAGAGGAGTTGTCCGACGACTGGGATCCCGCCGTCGACTCGCGGCTGACCGCATGGGAGACGGTCCACCACCTCCTTCGCGTTCACGACAAGCGGGGCGAGACCGGCGCTGCCGAGATCGTCGCCGCCCTGGGCGGCAGGGCCGAGACGGCCCGCGAACTCTGCTACCAGCTCTACACGGTCTGCGACCGGAAGAAGCGCGCCGCCGAGGCGCTTCGCTACAACACGCTCGTGCAGAGCTGGTCGGAGATCGCGCGGCTGGCGCGCACCGCGCCCGCCGAGCAGGCGGGCCTCTTCGGCGACGCTCCCTGACCGTTGGCGCCAGCCGTTCGGCTTGCCTTGTCAGCCCTTGGGCGGATAGGGGTCACCGCCGTGGCTGTCGCTTCATGCAATTTTCCCATCCCGGTTGTGGATTCGCAGCTCGGTCTTCTGGTTGCGGCTGATCTCGCGGCCGCGGCTGATCGCTTCCTTCTTGGTAGCGTGGTGGCTGCTGGCGCGTGCGGCGCCGCCACGTTTCACGTCCCAGCCGTCCTTCGGGTTCGGGACGACATGATGAGTTTTCGGCCCTTTGCTCATGTATGAGATCTTCCTTGGCAAGTGATTACTGATTGTACTCGGAGCTGACCCATGGCTCGGCGGTTCAGTCGGGAAAGAACCGGCGCGTGACTTGTCTCATCGCGGCACCTTGGCGGACGGCGAAATCCATGCGCGGCTAGCGGCCCGACGACGGACCGAACTTCCGTTCGACGGCCTCCCAGAAGCCATCGATGTCGAGTTCGACTTCCGGCAGGGCCGGCGACCTCCAACGGCCCGATTCCGGCAGCCGCACCGTGAACGCGCCGCGGTCGGAGACGAGGAAGGCAATGTGAGCGCGCGCGGGATCGACGATCCAGTACTCGGCGACACCGGCCTAGGCGTAGAGATTCAGCTTGTGGACCTGGTCGCGGCTGGCCGTGGAAGGCGACAGGATCTCGACGACGAGGTCGGGCGCGCCCTCGATCCGGTCCTGGATGATCTCGCTGCGATCAGCCGAGATGTAGAGAAGGTCGGGCTGAACCACCGAGTGCTGTGCGAGGTGGACGTCGACGGGCGCGAGCAGGGCGAGGCCGCCCGTTCGCTCGGCGACGTCGTCCAGAAGGCGGCCGAGCCGGAGCGCGACGTACTGGTGGAAGGGAGTGGGACTCGGACTCAAGTAGAAGCGCCCGTAGATCAGCTCGCAGCGCGGCTCGTCGGGCAGGTCGGCGTGGTCGTTGCGGCGGTAGGGGCCGAGGCGTCGGTGCAGCGTCGGCGGCAGCCGGTCGTGCAGCGTCACGGACATGCAATGGAGTATACGGAGCGTGCGGCATGATCCGACGCGCCTTGGAGACCGCAACGTGACCGAGTGTCCAGGTCGCTTCCTCGAACCACACCGCGACCCGACAGTCCGCGAGGCCGGACGCGCCATTCGGCGGTCGAGCGGTCGGCGGCGTCCGCGGCACGGCGCCGAGTCGCCCATGCTCGGCAACCCGCGGCGGCAACCCGCGGCGGCAGGTTGTCGGGGTCGCCTTGTCAGGGTTGCCGCGATCCGCCGCTGGCCGGATCGGTCCGTGGCGAAGGCGCTACGGGGCGGCTTCGAAGGCGGCCAGGAACTGGTGGTCGCCCCAGACGATCCGCAGCACGGCGCCCGGTGCGACTTCGAGGAACCCGATCTCCAGCTTGTCCGTCGGTCGGTCGGTCTTCGAGTGCACGAGCGGCGCCTCGACCGCGTCTGCTTCCGCATTGCGTTGGCTGCCCCAGATGTCCGCGTCGCCGTTGAACACCAGGCTCCAGCCGTCGGCGGTGCGCCTGGGCCAGAGGCTGTAGACGCCCGGGTAGTCGGGGGAGGCGTTCCCGTACGGCGCCACGACGCCGCCGAAGGAGAGCGAAACGTGCGTGAGCAGCTTGATCGCCCGGGCGCTGGTCCAGGCTGCGACCTGGCCGGGCTCGAGGGCCTCGAATGCGCGGTAGTCGTCGCTGTCGGTTCCGAGGTCCGGATAGGAGATCCTGATCTGCCGGCCGGCCAGTTCGAGTTCGGCGAGGTTGCCGTGGCGGAGGCGGCGGAGGCGTTCGCGCCGGGCGGCTGCGGCCGCCTCGGCGTCGGCCGGCGCGGCGCTCGCCGGGCTGGAATCGTCCCGGCCGGTTGCAGCCCGCTGCTGCGAGGCGGCGGGCGCCGCCACCAGGAGCAGGCAGGCCGCGATGCCGATAGCGGCCATGGGGCCGATGACGGAGAGGGGGATCGTCGTTCTCAAGGCAAGCTCCGGTAGCGGGTTGCGGAGGATCGGGTTGCGGATGACCATGACGGCGCCGGCCGCCGCTTTCGGCCCATGTCTCTTCGGCCTGATCTCGTTCGCGGAGCTTACCGTGCGGCTGGGCGGTAGACTTCGGACAGGCGTCTGCGCCAAGGAACCGTTCCGTGACGACACCCGAACAGGACCTGCGGGTCCGGCCCGCCGAAGATGCGAGTCCGCTGCGTTTCGTGACCGCGGCGTCGCTCTTCGACGGCCACGACGCGGCGATCCACATCATGCGCCGGATGATCCAGGACCGAGGCGCCGAGGTGGTCCACCTGGGCCACAACCGCGGCGTCGACGAAATCGTTCGCGCCGCCGTGCAGGAGGACGCGGACGCGATCGCGGTCAGCTCGTACCAAGGCGGCCACCTGGAGTTCTTCCGCTACATGATCGACCGCCTGGCTGCGGAAGGCGCCGACCATGTTCTGGTCTTTGGCGGCGGCGGCGGCACGATCACGCCGGCAGAGATCGCGGAGCTGGAGGCCTCTGGCGTCGAACGCATCTACCACCCCGACGACGGGCTGAAGATGGGGCTGCCGGCGATGATCGACGATGTGGTCGAGCGCGCCCACGCGAAGCGCCGGCCGGCGCCGGCAGCAGAGCAGCGGTTCCGGGTGCGGCTGGCGGAGGCTCCGGGCGGCGACGGCGAGCTTTCGCGTCAGCTGTCCGCGGTCGAGCGCGGCTCGCTCGCCGATGCGCAGCTGCGCCGGCTGCGCAAGGAATGGCGGCTTGCCGGCGCCGGCGTGCCGGTGCTCGGCCTGACGGGAACCGGCGGCGCCGGCAAGAGCAGCGTCGCCGACGAGCTCCTGAACCGGTTCCTGGAGTGCTTTCCGGGCGATGCCGGCCAGCGGAGGATTGCCGTCCTGGCGGTGGACCCGACCCGGCGGCGGACGGGCGGCGCGCTGCTGGGCGACCGCATCCGCATGAACAGCCTGCGCAGCGACCGGCTGTTCATGCGCTCGATGGCGACGCGGCGACAGCATCTGGCGACCAGCGAGGTGCTGGGTGACGCGATCGCGTTGCTCAGGGCCTCCGGGTTTTCCATGGTCTTGGTGGAGACCGCCGGAATCGGTCAGAGCGACAGCGAGATCGTCGACCTGGCCGACCTCTCGATCTACGTGATGACCTCCGACTACGGCGCGGCGAGCCAGCTCGAGAAGATCGACATGCTCGACTTCGCCGACGTCGTCGTGCTGAACAAGTTCGACCGGCGCGGAGGCCGGGACGCGCTTCGCGACGTGCGCAAGCAGTGGCGCCGCAACCGGCTGGCCTTCGGCGCGGCGGACGAGGACGTGCCGGTCTATCCGACGATCGCCAGCCAGTTCCAGGACCCGGGCATGAACTGGATGTTCTGGAACGTGTGCCGCCTGCTCCGGGAGCGGTTCGGCCTGGACGAGTCCGCCTGGACCCCCGAAGTCGATCTGGACGAGCGCGAGCCGCAGGCGGCTGTCCTGATCCCGGATCATCGCAGCCGTTACCTGGCGGAGACGGCGGAGGCGGGGCGCGCGGCCCAGGCGGACGCCGAGCGCCGCGCGGCGGCGGCTTCGAGGGCGCATGCCTGTTACCGGGCGCTGGCCGAGCTGGACGACCCGGAACTGCCGGCGCCGCTCGAGGCGTACGGGGCGGGCGCCCTGGAGACGGCGGCGGACAGGAGCCTGGGGCGCTTGCGCAGGAGCTACCAGGAGGCGCTGACGGAAGTCGGCGCCGAAGCGGCGGAGCTGCTGAGAAGCTGGCCCGGGCGTGCGGCGGCGGCGCGCGCAAGCAGGTACAGCTACCCGGTTCGCGGCCGCGAGGTCACCGGCGACAACTACGTGACCACGCCGAGTCATCTGCGGCTGCCGAAGCTGGCGTTACCCGAGTATTCCGACTGGGGCGATCTGGCGCGCTTTCTTCTGAAGCACAACCTGCCGGGCGCCTACCCGTACACGGCCGGCGTCTATCCGTACCGGCGCAGCAGCGAAGAGCCGACGCGGATGTTCGCGGGCGAGGGGATCGCCGAGCGCACGAACCGCCGCTTTCACTACGTGTCGCGCGGGCAGCCGGCGAACCGCCTGTCGACCGCCTTCGACTCGGTCACCCTCTACGGTGCTGACCCGGGCGTCCGGCCCGACATCTGGGGCAAGGTCGGCAACTCGGGGGTCTCGATCGCCACGGTCGACGACATGAAGCGGCTCTACTCGGGCTTCGACCTGTGCAGTCCTTCGACCTCCGTGTCGATGACGATCAACGGTCCGGCGCCGACCATCCTGGCCTTCTTCATGAACGCCGCCGTCGACCAGCGGGTTGAACGGCACCTGCAGGAGACCGGCGGGCTGGAACGGGCGCGCGCCGAGATCCGCCGCCGCGGTGACGGCGAGGCGCCGGTCTACCGCGGCGAACTGCCGGAAGACAGCGACGGCCTGGGTCTCGGACTCCTTGGCATCTCGGGCGACGAAGTCGTCGAGCGCGAGGTGTACGAGCGGATCCGGGCGGACGCCTTGAGCCAGGTCAGGGGCACGGTCCAGGCCGACATCCTGAAGGAAGACCAGGCGCAGAACACCTGCATCTTCTCGACCGGTTTCTCGCTCTGCATGATGGGCGACGTGCAGCAGTACTTCATCGACCACAAGGTCCGCAACTACTACAGCGCCTCGGTCAGCGGCTACCACATCGCGGAAGCCGGCGCGAACCCGATCACCCAGTTGGCGTTCACGCTCGCCAACGGCTTCACGATCGTCGAGTACTACCTGGCGCGGGGCATGGCGATCGACGACTTCGCGCCCAACCTGTCGTTCTTCTTCTCGAACGGCATGGACCCGGAGTACGCGGTGATGGGTCGGGTCGCCCGCCGTATCTGGGCGCGCGCCATGCGCGAACGGTACGGCGCCTCGGCCCGCAGCCAGATGCTCAAGTACCACATCCAGACCTCGGGCCGCTCGCTGCACGCCCAGGAGATCCAGTTCAACGACATCCGCACCACGCTGCAGGCGCTCTACGGCATCCTCGACCGTTGCAACTCGCTGCATACGAACGCGTTCGACGAGGCGATCACGACGCCCACCGAGCAGTCCGTGCGCCGTGCGCTGGCGATCCAGCTGATCATCAACCGCGAGTTCGGGCTCAACCGCAGCGAGAACCCCTGGCAGGGATCCTTCGCGCTCGACCAGCTCACCGACGCGGTCGAGGAGGCGGTCTACCTGGAGTTCGAGCGGCTGTCGGAGCGCGGCGGCGTGCTGGCGGCGATGGACACGATGTATCAGCGCTCGAAGATCCAGGACGAGAGCATGGAGTACGAGGCGAAGAAGCACGACGGCAGCCTGCCCGTGGTCGGCGTCAACACGTTCCTGGCCGAGGGCCAGGAGGTCGCGGCCACCGTCGAAGCCGAGCTCATCCGCTCCACGGAGGAGGAGAAGCGCCAGCAGATCGACAGCCTCGCTGCCTTTCACCGCCGTCACGGCGGACAGTCGGCGGCTTCGCTGGCGCGGCTCCAGGACGTGGCCCGTCGGCGCGGCAACGTGTTCGAGGAGCTGATGGAGACGGTGAAGCACTGCTCGCTGGGGCAGATATCGGACGCGCTGTACCGGGTCGGCGGCGAGTACCGGCGCAGCATGTAGGGCCGCCGGGAGAAGCTGCATTGCGCCGCCGGCGAAAGCCGACTGCTAGATTCCTGCGCTCATGAGCGACTGGCATCACGCGGACATTCTCGAGGCGATCGCGGAGCATCGGCCGGAGGCCCCGGCGCAGGCATTCGTCGATCCCTTGGGCGGCGCCCCGAGCCGTCGCTACTCGCAGGCGGAGATGCACCGGCGCGCGAACGGCGTGGCTGCGACGCTGATCGGGCGCGGCGCACAGCGCCAGGACAAGGTGGCTCAGTACCTCTACAACGCGCCCGAGTACATGGAGTCGGTGCTCGCCTGCTTCAAGGCGTCCCTGGTGCCGGTCAACACGAACTACCGCTACGTCGAAGGCGAGTTGCTCTATCTGTGGGACAATGCGGATGTCGTGGCGGTCATCTTCCACGGTTGCTTCGCTTCCCGGATCGAGGCCCTGAGGGAGAAGACGCCGGCGATTCACACCTGGCTCTGGGTCGACGACGGTTCGGGCCCTTGTCCGGAGTGGGCGATCCCGTACGAGGAGTCGGCCGAGTCGGCGCCGGGTTCCGGCGGCTCGCTCGCCTTCGAGGCGCCGTGGCCCCGCAGCGGCGACGACCTGTGGCTGCTGTACACGGGCGGCACTACCGGCATGCCCAAGGGCGTCATGTGGCGGCTGGACGATCTCTGGCACATCAGCAACGACGGTCGACTCGACCCCTTCGACCTCTCTGGCGGCGTCGAGGGACTGAAGCCCCAGTTCGACGAGCTGCTGATGCGGCGCGTCTCGCTGCCTTCCTGTCCCCTGATGCACGGAACCGGCTTTCTCACCGCGCTCGGAGGCATGCTGAACGGCGGCTGCGTGATCACCCTCGCCAACCGGCGCTTCGACGCGGCCGCCACTCTCGAGGCGATCACCAGGGAAGGAATCAACGCGATGGCGATCGTCGGCGACGCGTTTGCCCGGCCGATGGTCCAGGCGCTCGAGCAGGCGCCCGGCCGCTTCGATCTCTCGAGCCTGGAGGTCGTGGTCTCGTCCGGCGCCATGTGGAGCGCCGAGGTCAAGCGGGCCTTCCTCGGCTACTGCCCGCAGGAGACGGTGCTGACCGACAGCCTGGGTTCTTCGGAGTCGATCGGCATGGGGCGGTCCGACTCGACCGCCGGCGAGGCCGGCGAGACCGCGTCGTTCGCGCTCGGCGACCACGCCTGCGTGCTTGACGACGACGGCAACCGGGTCGAACCGGGCTCCGGGGTGCTGGGGCGGATCGCCGTGACCGGCCATATCCCTCTCGGGTACTACAAGGATGCCGAGAAGACGGCGGCCACGTTCGTCGAAGTCGACGGCGTGCGGTACTCGATGGCCGGCGACTACGCGACCATCGAGGCGGACGGCTCGCTCAGGCTCCACGGCCGCGGCTCGGTGTGCATCAACAGCGGCGGCGAGAAGATCTTCCCGGAGGAGGTCGAGGAGGTGCTGAAGACCCACCCCTCGGTGCGCGATGCCGTGTGCGTAGGGGTGCCGCACGAGCGTTTCGGCCAGGCGGTGACGGCGGTGGTGGAGCTCGACGATCCGGGGCGCTTCAGCGAATCGGACGTGATCGGCTGGGTGAAACGGGAGCTGGCGTCCTACAAGGCGCCCAGGCGCGTCCTGGTGCGCGCCAGCGTGGGCCGGGCGGCGAACGGCAAGGCCGACTACAACGGCCTGCGCGACTGGGCCGTGGGCGAACTCGCCGGACGGGGGGCCTGATCCTGAAGAAGCAGAAGGTAGTCGTCCAGCTTCCCGGCATCGCCAGGACGGCGTCAGTCGAGACGCGCCATCACTTCGAACTGGAGGCGCTGCTGCCGGTGGCGGAACTGGTCGAAGTGTCGGCGAAGACGGAAGAGGACTTCCTGGCCGAGGCCGGGGACGCCGCCGCGGTCATCACCTCGTGGGGCTTCCGCATCTCGCGGTCCGTGATCGCCGGGCTCGAGCGGTGCATCGTGATCGGCGTCGGCAGCGTCGGCGTCGACATGGTCGATGTCGAGGCGGCGACGGAGGCCGGCATCGTGGTCACCAACGTGCCCGACGTGTTCATCGAGGAAGTGGCCGACCACACGATGGCGCTGCTGCTGGCAGGCGCGCGGCGGCTGCGCGAGATGGACTCCATGGTGCGGCGCGGCGACTGGTTTCAGGGCCGGCCCCTGCTGAACGAAGTGCCGCGGCTGTGGGGTCGGACGCTGGGACTCGTCTCGTTCGGCAATGTGGCCCGGGCAGTTGCGCGGCGAGCCAGGCCGTTCGGCATGCGCGTGATCGCCCATGACCCCTATGTCAGCGAACTGAAGATGACGGGCGAGGGCGTCGAGCCGGTCGATTTCGGCGAACTGCTGGAGCGGTCCGACTACCTGTCGATGCATCCGCCGCTCAACCGGGAAACCCGCCACATGCTCTCCGGCCCCCAGTTCGCGGCGATGAAGGAGACGGCGGTGCTGATCAACGCCGGCCGCGGCCCGACGGTCGACGAAGCCGCGCTGATCGAAGCCCTGGAGTCGGGCCGGATCGCCGCCGCGGCGCTCGACGTGCTGGAACGGGAACCGCCCGCCCCGGACAACGCTCTGCTGGGCATGGACAACGTGATCCTGACCCCTCACGTCGCTTCGGCGACGAGCCGCATGCGGCCTGTGACGCGGCGGCGCGTCGGACGCGAAGTGGCGCTGGCGCTTTCCGGCCGCTGGCCGATGAGCTGCGTCAATCCGACCGTGTTGCCGCGCGTCGAACTGGAACGTTGGCAGCCGGTGCCGATGGATCGCGGGCCGAACCGCTAGCTGCTGGCCGCAGGCTGCTCCGGGGCGTCGTTCCAGAGCCACTTCGCCTCGGTTTCGAGCGTACGCGCGAAGCGGCCGCCCCGGGACTGAAGCCGACGCCATTCGGCCAGCGTGTAGACGATCAGATCGGCAGGAACCGGCAGTGCCTCGGTTCGCCAGTCGATCGTTCTCTCCATGGACGGTCGAGGATCGGAAGCCACGATCAGGATGAGGTCCAGGTCGCTGCCGAAGCCCGCGTCGCCGCGGGCGTAGGAGCCGAAGTAGCCGAGAGCGAGCAGGTCGTCGCGGTGTTCGGCGGCCGTCGCGCCCCAGTTCTCGAGGGCACGGAGAACCGTCTCAGCCTTCGGCCAGCGCTTGACGGACGAAGTCGTGGATGTCACCGGCACGGCGCAGTCCCAGTTCGCTGTGGATCGGACCGTAGTGCTCGAACGGCGCGCCCTCCCCATGACCGTTCGGGTAGCGGGTCGGAACGTAGTACGAGTCCAGCAGGATGCCGGCTTCGGTGAGTCGATCGGGCGCCGGCGTGGGCAGGTCGGCGAGGAGACGGACGATCGAGTGTCCCGATGCTTCCTGACTGTGGGCCTCCTGACTGTGGGCGAGGTGCAGCGCCTTCACCGCCTTCTCGGCCGCTTGATGAGCGGCGAAGCAGGCCCATTCGTGCCGCCCTTGCCGCCGGGAGTCCGCAGCCTGGGTCAGGTCGCGCTGCGCCTGATTCCACCAGTCCTGCCATCGCTGCGCCATCGGTCTCTCCGGTTGGCAGTCTTATCGGCGCTGCCCCGGCATCCCGTGGCGGAAGTCGGCGCCGTCCGTATTGCAGCGCGGCATCTGCGGCCGGACGCCGAGGACGTGGTTGGAGTACTTCCGGCTGGACGGTGGGGCCGGGGTTTCGCGAGCCCGATCTGCTGACGTCATTGCGCTCCCTGCGTCATTCCGTGTTGTCCGCGCCGGCTTCCGCCATGGCGCCTGGCACGGAGCCCTTCGCGAGTTCCTGGTCGATCATCAGCATGCCGACGCCGTCGCCGCCGACCAGGCGCAGCCTGCCGAGCAGCGTGCGGGCGACGTTCTCCTCTTCGACCTGCTCGTTGACGAACCACTGGAGCATGATCGAGGCGGCGCGGTCTTGCACCTTCTCGGAAAGGTCGTAGAGGTCTTCGATCGCTCGTGTCACGCGCTGTTCGCTGGCGAGGATCGCGGCGACCGCGGCAGTGGGCGACTCCCACTCGGTTGGCTGTGCGGGAATCGAGGGGAGCTTCACCTGGAGGTCGCGGTTGGCGAGGTGGTCGATGATGCGGTGGGCGTGGCCGAGTTCGTCCGCGGACTGGCCGCGAAGCCAGACCCCGAAGCCGGGCAGGTCGATGCGCTCGAGCCACAGCGCCATGGACAGGTAGCGGTGCGCGGCCTCGAACTCGAGCTGGAGATGCGCGTTCAGACGGTCGTGGAGGGTCGGGTCCATCTGGTCCTCCGTGTGGTGCAGTCGGGTGTGGAAGCGGCCTCAGCATAGCGCCGCATCATGGAGATACGGTGAAGCCGAGGCGGCCCGCGCCGCTCCCGTGGGCGGCCCTGACGACGGGTTCCGGGCGGCTGCCGCCGGCCCTGCCTGCCGCTACGGCAGCAGTTCTTCGACGCCGGCCCGTTCTTCGAACAGCTCGTCCCGGGTTGCCTGCATCCGCGCGCGGCTGAACTCGTCGATGTCGAGTCCATGAACGATCTGGTAGTCGCCCTTGCCGGTGGTGACCGGGAAGGAGTAGACGACGCCTTCGCGGGCGCCGTAGCTGCCGTCGGCGGGAACCGCCATGCTCACCCAGTCGCCCTCCGGGGTGCCCTGGACCCAGGTGCGGATGTGGTCGATGGCGGCCGCGGCTGCCGAGGCCGCGGACGAGGCGCCGCGGGCCTTGATGATCGCCGCGCCGCGCTGCTGCACGGTGGGAATGAACGTCTCCCGGGTCCAGGCTTCGTCGACCAGACCAGGCGCCGGCCTGCCGTCGACCAGGGCGTGCGTGAGGTCCGGATACTGGGTCGCCGAGTGGTTGCCCCAGATCGTCATCCGCCGCACCGCTGTCGTGTGGGCGCGGTCTTCTCGGCGAGCTGGCTGATCGCCCGGTTGTGGTCGAGCCGGGTCATCGCGGTGAACTGCCGGCGGTCGAGACTCGGAGCGTTGCTGGCCGCGATCAGGGCGTTCGTGTTGGCCGGGTTGCCGACCACGACGATCCGTGCGTCGCGGCTCGCGTGGGCGTCGAGCGCCCTTCCCTGGACGGAGAAGATCCGCGCGTTCGCCTGCAGCAGGTCCTTGCGCTCCATGCCCGGTCCGCGCGGCCGCGCGCCGACCAGCATCGCGATGTCCGCGCCGTCGAAGGCCTCGTTGGCGTCGGAACTGGTCACGATGTCGTGCAGAAGCGGGTAGGCCGAGTCGCGGAGCTCCATGACCACGCCCGCCAGGGCGTCCATCGCCGGTGGAATCTCCAGCAGCTGAAGGCTCACCGGCTGGTCCGGCCCGAGCATCTCGCCGGCGGCTATCCGGAAGATCAGGGAATAGCCGATCTGCCCGGCGGCTCCGGTGACGGCGACTCGAACGGGTTTCTGCATGGCTCAATGTCCTCCAGATCCGGCGGGTGATCGTAACAGTCCACGGCTGAAGGCCGGGTCGCACGGCCTTGGTCACGCACTTCGTCCCCGCGGCGCGGAGAGCGCCGAAAGAGTGCGGTCAGGCGGCCTGTTCGGCAGGAAACCGCAGCCCTGCATGGCGCTCCGCGGCCGAGCCTCCTAGACTCCGATCATGGCGGAGCGCGTTCTGGTCACCGGCGGGGCCGGGTTCATCGGCAGCCACACCTGCGTCGAGCTGTTGAATGCGGGCTGGGATGTGACGGTGATCGACGACCTTTCGAACAGTTCGCGGGAGGCTCTTCGGCGCGTGGAGGAGCTGGCCGGACGCGGGCTGCGCTTCGTGGAGGGGGACGTTCTGGACGAGGCCGTGCTCGAGGAGGCGTTCGGCGATGGCGACTGCTCGGCCGTGATCCACTTCGCGGCCAGGAAGGCGGTCGCGGAGTCCTGTGCGGACCCGCTCGGCTACTACCGGACGAATGTCGGCGGCACGCTCGGTCTGTTGCGGGCGATGCGACGGCGCGGCGTGCGCCGGCTCGTGTTCTCCTCGTCGGCCACGGTCTACGGAGATCCGGTGCCGGAAGCCTGTCCGCTGTCCGAAGAGGCCCCGCTCGCGGCGTCGAACCCGTACGGCGAGACCAAGCTCTGCGTGGAGCGGATGCTTCGGGCTCTCGCGGCGTCGGAGGGCGGTTGGCACATCCTGTCGCTGCGCTACTTCAATCCCGCCGGAGCTCATCCGAGCGGCCGCATCGGCGAGGAGCCGCGCGGCCTGCCCGACAATCTGCTGCCGAGCGCCATGCAGGCCGCAGTGGGGAGGTTGCCGCAGCTTCGCGTTTTCGGGACCGACTACCCGACCCGGGACGGCACGGCGATCCGCGACTATCTCCACGTGATGGACGTCGCGACAGGACACCAGACGGCTCTCGACCATCTTCCGATGGTTGACGGCCTTGCGGTGTACAACCTGGGCACCGGGCGCGGCGCCACGGTGCTCGAAGTGATCGATGCCGTGCGGCGAGCCAGCGGTCGTGAGGTTCCGTGTCTGTTGCAGGCCCGTCGTTCTGGCGACGCGACGGCGGTCTGGGCGGATCCGGCGCTTGCGGAACGGGAGCTGGGCTGGAAGGCGGAGCGGGATCTCGACGACATCTGCGTCGACGCCTGGCGCTGGCAGAGCAAGAACCCCGAGGGCTACGGAACTTGAGCGTGGAGGACAACCGAGCCTCGTGCCGGGGGCTGCTCGAGGCGCCGCTCGAGGTGTTCGTCTACTACGACTTCGCCTCCTCGTTGAGCTACGTCGCCCAGCGCGTGCTGGCACGGATCGAGAGGCAACTTGCCGCGGAACGGATCGAACTGCGCTGGAAGGCGATCGACCTGACGAGGATCGGGCGTTTCCGGCGCGGGCGGCTGCTCGACCCCGGGCGTCGGAAGAGCCTGATCGAGGTGGCCGCGGCGCTCGGCGTCGAACTCGATCCGCCGGCCCGCTGGCCGGATTCGCGCCTGGCCGGCGAGGTTGCCGTGACCCTGGATCTGGCGGTCGACCGCGGACTCGACCCGTCGGTCGAGCGCGAGTGGCGGCGGGGCGTGTTCGCGGCGTTCCACGAGCGGGGCGGGCGGGGCGACCGCCCCCGAACGGCGCCGGCAGGGACACAGGCCCCGCCGCGCCCCGAACGGCGCGGCCGCGGCGGCGAGCCGGACCGGCTCGCTGGCGCAGCGGCAGAGCTCTTCGGGGAATTCGAGCGCCGCGGCCACTTCGGCAGGCGCGGCCTTGCCTCGGTAGACGACCTTGCCGCGGGACGCCGGCTCCGGGCGGCAACGAGCGGTGCTGCGGCTGCCGGCGTCGAAGGGGTGCCGACGCTGATGTTCGACGCCTTCCCGCTGTGCGGCATCCACGACGAAGCCACGATGCTGGGGATGATCCGGCGCTACGCCCGCCGGCGCCGCCGGCTGCAGGCGGAGTCGACGGTCGAGGTGAACTGATGCGGCTGTGGTCTCTCGTGTCTCCTGTGGCGGCCGCCGCACTCGCGGTGTCTGCCTGCGCTTCGGAAGAAGGCGTCTCGAACCTGCCCTCCCCGGCGTCCTCCGACGGGACACTGGGCAAGGCGGCGATCGACGTGGGCGAGGTCCGGCCGCAACTGCCTGTGCCGGCGTCCGCTGACGTGACTGACGTCACTGACATGACGCGGCCGGTCGGCGTCCGGTTCGTCGACGTGACCGCCGAGACCGGCCTCGACTTCGTCCACGCCACCGGCTCGGCGGGTTCGTACCCGATGCCGGCGATCATGGGCGGCGGTGTTGCGGTCTTCGATGCCGACGGCGACGGCCTCCTCGACATCTACTTCCCGAACGCTGGCAGCGCGGTCGCCGGCGATGCCGGGCGCAACCGGCTCTACCTGCAGGGGCCGCGCGGCCGCTTCGTCGACGCGACGGAGGGCTCCGGCCTCGACAACCCTGGCCACGGCATGGGCGCCGCGGTCGGCGACATCGACAACGACGGCGATCTCGATCTCTACGTGACGAACCACGGCGCCGACGTCCTCTACCGCAACCAGGGCAGCGGCCGCTTCGTCGACGCGACTGCCGAACTCGGGCTGGCAACGTCTGCGTGGTCGACTTCGGCCGTGTTCTTCGATGCCGATCTCGACGGCTGGCTCGACCTCTACGTGGCCCGCTACGTCCAGTGGCGCGAAGCGCGCGAGTGTCGGGTGCAGGGCGGGCGGGTCGACTACTGCGGCCCGCAGCAGTTCGAGGGCGAAGCGGACGTCTTGTACCGGAACGAAGGCGGCCGGCGCTTCGTCGACCGCAGCCGCGAGGCCGGCGTGTCCCTGATCGCGGACGCCGGCCTGGGCGTTGCGGCCGCAGACTTCGACGACGACGGCCGCGTCGACGTCTACGTCGCCAACGACGCGGATCCGAACCAGCTCTGGATGAACCGCGGCGACGGCATGTTCGAGGACGACGCCGTGCTGCAGGGAGCGGCCTACAATCGCTTCGGTGTCGGCGAGGCGGGAATGGGAATAGCAGTCGGCGACATCGACGGCGACCTGGACCTGGACCTGTTCCTGAGCCATCTGATCGAGGAGACGAACACGCTGTACGTGAACCTGGGCGGCGCGGCAGGCCTTTCCGACGGCTCTGGTGAAGAAGTCGGCGCCTTCAACGGCTTCGACGACCGGGCCGCCGAGGCGGGTCTGGCGGCCCCGAGCACGCCGTACACCGGCTTCGGCACGGCCTTCTTCGATGCGGATAACGACGGCGACCTGGACCTCGCGGTCGTCAATGGCGCGGTCAAGCGGCGACCGACCGCGCTTTCGGACCGCAGCGACTGGTTCTGGCGCGGCTATGCGGAGCCGAATCTGCTGATGCTGGGAGACGGCGCCGGCGCCTTCGTGGACGCCAGCGCTGCTTCGGGCGACTTCGGCGCCGCACTCGACGTGAGCCGCGGCCTGGTCCCCTTCGATCTGGAAGGCGACGGCGACCTGGATCTTCTGGTCAGCAACCTGGAGGGGCCGGCACGCATCTACCGGAACGAGTTGGCCGGCGGTTCGCGTGGTCGGGTGAGTCTGCGGGTCGTCGATCCCGAGCTTCGCCGCACCGCCTTCGGCGCTTCGGTCGTCGCCTGGATCGCCGATCGGCCGGTTCGGCGCCGTGTGTTGCCCCTGGGCGGCTACCTGACCGGCGGCGAGACGCCGATTCACATTGGTCTTGGCGCTGGCCTTGCCGAGGGCTCTGGAGGCGCCTGGGGGATCGAGCGCTTCGAGGTCACCTGGCCTGACGGTGCGGTCGAGGAGTTCGATGGCGCCCGGAGCGGCGCCGAGATCGTCCTCGCCCGCGGAGAAGGCCGATGACGGCTGCGTGGAAAGCGGCGTCGCAGGCCACTTCGAAGACCTTGACGAGGTCCCCGAGGAGCTCCACGTCGAGTACCCCGAACCGGGCCGCCTCGAAGGCCCTGAGGACCGCCACGACGAAGGCCGCTGCGTGTGTCGCCGCGGTCCTCCTCGCCGCCGCCGTCTTCCCTGCCGCCGCCGTTCAGGCCGCCGAGCTCCCGACTCCCGACCTGAACGCCGTCGAACCCCGCGTTCGCGCAGCGATCGAGTCCGAGCTCGCCGCGGCCAGGCGCCAGCCGGAGTCGGCAACGGCCTGGGGCCGTCTCGGCATGGTCCTCCATGCCCACCAGTTCGACCAGGAAGCCGAGATCGCGTACAGCGAAGCGTCGCGCCTGGCGCCGGGCGAGTTCCGCTGGGCCTATCTGCGGGCCGTGCTCGCCGAAGCCCACGATCCGGCTGCCGCCGCGCGGCTCCACCGGCGCGCCGTCGAGATCGATCCGGGCTACGCGCCCGCCCGGGTGCGGTTGGCCTCCAGTCTGGAGAAGGTGGGCCAGGCCGGCGAAGCCTATGATCACTACCGGGAGGCGGTGCGCCTCGAACCGGACAACGCGGTGGCGCATCTCGGTCTGGGGCGGCTGGCGCTGGCGCGCGGGGAGATCGACCAGGCCGTGCGACACCTCGAGCGCGCCTACCGGTTGCGTCCGCAGACCCAGGCGATCGTCGCCACGCTGTCGCGCGCCCGTCACCTGGCCGGCGACCGCGACGGCGCCCGGCGCCTGGCGCAGGCGGCGCGCGGACTGCCGCCGATGATCCACCACCGTGACCCGCGGCGAGCCGAGGTCGACGTGCTGGCCGTGGACTCGGAGAGCTTCCTTCGCCGCAGCAGGACCTACCGGGAGACGGGTCAGTTGCAGGCCTCGCTTGCCGAACTTCTCCGGCTGATCGAGCTGGAGCCCGGCAACGCTCAGGCCCACTTTGCCGCCGCTGGCGTCCACGACCGGTTGAACCGTCCCGCGGAAGCAGCGGCAGCGGCGCAGCGCGCGATCGAGATCGACCCCGGCCTTGCCGGCGGCCGGGCGGTGCTGGCGGGTGCACTGTTCAAGATGGGACGATTCGAGCAGGCGGCGGTGGAGGCGGAGCGGGTGCTGGCGGAGGACCCCGCCGATGTGCACATGCTGCTCGTGACCACGATGCTCGCGATGCGAGCGAACGACGTGGGCCGCGCGCTCGAGCGGCTGGACAGGGCGTCGGCGGTCGGCGCGTCGGCGCCCCGCCTGCATGATCTGATGGTGCGGCTTCAGCTGGAGCTGGCCGACGCCCTGGGAGGCGCCGGTCTGTACGACGATGCGGGCCGCCGGATGGAACAGGCCATCGAAACCCTGGAACGGGTCGGAACCGGCGAGTCCGAACTCGGACCGCTCCGGCGCCAGCTCGAGGACTACCGGCGAAGGGCTCGCGGATGAGCGATTTTCGGGCGATGAGAGGTTCGGAACGATGAGTGCTGCGAGACAGGGCGCGCCCGCCCCCGTGCGAGTGCGTGTGGCGCCGTCGCCGACCGGCGCCCCGCACCTCGGCACGGCCTACCAGGCGCTGGTCAACCTGGCCTTCGCCAGGAGCCGCGGCGGCATCTTCGTGCTGCGGATCGAGGACACGGACCGCGCCCGCTCGAGCCGCGAGTCGGAGGCCGCGATCCTCGGCGCCCTGCGTTGGCTGGGTCTGGACTGGGACGAGGGGCCGTACCGCCAGAGCGAGCGCCTGGAGGTGTACCGGGCCGAGGTCGATCGGCTGCTGGCCGAAGGCAGCGCCTACCGCTGCTTCTGCACCCGGGAGCGACTGGCGGAGATGCGGCGCGAGAACCGCGCCCGGCAGCGGTTCCCCGGCTATGACCGGCGCTGCCGCGGGCTCTCGTCGGACGAGTCCGAGCGCAGGGCCGCCGCCGGCGAGGAGCACGTCGTGCGCATCGCGATGCCCACCGAGGGCGAATGCGTGATGCACGACCTGCTGCGCGGAGAGATTCGGCGCGAGTGGGAACTGATCGACGACCAGGTCATCCTCAAGGTCGACGGCTACCCGACCTACCATCTGGCGTGCGTGGTCGACGATCATGCGATGGCGATCAGCCATGTGATCCGCGGCGAGGAGTGGATCAACTCGCTGCCGAAGCACCTGCGGCTCCACGAGGCGCTCGGATACGAGCCGCCGACGTTCTGCCACCTGCCGCTGCTGCGCAACAACGATGCGAACCGGTCCAAGCTCTCCAAGCGCCGCAACCCGACTTCGATCACCTGGTTCCGGGATGCCGGGTTTCTGCCGCAGGCGTTGCTCAACTTCCTGGGGCTGATGGTGTCGAGCCGTGCGGAAGGCGAGGAGAAGTTCGACCTGGAGCAGCTCGTGGACGGCTTCGACCTGGAAGACATCTCGCTTGGCGGCCCCGTGTTCGACCTGGGGAAGCTCCGCTGGCTCAACGCCCGCTACCTGCGAGAGGACCACGACGCCGCGGGTCTGGCAGCCCTCGTGCGCGAGTGGTCGATGGGGGAGGAACGGCTTGCCGCGATCGCCGCCCTGGCCCAGCCGCGGCTCGAGACGCTCGGCGACTGGGGACGGCTCACGAACTTCCTGTTCGTCGATGCACCGGAGGTCGAGCGCGAGAAGCTGGCCGTCAGGGGCCTGGAAGAGACCCAGGTTGTCGAGGCGCTCCAGTTCATGCTCTGGATGCTGGAACGTGAGCAGACCTTCACCGCCGAGGTCATCCAGGGCCGCTTCCGGCGTCTGTCCGAGACGCTCGGAATGAGCCTGCGCGACCTGACCCGGCCCTTCTACGTCGCCGTCTCCGGCGAGACCGCCTCGCTGCCGCTGTTCCAGTCGATGGAGATCCTGGGCCCCGACCTGGTGCGCGCGCGCATTCGCCGTGCCATCGAGGCGCTGGGCGGCATCTCCGGCAAACGGATGAAGAAGCTGCAGAAGCGGTTCGAGGGGAAGCAGGGGTCTTCCAGCCGGCATTGGCCTGGACAGCCGCGGCGTTAGCCTGGAGTACGGACGCAAGGGAGATGCCCCAGATGAGGAGATGAACCAGATGAAATGCACCGCTCCCGCCGTGACCGGGGCCGGTCTCGGCTTGGCTGCAGCGCTGATCGTTGCCTTGCCCGCTTCGGCTCAGCAGCTCTGGAGTGTCGAGGAAGTGACGATGCGCCCGCTTCCGCCCATCGCCGCGGGCGGCGTCGCGGCCTCTCCACAAGCCGACGACGCGGGCGGCGCAGCCGGCCGGCTGACCGCCGAGACGGCAACCGTGCAGGTTGCGTTCGACTATCTGCGCCAGGGCATGGGTTACCTCGAGCTGCCGCTCATGGACGGCTCGGTGATCGCGGCCGAGAACGCGGTATTCGAGGACCGAGGCGGCGGCAACCTGATGTGGACCGGCGAAGTGCCGGGCGCCGGCTACGAGAGCGTGCTCCTCACCGTGCAGGATGGGCATCTGGTGGGGTGGTTCGGCGAGCCGGGCGGTCCGAAGCACGTCGTCCATGCGGGGCCTGACGGCCGCGGCACTCTGGCGGTGGAAACGGGGTCGACAGGCGACTGGTGCGGCGTCGAGGCAGCACCGGAGGCGAGCCTCCTGGACCGCGCCGCGGCCGCCGCCCGGGATCGCCCCCGGGCTGTGGTCAGGTCGGCGACCGCGGACAGCCTGGACATCCTCACGCTCTACACCAGCGGTACGGAAGCGTACTGGCGGCAGATAGGAGGCGCGGCAGTCGGAGTGCAGCAGCTCTCCGACTACCTGAACATGGCCTTTCGCAACGGGGCGATTCCGGCGACGGCGAATCTGATCCCCGTACGCTGGGATCCTCTGATCGGCAGTCCTCCAACTGCTCAGGGGCTCCACTACGACGACGGAGTGGGCATGTGGCACTGGGAGTTCGAGACCAGTCCTGAAGTGGACGGTCTGCGCAAGCGTCACAAGCCTGACCTGATTCACTTCGTCCCGCCAGTCCGGATGCGCGGTATAGCCGGAATAGCCTCCTTGAGGGAAAAGAAACACTCGGATGCACCAGCCGTCTTGACGGGCTGGTCGTTGCCCTCTCCCAGTGTGTTCGCCCATGAGATCGGCCACAACCTCGGGGGAGACCATGAGCCGGCGACGTTCCGCGATTTCGAGGCGTATCAGTCAAGCGCAGGAGAGAGGGGATGGCCCTGGATGTTCGGCCACACGGACATGGCCTTGCAGCGAGCGCGAGGGGCAGGGTGACAGGCTGTACTGCCCGAAAACGATCATGAGCTACGGCGTGGACGCAGGCAGAGATGACGACCCCAGGACGTGGGCTGTCACGGAACCGTTCTATTCGTCCGTCCGTCACGAACCGAACGGCTGGACGATCGGCGTCGCTGGTACGAGCGAAGTCGAACGGGTCTTCCACGAGACCGTTGCCCTGGCTGCGGTCAGCGGTGCGGCGCCGTGGAAGGCGGAGCAGGTTCCGCGCCGGATCGGCGCCCGCTGGACGGGTCGTGACACGGTGCGGGTGAGCTGGTCCGAGGATCTGTCGTACGCCGGTCGGGTCGTCGTGGACCTGGCATTGGTGGAGGGGGCCAACGACCACTACGAGCTGAGTTGGGAAGGGGGCGATCCACTCGATCGGTGGTATTCGTCCGAAGACAACGTGGCGCCGGTCGTCCGGAGCGACGGTGCCCTGGTTGGCGTCGATGTCGCGGGCCTGAGGCCGGGAGGCCGCTACAGAATCGCTGGGTGGGCGCCGTCCCGTCGGGATCCCGACACGCGGACGTCGCCGATGTCGCTGAAATCCGAGGTGTTTCACCTGAAGGCCCGAGAGCGCGTCTCCGGTTCGCCCGCGGCGGCGACCGGGGTCGGCGCTCGTGTGACGGGCCCCGACAGCATCCGGCTGTACTGGCGCGACAATGCCCGTTCGGAGACCGGTTACGAGGTCTGGTACCGAAAGTGGTCTGGCGGCGCACCCGACGAGGTCTGGCGGCTCCATGGGGAGCCGCTGCCGGCGGGCGCCCGATACGTGGACGTCGAAGGGCTGGAGGCCGAAGAGGAGATCCCGATCACGGAAAGTCACGGGGTTTGGAGGAACGCCTGGGTCTGGGTCTACGGCGAAAGCGCCGTGCGAGGCCGGTACTCCTTCGTGGTCGTCGCATACAACGACCGGGGTTGGAACGCCAGCGAGATGTTCGAGTTGGAGTTCATGCCGGGGCCGTATCCGGAGAAGACGGCATCGGGAGAGAAGCCGAAGTGCACCTTCTGGAACCGCTCCACGGGCGTGGACCTGGACGGCTACCAGGTCCACGCCTGCTTGGAGTTGCCGGACGGCGCGCGGCAACGTGCCTGGGATTACGGGCTCGAAGCGGATCGGTCGGCGCTCCTGTACTTCTTCGGCAGGGACAACGCGGAGATCCTGGTCAAGGTGCTGGACGGCTGCGCGATCAACGGCCACCGGTGGGTGTTCATCGCTCCGGTCACCGATCTGGGGTTTCGGCTCATGATCAGGACAGCCGGCCCGAACGATGACACCAGCGATCACTGGTACTACGACTACGAGCGTCGGGCGCAGGACCTGATCTGGGACATGGATGGAGACCACGGCAACCCGAAGGGTCGTACCGCCCGCACGGTGAGCGACACGACGGCCTTCCCCTGCACCGCCGCGGAGATTGCGGCCGCGAAGGCATCCTCGGACGAACGTCGCCTTGCACGCCGCCTCCCTCGCCCTGACCGCTTTGACGGGAGTGGCGCGGCCCTCGGGGCGGCAGCCCCCGGGGCGCCGGCGGCGCCGGCCTCGCCCGTGAGGCTGAGCGCCGGTTCGAGCACGGACTGCGATCCCGCTGGCCCGACCCTGACCCTTCGCGGCGGCTACACGGTGAGCATGTGCTACGAGACCTACGACGGTCTCGTGGGCGACGCGCTCGACTGGGGCCTGGATTCGTCGCAGTCCGGACTCATGTACTTCTTCGACCGCGACAACGCCGAGGTGCTGATCAAGGTGCTCGACGGCTGCGGGGTGAACGGCCACCGTTGGGTGTTCGTGGCCCCGGTGACCGATCTGGCGTTCAATCTGCACGTGGAGAGCCCGACCGGCGAGGTCTGGACCCACACGAACCGCCTCGGACACACCGCAGATACAGCCGCCGATACGTCCGCGTTCTCCTGCGCGTCATGAGGCGCTGCCAGAAGTCGTGGAACCGGTGAAGCAGGCGCGCTTCGGCGTGACGGCCGCTGTCGGAGACGGTCCGGGGCAGCAGCAGGCAGTCGCCAGGGCGGTCAGGAAGCGCCGGAAGGAAAGGTGCGGGGCTTGAAGTCCGCGGCGTTCACGATGCTGGCGCTGCTTCCCGTTGCCCGGATCACGAACAGGCCCTGCCGCTCGGCGTACGTCGTCACCGATTCGTCGCTCTTCAGATAGGCCACGGCGCCGTATATGCGCTCCCCGCGGTGATCCGGAAGCCAGTCCGCGAAGAACGACAGCTTCGACAGGAACTCCTTCACGGCCTCGGGCCGCAGCGTCGTCTTCACCTCCACCACGACTGTCTCCGCGCCGTTCGACGCCACGATGTCGAACTCCACATGCTCGCCGTTCCGTCGCCCCGTGCGGCGCTGGTACGTCATGCTCACGTCGATGCCCCAGTCTTTCAGCAGCGGCACGAGATCGCCCTCCACCAGGCTCTCCAGCAGCTTGCCCCACTGCGTCGTGAACAGACCCTCCGCCTTCTTCAGCCGCCGGTCCGTCTCCTTCATCTGAAGGGCGGTCTCCTTCTGCAGCTGGTCTATCTCCTGCAGCCGCCGGTCGGCCTCTCTCCTCCGCCGGTCCTCGTCGGCCCTCCTCCGCCGGTCCTCGGCCCTCCTCTGCCGGTCCTCGGCCTCCTTCCGCCGGTCCTCGGCCTCCTTCCGCCGGTCCGCTTCCTCCCTCCGCCGGTCCGCTTCCTCCCTCCGCCGGTCCGCTTCCTTCATCCGCCGGTCCGCTTCCTTCCTTGCCTCCTCCATCCGGACGGCAAGGTCTCGAAGGGTCTCCCGAATCTCGGCGAAACTCCGGGCGCTGGCTGTTTCTGGAACGTGGTTGCTCATGTGCTCTGTTTCTCCTCTCCGCAGTGAACGTACAGGAGTTCGAGGCTCCGCG
Organism: Thermoanaerobaculia bacterium; assembly: GCA_965214805.1. Lineage (GTDB taxonomy): Bacteria > Acidobacteriota > Thermoanaerobaculia > Multivoradales > Multivoraceae > Multivorans. The sequence goes on along the minus strand of OZ243982.1, from coordinate 271,429 downwards.
GAGCGCAGGCCGCGCCGCCGGCAGGCGGTCGGACAGGCCGGCAAGGGCACCGGGACTCTACCAGCAGGTCGAGGGGCCCCGCAGTACCGGAGCGGGGCGGCTCGGGAACGTCGAGTCACGGTCGTTTCCGGTTGGACAGGATTCGTTGTAGCGCCGTCGTCGAGGTCGTTACAATCGCTTGCCCGTTGGCGTTGCTGTCGACGTGGACCGCCCCAAGGTGCTGGCACACCCGATCCATCGCCGCTACTTCGCGGAGGAACTCGTTCGCGCTCGTCGGGCCAGTGAGCGCCGGCGGCAGGTCGCTTCGCAGCGGCGGGCGCGGGTCGACCCGAATCCGCACCAGATCGACGCGGTCATGTTCGCGTTGCGGCGCATTCCGGAAGGAGGGTGCATCCTTGCGGACGAGGTGGGTCTGGGCAAGACGATCGAGGCGGGCCTCGTCATCGCCCAGTTGATGGCGGAGGGCGCCGAGAGAATCCTCATCGTGCTGCCGCGCCCGCTGCTCGGCCAGTGGCAGAGCGAGTTGTACGAGCTGTTCGGGATCGAGGCGGTCGAGGCCGCGGATCCGAACGTCGATCTCGATGTGCCGGGCGTGTTCCTGGCTGGTCGGGAGTACGCGGGCGGCTCCAGAGGCTCCGAGCGGCTGAGGAACGCGCCGCCGTTCGATCTCTGCCTGATCGACGAGGCGCACGAGGTCTTCGCCGCCATTCACCGACGGTTCGACCGCTTCGGCGCCTACGACGAGGACAGCCGCTACGCGCAGATCGCGCACCGCCTGCGCAAGATCGTTGGCGTCGCCCCGGTGCTTCTTCTGACCGCCACGCCGATCCAGAACTCGCTGGCGGAACTCTGGGGGCTGGTGCAGTACATCGACCGCACGGGCACGCTGCTGGGCTCGAAACCGGTCTTCGAGGATGTCTTCTGCGCGGACGATGCCGGGCGGCAGGTGGTCGCCGAGCAGGCCGAGGAGCTCAGGAGGCGGCTTGGCGTCGTCGTCCAGCGGACCCTTCGGCGCCAGGCTCAGGAGTTTCTCGACAAGCCCTTCGTCGGCCGGCGGGCGCAGTTGTTCGAGTACACGATGAGCGCCGAGGAGCGCTCGCTCTACGAAGACGTGACCGCCTACCTGGTGGAACCGACACTCCACGCGTTCAGCGGCAGTTCGCGGCAGCTGTTGCTGCTCGGCTTCCATCGGCGCATGGCGTCGTCGAACGCGGCGCTGGCAGACAGTCTGGAGCGGGTCGCCGGGCGGCTGCGCGGGATGCTCCGGGATGGCGCCGCGGAAAGCTCTGATGCGGGGGACCTGTTTGCCGGTGACCTGGAGGAGGAAGAGCAGGAAGTCGGCGGGGAGGTGGGCTCGGCCCCGCCGGCCGCCGCCGAGGAGGCTGCGGTGTACGGAGCCGGTATCCGGGCGGAGCTGGCGCGGGTCGAGGACTTCGTGCGCCGGGCCCGCAGCCTGCCGCGCGACAGCAAGGCGGAGAGTCTGCTGGAGGCGGTGCGCCTGATCCTGGAACGCCCCGCAGATCGGCAGAAGGTCGTCGTGTTCACCGAATCGTTGACGACGCAGGACTACCTCTGCGAGCTGCTGCTCGGGCACACGCGGCTCTCCCCGCGCGACATCACGCTTTTTCGCGGCGTCAACGACTCGGCGCGGGCGGCGGAGGCGCTTGGTGTCTGGCGCGAGGAGGTCGAGAGCGGCATCGAGCCGCGTCTGCGGCCGAGCCCGGCGGTTGCGGTTCGTCTGGCGTTGGTCCACGAGTTCCGCACCCGCTCCAGGGTCTTCATCTCTTCGGAGGCCGGCGCCAAGGGACTCAACCTCCAGTTCTGCGACACGCTGGTCAACTACGACCTGCCGTGGAACCCGCAGCGCATCGAGCAGAGGATCGGCCGCTGCCATCGCTACGGCCAGGAGCGCGACGTGACGGTCATCAACTTCCTTGCCAGGGACAACGAGGCCCAGCGGCTGGTCCACGAGATTCTCGGCACGAAGCTCGACCTGTTCGGCACGGTGCTCGACATGTCGGATGCTGTCCTGCAGACACCGCGATCCGACTCGTCCGATCGGCTCGCCTCGGCTCTGGGGCCGGACTTCGAAGCCGAGATGCGGAAGATCTGGGATCGTGCCAGGTCGGTGCGGGAGGTCGAGGACGGTTTGCGCCGGCTCCGGGATGAGCTGGAGGAGCGCAGGCAGCGGCTGGACCAGGTGCGCGAGCGGACGACCTCCCTGATCGAGAAGCAGTTCGACGAGTCCGTGCGGGAGGTCTTTCGGAACATCGAGTCGGAACTGCCGGAGACCCTGGCGGCGCTCGACACCGAACTCGAGCGGGTGGTCACGGCGTACCTGGACGCCAGGCGTGTGCCGTGGGGCGTTGCAGAGCGGGAAGGACGCCGCGTGATCCATGTCGGGGCATCGCGGTCGTTGCCCGGGCCGTTGGCCGACGGCGTCTCGGTTGCCCTGGGTCCGGCTCGCGGTCTGGGCGACACCGAGTCGCTTCATCTTGCCCATCCCCTGATCGCCGCCGCGGTGGAGGAAGCACGTGCTGCGGGGAGCGGCGCGTTTCGTGTCCGTTTCGATCTTGCGGCCGGGGCGCCCGAGGCGCTGCGCCGGCAGCGGGGCCGACGCGGGCGACTGGCCCTGACTCGAGTGACGAACGCGCGCTTCGAGCGCGAAGATCGGGTGTGCGCCACCGCGGTGTTCGAGGATGCGGAAGTGCTCCGTCCGGCGGCTGCCGCACTCGACCTGCTGCGTCAGCCCTGCGTGGACGTCGGCGAGTTCAGCCCGCCTCTGGGCGTGACCGCGGCTCACCTCGACGAAGTGGTCGACGAGGAGATCTTCTTCGAACAGATTGAGGCGGCCGGGGATGACCAGGCGAACTTCGAGGCGGCAATGGACCAGCTGGACCAGTATCTGGCCGACCGCCTGCTGGTGCTGCGGCGCGATCGGAGCCGCGAAGTCGGTCGTCTGGCAGCTGCCGAACGTCGGCGTGACGGCGCCGTCGGCGCGGAGAACCGCGCCAGGGCCCTGGCCGAGACGCGCGCCGTCGAACAGAGGATCGAATCGCTCGACACGCAGATCGAGGCACTGGAGACGGGCGAGGACGAGACGTACCGCCGCTGGAGGGACCACGCCCACGACCGCCGCTACCGCAAGCCCATGACGGAGCGGCTGCTCACCGCGGAGTTCGTCATCGGATGAGTCCGCACGAGATGAGCCTCTGGCGGGGGGTTCCCGACTGATGCGCGGCCGGGAGATCGTCCACCTCCTGAAGAAGAACGAGGAGAACGAGGTGGCGCTCAAGCTGCTGCACACCGCCGACTGGCACTTGGGCCGACGATTCCCGCGCTTCGGGAAGGACCAGGAGAAACGCCTGACCCGGGCACGGCTCGAGTCCGTCCGTCGGATTCTCGACCTGGCGGAGGGTTCCGGTGTGGACGCCGTCCTGTGTGCCGGCGACCTGTTCGACGAGCCGACGCCGGAGGAGCAGTGGTGGCAGGGCCTCCTCCGCGAGTTCGAGCGGCGGCGGCACTGGCGTCGGCCGGTGATCCTCCTGCCCGGCAACCACGATCCGATCGGGCCGAACTCCCTGTACCACGTCGACCACCCGTTTCGACAGGGCCTGCAGGGCCATGTTCACGTCGTGGACCGGAGCGGATGGGAGTTGCCCATGGGCGGCGACGCCGTCCTCTGCGCAAGCCCGTGCGAATCGCGGGCCGGCCAGACGGATCTCGTTGCCACACTGCCCTGCCGCGCTCCCGGAGACGAGCGGATTCGGGTGGGCATGGTCCACGGTCAGACCTTCGACATGGAGGGGCACCAGACGAACTTCCCGATTGCCCGCGGCAGCGCCGTGGAACGGGGTTTCGACTACCTTGCCCTGGGCGATACTCATGGATTCAGGGAGGTCGAACCCGACGCCGCAGTGCCGACCGTCTACCCCGGCACGCCCGAGGCGACGACCTTCGGCGAGCCGGATGCCGGTGCCGTGGCGATCGTGTTTTTCCCGCTCGACCGGCGTCGCCGCGCCTTCGTGCACCGGGAATCCGTCGGAATCTGGAGCTGGCGGGAGGAGGTGTGCCGCACGATGGACGAACTCCGCCGCCTGAAGGCGGAGCCGAACCTCCGCAAGACCGTTCTGCGGCTCGTGCTGGAGATGGAGTTGCCGATGAAGGAGTACGACGAAGCGGAACGCATCCTGACCGAGCTGGGCGGATCGATGGCCTCCACGCCGATGGTCGGCGTACTCGAGGTCGAGCGGGGCGGGCTGCGGATCGCCTCGGACGCACCGATCGACTTCGAGACCGAGATGCCGGTGCTGGAACCGATTGTCGCGCTCCTGCGGGAACACGGCCAGGTGAGGCCGGAAGTCGTCGACCGGGCTCTCCACCATCTCTACCGGCTCGTGCGGGAACAGGCCTGACGCGGTGTGGATTCGCCGCCTCGAGGTCGCCCACTGCGCGGGCATCGCCGAGGCTTCCGTCGACCTCGAGCCCGGTCTGAACGTGCTCCACGGGCCGAACGAGCTCGGCAAGTCGAGTCTCGTGGAAGCGCTGCGTGCGGTGTTGCTCGTGCAGTCCGGTTCGAGTGCCGCCGGTGTCCTCGACGACTGGCACAGCGACGCCCCGCCGACGGTGGCCCTGACCTTCGAGCGGGATCAGCGGGTGTGGCGGGTGCGCAAGACCTTCAAGCGGGGCGGAGGGCAGGCCTTCCTGGACTTCTCGCGGGACGGCCGCGATTTCAGCACGGACAGCCGAGGCCGCGAGGTGGACGGCAAGCTGAACCGGATGCTCGGTTGGGGCGCCATGCCTCCTGGCGGCCGGCGCGGGCCGCGCGGAATGCCCAGCACGCTGATCACCACGGCGCTCCTGGGCCGGCAGGACGATGTGGCCGCCATCCTCGAGGGCAGCCTGGCCAGCGATCCGACGGAGTCGGGCCGCGAGCAGATCATGCGCGCGCTGGACGGTCTGTCGGAGGATCCCCGGCTGAAGAACCTGCTCGAGGCGGTCCAGGAGAAGGTCGATCTCGCCTACACGGCCACCGGCCGCCGGCGAAGCGGTCGGGCGTCCCCGTGGACGCAGTTGAAGGAGGAGCGCCGTGCTGCCGAGGCCGCGCAGCAGGAAGTCCGTTTGCAGCGAGACGAGAGCGAGGGTGTGCGCCGGCAGGTGAACGAGCTGCTGCGGGAGCAGGTCGAGGCCGAGGCCGCGCGGGCGTCGGCCCGGCGGGCTCTCGAGGACGCGCGGGAAGTGGCCTCCCGACATCGCGAACTGGCGCAGGCCGAGGAGGCGTTTCGTTCCGCACAGGAGCAGGTCATGCAGATCGAGTCGCGTATTCGAACCCGCGACGAGAAGCTCGCGGCCGCCGAGGAGGTGCGCAGTCACGTCGCTCTCCTGTCGAGCGAGAAGGCCGAGTTGGAGCGGGCCGCCGCGCGCTGTGCCGAGCAGTTGGCCGAGGCGCGGGAACGGATGCGCGAGGCCGAGGCCGGCGGCGACGAGCAGGAGCGGCGGCTGCGGGAGCAGGAGGCCAGGAACCGTCTGCTCGAGGTTGCGCGCGAACAGGAGGACTTCAGCCGGCGGACAAGGGAGGCTGAGCGTTTCGCCGAACTCGATCGTCAGGTCGGGCAACTGGACTGCCGGATGGAGGAGAAGGACCGCAACCTGGTTCAGGCGCGTGTCCTGATCGAGAAGGCTCGGCGGGAGATGGCGTCAGATCAGGACCGGCTTCAGGAGCTCGGGATCGAACGCCTGAGTGTCCGCTGCCTGGCTGCGCGCGAAGACCTCAAGCGGTGCGCGCGCGAGCACGAGGCGGCCCGGAGGCATGCGAGCGCCGCGGCGGCCGCCGAGCAGGATGCGGTGTCCCTGCGCAAGGCGGCGGCCGATCTGCGAGCGCCGGGCAGCGAGGAGATCGACCGCCTGAACCGGTTGGAGCTGGATCGACGGATCGCTCGAGAGAGACTCGCCGTGGGTCTCGTCGTCGATCTGGAGCTTCAGGCCGGGTCGACGGCCGAGGTGCGCGCGGACGGCCAAACCGAGGCCGTGCGTGTCGGAGAAGGGCGGCATGCCGGATTCGAGGCCCGCCGGGAGCTGCAAATCGGCTTCCCTGGCGTTGGCATGCTGCATGTCCGCGGCGGCGGCAGGGAACTCGGCGCGGCCGCCGACGCCGCCGAGCGGGAGTTCCAGGCTGTCCGGCGGCCGCTTCTCGAGCGGGCTGGCGTCGCCACGAGGCGGGAACTCGAGGAATTCTGCCGCCAGGCCGAATCCCTGCGCGGCGACGCCGCGGAACGGGACCGGATCGCCGCCGAGGCCCGGGTACGGACAGAAGGGCTCGAAGACGCGGAACGTGCGGAGGCGCTGGCGCGCGGCGCCCTCGACCGCAGTCGGCGCGCCTTGGCCGAGGCGCTGCACGGGGGCACTTCTGGAGGGGGTACTTCCGGGGGGGACACAGCCGGGGGGGGCACAGCTGGCGGAGGCGCTGCGGTGGAGGAGCACATCCGCGGTCTGGATGGGCCGCCGCGAGACGAATCGGAGGTCGTCGCCGAGATCGACAGGGTCACGAGCCGCGTTTCCGCGCTTCGGGAGCAGAGCCGCGAACTCGAGTCGAAGATGGAGAGCGACGGCAAGGACCTGGAGCGCGACCGGCGGGAGCGGGAGTCCAGGCAACGCGAGTTGCAGGGATCCGGCTCCGGCTGGCGGGACCTGCTCGTCGGCAGGGAAGAGCGGCGCGCGGCGCTCGAGCGTCGGAAAGAGGCCGCAGAGAGCCGGCTCGAGGCGGTGCGCAACGAAGCGGCCGGACAGGTCGACGAGGCCAGGGAGAACCTGGAGCGGATCGAGCAGGAACATGCCTCCGTCGAGGACCAGCGCAAAGACGTGGCCCGGCGGCTTGCCTCACGGCGCGAAAGGCTGGCGGCGCTCGAGAGCGAGACCAGGGTCCACGAGGAGGCGCTCGAGGCGGAGGATGCAGGCGCCGCTCGCGTGGACCGGGAGCGGTGCCGGGAGGCGGTCGAGGTACTGAAGGAAGGCCTCGCGGGCAGGGCCGTGGGCGACATCGGAGAGCTGAAGCGGACCGCCGACGAGGCCGACAGGGAAGTCTCGCGGATCACGGGGCTGCTGCAGAAACGCCGGGGCGCTCTGGAACAGGTCGGCGGGGCCTACGCCGAGGAACAGGCGCTGCAGGCGCGAGAGCGTCTCGAAGCGGTCCAGGCGCGGGAGGGCGACCTCGAGGTCGAGTACGAGGCATGGAAGCTCCTGGGCGAGGCGCTGCGGGAAGTGGAGAAGAAGGAAACCGCGCATCTCGGCAAGGCACTCGTGGGGCCGGTGAGTTCACGCTTCTCGGAACTGACCGACGGCCGGTACGGCGACGCGGCGATTGGTCCGGAACTGGACGCCGAGGGTGTTCGTCTTGCCGGCGAAGTGCGCCCGTTCAGTGGGCTTTCGGTCGGCGCCAGGGAGCAGTTCGCCATTCTCCTTCGGCTTGCCATCGCGGAAGCGTTGGGCGCCTTCGTCGTTCTGGACGATCAGTTGACGCAGACCGACGGGATTCGGATGGCGTGGCTGCGCGAGATCCTGGAGGACGCGGCGACAAGAATCCAGGTCGTGGTTCTCACCTGTCATCCGGAAGACTACGGAGCGGGCGCCGCCACTCACGTGGTGGGCCTAGTCAGCCGGCTGCGACGGAGTGACCGGGGAGCCTGACCGCCTGCGCGTTGAGGGAGAGGCTCCGTACCGCCGTCCTGGTCCTCTCCCTGTCCTTTCCCTGGCTCAGAGGCAGCTCGCGCCGAAGCGCCTTCCCTGCTATCTGTTCTGTGCTACCTGTTCTGTCTCTTCTGCGCCCGTTCGATCTTCGCCCAGGTGTCCCGCAGCGTCACCGTCCGGTTGAACACGGGCGCTTCGGCCCGGCTGTCCGGATCGACGCAGAAGTAGCCGAGCCGCTCGAACTGGAACCGCTCGCCCGGTGAGGCCCCGGCGAGGCCGGGCTCCAGCCGGCAGTCGTGGAGCGTCACCAGGGAATCCGGGTTCAGGTGCTCCTCGATCTCGCCTGACGCGCCGCCCGGGTTCGGGTGGTTGAAGAGCCGGTCGTAGAGCCGGACCTCGGCCGGGACCGCGTGCGCGCCGGACACCCAGTGCAGGGTCGCCTTGACCCGGCGGCCGTCCGGCGCGTCGCCGCCGCGGGTGGCCGGATCGTGGGTGCATCGGATCTCGACGACGTTGCCTGCCTCGTCCTCGACCACGTCCGTGCAGGTGACGAAGTAGGCGTAGCGGAGACGGACCTCGCGGCCCGGCGCCAGACGGAAGAACTTCCTCGGCGGGCGGCGGCGGAAGTCGTCCCGCTCGATGTACAGCACCCTGGAGAACGGCACCTTGCGCGTTCCGGCCGATGGATCCTCCGGGTTGTTGATCGCGTCGAGCTCCTCGACCAGGTCGTCCGGGTAGTTCTCGATCACCACCTTGAGCGGGCGGAGAACTGCCATGACCCGCGGTGCGGTCCGGTTGAGCTCATGGCGGATCGCGAACTCCAGTTGACTCAGGTCGACCGTCGAGTCGTTCTTGGTCAGACCGATGCGGGCACAGAGCTCGTGCAGCGCCTCCGGCGGGCAGCCGCGCCGGCGGAGCGCGGTCAGGGTGGGCATCCGCGGGTCGTCCCAGCCGTCGACCAGTCCTTCGTCCATCAACCGCTTCAGCTTGCGCTTGGAGGTCAGCGTGTAGGTCAGGTTGAGGCGCGCGAACTCGATCTGCCGCGGGTGGTGGATTCCGTCGATCTGGTCCAGAAACCAGTTGTAGAGCGGCCTGTGGTCCTCGAACTCCAGGGTGCACAGCGAGTGGGTGACGCCTTCGATCGCGTCGGACTGCCCGTGGGCCCAGTCGTAGGTCGGGTAGATGCACCACGTCGAGCCGGTCCGGTGGTGCGGCGCGTGCAGGATGCGGTACAGCACCGGGTCGCGCAGGTTCATGTTCGAGGACGACATGTCGATCTTCGCTCGCAGCGTGTGCTCGCCGTTGGCGAACTCGCCGTTCTTCATCCGCTCGAACAGGTCGAGGTTCTCTTCCACGGACCGGTCGCGGTAAGGGCTCTCACGGCCCGGCGCGTTCCAGCGCCCGCGGTAGGCTCGCGCCTCCGCGGGGCTCAGGCTGCAGACGTACGCCTTGCGCTTGCGGATCAGCTCGATCGCCCACTCGTGGAGCTGATCGAAGTAGTCGGAGGCGAAGAGCGCTTCGGGGCCCCAGTCGAAACCGAGCCAGCGAACGTCGCGTTCGATCGCCTCGACGTACTCCGTGTCCTCGGCAGTCGGGTTCGTGTCGTCGAAACGGAGATTGCAGTGACCGCCGTACTCGTTCGCGACGCCGAAGTCGAGGCAGATCGCCTTCGCGTGGCCGATGTGCAGGTAGCCGTTCGGCTCGGGCGGAAAGCGGGTGACGACCCTGCCGCCGTGCCTGCCCGCGGCCACGTCGGCGCGCACCTGTTCCCTGATGAAATCGAGCGGACCGGAAGCGCTGGAATCGTCTGTCATGGCGTCTGTCACGGCATCCGTGATGGCCGGGGCAGCGGGCGTCTGCTGCGAGGCGGCAAAGGCTATCGGATCGGCCGCGAAGAGCGGCGTCCCGCGGGCGCCGTTCTCCGTGCCTCGGCCCTCGGCCCCTCGGCGGACTGGGGACTCGCCTGTTCGGAGGCAACCTGGGGCTCGGCCGTTCACGGCTTGGCAGGGCTGGCAGTCGTTGCCGAGAGCGTCTGGTTCTGTCGGGTTCCTCCTGGCTGCCGGTTCCTCCCGGCTGCTGGCAGCAGCGCGAGCCGCCACGGACACTGATGTTCCCGTTCCGGGGCTAGGATCGCTGCTGTTCAACGGATGAGGCGGCACGGCGATCGCCGCCCGGGAGGCGTCTAGCATGGCAGATGCAGCGTTCATCGGACTCGGAGTGATGGGCTATCCCATGGCCGGTCACCTGGCGGCTGCCGGACATCGGGTGAAGGTGTTCAATCGCACCGCCGCGAAGGCGGAGCAGTGGGTCGAGGAGCACGGCGGCAGCAGCGCTTCGACTCCCGGCGAGGCCGCGGCCGGTGCCGAGTTCGTCTTCTGCTGCGTCGGCAACGACGACGACGTGCGCGCGGTCACCCTGGGGGCCGCCGGCGCGCTTGAAGGCATGGCCGCGGGCGCCATCCTCGTGGACCACACGACGGCGTCTGCACGTCTGGCCCGTGAACTCGCCGGCGTCTGCGCGGAGCAAGGCTGCGGCTTCCTCGACGCGCCGATCTCGGGTGGCCAGGCAGGCGCCGAGAACGGCGTGCTGACCGTGATGTGCGGCGGCGAACAGGAGGCGTTCGAGCGGGTGAACGCGGTCATCGACTGCTACAGCCGCGCAGTTGCCCTGCTTGGACCCGCCGGCAGCGGCCAGCTGACGAAGATGGTGAACCAGATCTGCATTGCCGGTGTCGTCCAGGGCCTCGGTGAGGGGATTCACTTCGCTGAGAAGTCCGGACTCGATCCGCAGGCGGTGATCGGCGCGATCTCGACGGGCGCCGCGGGGTCCTGGCAGATGGAGAACCGGGCGGAGACGATGGTCCAGGGCGAGTTCGACCACGGCTTCGCCGTCGAATGGATGCGCAAGGATCTCGGCATCGCCCTGGCGGAGGCGCGGCGGAACGGCGCTCACCTGCCGGTTGCGGCCTTGGTCGACCAGTTCTACAGCGAAGTCACCGCGCTCGGCGGCCGGCGATGGGATACATCGAGCCTCGTCGTGCGGTTGCGGGCGATGAGCGGCCGCGGCGAGGGGCCGGGACCACTCGCGGCGCCTGAAGAACGAACCTGAACCGCAAGCCCGTGGGCCGTTGGCGCAGGCGCCTGCTGTCGGGCGTGCCCCGAGGGATGAAGGTCGAGATCGGGCTGCCAGGTTCGAGGTGGCGACGAAGCTGGCCAGAGTGCCGTGCTCAGCGCTGCGAGTGCTTCCGGGACAGGTTCGGATCGCCGACGACGTAGAAGCGCCATGGGCGGTTCGGGGCTCTCGAGACGCCGATGCGTCCGCTGCGGCCGGGTTCGTCCGGCGGCGCCGTTCCGTCGTCGACGATGCGGATCGGTACGCGACCGCTGGCTCGAGAACGGCTGGCCCGAGATCCGGGCGATGCCGTGACCAGGTCGGCGCCGTCGTCGCGGCGGTCGAGGCCGAAGGCCTGGCACAGCCGGGCCGGGCCGGAGCAGAGGTCGACGGACCGAAACGGCGTGGTGGAGCGGCGGCGGCTGGCTGTGTTGCGGGCGCGGCGCATGACGTCCTGACCGGCCAGCGGTGCGACGGCGCGCAGCAGGACGGCGGAGCAGACTCCTTCTTCGCCGCAGACGACGTTCGCGCAGTGATGCATGCCGTAGGTGAAGTAGACGTAGAGGTGGCCGGGCGGCCCGAACATCGTCCGGTTGCGGTTGGTCATGCCGCGGTGACCGTGACTGGAAGGGTCGTCCTTTCCCTCGTAGGCCTCGACTTCGACGATGCGGGCGGCCAGGCAGCCGCGGATCAGGACCTTGTTCAGCAGTTCCGGCGCCGCGTCGAGCGCGGGGCGGGCGTAGAACGAGCGCGGCAGGGGCGGGAGATCGAGGTTCAAGCGGCGCGCACGGCCGCCCGGCGCTCGGATTGCGCCTCCAGATCGATCTCGGGCCCCATGTAGGCGCGGATCTCGGCCGGCGTCTCGATCTTGGCGTACTCCGGCGCGTGGACGCTGACGTAGAGAACCTCGGCGGTGAAGATGAGCCGCCCCTCGTGCGTGCCGCGATAGCCGAGGGTCCAGGAGGTCCGTCCCCAGTGGCGGACGGCGAGGTCGACGTCAAGCAGGTCGCCGTCGGTGACCGAGCCGAGGAAGTCGATCGTCGCGCGGCGGAGCATCATCTCCCAGCCCAGCTTCGCCCGGACGTCCCGGATGCCGAGAAGCCAGTTCTCGAGCGCGTCGTCCATGTATGCCATGTAGTGGGCATTGAAGACAACGCCCTGCTTGTCGACTTCGCCGTAGCGGACGCGGATCGTGTGCCGATAGGGCGTACTCATCGGGGCGCTGTTCAGAAGCTCGGTTCGAGACCCAGCGCCCAGGCCGCGAACGCCCACTGATCCGCGACGTCCTCGATCTGCATCCAGGTCGGCTTCCCGGCGCCATGGCCGGCCCGGGTCTCGACACGGATCAGGACGGGGTTGTCGCAGCCCTGCGCCCGCTGCAACTCGGCGGCGTACTTGAAGCTGTGCCACGGCACCACCCGATCGTCGTGATCGGCTGTCGTGACCAGAGTCGGCGGATGGCAGGCGCCGTCCTGCACGTTGTGGAGCGGCGAGTAGGCGTACTGGGCGCGGAACTCGTCCTCGTTCTCCGACAGGCCGTAGTCGGTCGACCAGTTGCGCGCGTTCGCGCTCGGCAGGTGGTAGCGCAGCATGTCGAGGACGCCGACCGCCGGCAGGGCGGCCCCGAACAGGTCGGGCCGCTGGTTCAGCGTTGCGCCCACCAGGAGGCCGCCGTTGCTGCCGCCCTGAATCGCGATCCGGCCGGCGCTCGTGTAGCCCTCGGCGATCAGCCATTCGGCGGCGGCGATGAAGTCGTCGAAGACGTTCTGCTTGTTCTCCTTCGTGCCGGCCAGATGCCATTCGCGGCCGTACTCGCCGCCGCCGCGCAGGTTCGGGATGGCCAGCATGCCGCCCATCTCGAGCCAGGCCAGACGGGATGAAGAGAAGCCCGGCGTCAGCGAGATGTTGAAGCCGCCGTAGCCGTAGAGAAGGGTCGGGTTGCCGCCGTTCTTCTCCAGTCCCTTGCGGTGGGTGATGAACATCGGGATGCGGGTGCCGTCGCGGCTTTCGTAGAAGACCTGCTCGGTCTCGTAGCCGCCCAGTTCGGCGTCGATCGCGGAGCTGCGGATGAGCCGGCTCTCGCCGCCGGCCACGTCGTAGCGGTGGATCTGCGGCGGAGTGCCGAAACTGGAGTACGAGTAGAAGGTCTCGGCGTCCTCCCAGCGACCGCCGAAGCCGCCGGCGGTGCCGATGCCGGGCAACTCAACCTCGCCGGCCGGCGTGGCGGGCTCGATCCCATCGGGCTCGGCCAGGCGCACCACGGTGCGGGCGTCGTGCAGGTAGTTCAGGATCAACTTGCCGCCGACCGCCGACACGTAGGACAGCGTGTCCTCGGACTCGGGAAGCACCTCGTGGAGCGTCGGGCTGCCGGGCGTGCCGTTCTCGTTCGTGTCCACCGCGACGATCCGGTTGCGCGGCGCGTCCTTGTTCGTCTCGAACAGGAACACGGGGCCGACGTTCACGATGTAGCTGTAGAGCGCGTCCCACTGGTCGAGCAGGGGGCGGATCGCCGAATCCGGTTCGTCGATCTTCCGGTAGTGGACCGCGTTCTCGAGATAGCCCTCCTGCAGGTTGACCAGCAGGTACTCGCCGTCCTCGGAGACGGCGGCGTAGGGATTGCGGCGCGGGTGGTCGGGCTGGCTGAAGACGAGACGGTCTTCGCTCTGCTCCGTGCCCAGAGCATGGAAGTACACGGACACCGCCTTCGAGCCGTCGCCCTTGGTCGGATCGTCCTCGCGCGGGGGGTAGCGGCTGTAGAAGAACCCCGAGTTGTCCGGCATCCAGGAGATGGACGTGAACTTCGTGAAGTCGATCAGGTCGCCGGTATCCTCTCCGCTCTCGACATCGTGCACCTTCCACTTCCGCCAGTCCGAGCCGCCGTCCGACTGCGCGTAGGCGGCGTAGCGCCCGTCGCGGCTGGGTGCGAAGCCGGCGAGCGCCACCGTCGCGTCGTCGCTCCAGCCGTTCGGATCGAGCAGCACGCGCCCCGGGGGTTCGTCGCCTTCCTGGTCCATGGACTCGGCGACGTAGACCACGCTCTGATCCTGGAGCCCGTCGTTGTGGTTGTAGAAGTAGCGCTCACCGCGCTTGCCCGGCGTGCTCCAGCGCTCGTAGTTCCAGATCTCCCGCAACCGGTCCTCGATTGCCGCACGGCCCGGAAGCGCGGCCAGAAACGGCTCCGCGACCGCGTTCTGCGCCGCCACCCAGGCCGCCGTCTCGTCGCCGTCGAGGTCTTCGAGCCAGCGGTACGGGTCGGCGACCTGGACCCCGAAGTAGTCGTCGACCTGGTCCACCTGCCGGGTTTCCGGATACTCCACCGGACCGGGGTCGAAGGTGTCGGTGGAACAGGCCAAGAAGGAAAGAGCAAGGGCCGGCGCGAGCCGGCGAAGAGTGTGTCTCATGATGGAGAGCGATTATAGAGGCTGTGCCGTCGCGCGAGACGTCAGGCGCCTGTCCAGGGCTGTTTCCGAAGTCCGTCACGCAGCGCTTTCCGGGCCGGCGCGAGGATGGCGGTCGGGCGTAAGCGCCGGCACCGAGCGATGCCCTCGGCGCGTCGGCGTGGCGTGGTCGTCGGTTGCACCCGCCCGTCCTGGGTCGTGAGGGGTCTGCTCCCAGGTGACGTTCGCGCTTGGGAGGCGATTGGAGGGGTCGGCGCTCACTCCGCTTCACTCGCTCCGGTCGGGTGTCGGATTCCGTGCTGTCGCGGGGCGTCGCTCGTTCAGAGGCACCTGTGAGCAGACCCCTCACGACCCGACTGGGCTGGCGGTCGTTGCCGAGAGTGGTGCGGGCGGTTGCAGGTGTGGCGGGCGTGGCTGAAGGACCAGGCTGTTCCAGAGTCCGTCATCCAGCGCTCTCCGGCTTCGGACGTGACCGACAAGAGCCAGGGTGGAGTCGGATCTCGACTCGGCGTTGCCGCGCAGGGCGCGCACCACTCCGCATTCCCGGACGACGCCGAATTGAGATGTCGAGGAATTGGGATGTCGAGTTGCAGGAATCATCCTGCGATGATCCCCGACACCCGCTCAGGCTCATCTCTCGTGGGACTGACACCGCCGCTTCAGGCTCATCTCTCATGGGACAAGACTTCGGTTCGTCTCCACGCCGACGAACGAGGTATGCTTCCTGTACCTTGACACCTTGAACGATCAGACGTCCCGATTGCCCATGAACGGGTCGGTCCATCGGGTTGACCCATCGCTCCGAGCCGTTTGCCGGAGTTCTCGGTGTGTCTGTTCTGGCAGAGCCTGTGAGCACACACAAGCCGGGGCCTTGTGGCCGCTGTGTCACCTACGTTGGCAGAGAGGGTATCGAGGAACCTGACGACACGAGACAAGGACCGGGCGGCCATGCAAGGCAAGACGATGCAACGCAAGACCGATCTGCCGGCTGCTCCGGAAGTTCAGACAGCGCAAGGAACGCCGCGAACCTTCGCCGCCCAAGACGTCTGGAACGTCCGAGACGGCGCGGAAGACGTGCGGTTCACGGTGCGGACGCGCTCGCCAGCGCCCTCGGCGAACCGAGGGTCTGCTGCCCGCCCGGTGGCGGGAGGCGCTCCGCGGCCGCGCTGCCGTTCCATTTCTCTGGCGGCTCAACGGCACATCGGTCAACGTCGTCGGCCAACCCTCCGGACGGACCTTGCCGCGGTAGTGGCCGGCCTGTGCCTTGCCGTGCTCTCTTCGGCCGCCGCGAATGCTCAGAGGCTGTGGAGCGTGGGGGAGGTGGAGCGCCGGCCGGAGATGCCCGCCGTGGTCATGGAGGGTGCCGTGGTCGCCGTGAGCGGCCTGCCGGGCGGGTTCGGCCGGCAGCCTCCTTCGGAGGTTGCCGAGATCATGGTGGAGTTCGACTACCTGCGCCAGGGCATGGGTTACCTCGAGCTGCCGCTGTGGGACGGCTCGACGGTTGCGGCCGAGAACGCGGTGTTCGAGGACCGAGGCGGCGGCAACCTGATGTGGACCGGCGAGGTGCCGGGCGCCGGCTACGAGAGCGTCGTGCTCACAGTGCAGGACGGGCATCTCGTGGGCTGGTTCGGGGAGCCCGGAGGCCCGAAGTACATCGTCCACGCAGGGCCGGACGGCCGGGGAACACTGGCGGTCGAAACGGGGCCGGCGGATGACTGGTGCGGTGCCGAGGCAGCGCAGGAGACGGTCCTGGGGAAGAGGGTCCTGGGGGCCAGTGCTCCGGAGAGTGGTTCCGTGGGGAGTCGTGCAGCGGCCGCGGCCCGGGACCACGGGCTGCCCGGGACCGTGGTTTCCGCGGCGGCCGCCGCCCGCCTGGACATTCTCGTTCTCTACCCCAGCGGTACCGAAAGGTCCTGGAGGCGGATCGGAGGTGTAGCGGTCGGCATCCAGCAGCTTGCCGACTACCTGAACATGGCGTTCCGCAACGGCGAGATTCCCGCAACGGCGAACCTGATTCCCGTACGCTGGGATCCTCGAACTTACAGTCCTCTGGAGGCTCACGGATTTCACTACTACGACGGAGGTAGCTTGTGGCACTGGGAGTTCGATGCCAGCCCTGAAGTGGACAGCCTGCGCAGGCGTCACGAGCCTGACCTGATTCACTTCGTCCCTCACGTCGGAACGATCGGTATCTTCGGAAGGGCCTTCCTGAGGGACAATTCGGGTGAACCAGCCGTCTTGACGGGCTGGTCGGTGCCCACACCCAGTGTGTTCGCCCATGAGATCGGCCACAACCTCGGGGGGCACCATGAGCCGGCGACGTTCCGCGATTTCGAGGCGTATCGGTCGAGCGCAGGAGAGTGGGGATGGCCCTGGATGTTCGGCCACACGGACATGACCTCCTGCAGCGAGCGCGAGGGTGACTACTACCTGTACTGCCCGGCGACGATCATGAGCTACGGCCAGGACGCAGCCAGAGATGACGACCCCAGGACCGAGGCTGTCACAGAACCGTTCTATTCTTCCGTTCGGCACAAGCCGAACGGCTGGAAGATCGGCGTCGCCGGTACGAGCGAGGTTGAACGGGTCCTCCACGAGACCATTTCGGTGGCCGCGGTCAGCGGTGCGGCGCCGTGGAAGGCGGAGCAGGTTCCGCGCCGGATCGGCGCCCGCTGGATGGGTCGTGACACGCTGCGGGTGAGTTGGTCCGAGGATCTGTCGTATGCCGGTGAGGTCGTCGCGCACCTGGCGCTGGTGGAGGGGGCCAACGACGACTATGTGCTGGGTTGGAAAGGGAGCGATCCAGGCGATCGGCAGTCCTGGTCCGACGACAACGTGGCGCCAGTCGTCCGGAGCGACGGCGCCCTGGTTGGCGTCGATATCGCGGGCTTGAGGCCGGGAGGCCGTTACAGAATCGCTGGATGGGCGCCTTCCCGTTCGGATCTCGATACGGGGGAGACGCCGACTTCGCTGAATTCCGACGTGTTCCACCTGAGGGCCCGAGAGCGGGTCTCCGGTACGCCCGCGGCGGCTACAAGGGTCGGCGCGCAGGTCACGGGCCCCGACAGCGTCCGGCTGCGCTGGCGCGACAATTCCCGTGCAGAGACCGGTTATGAGGTCTGGTACCGGAAGTGGTCAGGCGGCGAACCCGACGAGGTCTGGCGGCGCCATGGGAAGCCGCTGCCGGCGGGCGCCCGGCACGTGGACGTCGGCGGGCTGGCCGCCGACGAGATCGTGCTCACCGGAAATCACTGGGTTCAGAAGGGGCCGCGCGATTGGCGCCGGATCGTCGAAACAGCCATGCGAGGCCGGTACTCCTTCGTGGTCGTCGCCTGGAACGCCCGCGGCTGGAACGCGAGCGAGACGTTCGATCTGGAGTTCATGCCCGGGCCGCATCCGTCGGAGCCGACGGCAGCCGGCGAGCTCACGAACTGCTTCCCGAGAGACACGGGGATCAGCCTGGACGGCCATGAGGTCCGTGCCTGTGTGGAGACGCCGGACGGCGCCCGCCGCAGAGCCTGGGACTACCGCCTGGACGGGGACCGGTCGGCGCTCCTGTACTTCTTCGACCGCGACAACGTGGAGATCCTGGTCAAGGTGCTGGACGGCTGCGCGATCAACGGCCACCGCTGGGTGTTCGTGGCCCCGGTCACCGAACTGTCGTTCAGGCTGTCCATCTATGGTGGTGGTGTCCTGTGGTGGTACGACTCGACGCGGCGGCCGCAAGAGCAGATAGATGATTTCGCTGCCCCAAGCGGTAACCCCAAGGGCATGACGGCACGCACCGTGAGCGACAACACCGCCTTTCCATGCTCCCCGGAGGAGATCGCCGCCGCGAGATCGGCCGCCGATTCGGGGTTCGGCGGCGTGGACCTCGCGGAACAGTCATCGCCGACCGGGCTGGGCCTGGGCTCCGGCACGGACTGCGAACCGGCCGGCCCGGCGCTGACCCTTCGGGGCGGCTACACGGTGAGCATGTGCTACGAGACCTACGAGGGCAGGACGGGCGACGCCCGGGACTGGGGGCTGGACTCCTCCCAGTCGGCGCTCCTGTACTTCTTCGACCGCGACAACGTGGAAGTGCTGATCAAGGTGCTGGACGGCTGCGGCATCAACCGCCACCGCTGGATCTTCGCGGCCCCGGTCACGGACCTGGCCTTCAACCTGCACGTGGAGAGCCCGACCGGAGAGCGCTGGACCCACAGGAACCGCCTCGGCCAGACCGCGGACACGGCCGCCGATGTGTGGGCGTTGCCCTGCGCGTCGTCGGCGTGAGAATTCGCCGCGGCCGATGGCGCCGGCCTGTCTGAAAGGGCGCGCCCTGATGCAGCCGAACGGGCTGTCCTGCCAGGGATCCGGTACGCCTTTTCGTACTCATGGCGAAGCGGCCCGGCGTAGAGCGCCAACTCCCTCGACAGCGCCGACGCTGCCCGGCGGCAGCTACAGACCGAGCGCTTCGCGGCACCATTCGCCGACCGCCTCGGCCACTTCCCGGTTCACGTCCTCCTGTTTGCGGCCCGACCGCTTCAGCACCTTCAGGCTGTGGTCGCCGCCTTCGACCAGGTGGAGCGCGGCGCGGGGACCGAGCTGTTCGCATGCGCCGGTCAGAAGAACCGGGTCGGCGAGCCGGTCGCGCGTGCCGTTGAGGAAGAGCATCGGCTCTTCGACCTGGCTCAGGTGGTCGGCGCGCTCGGTGCCGGGCCTGCCGGGAGGGTGCAGCGGGAAGGCGTGGAAGACGAAGCCGGCGACGTCGAGCGGCTCGACAGCATCGGCGCCCGAGGCCATGCGGCCTCCCATGGAGCGTCCGCCCGCGAGGAGCGGAAGTTCGGGGCGCAGGGCCCTGGCCCGGGTCACCGCCGCCCGAACGGTTCGCTGCAGGACGGGCCGCGGGTCCGGACGGCGGCGGCCCTTCTCGGCGTAGGGAAACTGGAATCGGAACGTGGCGATTCCGTGCTGCGCGACACCGACGGCGAAGGTCTCGATCGTCGCGTGGCGCATTCCCGCGCCGGCGCCGTGGGCGAAGACGAGCAGGCAGCGCGCTCCGTCGGGTTCGAGCAGGATCGCGCTGACCTTCCGGTCGCCGGAAACGGCGAAGCCTGTTTCCGTGGTTTCGACCTTCACAGCCCGAACGCCTCCGCCGCCCGATCGGCGAGCGTGTCGCCGATCGCGAGCGAGGCGGTGGCGCCGGGTGACGGCGCGTTCAGCACGTGGAGCATCCGGGGGCTGGTCTCGATGACGAAGTCGTCCAGCAGGTTGCCCTGGCGGTCCAGGGCCTGGGCGCGGATGCCGGCGCCGCCGGGCATCAGATCGGAGTCGCGCAGGCCGGGAACGAAGCGGCGGAGGTCGCGCGCGAAGCGGGCGCGGCTGCCGGACCGGGCCATTTCGGCCAGGCCGACCTTCCAGTAGCGCCGGGACATCTTCCAGAAGCCCGGATAGCCAAGGCTGCTCCAGGCGTCGCGGGCGTCGAAGCTGCCGCGTTCGTAGCCTTCGCGCTTGAGTGCCAGGACCGCGTTCGGCCCGGCTTCGACCGAGCCGTCGATCCGGCGCGTCAGGTGCACGCCGAGGAAGGGGAAGCGTGGATCGGGAACGGGATAGATCAGGCCGCGCAACAGTTCCCGCCGCTCGGGCGCGAGGTCGAAGTACTCGCCTCGAAAGGGGACGATGCGCACGCCGGGGTCGAGTCCCGCCATGGCTGCCACGCGGTCGCACTGGAGGCCGGCGCAGTTGACCGCATGGCGTGCCTCGAAGTCGCCGGCGGTAGTCCTGACGACGACGCTGCCGCCTCGCGCTTCGATACCCGTGACCCGGGTTCGCAGGTGCAGCGGGACGCCGGCTTCTTCGAGGTCGTCGGCGTAGGCGCCGGCGACTGCCTTGTAGTCGACGATGCCGGTCTCGGGAACCCGGAGGGCGTCGACCCCGACGGCGTGGGGTTCGAACTCCGGGATGCGTTCGGGCGGCAGGCGTTCCAGGCCGGCAAGGCCGTTCGCGCGTCCGCGCCGCTCCAGCTCGTCGAGGCGGGGGATCTCCCGCGGGTCGGTCGCGATGACGAGCTTGCCGCAGATCTCGTAGGGGATCTCGCGACGGTCGCAGAATGCGATCAGCCGCTTCCGCCCGCTGACGCAGTTCTTCGCCTTGAGCGAGCCGGGTCGGTAGTAGAGGCCGGAGTGGATCACCCCGCTGTTGTGGCCGGTCTGGTGGACGGCGGGCCGAGGTTCGGCCTCGACGACTCGAATTTCGAGCTGTCCGTATCTGCGGGAGAGGCTGCGAGCGGTGGCGAGGCCGATGATCCCGGCCCCGATGCAGACGACGTCGGCGCGCTGCGGCACGGCAGGCTTCAGTTGTCCGCAGTGCCGCTCATGTCGGCGGGTGTGTCCGGCACTTCGGCACGCGGGTAGCAGCCCAGGATGCGCAACTCGGCGGTCTTCGGCTCGATCGCCTCGAGGGCCTCCGAGACCGGCGCGGAGGCGGCGTGGCCTTCGATGTCGAGGTAGAAGCGGTAGCGCCAGGGCGTGGCCGGGATCGGCCGGGATTCGAGCTTCGTCAGGTTCAAGCCGCGCCGGGAGAAGCTGCGCAGGACCTCGCCCAGGTCGCCGGGGTGGTTTCCGGTGGCGAGCAGCAGGGAGGTCTTGCAGGGCTGGTCGGGCGGGCAGGGCGCCGCTTCGCGGGCGACCTCCACGAAGCGGGTGAAGTTGCCGGCTTGGTTCTGGATGCCGTGGGCGAGAATCTCGAGCCCGAAGACACGTGCCGCAGGCTCGCTGGCGACGGCGCCGACGGTCGGGTCGTTGCCCTCGCGAACGCGCGCGGCCGCACCGGCGGTGTCGAACTCCGGTTGCGGCCGCAGCCAGGATCGGTCACGGAAGAACCGGTCGCACTGGCGCAGCGCCTGCGGATGGGAGAGCACGACGCGCAGATCCTCGATCTGCGTCCCCGGCAGGGCGAGCAGGCAGTGCGCGACCTGGCTGATCACTTCGGCCGTGATCACGAGGCCTCCTTCGGCCAGCAGATCGTAGGTCTCGTTGATGCTGCCGGCGGTGCTGTTCTCGATCGGCAGCAGGGCGATGTCGTGCAGTCCGCTCAGGACGCCTGAAGCGGCCTCCCGGAAGAGTTCGTAGCCCTGCAGGACCACGCCTCCAGCGCGGCCGGCGTACTGCCGCTGAGCGGTGAGATGGCTGAAGGAGCCCTCGACGCCCTGGTAGGCCACCCGTAGCGGCGCCTTGTCGAGATCCCGGATGTAGCCCTGCTGCGCTGCGATCGACATCTCGATCAGCAGGCGGAAGATGCGTTCGGTCTGGTGGGGGTCCAGGTCGAGTTCGGCGGCGATCGTGCGCACCCGGGTCAGCAGCTGCTCTTCGCGCAGCTGGTCGCGGAACGGGAAGGCGGCCGCGATCTTGGCCCGAGCCACCAGTCGGGACAGCTCCACGCGGCGGCGGAAGCCCTTCAGCAGTTCCCGGTCGGTCTGCTCCAGCTCCTGGCGGATCGCCTCGAGATCGGGCGGCAGGTCATGCTCGGCGGCTGCGGCCATGGGGTAGTCGGCTTCGCGGCGTGCTGTCCCGCCGCGGGCGCGGAGTATACGGCGCATCTCGGCGCACACGGCGCGATGCAGCCGCCCTGCGAGGTGCGGCCGGCGCCGGCAACGAGTCCGCCAGAGGTTGGCTGCCGGTCAGGCTGGCTGCTGGTCGGGGTGCGGTCGGATCGCCACCTTGAGAGCGCGGCGGGAGATCATCAGGTCGAGCGCATCGGCCAGGCGATCGAGCGGCAACTCCCGTTCGATCAGTCGGCCGTAGCGCTCCGGAGCGTCGAGCAGCCGCTCGAGTGCGGCTCGGAACGAGGCGGGGCGATGGTGATACACGCCGAGCAGCGTCTGCTCCTGATAGTGAACTCGCTCTGCGTCGATCTTCAGTGCGGCGCCGGGCCGGCAACCGCCGAAGAGCGCCGCCACGCCGCCTGGAGCAAGACGGGAGACGGCGTGTTGCCAGCCGGCGGGACTGCCCGTGGCGTCGACGGTGAAATCGAAGTGCTGGTCCTCGGGCTGCCGGTCTTCGAGTTGCTGGTCCTCGGGCTGCCGGTTCTGGAGAGCAGGATCCTCGCCTTCCTCGCCCAGGCCGCCCTCGCCGCACGAGTTCGCCCACTGCGGCGAGCGGGATCCGGCTCTTGCGGAGCTCTTCCTGGTCGAGGGCGCCTCGCCGGCGCCCATGCAATCCGGGCGGCGAGCAGGATCACGCCCGCCCTGATCTCGTACCTTGCCCGCGCGCCCGCGATGGCTCGCAGATGGCGTTGACGGCGCGCCGGCGATACCAACCTCGCCTGCACGCCCTCGATGGGTCTCTGTGGCGCCGAAGGTCCTGGCCGCCGCGAGCCGGCGCGGATGGGGGTCGAGCACCGACACACGCGTTCGAACGCTGCGGAACAGATCGGTCAGCATGAGGCCCAGCGGGCCGCAGCCGATGATCAGTGCGCGTGCCTCGGCCGGCGGCCCGCTCCAGGCGGCCAGGGAGCGTTCCAGGCAGTGAACGGCGCAGGCCAGCGGTTCCGCCATGGCCGCGATGGCCGGGTCGAGGCCGGGCGGCCGCAGGTGGACGCTCCGTTCCGCGAACACGGCGGGTACGAGCATGTAATCGGCGAAAGCCCCGTTCAGGTAGACGAGGCCGCGGCACAGGTTCTCGCGCTGATGCCGGCATGGCTGGCACATGCCGCAGGCGGCGCTGTTGCCGACCACCACGGCGTCGCCCTCCGCCTGCGCGGCTCCGGCGCCGGTGCGGACCACGGTAGCGGCGGCCTCGTGGCCGAATGGCGTCGGCAGAGTCAGCATCGTGGGGTGGCCGCCGCGCCGAAACACCTTGACATCCGTTCCGCACGTCGTGGCGGCATCGATCCGAACCAGGAGTTCGCCCGGCCCCGGCTCGGGCATGGGAAGCTGTCTGAGTTCCAGGCGGCCGGGGCCGGTGAGGAACACCTGATTCCGGTGCCTGGGGATCACGGGTCAAGTGGGGCGCGACTTCCGCGGCGGGGTGCATGGAACTGTCCTGTTCCCTGCACGACTCCCTGCGCGCCGGCGCAGCGCCAGACCGCCGCAGAACGTGCCGAAGAGCGAATCAGGGGTGCAACAGTACCTTGAGCGCATCGCGTCGGCGGTACAGGTCGACCGCCTCGGCGACTTTCGACAGCGGCAGACGGTGGGTCGCAAGCGGTGTCGGATCGAGCGTGCCCCGGACCATCATGGCGAGAATCCGCGCCTGTTCCGCGGGCGACCCGGAATAGGCGCCGATGATCTGGCGCTCGGACCTGAACACCGCGTTGATATCGAAGGTGACCTGCGCGCCGTGCGCCGCGTGGGCGAAGAGGACGATGCGCCCGCCTGGACGGGTCGCCTGAAGTGCAAGGTCGAAAGCGGCCTGGCCGCCCGCCGTGTCGAAGACGGCGTCGGCGCCCCGGTGCGGCTGACCGGCGGCTGCAGCAGCAAGGCGGTCGGGATGGATCGCCTCGTCGGCGCCCAGGCGCCTGGCGGTCGCACGGCGCGCCGGATCCGGTTCGACGATGAGGACGTGGGCGTCGGAAGACGCGGCACGGAGCACGAGCAGGTGGAGCAGGCCCATCGATCCGGCACCGATCACGACGACTCGTGGGGCGATGCCCTCGCTGTTCGTTCTGGTCTCTCCGTGCGGGCTGGTCGCGCATGCCGGGCTGGCCGCGCCGGTCAGGCCGGCCCGGTCCACGCCTCGCAGCACGCACGCCGCGGGTTCCACGAACGCGGCCGCTTCGTCGGAAAGCTCCGCCGGCAGCTTGCGCACGGTGCGTTCGACGGCGCGAGAACGCAGGCGAATCCGTTCGCTGAACCCGCCGGGATCGAGCAGGTTCTCGGCAAACTGCGGGCACATCGTCTCGGCGCCCGAGCGGCACAGGCGGCAGTCGCCGCAGGGTGCATGATGCGGCGCAACGACCCGGTCACCGGGCACAAGGAAGTCCGAACGGCTCTCCATCACCCGCCCGACGACTTCGTGACCGAGAACTTCTCCCGCCGTCCGGCCCGTGCCCGCGAGCTTGTGGAGGTCCGTTCCGCAGAGGCCGCAGCAGATGAGCTCGATCAGCGCCTCGCCGGCCTCGATCGTCGGCACCGGCAGCTCTGCCAACTCCAGGTTGCCGTCGGCCGTGGTGCGAGCGGCCTTCATCTCCTCGCAGCCGATCGCGGCTGACGGGTTACCGGCCCGCGGCGAACTTCGCGCTGCATCGAAACGTCCATGCGCAGCTCGTCGGCATCGTTGCTCCTCGGTCGCACATGGCCCGACATGCTCTCTCGCCGCGCCTTGCCGGACAGGCGCCTGACCGCTCTCGGCGCGATGTGGACTTCGCCGCGGGCTGTTACGGCCTGCAGGAATCCGCCATGTCCAACTGCGAGCTGACGTAGTCCTTCAGGTAGGGGGAGAAGGTCACGTTGTCTCGTTCTTCGCGCCACATGCGGGAATGGTCGCCGCAACGCCCGTCCTCGATGTAGTAGTCGGTGCACATGATGTTGTCGGCGTCGCTGACGTGGCCCAGGCCGAAGATCGCGTGACCCAGTTCGTGCGCGATCACCACGCCGGCGGAGTTCCAGCCGTCGTCGGAAATCAGAACCGTCCAGGGTCTCTCGTGGAAGTACCCGGTCCGCAACAGGCGGTAGTCCCGCTGCTGGCCGCCTTCTGCCTGAGTGCCGGCCCAACCTCGTTCCGGATGCCGCACGATGCTGATCCACCCTGGTCGGTGGATGATGGAGCGCCAGGTTCCCCAGGACACCTTCTTTTCCGTCGCCCGCCCGGAGACGATCCGCCCCGCGTGCCTCACGCCGGCAAGCTCCCGTACGATTCTGCGGATCATGCGCTCGATCTTCGAGTACGTGTCCGGCGTGAAGGCTTCGTCGATGGCGAAATCGAGCCGCCGAATCGTCGCCCGGTCCGACATTCTCGGTCCACCACTCAGGCCCACCGACATCTGGCGCGTGTAACAGTGAACCGTTGACGGTTCAGGCGGTTCGGGAGTTTCCGTTGGCGGTTCGGGATCGGATGTTCCGGTTCGTCCATCATGGACGAAGGCGTACGTGTCCGTGATGGGCAGCGGCCTGTTGCCGGGAGGATTGTGGTATTCGTTGGTCCATCCTGTCTCGGTATCCCTGACCCTGAGTTCCCAACCGAGATCGGTAGCTGCGGCGGCGAACACCCAGAAGCGCCCGTTGATGGCGTTTCCGTCCAGTACCTTGACGAGCATCTCCAGGTTCGTGGCCGCGAAGAAGTACGCGAGTCCGGCTTCGTGGCCTATGTCCACTCCGCTGAAGCCGGCGTCTCTCCATATGCCCGCGTTGGGGTCGAAGTAACTGAGGGACACGTCGAACCAGTTGTTCTGCAGGCACAGGCTGCCTGCTGCGCATGGCCCGGCGTTCGAGCGGTACCGAAGGTCCGCTTGCGCGAAGGCGCCAACGCTGCAGAAGCACAGCAGGAGGGCTGCGGCGAGTCGTTGCGCCATCGGAACGACGAGAGAAGATCGTCTGCCTGTGCTCGTCAGCAGGCCTGCCGAAGCGAGCCCGTCGTCGAGGAAGCGCGGACCGATGAACCGGGCCGTGCGCATTCCGCCGCGGTACGCCTTCCCGGCATCGTTCACTTTCATCTCGCTCGTTCTCATCGTTCAGTCCTCCCCATTCGGTCCGCGCCCCATTCGGCCCGCGCCGAGTGCGGCGAGGCGATCTCGCCGCACGGGTGCTTCCCTGATGTGGACGTCGGCCTCCGCAGCGGCAGTTTCCGGGTCGGCTTCAGGCTCGGCTTGCGGGCCGACCCCACGATCTCCGGGTTCCTGTTCCGTCCGCCTCTTCGGCAGGTTCGGGCTCGAACGCGGTCCGGTTGTCGGCTGCGTTCTCCTGTGTCCGTTCCCCCAGGCTGCGCCAGAAGCTGCTGGCGCCGCTGGACCCGGCGCAGCGAAGCGCCAAGGCGGCGAAGTCCTGGTGAGGCAAGGTGCATGGGCCGGACCTCGACCACTGGCTTCTGGCTTCTCCTGTTGCATCGCCCGAGGCGTTGGCCGGGTTCAGCGGCGAACGCACGTCAGGTACGATAGCCGAGGTTCGCGACGAAACCGCACGACGAACCGCACGGCGGCCAGCGCGACAGGCTGCGACGTGTCGCGAGTGAACCGGCTGCTTGTCGGACCGTTGTCGGACTGCCGATGTGCGCCGCTTCGGTTTGGTGTTGGCGCGTCTGGCGCTCGCGCGCTGCGCTCCTCGCTCGACGCGGAGTGCACCTCGCGTTGCGGGAGACGGCCGCCCGGGTCCATGTCGGTGCATCCTGGTCCGTTCGGTACGTTCTGGGGCCGGATAGACTGGGCGCGCTGCCCGGGATCTTGCGGCGTCATCGCCGCGTTCCCGCACGGCGTACCTTCTCCGCACGTGTTCGGATGACGCTCAGGAACTGTCTCGACATCCCGCGGCGAGAGTCCGCGTCGCACCGAGAGCGGTCAGGTGCTGGTCCGGCAAGGCGCGGCGAGGGAGCATGTCGGACCTTGTGCGACCGAGGAGCAACGGTGCCGGACTGCATGCACGGACGTTTTGATGCAGCGCGACTTTCGCCGCGGGCAGTCAAGACGTTTCACGACCTGCGGGACGAGGACGCCGCGAAGCACTACCAGGCGGCGCTCGCGCTGCTCGCCTGGGTCGCCGTGACTGCGGCCGCCCTTGCCGGCGCGGCGACGGTTGCTCTGGCTCAGAACCCGCCGTCGGTCGGAGAACGGGCCACCGTCACTCCTGCGTTCGAGCCCGAGAACTTCGCCGCCGCGGTCGATCCACGGGCCGACGGTTGGGATACCGAGGCACTCAGTGAACGGGCCGAAGCTCAGCTCGAGCGCGTCGCTGCCTGGCTGGTCGGGCCCCTTGCGGGTGGGGCGGACGCCGTGCCGCCCGGCGACGTCGCATCGGTCGTGGATCCGGCCTTCGAGTCGGCGGGGTTCGTGCCTGACGAGGCGATCGCGCGGTACCGGGGGCCGGCATTCGCGGTCGACACCGGCCGCCAGGGCGGAGCGGGCCCGAGATACCGCGGCACCGACGGGTTTGGACGCGCGCTCGGATCCCTGGCCGAGCAGCTGGCGGGCGATCGGCCGCCGCGCGCAGACTTCAAGCTGTACTCGATCGACGTCGGGTCCGCCGGGTTCACCACGCTGACCCACTTCGAGGCGTCGGCGGCCGGAGCACGCGGTGTTCGGCAGTTGAACGCGGTCTGGTCGATCATCTGGACGTTGCCGGTGGGCGGCGGCGAACCGCTGATCCTGCGCGTGGACGTCGCCGACCACGAGGTCACGGAGTCGCCCGGAGGGCCCCTGTTCGTGGACGTCACGGAGTCCGCGCTCGGCCACAATCCGAGTTACCGCGAGCAGCTGCTGCAGCCGCCGGACGCCTGGCTCAACCGGATCACGAAGGCGGCGGGTTACAACAAGACGGGATGGCAGGGCGTCTCCGTCGCCGATGTGAATGGCGACGGCCTGGACGACATTTTCCTGCCGGAGCAGGGTGGACTGCCGAACCGTCTCTACGTCCAGAACCGCGACGGCACGTTCGACGACCGTTCGGCGTCGGCGTCGGTCGACTACCTGGAGCGGACCCTGGCCGGGCTGTTCGCGGACCTCGACAACGACGGCGACGCGGACCTGGTGCTCTCCAGCCGACCGGCGGTGCTGGTGCTCGAGAACGACGGCCGCGGCAACTTCGCCCGTGTTCGCCACGTCGCCGGCGACATCCCGGACAGCAACTCGCTGTCGGCAGCCGACCACGACGGCGACGGCGACCTCGACCTCTACGTCTGCGCCTACCGCCGCGCCTACCACGAACGCGGCGTGGCCAGCCCGGTGCCGTATCACGATGCGAACAACGGCGGCCGCAACGTGCTGCTGCGCAACGACGGCGATTTCCGATTCGTTGACGCGACGACCGAGGCGGGGCTCGACATCAACAATCGACGCTTCAGCCTGGCGGCGGCGTGGGAGGACCACGACGGTGACGGCGACGCGGATCTGTACGTGGCGAACGACTACGGCCGCAACAACCTCTACCGTAACGACGGCGGCAGGTTCGTCGACGTGGCGGGGGAGGCCGGCGTCGAGGACATCTCGTCCGGGATGTCGGTGAGCTGGGCCGACTACAACCGGGACGGGCGGATGGATGTCCATGTCGGCAACATGTTCTCGGCCGCCGGCAACCGGATCACCTACCAGCGGAAATTCGAGCGCGATCGCCAGCGCGCCGGCGCGCTGGCGGATGTCCAGCGGATGGCCCGCGGCAACTCGCTGTTCGCGGGCGCGGAGGGAGGCGGTTTCCACGATCGCAGCGTGGAGGCCGACATCACGATGGGCCGCTGGTCCTGGTCGTCCGTGTTCGCCGACATCAACAACGACGGTTGGGAGGACCTGGTCGTTGCCAACGGCAACCTGACCCAGACTCTCCCGGAAGACCTGTGAAGCTTCTTCTGGCGGCAGGTCGTGCCGCGCGCGCCCGGTGCTCAGGATGACCGCTCGCTGGAGCCCTATCTCGAGTCGCTGCGCGCGCTTCACGAACGGCTCGACGAGGGGCTTTCCTTCAGCGGCAACGAACGGAACTGCGTCTTCCTGAACCCCGGCGGGGCCGGCGGCGCCTTCGCCAACGTCTCTGCGGTCAGCGGCCTCGATTTTCCTGACGACGGCCGGGGCGTCGCGTTCCTCGACCTCGAGGGCGACGGCGACCTGGATGTGGCGCTCAGCAACCGGACCGCGCCCCGGCTGCGGCTGATGCGCAACGAACTGCCGGCGGGCGACCGCTTCGTGGCGCTGTACCTCGAGGGTGACGGCGTCGGCACCAACCGGGACGCGGTAGGCGCCCGGGTCGAGATCGAGACGACGGACGGCACGCTGCGACGTTCGGTGCGCGCCGGCGAGGGGTTTCTCTCGCAGTCGAGCCGCTGGCTGCACTTCGGTCTTGGCCGCGGCGAACCGACGGGTTCGGTGACGGTCCGGTGGCCGGGCGCCGGTCGGGAGACGTTCAGCGGTGTCGAGGCGGGCGGCCGCTACCGCATCGTCCAGGGCAGCGGAAGGGCGTTGCCCGAGCCGCCGCCGACTGGCGCCGGGACCCTGGCGCCGGGCGATCAGCAGCCGAGTGCGCCGAGCACCGGTTCCCGGGTCGTGCTGGCGCCGCGGCCGCCGGCGCCTTCGTTCACGCTGCGTCCGTTCGGCGACGGCGAAGCGGTCGCCGTGCGGGCGGGACATGGCCGTCCCGTGCTCGTCAACATCTGGGCGAGCTGGTGCGCTCCCTGTCGCGCCGAGCTCGGCGATCTGACCGAGGAAGAGGAGGCGCTGCGCGCCGCCGGGCTCGAGATCGCGGCGCTGTCGACCGACGGGATGGGCGACGTGGCGGCCACGACTGAGGAGTCGGCCCGGAAGTTCATGGGCGAGATCGGCTTCCCGTTCCTTCACGGGATGGCGACGGCGGAAACGCTCGACAAGGTCGAGATCGTGAAGCGTTCTCTGTTCGACCGCCGCTTTCCGTTGTCGCTGCCGTTCTCCATGCTGATCGACCGCCGCGGCCGGGTTGCCGCGCTCTACCGCGGCGGTGTCACCGCCGCAGACCTGCTCGTGGATCTGGAGCTGCTCGAATCGCCGCCTGCCGCCCTGCGCGCGGCGGCGGCGCCATTCCCGGGCCGCTGGTTCACCGAGCCGCCGGACGAGGTGTCCCTTGCGAGCTACGCGCGCTGGTTCGAGGACGGCTTCCCCGCCGAATCGGCGTCTCTGTTGCGCCGGTCTGTCGAGGTGGAACAGGCGCGGCTACGCAGCGGCCCGGAGTTCGAGCGGCGCGGCGCGCGTGACCGGCTGTTCAGGTCGCTCCGGCGTCTGGCCCTGATCGAGGGTCGGCGCGGCGATCACCGGGCCGCGGTCCGCCATGCGCGCGCTGCCCTGGACCTCGAACCCGACGATCCAGGTGCGCGCATCGCCTACCGGAACGCCCTGATGGACGCCGGTGACGGGGACCGCCTGCGCAGCGAGGTGGAGGCCGCGCTCGCCGCCGATCCGGACGATGTCGCCGCTCGCGTGCGGCTGGCCGAGATCCTGGATGGCGAGGGGCGGACCGGGGACGCGGTCGACGAACTCCGCCGTGCCGTGGAACTGAGCCCCGGCGACGTGGAACTCAGATTCCTCTACGGCCAGTTGCTGGCCAGGCTGGACCGGCTGTCGGAAGCGCTGTCGCAGTTCGCGGCAGTCGTCGACCGCGACCCGCGGCATGTGGAGGCGCACCGGATCCTGGCCGCCGCGGCGGTCCGCAGCGGCTACCTGGAACCTGCGGCGGCGCACTACGGCGCAATTCTCGCGGTCGAGCCGCGCGACGCCTCTGCTCTCTACGGCAAGGCTCAGGCGGCGGCTTCCTCGGGCCGGCTGGTCGAAGCGGTGGAGGGGTACCGCACGCTGCTGGAACACGACCCCGGCCATGCCGCCGGACGCCACGCGCTCGGACTTGCACTGCTCCAGAGCGGACCGGCCACCGCCGCGGAAGGCGCCGAGCAACTGCGGCGCGCCTACGTCGAAGACGAGCGTCTGCTTCAGCGGGGCAACGAGATCGCCTGGAGCCTGGCGACCCACGGCGACGCCGCCCGCAGGGACGGTCAACTCGCGCTGGTCATCGCACTCGAACTCAACGCGGTTGCCGGCGGCGCCGAACCGGCCCTGCTCGAGACACTGGCCGCAGCGTACGCCGAGACCGGCGACTTCGAGGCCGCGGTGCGAACGATCGGGAGCGCCCTGGAGATTCTCGGCGCCGGACGGCAGGCTGCGGCGCCGGCGCCGCCGGACCGGGAACGGCTGATCGCACTCCTGAACCGGAGGCTGGAGCAGTACGGGCAAGGCATCCCGGTCCGGTCCGGCCGCTGACAACCGCCGACAGCGGCCGTCGGGCGCGTCACTGTCGGGCGCGGTCGGCGGGTTCGACCACCCGTTCGATGTCGGCGCCGAGCGACCGCAGCCGCTCGTCGATCCGTTCGTAGCCCCGATCGATCTGCTGCACGTTGTCGATCACGCTGCGGCCTTCGGCGCACAGCGCGGCGATCAGCATTGCCATGCCGGCCCGGATGTCCGGGCTCACCATGTCCCGTCCGTAGAGCTTCGACGGCCCGCTCACGACCACCCGGTGCGGATCGCAGAGCACGATCCGGGCCCCCATCGCGACCAGCCGGTCGACGAAGAACATGCGCGATTCGAACAGCTTCTCGTGGATCAGCACCGAGCCGCGGCTCTGGGTCGCGCCGACCACCGCGATCGAAGTCAGGTCGGCGGGAAAACCCGGCCACGGCGCATCTTCGATCTTCGGGATTGCGCCCTGAAGGTCCGTGCGCACACCGAGTTCCTGCCCGCCCGGAACCAGCAGGTCACGGCCGTCGCCCGAGATCTCGAAGTCGATGCCCAGACGTCCGAACGCGAGTCGCGTCGCACGGTGCTCCTGCGGCCGCGCGTCGGGGATGCGCAGTTCGCCGCCCGTGACCGCGGCCAGCACGACCAGGGATCCGACCTCGATGTGGTCCGGCCCGATCGTGAAGTCGGCGCCGCCGAGCCCATCCGCGCCCTCGATGGTCAGCGCGTTCGTCCCGATGCCGTCCACGCGCACCCCCATCGACCGCAGAAGCCGGCAGAGGTCCTGCACGTGGGGTTCGCTGGCCGCGTTGAGAATCCGGGTCTCGCCCCTGGCGAGAGATGCCGCCATCACCGCGTTCTCTGTCGCCGTGACCGAAGCCTCGTCGAGGAAGATCTCGGTGCCGCGCAGCCGGCCGTCGGCAGCCTCGACACGGCACTCGAGGCCGCCGTGGGGGCGGAGCGTGACGTCGGCGCCCAGGGCTTCGACAGCCAGCACGTGGGTGTCCAGGCGCCGCCGGCCGATGACATCGCCTCCCGGAGGCGGCATCCTCACCTGCCCGCGCCGCGCCAGCAGCGGTCCCGCGAGCAGGATCGACGCCCGAATCGCTCGACACAGGTCCGGATCCGGATCCTCGTCGCCAAGGCCGGCGGCGCGAACGCGGACCGTGCTGTCATCGACGAACCCGGCCTCGGCGCCGAGTTGACGAAGCAGCTCGATCTGCGCTTGCACGTCCCGAATGCGCGGCACGTTGCGGAGCGTCACCTCCTCGTCGGTAAGGAGCGCGGCGGCCAGGATCGGCAAGGCCGCGTTCTTGTTGCCGCAGGCCTCGAGCGTCCCCGAGATCGGTCGGCCGCCCTCGATCACGAACCGTGAGCGCGGCATGTGTCCGGCAGTTCCGTCGGGTGTCTTTCGTCGGGCGTCTTCCATCGGTGTCAAGTTGACCACAGGAACGTTGCGGCGAGCCCGGGTTCTTCCGTTCCGGCGGGCGGTGGCGGGGAATCGTGAAACTTCAGCGGCGCCCTGCCGTTGTGTCGATGTACGGCGCCGTCGGGCCGTTCTGCCCCGCAGCCACATCAGCAAGGAGACCGGACATGAAGAACTTCCATCACCGTTGGGCGGCCCTGGCGTTTGCCCTTCTGCTCGCCTTCATCCCCGGCGCGGCTCTGGCTCAGGAGCACGCAGGCCCGGACCACGACCAGCAGTGGGAGGAGCTCGGCCAACGATGGCAGGAATGGGGCGAGCGCTTCGGCCGCAACTTCGAGGAGGCCGGCTGGGAGTCGCACGGCAAGAACTGGGAGGAGGCCGGCAGACACTGGCAGAAGTGGGGCGAGAAGTTCGCCGAGTCCTTCGAACACGCCTTCGACGAGGAGGAGTGGGACGCCTGGTCCGCCAGGTTCGAGGACCTGGAGCTGGAGAACGGCGAGGTCGACTGGGAGCGCTTCAGCGAGTTCTGGGAGCAGTTCGGCGACTCGCTAGGCGAAGCGCTCGAAGGCGCGGACTGGGAGACCTTCGGTGCTGCGATGGGCGCTGTCGGCGAGCAGATGGGTGAACTGGCCGAGCTGATCGCCGCCAGTCTCGAGGCGGTCGACTGGGAGGGTTTCTCCGAGCTCGTCAGCGAGACTGTCGAACAGGCGGTGGAGCGCGCCGAGGAGGCAGAGGAGGCCGCTCGAGAAGAAGCCGAGGAGGCCGCAGGAGCAGCGGAAGCATCGGCCGAAGCGGCGGTCGACGCGTAGCGGCGCAGCCTCCTCCTGACCGTGGCGCGGGTCCAGCTGCGCCCTGGCGGTCCGTGGCGGAAGTCGCGCTGCTTTCGAGCGGCCACGCATCCCGGTCCGGCATCGTCGCTGCTCGGCGGCGTGGCTCCTCGGTCGCATCGTTTCCTCGATCGAACGCGGCCCCCCGATATGCTTCCTTGATGCGGCTCGCCGGACGGGCGCCTGACCGCTCTCGGTGCGACACGGACCCTCACCGCGAACTGTCGGGCCGGGTGCTCCGCCCGACGTCCTCGGAGTCCCATGTCCCACGGAGCGCACATGTCCATCGACCCTCAGGTACGGGCCTTCCTCGAAGCCCAGGAGCAGGCCGCCATCGAGAACCGGGTTCCGCCAATCACCGAGCAGACCGTGGAGATGGCTCGGGCCGGCTATCTCGCGGTGGCCGGGATGCTCGGTCAGGGTCCCGATGTCGACGCCTTGAACCTCGCGGCGCCCGGCCCGGCCGGCGACATTCCGGTTCGCACCTACCGCCCGAAGGACGCTGGCAGCGGCCTGCCGATCCTCGTCCATTACCACGGCGGCGGCTGGGTGATCGGCGATCTGGATACTCACGACCACGTCTGTCGCGAGCTGTGCGTGGGCGCCGGGTGCCTGGTCGTTGCGGTCGACTACCGCTTGGCGCCCGAGGCCCGGTTCCCGGCCGCCGTGGACGACGCTTGGGCTGCGCTGCAGTGGGTTGCCGCGAACGCTCGGCGCCTCGGCGGCGACAGCGCCGGCGGCAATCTTGCCGCCGTGATGAGCATCCTCGCCCGCGACGCCGGCGGTCCGCAGCTCGCCTTCCAGCTCCTCGTCTACCCGGCGGTCGACATGAACTTCAGCCGGCCGTCGATCGACGAGAACGCGGACGGCTACGTCCTGACCAGGGACCACATGATCTGGTTCCGCGGCCACTACCTCCGTTCCGAGGCGGACCGCGACGACTTCCGCGCTTCGCCCCTTCTGGCCTCCGACCACGCCGGCCTGCCGCCGGCGCTCGTCATCACCGCCGAGTTCGATCCTCTCCGCGACGAAGGCAGGGACTACGCCGAGACGCTGCAGGCCGCGGGCGTGCCGGCCACACTCGCGAACCACGAAGGTCAGATCCACGTCTTCTTCCAGCTCTCCCCCATTCTCGACGGCGGCCGGCAAGCCGTCGACGAGGCCTGCGCCGCACTGCGCGAGGCGTTCGGCCAGCCGGGCGTGCGCGCCTCCTCGTGAGGCCCCGGAGACGCGACCGACCGACACCTGGCGGCAGCCGCTCCGAGAGCGGTGCCGCTGACGAGTCCCGCTCCGGCGCACCGGAGCCTGGTTCGTGTTGCTACACTGCCTGGTGGCGGTTCCTCCACCAATGAAGATATCGACCAAGGGCGAGTACGGCCTCCGCGCCATGCTCTACGTGGCGATGCACGCGGACAAGGGGCCGGTGCCGAGCCACGAGATCGCGCTCAACCAGGGCGTTCCCGAGCCGTACCTTCGACAGATCCTGGCGGCTCTGGCCCGTTTCCAGTTGATCCGTTCGAGTCGCGGCCCGCAGGGAGGCCACCTGTTGGGGCGCTCGGCAGGTGACATCTCCATGCACGACATTCTGGTCGCCCTGGAGGGGCACACGACGTCGATCGACCACATTCTGGCTCAGCCCTGCACGATCGGTGTCGGGCCCAGGCACTGCGCGATCCGGGAGGTCTTCCTGAGCGTGAAGGAGGCGGTCGAGAGCATCCTCTGCAACCTGAGCCTCGCCGATCTGGCCGAACGCCAGCAGGAAGTCTGTGAGTGCAAGATCGAGATCCCTCGCGACCTGCCGCCGGAGCGCCTTCGCGGGCCTGCGGGCAGACCGCTGCACGTGCTGAGCGACTGACGGTCGGGCCGGCCGCGCGCCGCCGGCAGAGCCGGTGTGGCGGCCATGCCGGCGCGTTGTGGCTGGCACCGGCGGTGGTGATCGCCTGGTCGTGCATCGTGCCCCCGGACCCGCCGCCGCCTGACGACGGCGAACTGGAGAGTCTGACGGTGACACCGCCGCGCGACTCCGTGTTCCGGCCCGACGAGGATCAGCAGGAGCGCCGGGCGCCGGAAGCCGCGCTCGGCGGGCGCCTTCCGGGCGCGTTCCCGGAGGACTTTCCGCTCCCTGACGGGTCCACCGTGTTCGATTTCGGCGAAGTCCCGCAGGAAGGCGAAGCCGAGGAGCCTGCCGCCGAGCCAGCCACGGTGGAATTCGTGAGCCTGCGGCTGCCGCTGGGCGCCCCGACTGCGCGGGACTGGCTGCTGCGCGAGGCACAGGCTTCGGGCTGGCGTGCGTCGTTGGGGGACGTCATGACCTTCCGGCAGAATGACCGCTGGGTCCGGGTCGTGATCGAACCGACCAGGACCGCCGACAGGTCGGCGGCCCGCTTCGAGTACTCCAGAAGCCCGTGACGACAGTCCGTGTCGTTCGATTCGGTGCGGCTTCGGTCGCTGGCTGCCTGAGCCGCTGGTAGCATCGCGCGTCCGTACCGTCGGTGACAGGGGTGCGGATCAGGTGAACGGATGGCGGGTCCATTGATGCTCAAGCGCGCCGACAGGTACGGCTTCTGCGCCGGCGTGCGCATTGCCGACAGGACGGTGCGAAAACTGGCCTCCGAGGGCCGGAGCGGGAAGATCCTGGGCCAGCTGGTGCACAGCGAGCACGTCGTTTCGGACCTCGTGCAACTGGGCGGCGCGGTGGGAGTCACCGCGGGGGCATCGACGCCGGACTCGATGATCGAGGAGATCGAGTGCGCGATTCGGCTGCTGGCGGCGTCTTCGGCTCCGGCAGTCGGGCCGTTCGGCGTCTCGGAGGCCGCGCCTTGAGGGTCCTGGTCGTCGGCAGCGGCGGCCGCGAACACGCCATCTGCTGGCTCATCCGGGAGCGTGCGCCGGCGACCGAGCTCTACTGCGCACCGGGCAGTCCGGGTATCGAGGAGTGCGGCGAGAGCGTCGCGATCGAGGTCTCGGACATCGAGTGCCTGGGCCGGTTCGCGGCCGAGCGCGGAATCGACCTCACGGTGGTCGGTCCCGAGCTGCCGCTTGCCCTCGGCATCGTGGATGCCTTTCGCGAGCGCGGTCTGCGCATCTTCGGCCCGTCGCGCGCCGCCGCCCGCCTCGAGAGTTCGAAGGTGTTCGCCAAGGAGTTCATGCAACGGCATGGCGTGCCGACCTCCGACTTCGTGGTCGCCGACGACCGGGACGGCGTGCGCCGGGCGGCGAGACGGTTCGGACTGCCGGCCGTGCTCAAGGCCGACGGGCTCGCCGCCGGCAAGGGAGTGCTGATCGTCTCCTCGCCGGAGGAGATGGAGACCGCCCTGGACGTCTTCTTCGTCGATCGTCGTTTCGGCGCTGCCGGCGCCCGGGTTCTGGTCGAGCCTTTCGTGACCGGCGAGGAGGTTTCCTTCATCGGGTTGTGCGACGGCCGTCGCGTGCTCCCGCTCGCGACCTCCAAGGACTACAAGCGGGTCGGCGCCGACGACGTGGGGCCGAACACCGGCGGCATGGGCGCCCACAGCCCGTCAGGAATCGTCACCGGAGAACAGGTCGACGAGATCATGACCGACGTGATGGAGCGCACGGTGGCCGGGATGGCCGCGGACGGCACGCCGTTCACCGGCGTGCTCTACGCGGGTCTGATGATGAGTCCGGACGGGCCTTGCGTGCTCGAGTTCAACGTTCGTCTGGGCGATCCCGAGGCGCAGGCGCTCTTGTTGAGGCTGGAGGAGGAACCGGTCGACCTGCTTGCGGCCGGCGCTGACGGCGATTTCGGACGGTCCGGGCTCGCCTTCCGGTCGGGCGCCGCGGCGTGCCTGGTGCTGGCCAACGAGGGCTACCCGGGGAAGGCGGCATCGGGAGACGTGATCGAAGGGATCGACGCCGCACGCGCGGGCGCGGGCGTGGTCGTGTTCCACGCCGGCGCCGAACGCCGGAACGGCCGGATCATCGCCGCCGGCGGGCGGGTGCTGAACGTCTGCGCGGTGGGTGACGATCTGGGCCAGGCGCTAGGGCGGGCCTACGAGGCGGCGGCCCATGTTCACTGGCCGGCCAAGGCGATGCGCCCGGATATCGGCCGGCGGGTGCTGGCGATGGAGAGGGTCCTGTCGTGAGCTGCGGCGGCTGCGGCTTTGCCGGTCAGTCGACGGCGGTGGAGGACACGTTCGTCGGTGTGCGCTTCGGCGAGGAGACGAATCTCACCCTGTGCCGCACGGGGGGCGAGTTGCTGGCCCGCGGCGACGCGGTGATCGTGTCGATGAAACCGGGTCCCGCCTATGGCCTGGTCGAGAAATCGCCCATGCCGGTGTTCAAGCCGTGCCAGAAATCGAGTGCCCGGCCTCTCCTCCGTCGGGCCGATGACGCGGACCGTGCGGCGAGAGAACGGCAGCTGACGAACCAGGTGCGCGGCAAGGCTTTCTGCCGCGAGAGGGCCCGGGCGCTCGGCCTGAAGATGAAGGTGTCGCGGGTCGACTTCAGTCTGGACGGCCGCCATGCGACGTTCTACTTCACCGCCGAACGGCGGGTCGACTTCCGGAAGTTGCTGCGAGACCTGAAGGCCCGCTTCAAGTCCCGCGTGCGGATGGTCCATGTCGGACCGCGGGACGAGGCGCGGCTGCTTGGCGGCGTCGGCATCTGCGGGCGGACTCTGTGCTGCTCCACGTGGCTCGACGATTTCCGGCCCATCTCGATCCAGATGGCCAGGCGACAGGGCCTGAGCCTCAACCCGTCCAGGATCTCCGGTCAGTGCGGCCGGCTCCTGTGCTGTCTCGCGTACGAGGACGACGACTATCGCCGCCGCCGTCCGCGGGACGCGTCGTGGCCGGGCCGCGGCGGCGCCCTGCCCGTACTCGGCTGACCGACCGGAAGCGCGGGCGTCCTGCCCGCATCCGTCGAGGAGCGACCGCGCCGGCTCTGCGTTCCGGCTCTGCGTTCCGCTGTTCCGCTTGCTGCTGCTGTCGGCCGCCGGCTGCCGCTACGAGGCGCCTCGTCGACTCAGCACCGCCGGAACCGTCTTCAGCATGATCTTGAAGTCGAGCGTCGGCGACCAGGTGTCGATGTATTCCAGGTCGAGTTCCATCCAGCGGTCGAAGTCCAGATCGCTGCGGCCGCTGACCTGCCACAGACAGGTGATGCCCGGCTTCATCGACAGGCGCCGTCGCTGCCGTCTCGTGTACGGCTCCTTTTCCTCGAGAGGCCTGGGGCCGACCAGGCTCATGTCGCCGCGCACGACGTTCCAGAACTGCGGCAGCTCGTCGAGGCTGAACCTGCGCAGGTAGTGCCCCAGAGGCGTGATCCGCGGATCGTGGTCCATCTTGAAAGCCGGACCGCTCATCGTGTTCAGGTGCTTCAGCTCGGCCCGCCTGGCATCGGCGTCCGTGACCATGGTGCGGAGCTTGTACATGGTGAAACGGCGGCCGTTCAGACCGCAGCGCGTCTGGCGGTAGAGCACGGAGCCGGAAGAGGTGATCCTGATCAGGAGCGCCAGCACCAGGATCACCGGCAGACTGATGGTCAGCAGCACGACGCCGATGCAGACGTCGTACAGACGCTTGAACAGGAGCAGGGGAAGGCTGGACGGCGCCGGCGACAGGGTGACCACGGGCCGCCCGGCAAGGGAGTCGAGCTGTACCTTGCTGTGGGCCGGGGGCAGCAGGTCGAGCGCGATGCGGGTCTGGATGCCCTGTTCCTGGAGTGCCTCGAAGATCGTCTGCAGGGCGGGCAGCTCGTTGGGAGTGACAGCGAAGAACACGTCGTCGACGACGTGCTCGGAGACCACGCGCAGGATGTCGTCGACGCCGCCCCAGACCGGCTGCCCCCCCGGCGCGGATCTGCTCCCGTCGGTGTGGATCAGGCCGACGACCCTGAGGCCCCAGTAGGAGTGGTCCTCGATCGACTGGGCGAGCTGCCGGGCGGCTTCCGGCGCGCCGGCGATGAGCACGGCTCGCTGATTGAGACCGTGTTGCCGCAGGTCGCGAGCGAGCATGCGCAGCGCGATCTTCTCGGCCAGCAGCAGCACGAAGGAGAGGCCGGAGAAGAGCAGCATCCACGTCCGGCTGACGCGGTCCTGCAGAAGTACCTGGTCCAGCCGGAGAACGAAGACGGCGAACACCAGCAGGAGCGTCGCCGCCGCGGCCACCCTGAGGATCGCTGCCCCTTCGGTCTTGAGGTCCGCCGTGCGGTGAGACCGGTAGCGCCCGGTGGCGAGCAGGGGAACCATCCAGGTCAGAAGCGCCACGGGGAGCAGCGGCAGATGGCTGCTCAGCGGATAGAGGGGCCGCGGGAAGAGTCCCGGCAGCACCTGCGGGAACAGTCCGCTGCGGATGGCGTAAGCGAGCAGGAACGCTGCCGCGACCAGCGAGAGGTCCAGTGCCAGAACCAGGCCGGTTTGCAGTCGGATGCGCTGTGTCAGCATGGGTTGCGGTGCCGTGACCACGGGCGGCAGGCGATCCGGCCGGCCTGAGGTCTCCGAGTACTTTCTCGCCGGTGAGTCTATCGCTCTAGCCGCCGTCTGACCGCGGTCGGGAACGCCTCTCGCACAGACGGTTCAGCAGTTCCTCGTACTGGTCCGTGACCCGGTTCCAGTCGAACTCGGACGCCGCCCGTGCGGCCGCTCGCTCGCCCAGGAAACGCGCCCGCATCGGGTCGCCGGCGGCCTGCTCGAATGCTGCGGTCAGCGAGGCCTGGTCGTGGACGTCGAAGTAGATGGCGGCCTCGGCTGCGGTTTCGCGGTTGGCCGGCTCGTCGTTGACCAGCACGCAGTTGCCGTAGCCCATCGCCTCGACCAGCGCCGGATGGGTGCCGCCGACTTCGGTGGCATGCACGGTCGCGAGAGCGGACGAGAGCAGGCCCCTGTAGCGGTCGCCGTACACGGCGCCCGGGAATCGCACCCGGGGATCGGCGGATCGCTTCATCTCGGCGATGAAGTCGGAGGCATAGGGAGCATCGCCGACCATGACCAGCGGCAGGTCGCCGCCTGTCCGGGCGTAGGCCGCGACCACGCGGTGCGGGTTGTTCTCCGGTTCGAAGCGGCTGACGTAGAGAAAGTAGCGCCGGGGTTCCAGGCCCAGCTCGCCGAGGATCGGGTGGGAGGGGACGGGTCGGGGTTCGACGCCGTAGCGGATCATCGTCGTTCCGCGGCCGTAGCGGTGTCGGTAGTGATCGGCGATCACCTCGGCGTCACTGACCGTCACGCCGGGCAACAGGCACGCCAGGCGCTCGGAGACCGCGTACACGAGGCGGCCGGGCCAACCCCATTTCGCCCGTCGCTTCTCGATTCCGTCCACGTGCAGGGCGGTACGGATGCGCCGGAGCCACAGCAGCGGCAGGAAAACCGCGTTCGCGCCGTTGACCACCAGGGCGGCACGGGCGCCGCGGGCGAAGACGGCCGCGTGGAGGCAGGAGAGCAGAGTGTGAACGGGCGTGTCTCCGTACTTGGTGCGCAGCGTCGGCAGGACGACCAGGTCGACGCCCCGGTGAGACTTGAGCCGCCGGTCGACGTAGTGGGAGCGGCAATGGACGGTCACCGCCCAACCGCGTTCTGCCAGCCGCGGCGCCAGCGCCTCGATCATCGTCTCGTAGCCGCTGTAGGCGGCGGGTATGCCGCGGCTGCCGAGAATCAGGATTCTGGGTCGTGCGGGGTCGAGAGGCAGGGATTCCCGCCCGAACCACATGGCGGTAGTGCGAGACGGCACGCTGCGGCGGCCGCGGACCAGACGACGCCGGGCGAGGATTCGGCGGCGGTTCCTCCACAGCCAGGCGTAGGCGGCCAGCGACGAGGGCTCCCGCAGCAGCACGTAGGCGAGGATGCCGAGTTCCCGGATCGATGCGGCGAGCAGGGTGCGCGGGGCGTCGGCCCACGTCCGGTGGTAGAGCTGCAACAGGTAGCGGTTCTTGAGCGAGTGGAAGTTGACCTCCCGGGACATCTCGCGGCGACGTCGGGGCAGGTTGACGCGGCCGTGCAGTGCGCTGGCGCGTGGTTCGTAGAGCACTTCCCAGCCTCGTTCCCGCAGCCGGAAGCAGAGTTCCGCGTCCTCGCGGTAGGAGTGGAAGTCGTCGTCCAGGACGCGACCGTCGACTGCGATGTCCCGCAGGGCGGCGCTCAGGAACAGGGTGGCGGCGCCAGTGCCCCCGAAGACGCGTTCGGTGGTCGGATACTGGCCGTGGTCTTCCTGGTCCGAGCCGCGGTCGACATGGCGCCAGCTTCGCGCAAGCGCCATGCCGCAGGCGTCGATTCGCCGCCTGCCGGTGCTGCGGTCCCTCCCGGTCGAGCGGCCGCCCCCGGCTGGACGGCCGTGGCGCGGACCGTCGTCTGCGTGTGCGCCGTGCGCCCTCAGCAGGCGACCGGTGACCGCGGCCACCGGTCGTTCCTTGCTCGTGAACCGCTCCAGACTCTCGATCAGGCGCTCAGCAAAGTCGGGCGCCACCCAGGCGTCCGCGTTGAGGCTCAGGATCCAGGTCGGTGCGCCGCGGTTCTCGAACCAATGCTCGAACCCGTTCGCGCCGCCATTCTCGGCACCGTTCTCGACGCCGCGATGTCGCCGATGAAGTCCTCGGTGGTGCGGATGTTCACCTGCACCACGGGTCTCCCCGCCGCCGAACGCGGTCTCGAGAGCGCGGTTGAGGCCGCCCGCGAAGCCGGTGTTCTCGTCCAGGGCGACCAACTCGACCGGGAAAGGCGCCGATTCCGCGCCCTCTCGAAGGCGGTCGAGCGTAGCGTCCGTGCTCGCGTTGTCGACCACGATGAGCCGGAACCGCGGGCCCTCGAGGGAAGCCAGGGCTTCGAAGAAGCGGGGCAGGTTGGCCGCGTCGTTCCAGGTGACGGTGCAGATCGCGAGGTCGGCGCTCCGGCCGCCGCTGTCGGTCGCCGTTTCGCCGCCCGCGGCCGCGGTTTCGCTGCCAGCGGTCATTGGCCGCTCCAGGCGGTCCCGGCCGCCGCGACGAGGCGTCCCAGGCCGATCAACGCCTCGTTACGGCTCCTCGCCCGGCGGGGCCGCCGAAGCGGCAACAGGGCGATGCGGAGCAGAGCGGCGCCGACCAGCACGAGATTCAGCACGAGGGCGCTGCCGCGGCCGTGGTGCTTGCGGGCGTAGCGGTCCAGGTTGCGGTAGTAGGCTAGCAGAAAGGGGCCGTAGCCGAGACGCGGCACGGAGGCGCCCAGGCCATGCCGGAAGGCGGCATCCGGCCAGTAGAGAGTCATCTCGCCCAGATCCCGGAGCCGCCGGGCGAGGTCGACATCCTCGAACCAGGCAGGCCAGAATGCCTCGTCCATGCCCCCGGCGGCTTCGAAGGCGGCCCGCCGAAGCAGCAGGGCACAGGCTGCGGGCTGCTCGACGGGCGACCCGGCCGCCGGTGCCGGCATGGCCCCGGGCTCCAGGAAGCAGCAGTAGCCGAGCAGT
Organism: Thermoanaerobaculia bacterium; assembly: GCA_965214805.1. GTDB lineage: Bacteria > Acidobacteriota > Thermoanaerobaculia > Multivoradales > Multivoraceae > Multivorans. The sequence continues at coordinate 228,729 of OZ243982.1, read as the reverse complement.
GTGCGGAACCCGGGCAGCCTGCGCAGTTGCCAACCGGCCTGAGGCGCCGCACCGTCTTCATTCGGCAGGTCTTTGCTCGGCGAGTCGTCTTTCGGCAGATCGTCGTCCAGCAGCCGCGGCGCCAGACCGGCGGCTTCCGGATGCTGCTCCATGCCCCGGATCAGGGACTCGAGCGCCCCGGATTCGGGTCTTGCGTCGGTGTTGAGGATCAGCAGCAGGCTCCCTCTTGCAGCGGCGGCGCCGCGGTTGATCGCGCCCGCGAAGCCGAGGTTGCGGCCCGGTTCCAGCAGGTGGACATTGGGCCGGTCGGCGCCGAATTCGCTTCGGAGTCCGGCCAGGCCGTGTGCGGAGCCCTTGCCGGAGCCATGTTCACCGGAGCCATGCCGAGTCGAGCCGGGTCCGCTCGAACCACGACCACCGGAGCCGTTGTCGACCACGATCAGCTCGAACCGGCCGTCCCGGGGCCAGCTCCGGGCGAGGCGCGCGAGGTGGTCCTCGTCGTGCCAGTGCGGCGCCACCGCGGTCAGAAGCGGAGTGCCGCTCATGGCGGGTTCTTGCCGCTGTTCCCTGGCCTCCGGATCGGCTGCGCGCGGCCGAACTGTGCGAAGCGCGGCAGGAGCCAGGCCGCTCGGCCCCAGGCGAAGAGAAGGTCCACGGCTCCTGGCCGCAGTGAATCGCCGGGCAGCACTTCGTTCTGTCGGCGAGCAAGGAGATCGACCGCGTCCCTGAGCAGGAGTCCCGGCAGCAGGAGCCAGAAGCTCCGGCCCGACTGCCGCGCCAGAACCAGGAGACGATTGCAGTAGATGCGGCGGACCCGCCGCCGTGCGGCGCGGCGGCCGCGGCTCGACAGCGCGCCGGCGTGTTCGATTCGAGCCGCTGGCACCAATAGCGCCTCGTACGATGCGCGGCGCAGCCGGTCGGCAAGTTCGACGTCTTCGTAGTAGCTGTCCAGCCGCTCGTCGAAGGGCCGGAGCGGTCCGCCTGCCGGGCTCACGGCGATCAGGGCGTCGCGGCGGTAGATCGCCGCCGTTGCGGACACGCCGTAGACGGGTCCAGGAATCCCCCCCGGCGGTGGTGCGGGCTTGCCGCGGTCGACCTGAACCGCCTGCCGGCGGTTGTTCCAGGTCAGGCCGGCGCCGTCGATGCGTGCTTCCTCTCCGCCGCCGGCCGGAAGCAGGTTGAGGCCTTGCACCGCCGCGACACGCGAGCGGAGCGTCGAGCGCCTCGTCCCCCGAGGGGAGCCGGCGCCGATCTTCGGGCCGCCTCCGGCGCACTCGCCCAGAGCCGTCAGCAACGTTCGAGTCCAGCCGGCCGCGAGCACGGCGTCGTCGTTCACCAGGGCAATCCAGCGTCCGCGGCTGGCTGCGATGCCGGCGTTCATGGCGCGCGCGAATCCTGCTGGTCGGGGAAGCTCCAGGATCCGCGGTGCTCGCTGCAACGCGGTGGGCCGATCCGACGCGGGGGATCGATCCGACGTGAGCTGCCTTGCCAGCGCCCTGAGTGCTGTCGGCCCGTCGGCCCGGTTCCCTGCCTTCCGTGCCGGGTTGCGGGAGACCGCAGCCGGGTGCTGGAAGACCACGAGCAGTTCGGCCGGCACGCCGGTTGCTGCTGCGTCCCGGTAGATGGACTCGAGACACCCTGCCAGGTGGTCGGGCACGCCGACGGTTGCGACGACGTAGGAGAGTGCCGGCGCCTGGGCTCGTTCCGACCTGCGGACCGCTTCCTGCGCCGTGCGTCCTGCTGCTGGCGGGGGTGGCCGCAGGATCGGATCGTCTTCGAGACCGGTGCCGGACCCGGTGTCTGGCCCGGTGCCGGAACGACCGTTGATCAAGGTCCGGCAGTCCGGCCGAGGTGGAGGGCGTGGAAGAGGATCAGCTCGACGTCTTCGGGAAGGTCGGGATCGCGCGTGATCGCCAGGGCGCCAGGGCCGCAAGGCGAAGCGAGATCGAACTCGGCGCGGTAACGGGCGCCGAAGAAGGGGCCCTCGCCGTCGGTTCCTACCCAGTGCAGCCAGGCCCGGCGTCCCGCCGTGCCGCCGTGTGCGCGTGCTGACCATTCGCCGGTGTGATCGCCGTGCAGCACCTCGAGCTCGAGCGCCGGGAACCGGGCCGACGAGGAGGAAGGCAGGTTCCTGGTGATTCGGGCCACCGGTTGGCCCGGCACGACGCCTTCGCCGTGGGCGACTGCCGTATCGAGCACCAGGGTCCCGCAGCCGACCGCTTCGGAAACCCATTGCGGCTGGTTCGCGGAGAGCACCTGCCTCGGTGAATCGAGCAGCGTCTGCCGCGGGAGGAACGCACTCCAGGAGCCGAGAGCGGCCGCTGTCAGCACCACGAAGCCGACTGCCAGGACGATGGCCCGCGGCATCGGCGCTCTCCGCACGAGCATCCCGACGCCACGCCCGATCAGGACCAGAACGACCAGTCCGAGCCAGCGATCCCAGGTCGTATCGAGTCCGAGCGCGCTCAGTCGATCGTCGAGATGGGCGGCCCGGAGCCACGGATAGGTCGCCGAGAGGGCGGCGAACACGACCAGGCTGCCCTGCCAGCAGTATCCGAAGACGTCCGCATCGCCGTGCAGGCCGATCCCCTTCCAGGGTCCGGTGGGAGGCGGATCGTCGGCGGGCGCGGCACCTGGCCGGCGGGCGCTCATCACGGTCCACAGCGCAATGCCCGCCAGCAGGGCCTGGGTGGGGGGCAGGAAACGCAAGCCGGCGACCGAGAGAAGAACGGCGGACGCCACCGTGTGCAGGTTGCCGCGACCGACCAGGCTGGGCGCGGCAAGGAGCACCAGCGGGAGTCCGTTGAGCACGTCGGGCCAGGCTGCCGCCACGGTGGGCGGCAGCCCGAGGGCAAGAGCGCCGGCCAGAACCAGGACGATCGCGAAGGCCAACCTTCGCCAGACCACGGCCGCCGCCATCGCGGCGAGAAGAACCCCGAACGCCGGCTCGCGCACGAGAACGAGGCCCAGGATCAGCGTCAGGCCGAGCCCCAGCGTCGTCGCCGCACCCGACCAGCGTTCCTCGAGCGCCCGAGCGCCCGCGTCGGCGAGCGCCGCGGCGGTCAGCACCAGAACGACATTCGAGCGAACACCGCCGGCGACCAGGATCAGGGCGGCCGTTCCTGCCAGCGCCGGGGCGCCCATGCGCGCGAACAGGGTGGTCAGGACGATAGCCGTCGCAGCGGGAACGGCGACGAGCACGACCAGTAGCCGGAGCAATGAACCGTCGAGCAGCTCTCCCTGCCGCAGGAGCAGGTTGATGCCGATCAGGGCCGACATCAGGGTGGCGCCCAGTTGCAGCAGGCGTTCCGGGGGCAGCGAACCGGGCGGTGCCAGCAGTCGGGCCCGGCGGGCCAGCAGGCTGTCCACGAGAAGCGCGCCGGAACCCAGGCAGAGCAGGGCGCCAACCGCCGTCGCGCGTGCCGGACCGTGCGGCGGTACCGCCGCGAATGCGATGACAGTCAGTACGGGCAGGGCCAGCGCTGCCGGGCTCGACGCCCGCCGCGCGACGCCCACCGCGGCAATCAGAACCGCTGTTGCGGCGAAGGCGACGAGGCGTCCTTCGGCCGCCGCTGCTGCGTCGCGCTCGACCGCCGCCAGCGAGGCCATCGCCAGTCCGGCCAGCAGGGGCGGCAGGACGGCAATCCACGGCGGCGACGGGGACTCGGGACGAGTCGGCGCGGAAGCGGATGCGCTCGGCACGGGGGTCATCCTTGCCGTAGCGGGCAAAGGTTGGAAGACTGCCGGGCGCCATGTTGTCCCGGGAACTCCTCAGGCGCGACCCGCAGCGGATCGCCGAAGCCGTCACGGCGCGCGGGGTCGACGCCGAGCTGGTCGACCAGTGGTCGGCCTGCGATCGTCGTCGCCGTGAATCGCTGCGCGAACTCGAGGAACTCCGTCACCGTCGTCGGTTGGCTGGTCGGGAGATTGGCAAGCTGAAGGCTCAGGGCGGGACCGGGGAAGCAGAGGCCGCTCGACGCATTCTAGAGATGACGAAACTCAAGGTCCGCATCGAGGGCCTGGAGGAGGTCCTTTCGCAGGCCGAAGAAGAGCTTGCGGCAACGGAACTCAAGGTTCCGAACATCGCTCACGAGACGGTGCCGGTCGGTGGCGGCGAATCGGCGAACCGTGTGGAGCGGGTGGTCGGCGAACGGCCTGAGTTCGACTTCGAGGCGAAGGCTCACTGGGACATCGGACCGGAACTGGGGATCCTCGACTTCGAGCGCGGCGCCAGGCTGGCCGGCGCCCGGTTCGTGACGTACTTCGGCTGGGGAGCTCGCCTGGAGCGGGCGCTGGGCGCCTTCATGCTCGACCTGCACACCGAAGAGCACGGCTACACCGAGGTGCTGCCTCCCTACCTGGTCAGACGCGAGTGCCTGTTCGGCAGCGGCCAGCTGCCGAAGTTCGAGGACGACCTGTTCCATGTCCAGCCCGATTCCCGGTACCTGATCCCGACCGGTGAAGTGCCCCTGGTCAACCTGCATGCCGGCGAAGTGCTGGACGAGGACTGTCTGCCCCTGCGGTACGCGGCGCTGACGCCCTGCTTTCGCGCCGAGGCCGGATCGTACGGCCGCGACGTGCGCGGCCTCATCCGCCAGCATCAGTTTCACAAGGTCGAACTCGTCCAGGTCACCGTTCCCGAAGCCAGCTTCGATGCGCTCGAGGAGCTCACGCGTCACGCCGAGCGCGTGCTGCAGCGACTGGAGCTTCCCTACCGGGTGGTGTGCCTGAGCACCGGCGACATGGGATTCGCCATGGCGAAGACCTACGACCTGGAAGTGTGGCTCCCCGGCCAGCAGGCGTACCGGGAGATCTCCTCGTGCAGCAACGCGGAGGCCTTCCAGGCGCGGCGCGTCCATACCCGCTTCCGCCCCAGCGAAGGCGGCCGGCTGCGCCATGTCCACACCCTGAACGGTTCGGGGCTGGCGGTCGGGCGGACGCTGATCGCGCTGCTGGAGAACTGCCAGACGGCGTCAGGTTCGATCCGCATTCCGGCGGCGCTTCAGCCGTACGTCGGCGGCGCCCAGGAGATCCCGAGCGCAGGCTCCTGGTGAGGCTGGGGCTCGAGCCTGCGACAGGTCCGGCGGCTATGGTATGGAGAAGTTGCCTCCTGGGAGCCGAGGAGGGGTGGCTGAGTGGTCGAAAGCACCGGTCTTGAAAACCGGCGCAGGTTGACGCCTGCCGTGGGTTCGAATCCCACCCCCTCCGCCATGGCAGCTGATTCCGAGGACCGGTGCCCGGTCTTGGCGTGTTGTTCCTGATCGGCGCAGGTTGACGCCTGCCGTGGGTTCGAATCCCACCCCCTCCGCCATGGCAGCTGATTCCGAGGACCGGTGCCCGGTCTTGGCGTGTTGTTCCTGATCGGCGCAGGTTGACGCCTGCCGTGGGTTCGAATCCCACCCCCTCCGCCATGGCAGCTGATTCCGAGGACCGGTGCCCGGTCTTGGCGTGTTGTTCCTGATCGGCGCAGGTTGACGCCTGCCGTGGGTTCGAATCCCACCCCCTCCGCCATGGCAGCTGATTCCGAGGACCGGTGCCCGGTCTTGGCGTGTTGTTCCTGATCGGCGCAGGTTGACGCCTGCCGTGGGTTCGAATCCCACCCCCTCCGCCATGGCAGCTGATTCCGAGGACCGGTGCCCGGTCTTGGCGTGTTGTTCCTGATCGGCGCAGGTTGACGCCTGCCGTGGGTTCGAATCCCACCCCCTCCGCCATGGCAGCTGATTCCGAGGACCGGTGCCCGGTCTTGGCGTGTTGTTCCTGATCGGCGCAGGTTGACGCCTGCCGTGGGTTCGAATCCCACCCCCTCCGCCATGGCAGCTGTTGTCGAGGACCGGTGCCCGGTCTTGGCGTGTTGTTCCTGATCGGCGCAGGTTGACGCCTGCCGTGGGTTCGAATCCCACCCCCTCCGCCATGGCAGCTGTTGTCGAGGACCGGTGCCCGGTCTTGGCGTGTTGTTCCTGATCGGCGCAGGTTGACGCCTGCCGTGGGTTCGAATCCCACCCCCTCCGCCATGGCAGCTGTTGTCGAGGACCGGTGCCCGGTCTTGTCGTGTTGTCCCTGATCGGCGCAGGTTGACGCCTGCCGTGGGTTCGAATCCCACCCCCTCCGCCATGGCAGCTGTTGTCGAGGACCGGTGCCCGGTCTTGTCGTGTTGTCCCTGATCGGCGCAGGTTGACGCCTGCCGTGGGTTCGAATCCCCCCCTCCGCCATGGCAGCTGTTGTCGAGGACCGGTGCCCGGTCTTGTCGTGTTGTCCCTGATCGGCGCAGGTCTGACGCCTGCCGTGGGTTCGAATCCCCCCCTCCGCCATGGCGGCTGGTTTCGAGAACCGGCGTCCGGTCTTGTCGTGATGTCCCTGATCGGCGCAGGTCGAGACCTGCCGCGGGTTTTGTATCCTCTACCCCTCCGCCATCGCGGCTGTCGGACCGAATGACCCGGCCGTGACCGGCGCTTTCGGCCTGCCGTCCCGTTACTCTTCTCTTGCGCGATACAGTCGGGGTTGTCCGCCATGTTTCCCTTGGCCTGGGTCGAGCTTCAGGAACCGCGTCGTGCTTCGCAATCCAGACGATACCGGGGAAGCCGAGCTTCGCGCCGAACTGGCCAACCTGGAAGAGATCGCCCTGGCGACCAAGCCGTCGTCCAGCGACCTGCCGAACCTGCGCGGCGTCGACATCAACGGCGTTTCCATCCCGCTGCGCCAGGCGATCGGCGGCGACCACGTGATCTACCTCGACTTCAAGGTGCGCTACGACCTGGATCGTCGCATTCGCGAGGCGGAGAAGGCCGGCCGGAAGCGGGTCGTGGCGGGCCTGCGCCAGTCCCAGCAACGCGCCGGGGTCCTGGTGGCCGACGTGTCGGGTCACAAGGCCACGGATGCCCTGGTGGCCGCCATGCTCCATCAGGCGTTCCTGCTCGGGGCGTACTACGAGCTCGACCTGTTCGGCGAGATCACGACGCGGCTCTTCGAGCACATCAACCAACGCTTCTACAAGTCGACCGCCCTGAACAAGTACCTCACCATGCTCTACGGGGAAGTCTCGGAGCAGGGCAAGTTCCGCTTCTTCTCGGCTGGCCATCCGGCGCCCCTGGTGCTGGCAGGGCGTCCGGGTCGGCTGGAGCACCTGCCGGAGGACCGGCTCGTCCGCTTCCCGCCGGTCGGCATGTTCGCCTCGAACGCGTACATGGACGAGCTTGTCGATCCCGGCCCCCTGGGCTACAAGCGCCCGTACGAGGTCAGCGAACTCGACCTGCTGGAGGCCGGCGACCTGCTTCTGCTCTACACGGACGGCTTCGCCGAGCACGGCGCCGAGCGCTACCTTCCGGAGCGCGCCGAGCGCGTCCTGGAGGCCGTCCGCGGCAGCACCGCCGCCGAGATCTGCGAGCACCTGCGTCGCGATCTGCTCGCTTTCGCGCCGCCGGAGGACGACATCAGCTTCGTGGTGATCAGGAAGACGGTGTAGTGCGCCTGGCGAGTCGGTCCCGGAGCAGCTGGACCAGCTCCCGCGGGGCTGGCGTGTACTTGATGATGTGGTCGAAGCGCCTGAAGAGGGCCTGGTCGAGCGCTCCAGCGTGGTTCGTCTCGGCGACGATCAGGCTCTGCGACTCATCCTGCTCGAGGAAGAGCAGGAAGGAGTCAGCACTCTGCGGATCTCGCCGAGATCGTTCTGGGCCGACTCGTGCCGCCTTTGGCGTCGAACTCGTCGAGTCATGGCCTGTCCCGATCTCCAGGCAACGTTCACGCGCGTCACGCCGAGCGCGTGCTGCAGTGACTGGAGCTTCCTGCGCGATCGGTGTCGGGCCCAGGCACTGCGCGATTGCCACCTGGCGGCCAAGGCGACGCCGTCCAGTGCGGCGGGCGCGCCTGCGCTCGCACCGAGGGAGCTACTGCCCTGCCGTTTCGCCTTCTTCTGCCGCCCTCTCGACGGGCGCCAGCTTGAGCATCGCGCCGTCGGTCTCGTCGGTGATGACGTAGATCAGATCGTCGGGACCCTGCCGGACGTCGCGGATGCGCTTGCCGATGTCCTTGAGCAGCCACTCCCGGCCCAGCTCCTCTCCGTTCGGCGAAAAGACGAGCCGCTCGAGGTGGCCGGTGTGCGGCATGCGGCCGGTCATCAGCGCACCGGCGAACAGGTTGCCCTTCCACTCGGGAAAGGCGTCGCCGGTGTAGAACGCGAGGCCCGACGGCGCGATGGACGGCAGCCAGAAGATGGCCGGCTCCTCCATGCCTTCCGCCCAGAAGCGCTCGGAGATCCGCACCCCGTTGTAATGGCGGCCGTAGGAGACGACGGGCCAGCCGTAGTTCCTGCCGGCTTCGATGGCGTTCAGCTCGTCGCCGCCCTGTGGGGCATGTTCCGTGGTCCAGGGCTGGTGGGTTTCGGGATGGAGCGCCAGCCCCATCTGGTTGCGGTGGCCCATCGAGTAGATCTCGGGCTTGTGCCCTTCCTTGCCGACGAAGGGGTTGTCGTCGGGCACGCTGCCGTCCATCCGCATTCTCAGCAGCTTGCCGGCGTGGGAGTTCGGGTCCTGGGCCAGTCGGGCGTGGCCGAAGAAGCTCTGCGTACCGTCGACGAGATCGGCGCCGAAGGCCCCGCCCATGGTCATGTACATGATGTCCTGGCCGGGTACGAAGGCAAGCCGGGCGGCGGCGATCGATCCGCCCCAGGGTTCGGCGACGAACACGTCCTCGACATCGACAAGCGACATGCCCTCGAGCCGGCCGCGCACCAGGGCGACGGTGCCCTCGCGGCCGGAGATCTGCCGCGTGTAGGTGAGGTAGACATGGCGGTTGTCGTCGAAGTGCGGGTGGACGGCCACCTCCATCATGCCGGCCAGGCTGCGAGCGAGGACGTCGTCCGGCACGCCGGCGATCGACTCGTCCAGGAGCACGCCGTCGCGCACCAGACGCAGCGCGCCGCCGCGCTCTGTCACGAGCATGTCTCCCTTGGGGAGGAACGCGAGGGACCAGGGGCGGTTGAGACCCCTGACGACGACCGAGACCTTCACCTCGGGGACCAGGTGGGTGTTCATGATCCACGGTTCGTCGGGCAACTCGACCCGAGGGATGCCGCTGCGGCCGCGGCCGTATCCGGTTTGCGCGACGGCCTGGCCGGTGACGGCGGCGGCGAGGAGGAACACGGCGATCCGGGCCGTTCGAGTTTCGGTCCTTCGGTTCATCGCGAGTCTCCGTCCGGTTGTTCGCCACCCGCCTCTTCCGCCTCGTCCTCGGGCCACTCGGCCCCCTGCTCGATCCAGAGCCGGATCGTCTCGATCTGTTCGTCGGTCAACTGCGTGCCGGCCTCGTACGGCGGCATCCGCATCTCGGCGAACTCCGAACTCACGCGAAGATAGAGCTCGCTGTCGTCGGGGTCGCCGGGCGCGATGTTGGGATAGCCGCCGAGGTCGGCGAAGGCGCGATCCCTGAGGTCAAGCCGCAGATTCGCTTCCCGACGCGAACGGTCCTCGCCGTGGCACTCGTAGCAGAAGCCCGCGAGGATCGGCTGGACGTCGGTGATGTAGTCGACCTTGTCGTCGGTCCGGCCGTTCGCTGCGGGACCTGCGAACCAGCCCGCCGCGAGCAGGGCCGGCGGCACGGTGAACAGAAGGCGCGTTCTCATCCCCTTTGTCTTCCCTCCGATGCCACAGGGCCCGCGGCCGCCTCGGCGGATCGGGCTTCTCGCTGCGGGTCCTGATTGCTGGAGTGTAGCCCTTCTGGAGCATCGGAGCCGAACGCACGGGAGCGAGGCGGCGACAGGCCTGGGTCGCAGGCGCGGCGACAGAGGATCCCTGGCGTTTCGACCGACCGCACGGAACGTTGTCCTCGTCTTCGTCTTCGCGCTTCCTGCGTGCGCTGCCGCTTCGCCGCGTTCGCCCGACGGGCGGCGGATTGCTGGCGGGATTGCTACAGTGATGCCTGCGGCGGCGACGGAGATGTCTTCCCACGACGAGAGCAAGGGCCCGGAGGGCTACGACCAACCGGCCGTCGAGGCATGGATCGCCGAGCACGTCGACGGCCTGACGCCGCCGCTCCGGTGGACGCGGCTCGAGGGAGGCCACTCGAACCTGACCTACCGGCTGGACGACGTGGACAGCCGCTCGGCGGTCATCCGGCGCCCGCCGCAGGGCAAGTTGCTTCCCAAGGCCCACGACATGAGCCGCGAATGGGCGCTGATCTCGGCGCTGGGGCCCACGGCGGTGCCGGTGCCTCCGGCGCTTGCGTTCTGCGAGAGTCCGGATGTCACCGGCGCCTGGTTCTACGTCATGGGCCTGGTGAACGGCCGTCCCCTGTACAGCGCCGCGCACACCGAGGAATGGGTGCCCGAAGAGCGGCGGATGAAGCTGGCGCACTCGTTCATCGACGTGCTGGCCGAGCTCCATGCCGTGGACCCGGACGAGGTGGGGCTGGGTGAGCTCGGCAAGCGGGACAGCTACGTCGGCCGTCAGCTCCGGACCTGGTATCGGTCCTGGACCGCTTCCATCGAGCCTGCGGAACTGGACGACCCGCGGGCCCACCAGCTCCAGCGCTACTTCCTGGATCATCTGCCGGACCAGGGTCCGGCGCGCGTGGTGCACGGCGACTACGGGCTCCACAACTGCCTGGTGGGGCCGGACTCGGTGATCGCGGCGGTCGTCGACTGGGAGATCTCGACCCTCGGCGATCCGCTGGCTGACCTCGCGTACGCGATGAACCAGTGGATTCCGGCAACGGACACCATGCCGACCGGCTCGGGCGGCGCGACCTCGGCGCCGGGATTTCCGTCCCGCGAGGATCTGCTGGCCCGCTACGCGGAGCGCACCGGCCGGGACCTGTCGCATCTCGACTACTACGTGGGCTTCAACCGCTGGAAGTCCGCGGCGATCGTGCACGGCGTCTACGCCCGCTACATGGAAGGGAAGAAGAGCACGCGGAACGTCGATCTGGCCGAAATGCGGCAGCGCATCGTCAGGACCCTCGACCTGGCCGAAGAAGCGGTGAATCGTCTGTAGCCGAACCCGACGGCACTTCAGCGGCAGCAGCAGCAGCAGCAGCAGTGGCGTCGCCGGACAGACGCCTGACCGCTCTCGGCACGACGCGGACTTCTGCCGCGGGCTGCTGTGCAGACTGCGGAAGACCTGTGGAAAAACGCCCTCGACGGCGTGAAGTTGAACGTACCGGAAGTCAGCCCGGGAACCTTCGACCTGGGCCCTGAAGGACGCCAGGAAGCCATGCCGGTGAACGCCCTGCTGCGCAACCGACGCGTCCGACCAGGAGTGCGCTCCGCTGCCGCTCGGCGGAACGGGTCCGCGGCGACCGCCGCCGACACGCCCCCCCTACTCCTCCGGTTCCGCCTGTTCCACCCACCAGCCCCGCGTGCCGGGGACGAACGCGGTGACGCCCGACGGCCCGAGCTGGACGCCGCGCATGCGCTTGCTGAAGCCCCAGGTGGTGCTGTAGTTCCACAGGAACAGGGCCGGCTGGTCGGCCTGGACCCGGGCCTGCAGTTCCCGCAGCAGTTCGGCGCGGCGTTCGCGGTCGAGCTCCACGCGCGAGCGGTCGAACAGTTCATCGACCTTGGGGTTGCTGTAGCTGTCGTAGTTCCGGCCGTTGTCGATCGCTTCGCTGTGGAAGAAGTTGCGCCAGATGTCAGGGTCGGCGAAGACCTGGTAGGTGTCGACGTGGGCGATCATCTCGTGCTCGATCAGCAGCGGTGATCGGCTCGCGTTCTCCTGGATCTCGGTGTCGAAGGAGACGCCGATGCGGCGCAGGTCGTCGCGGTAGATGTCGACCATGCGGCGCGCGTCGACGAAGGACTGGGGCAGGTTCAGCATGAAGTGGAACTGCACCTGCTCGCCGTCGATCTCCTTGTAGCGCCAGCCGTCGTCCGGGTTCGTCATCCAGCCGGCCTCGTCCAGGAGCGCGGCCGCCTTGTCCAGGTCGTGGTCGAGCGGCTCGAGGTCCGGATTGTGGCTCCAGTGGCTGGGCGGGAACATTCCGTTCGAGCGGGTGTAGACGTTCCAGCTCACCTGCCGCAGCACGCGCTCGGCGTCGTAGGCGTGGGCCATGGCGCGCCGCACCCGGACGTCGTCGAAGAAGTGGTTGTTGCCGCCCTGCTGCCAGCCGATGTAGGCCTGCATCCATCGCGGTCCCCAGGCCTTGACGCCCACGGCATGGAAGTCCTCGTCGTTGGTCTGGCTGCCGTGCTGCTGGACGGTCAGCCAGATGTCGTCGAGCTGTCCCTTGCGGAACTGGAGCAGAGCCGCGTTCCGGTCGCTGTGGGTCGTGATCACCTGGCGGCGGATGGGCGGCTGGTCGTGGTGGTAGTCCTCCCAGCGCTCGACCACCACGCGGTCGGCGTGGATCCACTCGACGAACCGGTACGGGCCGTTGCCGATCCCGAGTTCCCGCAGGTAGCGGTTGTAGTAGGCGCTGGTGCGGAGGGTGGGATCGGCGGCGCGCTCTTCCGGGTTGTTCAGGATGTGAGCAGGCACGATGGGGAAGTAGAGGTTGTCGATCCGGAGCGCCGAGACCTGCCGGTGGACCACGTCGAAGGTGAGGTCGTCGATGATCCGGATGTCTTCGATCTCTGCGGCCTTGTACTTGTAGTCGACCGCCGGAACGTTGTCGTCGGCGATCGCCTCCCAGGTGAAGCGGACGTCTTCGGACGTCACCGGAGCGCCGTCATGCCAGCGCATGCCGGCGTGGAGCCGGATGCGGTGGATTCGGCCGTCTTCGAGCTCCTCCACTTCGTCGACCATGGCGGGATTCCATTCCGCGGTCAGGTCCGGTCTTCTGTGGGCGATCGGATCGAAGAGCAGCCGATACAGGAAACCGTCGGTCCAGGCGCGGATGAACAGGGGGTTGAGCGACGTCGGCTGGTCGAGCGAGTAGCGGTTGATCGTGGCGTCGGTGTCCGCCCGCTCCGGGTCGAACGGAGCGAACAGCGAGTTCGGGTTGGCAACGGGGTCGGCGCGCGGGTCGTAGTCGAACATCGCGCTGCGTGCCGGGCTGGCGGGGTTGCCGAGGCAGCCGGTCAGCAGCAGGGCGGCAAGTCCGGCGAAGACGAGTCGAGCGATCATCTCGTCTGCACCCCATCGTCCATCTGCGAACCGTCGTCCGCGACGATGAGCCGCGAACGGTCGCAGGATGCGCTGCGGCAGGTCGTTGCTCGTCCGCTCAGCGACGTCCGGCTTGGAGTCGGCTGGCCGACTCGGCAAGAGCATGCTCGCTTCCGAATCGTCTGCGCGCAATCTCCGCAGACGGTTGATCCGCAAGCGATCATCCGCACCTGGCAGCGCCGTCGCCGTCGAGCTGGACGGGGCGGCTGCAGAACTCCTCTTTGCACATGGCGCTCAACGTGTCGGGGTCATGGACGTTGGCCCAGGCCCTCCGGCCGTCGGGCAGCCGGCAGGCGAGATGGGCCAGGGACGGTTCGGTGGTCGGCCCGGCCTGGCTGCCGTACACCGACCTGAACGAGGTCGTCGACTTCGCGGCGCCGCCGCCGAACATGACCGTGTAGGACTCGATCTCGGCCGGGCCTGCGTAGCCAGCCGTCGCAGACCGGCTGGGCAGGGCCTGGACCTCGCTGGTGAGGTCCTGATGGCGGTAGGGACGGTCCGGTTGCGCGGCGCTGTAGACTCCGAAGGAGTGCTTGGTGAGCATGCCGCCGTTCGCCGTCACCAGAGCGCGGCCGTCGGAGGTCTTCCGCAGCAGCTCCGCGGTGCGGGCGATCGAGTGCATCACGTAACTGTTGAGCGGCCCGCCGCCGAAGGTGAGGCCGCCGGTGACGGAGAGCGGGCGCTCCAGGTCGAGTCCCAGTTCGCGCGCCGCGACCTGCACGGCGCTCGGGAAGCAACTGTAGAGATCGACGAAGTCGAGGTCCGCCAGCTCGACTCCGGCGAGTTCCAGGGCCCTGCGGCCCGCCAGCCGGATGGCCGGTGACGAGTGGAGGTCGCGGCGCTCCGACACGAAGTAGTGGTCGACGGCGCCCGTGCCGCTTGCCGGGAAGATCATCCTGGACCGGGGCACGCCAAGCGCCCTTGCCGCCTCGAGCGAGCAGAGAACGAGCGCCGCCGCCATGTCGACCCGCATGTTCGCGTTCATCAGCTTGGTGTAGGGGAAGGTCACCGCGCGGTTCGCAGGCGACACCGTGCCGATCTCCGAGGCGGTCAGGGGTCTGCGGATCCAGGCGTTCGGGTTGCCCTGCGCGACCCGGTTGAAGCCTGCCCACAGCTCCGCGATGCGGGCCAGATGCCCTTCCACCGACTCGCCGTTCCGGTGCCGCAGCGCGATCTCGAACAGGGAGTAGTACTGCACCGCCTGCTGGAGGCCGCGGTCCATCTCGAGTTCGTGCCGGGTCCAGCGGGTGTCGCCGTAGCTCCTGTCCGGCAGCCTGGGAGGATCGTCGTCCTGGAGCCAGTCGAGCTCCAGGCCCATCTTCGCTGCCCGGCCCATGGTGCGGCCGCATTCCGCGGAGCAGAGCACGATCGCCTCGCGGCGGCCGCTCAGGATGTCGAGTGCACTCCGATTGAACACGGCCTGCACCTGGTTGCCGCCGACCGCGGAGAGCCCGGTCTCCGCGCCCGCAAGGTCCAGCGCCTCGATCACCGTGAGTGCGGGGTTCCGGTAGCCCCAGACGCCCTTCATTGCCCGCACGGAGTCGATTCGCCGGCGCAAGCCGCCTGCTTGCGCATCCGCCAGGGCGCTGTCCACGGCCTCGACCATCAGGTCGATCGGCGGCAGCGCCTCGGCCGCATCGTCGGCGCGTTGGAGCACCTGGGCGATGCCGACCAGAACGGGAGTGCGTTGGGTCAACCGGACGATACCTTCCAGACGGGTTGCCTTCCGGGCGATCTACCTGTGGACGAAGCTGGCCAGTGGACGAAGCGGGAATCCACGACCGGAAAGTGTAGCTTGCCAGGTACCGTGAAGCCCCGGCGTGCGCCCGTCCGAGAAGGAGCGGGCACATCGGGACGACGGCGGGCACAGCAGGCGAACCGGACGCTGGCTCCGGCAGGTGCCGGTCGGTCTTGCTGCGCTAACGTTGGCCGCGTCCGGGGCACCGGCTCCAGCGCATGCTCACCAAGCTCACGATCCGGAACTTCAAGCGTTTTCGGGAAGTCGAGATCGACCTCGGCAGCCCGGTCGTGTTTGTCGGACCGAACAACTCGGGCAAGACGTCCGCTCTCCAGGCGCTCGCTCTCTGGGACCTCGGTCTGAAACGCTGGAACGAAAAGCGGGCCGGACAGAAGGTTCCGGAGAGGCGGTCCGGCGTGACAGTCAATCGGCGCGACCTCACGGCGGTTCCGGTGCCGGTGGCGAACCTGCTCTGGCGAGACCTCCACACCCGCCTCGTCCGAACGGAAGACGGCCGCCAGAGGACCGAGAATGTCCGGGTCGATGTGCTTGTCGAAGGGCACGACGACAAGGAACTCTGGTCGTGCGGCCTGGAGTTCGACTACGCCAATCCGGAGTCGTTCTATTGCCGTCCGCTCAGACTGGGCGCCGGGCGGACGCCGGCACGCATGCCGATGCCGGAGCAGGCGAATTCGGTGCGGCTTGCCTATCTGCCGTCCATGTCCGGTCTGGCCGCGAACGAGGCTCGCATCGACCCGGGGGCGGTCAACGTTCGATTGGGTGAAGGGCGCACTTCGGAGGTGCTGCGCAACCTCTGCTATCGCCTCCACACGGAGAAACCGAAGGCCTGGGACGACGTGGCTCGCAACATCGAGCAGATGTTCGGGGTCAGGACCGCCACGCCGCGCTACGTTCCGGACCGGGGTGAAGTCGCGATGGAATACCGGGAGGGGAAGGTACTGCTCGATCTGTCGTCGAGCGGCCGGGGGTTGCAGCAGACACTCCTGCTCCTTGCGTACCTTGCTCTGAATCCGAAGACGGTTCTCCTGCTCGACGAGCCGGATGCTCATCTGGAGACGCTGCGCCAACGAGAGACGTACCGTCTGATCCGAGACGCGGCCGAAGACAGCCACAGTCAGATCGTGGTTGCCAGTCACTCCGAAGTGGTGCTGGACGAGGCCGCCGACGCCGACACGGTGATCGCCTTCGTCGGAAAGCCGCATCGGATCGACAATGGCGTCAGCCAGGTGAGGAAGGCACTTCGCACCATCGGTTTCGATCAGTACGTTCAGGCTCTGCAGACGGGATGGCTCCTCTACCTCGAGGGCTCGACCGATCTCGCCGTTCTCCAGGCGTTCGCCAGGAGGTTGGAGCATCGACCCGCCATTGAGGCGCTGCGACGTCCGTTCGTGAAGTACATCGGCAATCGGATCTCGAGGGCGGAGTCTCATTTCTTCGGCCTGCGGGAAGCCTGCCCCGGCCTCCGCGGGATCGCGATCATGGACGACTCGGATCGAGAAAGGGAGCCGGGCGGGGGGCTCGAGCGAAGTCTGTGGCGGCGCCGGGAAGCGGAAAACTACCTCTGCACGCGGCGGACACTGGAGTCCTTTGCGGCCCGTCTTGCAACCGAAGAGGCGCCTGGACCTCTGTTCGAGACCGCCGCGATCGATCGCGGGGTCAGTCTGATGCGAAGCGTCATCTCCGAAATGGAGAACGCGTTGCGTTCGCTCGGCCGCCCATCCCCCTGGAGTGACGAGTGCAAGGTGAGCGACGACTTTCTGGCGCCGCTGTTCGAGAGCTACTTCAGCAAGCTCGGTGAACCCAACCGCATGACGAAGGCGAACTTCCACCGCCTTGTCGAGTTCGTGCCGGAAGACGAGATCGATCCCGAGGTGACGGAGAAGCTCGACGCGATTGTCCGGATCGCCGAGACCGCTCACGGCGATTCGTGACGGGCTGAATCCCGCTCGGCATCCGGCGACCACCGCGTTCGCCGCCGGCCTGGTGGCGCCGTCCTGAACGGCGCCAATGGTCGTCCGGCGCCGGCGCCGAGTCGGAGCCTTCCTGAACGAACGACGCGCGTTCCTGTCTGCGGGCGATCAGCGCGTCGACACGGTCGGCGTGTTTTCAGCGCGCGGATTCGGCCTGGGCGCGGCCGCGGGCGCGGATGCCGGCGAGGCGCTCGCCGACCTCTTCCGGCTTCGGCGACCGGTACATGCGGTTGACTTCGACCTCGTAGTCCATCGCGTCGCCCAGGGTCAGGTCGAAGCCGCGGTCGATCATCCGCTTGTACTGGAACATCACGTCGCGCTGGCAGGTCAGCATGTCCGCGGCCAAGGCGCGGCAGGTGGGAAGCAACTCCTCGCGCGGCACTACGCGGTTCACCAGTCCCCACTCGCAGGCCCGTTCGGCCGACAGGTAGTTGCCGGTCAGCGAGAGTTCCTTGGCCCGGCCCGGCCCGATCGCCCGCGACAGGCGCGCGGAGAGGCCCCAGCCGGCGAGCAGGCCGACGCGTGCGTGGGTGTCCGCGAAGCGGGCCTCCGGGGTTGCGATCAGCAGGTCGCAGGAGAGCGCGATCTCGAAGCCGCCGGTGACGGCGATGCCGTTGATCGCGCCGATCACGGGTTGCCTGAGCGAGCGGAGGAGCTTCGGCGGATCGGCGATCGCCTTGCGCTTGCGGTTCGGATCGCTCATCTCCTTCAGATCGAGACCGGCGCAGAAGGCCCGACCGGCGCCGGTGAGGATCACCACGCCGACCTCCTCGTCGTGGCGAAGCTGCTCGACGGTCCGGGCGAGAAGGTCGCGCAGCTCCTCCGAGAGGGCGTTCAGCACGCCTGGACGGTTCAACGTGAGGGTGGCGATTCCCTCGGACTTCTCGACCAGCAGAACCGACTCGGACATGGCTCGGATTCTCCCTGTGCCTCGTTGGCTTCGTGGAATGAGTGCGTGATGAGTGAGGCATCTTACGGCACTGCGGGGTACGCTTCGAACTGCCGAAGAAACTGTGCGAGGGAGGCGGCGATGCGACGGGGACTCGTGGACGCAACGGATCTGACCCTTGACCGGCGGACGCTCCTGACCGCGGCCGCCGGCGGGGCTGCTCTGGCGATGGGCTGCCGCCCGGGAGCGGAAGACGACGGATCCGGTCCGCTCGGCGCCGCCGGCTGGACGCCGCCGAGCGACGAGGAGAGGCGGGCCCTGGCAGCGACAGCCCGCTTCGGCCCCAAGCGGGCGGTTCGGGGTGCGAACGGGATGGCCGTCTGCACCCACCCGCTGGCCTCCGCGGCGGCCGCGGACATGATCGCTCTGGGCGGGAACGCGTGTGACGGAGTGCTGGCGGCAAGCATCGCGCAGGCTGTCGTCGAGCCGCACATGACCACGCTGTCGGGCTGTCTTTCGATGCTCTACCACGAGGCCGCGACCGGCGAGTACAGCTATGTCAACGGCATGATGGCGGCGCCGCAGGCGGTGCCGGACGTGCGCAGCATGGACCTGGCCGAGTTCGGGGCCCTGATGGCGAAGACCGACGGCACCCTCTGCTTCGTGCCCGGATTCTGGGGCGGCTTCGAGGCCGGGCACGACCGTCATGGCCGGCTGCCGCTGTCCACGGTGATGGCGCCCGCGATCCACTACGCCCGCCGCGGCTTCGAGATCCACCCCTTCCTGTGGGGAGAGATGTTCGTCGAGTCGTCGGTGCTGGGACGGGAGCCTTTCAGCCGCGAGATCTACTTCGACGGCAGTACGCTGCGCGACATCGGCGACCTGCTCGTTCAGAGCGCGCTCGCGGACACGCTGGAGCGGCTGGCGTCGGAGGGCAGCGACCACTTCTACCGGGGCGAGTTCGGGCGCCGCTACGCCGAAACGGTCCAGGCCAGGGGCGGCCTGATCACCGCCGAAGACATGGCGGCCTACGAGGCGTTCTGGGACGAGCCGGTGCATGGCGCCTATCGCGACTACGGTGTCGTCGGTTCGCCGGCGCCGGACTTCGGCGGCCAGGCCCTGGTCGAGATCATGAACATGGTCGAGCTGCTCGACCTGGAGCAGATGGGGCCGGCCTTCGAGTCCGGCGAGACGACCCTCAGGATGATGCAGATCATCGGGCGGGTGTACGCAGACGCGGTCCTCGGCCGCTTCGACGGCACGCTGCCCGAAGTCGAGCGCGCGATCTCGAAGGAGTACGCGGAGGAGCGGTTCGCCGCACTCGAGGGCAAGCCCGCCAGCCCCAACGACCGCTACACGGCAGCGGGCGCGATGCCGCCTCCGCCGGGCTCGAACCACGTCACCGTGGTCGACGGCGAGGGCAACGTCGCCACGGTGCTGCACTCGGTCATGTCGATGCCGTTTCGAACCGGCATCTACGTCGACGGCGTCTATGCCTGCGCGTCGGGCGTCCACCTGGGGTCCGGTCCGGTCGAGCCGGGCGGCAGGGCGCACGCCCGCATCTGCCCGAACATGTTCACTCGCGACGGCAGACCGGTGCTTGCCTCCGGTTCGCCGAGCGTCTCTCTGACCGAGAACATCGTGCAGAACTCGGTCAACCTGCTGGACTTCGGCCTCGATCTGGAGACCTCGGTGCACAAGCCGCGCTTCGGCGGCTCCTCGATGAGCGTGCCCGGCGCACTGATGCTGGAGGCCGATCTCGACGGAGAGCCGGCGAGTCTGCTCCGGGAAACCGGCGCGACGGTCGAGATCGTGAATCCCTGGAACTGGCTCTGCGGCTCCTTCGAGGGCATCCTGATCGATGAGGACGGCGCCGTTGCCTGCGGCGACCCGCGCCGCACGGCGCAGGCGGTCGCAGTTTGAGGGCAGCGGCGGCCGGGCTGGCATTCCTGCCGGCGCTTGCCTTCGCGTCTGCCTGCGCCTGCGCCCTGGCCGGGGCGGCCGCTGACGGAACCGCCGAAGAGCACGCCGATGAAGTCGCCGGTGGCGAGGTCCTTGAGGTCTCGGGTGAGGCCGCTGCCGAGGCAGCTCGTGAACTCACCGTGGCTGTCGCGGCGAACGCCGCGGGAGCGGTCCATGCGCTTGCATCCGACTTCGAGCAGGAAAGCGGCCACCGTGTCACCGTCACCGTCGGCTCGACCGGCAAGCTGTACGCCCAGATCCTCCACGGCGCGCCGTTCGATCTGTTTCTGGCGGCGGACCAGGAGCGCCCGCGCCTGCTGGTGGAGCAGGGTCTGGCCGTCGAGGACTCCCGGCGGACCTATGCGATCGGACGACTGGTGCTCTGGAGCCCTGATTCGACGGTCGCCATCCACGCCGACACGCTGAGAGACGGTTCCTTCCGCCGCCTGGCGATCGCGAATCCCGAGCTGGCGCCCTACGGCGCCGCGGCCCGGGACGCCCTGCGCGATCTGGGACTGTGGGAGGTTCTTCGGTCGAAGATCGTCATGGGAGAGAACGTGGGTCAGAGCTACGCGATGGTCGCCTCCGGCAATGCGGAGTTCGGTTTCGTTGCGCTGTCGTCCGTCCTGGGCGGCCCCGGCAGCCATTGGGAAGTGCCTCGGCGCATGATCGAGCCGATTCGGCAGGACGCGGTCCTGCTGAAGCGCGCCGAAGCGAACCCGGCCGCCCGCGCCTTCCACGGCTTCCTCGAGAGTCCCAAGGCGAGGTGGATCCTCGAGTCGTCCGGTTTTGCAGTCAACGGGGAGATCGCGAACGTGGAGGCCATCCCCGGCGCCCACGGACGGCCCGAACGTGCACGAACAGAAGCCTTGCGTCGTGCTGGTCATCCCCGGCGCCCACGGACGGCGCGTCAGCAAGAACGACCATGACGAATTCGAGGACGGTCATCCCCGGCGCCCACGGGCCGCCCGCAGGGATCGCGCCGGCGAG
Source organism: Thermoanaerobaculia bacterium (assembly GCA_965214805.1). GTDB lineage: Bacteria > Acidobacteriota > Thermoanaerobaculia > Multivoradales > Multivoraceae > Multivorans. Next base: position 208,068 of record OZ243982.1, on the reverse strand, counting down.
GTCGTGATCCGGGAAGCAGTGCGGGACCTCGCGGGCCGGGAAGTCGGATCGGCCGACGAGGGTTGAGGACCGCACCGACCGCACCGACCGCACCGACCGCACCGACCGCGACGCTGGAGACGATGGAACTCCCCGAGCTCGGTCCGCTGTGGCTCAGCCTGCAGCTTGCGGCCGCTGCGACCGCGGTGCTGATCGTGCTGGGCACGCCGCTCGCCTGGTGGCTGGCCCGGACCCGTTCGCCAATCAAGCCGGTGATCGAGGCGGTGACCGCCCTGCCCCTGGTGCTGCCGCCCACCGTGCTCGGCTTCTACCTGCTGCTGCTGATGAGTCCGCGGTCGTCCCTGGGACGCCTGTGGGTGGAGATCACGGACACCACGCTCACCTTCTCGTTCTCGGGGCTGCTCGTCGCCTCGGTCGTCTACTCGCTGCCCTTCATGGTGCAGCCGCTCCAGGCGGCTTTCGAGTCGCTGGGCCGCGGGCCTCTCGAGGCGGCCGCGGCGCTGCGGGCCTCCCCGCTCGACGCCTTCCTGACCGTTGCGGCGCCGCTCTCGCTTCGCGGTTTCCTGACCGCCGCGGTGCTGACGTTCGCGCACACGATCGGCGAGTTCGGGGTCGTGCTGATGGTGGGCGGCAACATCCCGGGCGAGACCCGGGTGATCTCGATCGCGATCTACGAACACGTGGAAACCCTGCGCTACGCCGAGGCCCACGTCCTGGCCGCGGGCCTCATGCTGTTCGCGTTCGCCGTGCTGGTGTTCGTGTACGTCTTCAACCGGAGGCTGCCGGTCCATGTCGCCTGACCTTGCGGGCTCCGGACCGGCGGCAGCAACCGGAGCGACGGGGATGCCTGGCGCCCCGGTGCCAGCGGCGGAACGGGGTGAACCAGCGCTCGAGATCGACGTGCGGGTCGGCTTCGGCAGCTTCGATCTGCACGTCGACCTGTCGCTGCCGGCCGCCGGCGTGACGGCAGTGTTCGGCCCGTCAGGCAGCGGCAAGACGACGTTGCTGCGCACCCTGCTCGGGTTCGAGTCGGGGGCGCGCGGACGCATCGCGCTCGGCGGCGAGGTCTGGCTCGACAGCCGACGAGGCGTGTTCACGCCGCCCTGGCGCCGCCGCGTGGGTTGCACGTTTCAGGACGGGCGGTTGTTCCCGCACCTCGACGTGGCCGGCAACCTGCACTACGCCGAACGGCGGAGCGTCGGCGCCGGCTCGGCCGGGGCCAGCGGCTCGGCGCCGATCATGCTCGATGAAGTCGTCGACGCGCTGGACCTGGAGCCCCTCCTCGACCGCCGGCCGCAAACGCTCTCCGGCGGCGAACAGCAGCGGGCCGCGCTGGGCCGGGCTCTGCTCAGTCGACCGCGTCTGCTGCTGCTCGACGAGCCGCTGTCGGCGCTCGACCGGCGGCGCAAGATGGAGATCCTCCCCTACCTCGTGGCGCTTCATCCGCGCTTCGGGATCCCGACTCTCTACGTGAGCCACGCCGTGGACGAGGTGGCGCTCCTCGCGGACCGCGTCCTGGTGCTTGCCGACGGCCGCGTGCGGGCGTTCGGCGGCACGGTCGAGGTTCTCGAACGGCTCGATCTGGCGCCCCTTGGCGAGCGCTTCCGGGCGGCTGCGGTGCTGGAGGCCCGGATCAGTGCGCACGACGAGACGTATCGTCTGACCTGGCTCGACCTGGACGGCCAGCGGCTCAGCGTGCCGCGGATCGAGCACCTCGAGATCGGGGACTCGGTGCGCCTGCTGGTGCGCGCAAGAGACGTCTCGCTCGCCACCGAGCGGCCTTCGCCGACCAGCATCCGGAACGTCCTGTCGGGCGTTCTGGCGGCGCTCGGCCAGGACGAGTCGACGGCGTTCGCGGAGGCGATGGTTGATCTCGGCTCGTACCGGCTGCGGGCGCGGATCACGCGGGCGTCGGCGGCCGAACTGGGCCTGGCGGTCGGTTCGCCGGTCTTCGCTCTGCTCAAGAGCGTCAGCCTCGACACCCGGGCCGCGCGCGAGCGCTAGCGTCGGCGCCCTCCCTGGGCATCTGCTACGGTCGCCGCCTTGGCCGATCAGCAGACTTCGCAGGAGGAACAGTTCAGTCCCGGGTATTCCCGCTACGTGCTGGGTGTCCTGTTCTGCGTCTACGTCTTCAACTTCATCGATCGGCAGATCCTCTCGATCCTGATCGATCCGATCAAGGAGGAGCTGGGCGCCACGGACACCCAGATGGGTTTCCTGACCGGGTTCGCCTTCGCCATCTTCTACACCGGATTCGGCATCCCGATCGCCCGCTGGGCGGATCGGGGCGTTCGGAGGTCGATCATCGCGGTCGGGTTGACCGTGTGGAGCGTGATGACCGCGCTCTGCGGGCTGGCCCAGAACTTCGTCCATCTCGCGCTTGCACGGATTGGCGTCGGCATCGGCGAGGCGGCCGGCAGTCCGCCGGCCCACTCCCTGATCTCGGACTACTTTCCGCCGGAACGTCGGGCGGCGGCGCTTTCGATCTACAACATCGGCATTCCGGTCGGCGTCATGCTGGGCTACCTGGCGGGCGGCTGGATGGTCGAGTTCTTCGACTGGCGGGCCGCGTTCTTCGTCGTCGGCATTCCCGGCGTGCTGCTGGCAGTGATCATGCGGCTGACCGTTCACGAGCCGCGGCGCGGCATGTCGGAAGCACCCGGCGCCGACACTGCGTCGTACTCGCTGGGCGATGTGGTCCGCTTCCTCGCCTCCCTGCGCTCCTTTGTGCTGCTCGCCGTGGCCTCCGGCATCGCCTCGCTCACCGCCTACGGATTCGGCGCTTGGGTGCCGCCCTTCCTGGGCCGCGTCCACGGCATGGGCAGCGGCGAGATCGGTACCTGGATGGGGATCGAGACAGGGGTCGGCGGCGCCCTGGGCATGGTGATCACGGGCGTTGTCGCCGACCGGCTGGCCAGGCGCGATCCGCGCTGGTACGCCTGGATCGGCGCCTTGACGATTGCCGTCTACTTCCCGTTCATGCTCGGCTTCCTGCTCCTGGACCAGGCCATTCCGGCCATCCTCCTGTACTTCGTTCCGCTGGCGCTGGGCACCGTGTATCTGGGCCCGGCGATCGCCATGACCCACGCCTTGGTCACGGTCCGGATGCGGGCGTTGGCGTCCTCCGTCCTGCTCTTCGTCCTCAACCTGATCGGCATGGGGTTGGGACCCCAGATGGTGGGCTACCTGAACGACAGGCTGGCTCCGCTGTACGGCATCGAGTCGATCCGCTACTCCCTGCTGTGGGTGGGGATGGCGAAGCTGCTGGCGCTGGTGCTGTTCATGCTGGCAGCGAAGTACGTGGTCCAGGACCTGAAGGCCAAGCATCGCCTCGGCGTCCCTGGCAGCCCGTGATGGCAGAATCGTCCCGGAACCGGAAACCCGCCTGGCGCGTTCCCGAGCCAGGCGCGACCCAAGCCCGGGCGTTCGTTCGGGCCCACGGATGGCACGAACGGGACGCCATCACGTTTCTGCGTCAGAACCTGACCGCTGCACACCGACTGCTTGCATACCGAACGTGCGGGAGATGGGGGAGATGGCCCGCGTCGGCATCCGGGAGTGACCCGGGAGGAGACACCATGAAGCGAAAGACGAAGAACGTCCCTGCCCGGCAGCCCGTGGCGAAAGTCCGTGTCGCACCGAGAGCGGTCAGGCGCCTGTCCGGCAAGGCGCGGCGAGGGCCCATGTCGGGCCATGTGCGAACGAGGAGCCAGGCCCTTGCCGTCCTTGTCCTCTGCCTGACGGCGATGCCCCTGCCGGCCCAGGAGCTGCCGGACGGCGTCACCAGGGAGGCATCGGTCGAGGGAATCACGGAGTATCGGTTGGAGAACGGGCTCCGGTTCCTGCTCTTCCCCGACCAGAGCAAGCAGCAGGTCACGGTGAACATCACCTATCTCGTCGGATCGCGCCACGAGGGTTATGGCGAGACGGGGATGGCGCATCTGCTCGAGCACCTGGTGTTCAAGGGCACGCCGAACCACCCCGACATTCCTGCCGAACTGACCGAGCACGGCGCCTTTCCCAACGGCACGACCTGGTTCGATCGCACGAACTACTTCGAGACATTCCCCGCGACCGACGAGAATCTCGAGTGGGCGCTCGACCTCGAGGCGGACCGGATGGTCAACTCCTTCATCTCGGCCGAGGACCTCGAGTCGGAGATGACCGTGGTGCGGAACGAGTGGGAAAGCGGCGAGAACCAGCCGACCGGGGTGCTCCGGAAGCGGGTCATGTCTGCCGCGTTCGACTGGCACAACTACGGCAACTCGACGATCGGGGCGCGGGCGGACCTCGAGAACGTGCCGATCGAGCGCCTGCAGGCCTTCTACCGGAAGTACTACCAGCCGGACAACGCGATCCTCGTCGTCGCCGGACGGTTCGAGGTCGAGAGGGCGCTGGAACTGGTCGCGGAGAAGTTCGGCGTCATTCCGCGGCCCGACCGCACCGGCGCCAACGCGCTCTTCGACACCTACACGGCCGAGCCGGCACAGGACGGCGAGCGCATCGTCAGACTCGAACGGGTCGGCGACACGCAGCTCGTGATGGCTGTCCACCACGTGCCGTCCGGCGCCCACGAACAGTTCGCCGCGGTCGAGGTGCTGACCCACATCCTGGGCGTCGAGCCTTCCGGCCGCCTGTACAGGAACCTGGTCGAGCCGGGTCTGGCGGCGTCAGTGTTCGCGTCCAGCCTCCAGCTGAACGAACCCGGCGTGCTGACGGCGGCGGTCGAAGTGCGCAAGGAGGATTCGCTCGAGGCGGCGGCGGAGGCGTTGTTTGCCACGTTCGAGGAGGTCGCGGCAAGGCCGCCGACCGACGAAGAGGTCGAGCGCGCCAAGACGGACTACCTGTCGCGGATCGAGCTCGCCTTCAACAACCCGCAGAGGATCGCGCTCGACCTCAGCGAGTGGGCGTCGATGGGGGACTGGCGGCTGTTCTTCCTCCACCGGGACCGCCTGGAGAAGGTCACGGCGGAGGGAGTTCACGAGGTGGCCCAGACCTACCTGCGCGACTCGAACCGGACGGTCGGCTACTTCCATCCGACGGATACCGCGCCGGAGCGGGCCGAGATCCCCGAACCGCCCGACGTGGCGGCCCTGGTCGCGGACTACACCGGGCGTGAGGCCGTGGCGGAAGGCGAGGCCTTCGACCCGACGCCGGCGAACATCGACCGCCGCACACGGACGTTCGAGCTCTCGAACGGCGTCAAGGTCGCCCTCTTGCCGAAGGAAACCCGCGGCGATTCGGTCACCTTCGACCTGGCTTTCCGCCACGGTACGGAAGCGCGCCTGATGGGGCGCGCGACCGCGGGCGACCTGGCCGGTTCGATGCTCATGCGGGGCACGAAGAACCGCTCGCGCCAGGAGATCAGCGACGAGCTCGACCGGCTGAAGGCCCAGGGCGGGGTGAGCGGCGGCGCGCTGATCGCCAGCGGCTCGCTCACCACGGTGAGGGAGAACCTGGTGCCGGCGCTCCGGCTCGTCGCCGAGTTCCTCCGCGAACCGGCGTTCGACGCGAAGGAGTTCGATCTGTTGCGCGAGGAGCGGCTCGCCGCGATCGAATCCCGGCGTTCCGAGCCGATGGCCCAGGTACCGATGGCGATGAGCCGGCACTTCAGTCCGTGGCCGTCGGATCATCCCCGCTACTCGCCGACCTTCGACGAGCAGATCGAGCGCCTGGGCGCCGCGACAGTGGAGGAGGCGAGGGACTTCTGGGCTTCCTTCTACGGCGCCGAGGGCGGCACGATCGCCGTCGTCGGCGACTTCGATGCCGATGAGGTCGCCGGCGTGCTCGAGGAACTGTTCGGGGACTGGCAGGCGCGGGAGCCCTACGAGCGGGTCGCCGATCCCTGGCACGAGGTGAAGACGGTGAGCGTCGATCTCGAGACCCCTGACAAGACGAACGCGATGATGATGGCGGCTGCAAGCTTCGCCATGCGCGACGACGATGAGGACTATCCGGCCCTGGTCATGGCGAACCACATGCTGGGCGGCGGATTCCTCAGCTCCCGCCTGGCGACCAGGATTCGCCAGGAGGAGGGCTTGTCGTACGGCGTCGGCTCGCAGGTCGCCGCACCGTCTCTCGACGACAGCGCTCTCTTCGTGGCCTACGCCATCTTCGCGCCGGAGAACGCGGACAAGGTCGTGGAGGCCTTCCGTGACGAGGTGCAGAAGGCACTCGAGGGGGGCTTTGCGGAGGAGGAGTTCGAGGCCGCCAGACGCGGCTACCTGGACCGGCAGCAGAACGGACGCTCCCAGGACCGGGCGCTCGCGTCGATGCTGAACGGCAACCTGTTCGTCGGCCGGACGATGGCGTTCACGGCTGCCCAGGAACAGGCGATTGCCGAACTGACCCTGTCCGAGGTCAACGAGGCGCTGCGCAGGCACATCTCGCTCGAAAACGTCTCGATCTTCCGCGGCGGGGACTTCGCGAACAATCTGGACCGGCAGGTCCAGCGAGTGCAGTAGGCGCAGGTGATGGCGGCGCCGGCCCGACGCCGGCCGTCGCCCGTCTCCATGCACCGGCGCACCGGGTCGTGGGCGCTGCTACGCTTTGCCTTGCGGCGGCCTGGTCTGCGGCGGTTCCATGTGCGCCACCAGTGCGGCAAGCGACTCCGGGTTCCGGAGCGTCCCGACCTGGACCGCAGTCTCCACCGGTTCGCCGGCGAGGATGCGCTTGATCGGCACTTCGAGCTTCTTGCCCGAGAGCGTCGTCGGCACCTCCGGGATCGCCCGTATTTCGTCCGGCCCGTGGCGCGGCGAAAGCCGGGTGCGCAGGTGCCTGCGGATGCGGCCGCCGAGCACGGCGTCGAGCGTCAGGCCCTCTGCCAGCACGACGAAGAGCCACAGCTTGCCCTCATGGTCCAGACTCCCGGTGTCGACGATGACGCAGTCCTCGACCTCCGGCAGCTCGGCAGCGGCCCGGTAGAACTCCGAGGTGCCCATCCGCACACCGCCCCGGTTGAGCGTCGAGTCGGAGCGGCCGTGGATCACCGAGCTGCCGTCCGCGTCGAACTCGATCCAGTCGCCGTGGCGCCAGACGCCGGGCCAGTGGCCGAAGTAGCTGTTCCGGTAGCGCTCGCCTGATTCGTCGTTCCAGAAGTAGAGCGGCATGGAAGGCAGCGGCTCGGTGATCACCAGTTCACCGACCTGACCGGTCACGCCGCGGCCGCTCTCGTCGAAGGCCTCGACCCTGGCGCCCAGGGAGCGGCACTGGATGCGGCCGCGAACCACCGGCTGGAGCGGATTCGGGCCGACAAAGCCGGTGCAGACGTCCGTGCCGCCGGAGAGCGAACCCAGCCAGACATCGGATTTCACGTGCTCGTGGACCCAGTCGAAGCCCTCGGCCGGCAACGGCGCGCCGGTCGAGCCGACGGCCCGCAGGGCCTCGAAGGCGAACTGCCTGCCCGGTTCGAGGCCGGCGGTCCGGCAGGCGAGCAGGAAGGGCGCGCTGACGCCGAAGCAGGTCACCGCTTCTTCGTCGGCCAGGCGGTACAGGGCGTTCAGGTCGGGCCAGCCGGGCGCGCCGTCGTGGAGCACGACCGTCGCGCCGACGAGAAGTCCCGAGACCAGGTAGTTCCACATCATCCAGCCGGTCGTCGTGTACCAGAAGAAGCGATCTCCCGGGCCGAGATCGGTGTGGAGCGCCAACTGCTTCAGGTGCTCGACGAGGACGCCGCCGTGGCCCTGGACGATCGCCTTGGGCAGGCCTGTCGTGCCGGACGAGTAGAGGATCCAGAGCGGATGTCCGAAGGGGACCGGCTCGAAGGCGAGTTCGCCCGGTTCAGCGGTCAGCCCGCTCCAGGAGAGGCAGGCGACCGTTCTTCCGGCCGCGCCGCTGGCCGCTTCTCCGGCTGCGCCGCGCGCTGCCTGGCCGGCCGCGCCCTTGCCGGGAACCAGAACCGTCGCCTCCAGCGTGGGAAGCGAGCCGACGATCCGCTCCAGATCGGCGGCCCGGTCGTGCCGCCGGCCGTTGTAGTCGTAGCCGTCGACGCCGATCAGCACCTTCGGTTCGATCTGACCGAAGCGGTCGAGCACGCTGTCCAGGCCGAACTCGGGCGGACAGGCGGACCAGATCGCGCCCAGGCTGGCTGTGGCCAGGAAGGCGATCGCCGCCTCCGCGCCGTTCGGCAGATAGCCGACGACGCGGTCGCCGCGGCCGACGCCAAGGCGCCGCAGTCCGGCCTGCGCGGCAGCGACTTCGCGGCGCAGGTCGTCGCGGCGGAGGTCGGCGCCCGGGCCGGTTTCGCAGCGGCAGATGAGAGCCGTTTCGCTGCCGGTCCGGGCCAGGGCGTGCTCGGCGTAGTTCAGGACGGCGCCCGGGAACCAGTCGGCGCCGGGCATTGCGCGGGAGGCGAGCACGCGCTCGGGCGGCTCGTGAAAACGCACCTCGAAGTAGTCGGCGACGGAGCCCCAGAAGCCTTCGAGGTCGGTGACCGACCAGCGCCAGAGGTCGTCGTAGCCGTCGAAGGGCCGGCCGCTCCGGGCTTCCAGCCACCGGATGTAGCCGGCCAGATTGCAGGCTTCGACCTGCGCCGCCGATGGCTGCCAGAGAACGTCGTCGCCGTTCATTTCGCTGCATCTCCGTGCGCGTCGTCCATCCGGTCGGCTCAGGATCAGGAAAGGCAGAACCGGGTCGCGGGCTCGGCTCGAGCCGTCGAGCGGGCCCTGCCGCGGCGCGTCCTGTTGCTTCCCTGCGTCATCGTCGCGCTCTCCAGGGGGACCGGCTTCGGCGGGGACGCGGATGAGACGCCGGGGCGAAGAGGACTAGACTGGTCACCCGCCTCAATGGGGAAGCGGGAATCAGGAGGGGGCAAGTGGATGAAGCATCTGCCGATGATTGCGCGTGTTCTGCTGGGGTTGCTGTTCGCGGTGTTCGGCACGCTGGGCCTTTTCGAGCTGGGTCCGCAGCCGGAGATGAGCGAGGATGCGGGGGCCTTCATGGGCGCTCTGATGGAAACCGGCTACCTCTGGCCGGTGATCAAGGTGACCGAGATCGTGTGCGGCCTGCTGCTGATCCTGGGGGCCTTCGTGCCGCTCGCGCTGGTCGTGCTGGCGCCGATCGCTCTGAACATCCTGCTGTTTCACGTCTTCCTGGAGCCGCAGGGGGCAGTCGTCGGTGTCGTGATTCTGGTCCTGGGTCTCTACGTGGCTCACCAGCACCGCGAGAGCTTCCGCGGAGTCCTGCGGCGCAAGGCCTGAAGAAGCTGATCGGACGCCCGTTGGGCGTCACGAACCGGAGCCGACCGCGATCAGGTGGCGCCGCGCCCGGAAGTAGATGACGCCGTCCGAGATCGCCGGCGTCGCCATCAGGGTTTCGCCCAGTTCATTGACGGCGATCTCGTTCAGATCCGGTCCGGGCTCGACGACGTGGACATCGCCATCCTCGCTGTTGAAGTAGATGACGCCGCCGGCGGCGACAGCCGAGGCGCTGAAGCCGGAGGCGCCGCGGCCCAGGCGTTTCCGAGCGACGCGCTCCCCGGTCGTCCAGTCGACCACGGTGACGGCGCCGTTGTCGTAGCAGAAGTAGGCGAGGTCGCCGATGACGATGGGGGTCTGCATGTAGTTCCCCAGCCGCTCGTGGAACCAGACCACGGCGTCGTGGTCCGGGTCGAGCTCGCCCTCGGCGTCCGGATCGATCGCGTAGATCGGCTTCAGCCGGCCATGGGCGTTCGTGATCAGGATCGGGCCGTCGGCGCCGGCGCGTATCGGCGTCGGTACCGGGATGTCGCCGCCGCCTTCGAGTCGCCAGAGTTCCTCCCCGGTGTCGAAGTCGTAGCCGCCGATGTGCCGGTAGCCGTTCAGAACGACCTGACGGCTGCCGTCCTTGCGCGAGAAGACGGCCGGCGTGCTCCAGGTGGCAACCTCGTCGCGGGGTGTGCGCCAGATGTCCTCGCCGGTCATGGCGTCGAGGACCGAGACGAAGGAGTCGCTCAGGATGTCGACCTGGATGATGACGCGGCCATCGTGGACGATCGGTGAGCTGGCGAATCCCCACTCGTAGGTGGGGAAGTCGTAGGGCCCCGAGTCGAGCACGCCGAACTGACGGCTCCACAGGGGGTTGCCGTCCAGGTCGTAGGCGTGCAGGCCCTCGGAACCGAAGAAGGCCACCAGGACGTTGCCGTCGGTCGCCGGCGTGGAGTTCGTGTGCGACGCCTTCGTGTGGCGCTTGATCGCGGGGGCGCCGTGGAACGCCGTGTGCTGCCAGAGCAGATCGCCGGTCCGCTTGTCGAACGCCAGTGTCTTGAAGCGCTGCAGCGGCTCGCCGCTGACCGGCGTGCCGTCGCCGTAGAGACCGACCTTGAGTGAGGCCTCGCCGCGGTCGGGCACTGCCGAGGTCAGGAACAGGCGGTCGCCCCAGATCACCGGGCTCGAGTGCCCGAGGCCGGGGACCGCAACTCGAAAGAGGATGTTCTCACCGGTTTCCACGTTCCAGGTCGTGGGCGGCGAACCGGCGCCCAAGCCGTCCGCGCGGTTGCCGCGGAACGAAGGCCAGTTGTCCGAGGCGGCGAGGGGCAGGGCCGCGGCCGATGCCAGCGAGACCAGCGCGGCGGCGGCGGCTGTCCGTCTCATGGGGGCAGGCCTCATCGTGGACCGGCTAGGACCCGGAGCCTGGGCCGACCGCGATCAGGTGGCGTCGTGCCCGGAAGTAGATGACGCCGTCCGAGATCGCCGGCGTCGCCATCAGGGTTTCGCCCAGTTCGTTGACGGCGATCTCGTTCAGATCCGGTCCGGGCTCGACGACGTGGACATCGCCGTCCTCGCTGTTGAAGTAGATGCGTCCGCCGGCGGCGACCGGCGAGGCGGTGAAGCCGGAGGCGCCGCGGCCCAGCCGCTTCCGAGCGACGCGCTCCCCGGTCGTCCAGTCGACCACGGTGACGGCGCCGTTGTCGTAGCAGAAGTAGGCGAGGCTGCCGATGACGATGGGGGTCTGCATGTAGTTCCCCAGCCGCTCGTGGAACCAGACCACGGCGTCGTGGTCCGGGTCGAGCTCGCCCTCGGCGTCCGGATCGATCGCGTAGATCGGCTTCAGCCGGCCATGGGCGTTCGTGATCAGGATCGGGCCGTCGGCGCCGGCGCGTATCGGCGTCGGCACCGGGATGTCGCCGCCGCCTTCGAGTCGCCAGAGTTCCTCCCCGGTGTCGAAGTCGTAGCCGCCGATGTGCCGGTAGCCGTTCACCACGACCTGGCGGCCGCCGTCGGCTCGCGAGAACACGGCGGGAGTGCTCCAGGTCGGAACCTCGTCGCGGCGGGTGCGCCAGATGTCTTCGCCGGTCCCGGCGTCGACAGCCGCCAGGAAGGAGTCGCCCTGCACGTCGACCTGGATGATCACGCGTCCGTCGTGGACCACGGGCGAACTCGCGAACCCCCACTGCGCCGTCCTGACCACGTGGTAGCCCGAGTCGAGCACGCCGAACTGACGGCTCCACAACGAGTCGCCGTCCAGGTCGTAGGCGTGAAGCCCCTCGGAACCGAAGAAAGCCACCAGGACGTTGCCGTCGGTCGCCGGCGTCGAGTTCGTGTGCGACGCCTTCGTGTGGCGCCTGATGGCCGGCGTGCCCTCGAACGCCGTCCGCTGCCAGAGCAGCTCGCCGCTTCGCTTCTCGTAGGCGAGCACGACATAGCGTTGCGGCGGTTCGTCCACGACCGGCGCGATGTCGCCGTAGAGGCCGACCTTGAGCGATGCCTCCTCGCCCTCGGGCACCGACGAGGTCACGAACAGACGCTCGCCCCAGATCACCGGGCTCGAATGGCCCAGGCCCGGCACGGCGACGCGGAAGAGGACGTTTTCGCCAGTTTCGACGTTCCAGGCGGCCGGAGGCGTTCCGGCGCCGTTGCCGTCCGCGTGGTGGCCGCGGAACGACGGCCAGTTGCCTTCGGCCGACGTTGCCGGGGCTGCCGCTGCACAAAGCGCTGCCAGCGCCAGGAGATTGCGAAGAAGCGAATCGGTCATCGGAAGGTACGCTACCCCAATCGTGAATTCACCGATGAGCGTCTTCTGGGATCGGCGCTGCGAGGGTCACACCGTGCCTCGGGGCTTCCCCGAGCGGCCGGAGCGGCTGCAGCGCGTTCTGCCTTGCCTTGAAGAGCGAGGTTGGGACCTCGTGGAGGTCAAGAGCCTGGCGGCGTCGCGCTCCGGCAGCACGATGGCCGCGCAGACTCGCAAATTGGCTGCGCTCGTTCACGAACCGGAGTACATCAAGCGGATGGAGTCGGCGATGGCGGCGGTCTCGGAGTCGGCGGCGAAGGGTGACTTCCCGCTGCGGCCGACAGCCATGCTCGACACGAACGACAACCCGCTGTCGCCGGGAACGGCCGACGCCGTCTGGGCGGCGGTGGATGCCGCGCTGGCGGCCGGTGACCACGTGATGCTGGGTGCGGGCCATCGGGCGATGAGCGTGACCCGACCGCCTGGACACCACTGCGAGCGGAACCGGGCGATGGGCTTCTGCTACTTGAACCAGATCGCGATACTGGCCCAGGGCCTGATCGAGGCGCACGGCGTCGAGCGGCTGGCGATCCTCGACTTCGATGTCCACCACGGCAACGGCACCCAGCACCTGTTCGAGCATCGCGCGGACGTCGCTTATCTGAGCGTTCACCAGTACCCGTTCTATCCCGGCACCGGCGCTGCCAGTGAGCGGGGCGTTGGTGCCGGTCAGGGGACGACGATCAATGCCCCGCTGCCGGCGGGGAGCGGCGACGAGGTGTACCGGGAGGTCATGGTCGATCTCCTGCTGCCCGCGATGCGGTCCTTCGGTCCCGACGTGCTGCTCGTGTCGGCCGGATTCGACGCGTGGCGCAACGATCCGATCGCCGGCATGGAGTTGACGGAGGATGCCTTCTACCGATTCGGCGTCGATCTTGCCGAATTTGCCGAAGCCGTCTGCCAGGGTCGGCTGGTTTCGGTGCTGGAGGGTGGCTACGACGCGGAGGCCCTGCCGCAGCTGATCGACGTCTATCTGCGAGGCACCGTCGGCATGTCGCGCAGAATCTAGCCTCTGGCCGCGGGCCGTCAGGCCGCCCTGCCGGAATCTCTGCGCGCATGGCGCGTTGTACGATGGTGAAGATCGGCAGCCGAGCGGGAAGCCGAGAACTGCGGCCCGGCCTCGTTGCCGAATCATCCGGGAACCAGGAGGAGGCAGACGAAGGTGAGATCGAATCCGAGTTTTCCCGTCAGGATCCGCACTCAGGGCATCCGGTTGAACGAGGACCTGAAGCGCACGATCGAGTTCGAGGCTCATGGCCTGAAGCGGTTCAACTCGCGGATCGTCGACTGCGAGGTGGCGGTCACCGGGCCGGGCCGACACCGTCGGAGCGGAGCGGAGTTCGACATCCTCGTGAAGGTCGCGCTGCCGGGACCGGACGTGGTCGTTCACCGGACGGCCGCGACGTCGATTCCGGTCGCGATCAACCAGTCGTTCGCCACTGCGCGGCGCCGGGTGAAGCGACAGGCGCACCTGCGGCGCCGGCGGGTGCCGCCGCGCCGAACCTCGGGCATTGGCCGGCGGGGGAGGCCGCGCCGCCGCAACGGCAGCGGTCGGCTGCGCGCCTAGCAGTCCGTCGCGAAGTCCGCGTCGCACCGAGATCGGTCAGGCGCCCGTCCGGCAAGGCGCGACGAGGGAGCATGTCGGGCCACATGTTCGATCGAGGAACAACGCGACCGAGGAGCAACGATGCTGGACGGGATGCATGGACGTTTCGATGCAGCGCGACTTTCGCCACGGACTGCTCTGGCACCTTGGCAGTGAACCGCAGCTGTCGACGCTGCCGCGCCTGCAGCCCTGCCCGCACAGGGAACCGAGCCGCGCCGGGAACGGCGTTGTCCATGAGAGCTATCGGTCGCCGTAAACGCCGTCCAGCACCGCTCGCAGGCGGGGCAGCAGGGGGTAGGTGTCGGGGTCCGAGTCGGCCGCCGTGTAGCCGACCCACACGGCGACGAGATCCCGGTCCGGGTTGACGAGCAGTCCCTGACCGGCCCAGCCGCCCTTGTAGATGTCGTCGTTCGTGAACACGAGATCCCACTGGTAGACGTTGTGCCTGACGTCTGGCGCTCGGCCGCCGAAGCGCGCGTTCTCCAGCAGTTCCGGTCGTCCGCCGTGAAGCAGGGTCCGGACATGCTCTTCGGGGACGATGCGCTGCCGTGAGACTTTCCTGTAGCTGGGCGTGAAGAGGAGTCCGAACCGGGCCATGTCCCTGGGGCGCGCAAGCATGCCGCCCGACGTCAGCGGAATCCCGTAGCGCCCGGCGTAGATCGAGGCGTCGGCCTCGGCGCCGATCCGGGTCCAGACCTCGCGGCTCAACGCGTCCTGAAACGGCATTCCGGTGACCTCCTCGACCAGCCAGCCGAGCACGAACGTGTTCGTGCCGCTGTAGTCGAAGCCCTTGCCCTGTTCGGCCCAGCGGCCGACGTTCAGGTTCGAGAGCATCGTGTACGGGTCGTCAGGCGTCTTCGCGCTCCGCACGCCGTCGCCCAGGGAGGCCTCGAACTGGTAGTAGCAGGTGCTGCGGTCGGAGTAGTCGCCGTCGGGGCAGTCGACGCCCGAGGCCATGTCGAGCACGTTGCGGACCGTGACGCCCTCGAAGTCCGAACCCTCGAGGGCCGGCACGTAGCGGTCCACAGGCTGAGCGGTGTCGACGAGGCCGCGGTGCTCGAGGATGGCGACCAGAGTGGCGGGGAGGACCTTCGTGACCGACCACCAGATCGGTTTCTCGTGCGGCTGCATCCGCGGATACCGTTCGAAGACCACCTCGCCCCGATGGAGGATGACGATGCCCATGGTGGTCGAGTGTTCGCCGTGCAGGTAGGCGTCGAAGGTCACTTCGCCGGAAGGGGTCGGGACAGGATGGTCGGCGATCGCAGGCTCGGGCCGCGACCCGAGCTCGCTGACCGGTCCGTCCCGGTACACGTTCACGGTGGGCACGACCTGGTGGAGGTTGCGGTTGCGCCAGGCCATCGCGCCGCCGGTCTCGGCCCACCAGACCTCCTCGGCGGGATCGGGGAGCGCGCGGTGCTGGCGCAGGTTCTCCTCGACCGTCGAAGGCGATTCGAAGGCGGGAGTGTGCTCCTGCGCGGCGGCGGCTGCCGGTAGAACGAGCGCGAGTGCGAAAGCGAGGCCTTGCTTCATGCCGGCAGGGTAGCCGAAGACAGGGGCCCCGCCTCCGGGTTCTTGCGCATCGGCGTTCTCAGTCGAGTGTGCCCGGGTCGAGTGAGCCCAGGTAGTGCCAGATGGCCTCGAACTGGCGCGAGGCGACGCCGTCGAAGACGTCGTGGAGCGCCGTGTAGCCGTCCTCGTCAACGAATCGAGGCATCCTGGTGCCGGGCAGGATGCGCTGCGGGTCGCGCAGGAAACGGTCGAAGTACCCGCGTCTCAGGCGCTTGCGCACGAGGGCGAAGTTGATCGCCGGCTCGGTGCCCTCGCCGCCCAAGGCGGTCGCCTCGCCCAGCGGATGGCAGGAGTGGCAGCCCAGCCGGTCGCCCTGGACCAGGTCGCGGCCGATTGCCGCCAGTTCGGAATCGACCGGCTCGTCGTCAGGCGGCGAGGCCGGCAGGCCGTGCTGATGGTGCAGTCCGACGGCCAGGGAGCCCGCGGAGGCGGCCAAGACCGGCACGTGAACGCCCGGATGGGGTCGGGGACGGTCGCCTGAAGGGTCTGAACGGCCGGCCACGAAGCCGTCCAGCCAATCGCTGCGGAACTTCTCGCCGGCCCACGTCAGGTCCGGGGGCAACCGGCCGGGGCCGGTGTCGTCGTCTGCCGAAGCCGCGAAGTAGTTCTGGGCAGTGTCTTCCGCGGTGTCTTCGACTTCCGCGGCCGCACCTTCGACCGCGGTCGGGGGCATGTTCCCTGGAGGCGGCAGCCGGACGCCTGGAAGGCCGTCGCGGCCGTGGCAGGAGAGGCAACCGTCCAGATGCATCCGACGCTCCGCGAACTCGGTCGGCACGGTCCGCGAGAGGGACGCGGCGTCTTCGGCGAGGAACCGTTCGATCGCATCGACTTGCGCCGAGTCCAGGTCGTACCGAGGGTGGCCGGGAACGGTGCCGCCGCTAGCGACCCAGGTCGAGACGCGACCGGAAAGCTCGTGGACCGGCGCCGCGGGCGGCGGCGGATCGCCTCCCGGCAGCGAGTGGCAACTCCGGCAACGGAGTAGATCCGCGAGTTGCCGGCCGCGTTCGGCAGCGCCCTGAAGGGCGCCCGAAACAGCCGCCTCGCGGTCGCCGCCGCCGGCAGCGACGAGATAGGCGACGATGTCCGCGGCCTGTCGACGCGCCTCCGCGGCATCCGTCGAGAGCACTTTCGGCATCCGAGCCTGCGGCCGGAGCGCCTTCGGTTCGAGCAGCCACTGCTCGATCCACTGCGGCTGGAGCAGGAGGCCGATGCCGGCCAGATCGGGTCCTGTCGCCTGGAGTTCCGGCATGCCGTCCATGCCGTCCATGCCGTCCAGCGGTGCGTCCGGCCCCTTCGGGGCGACGTGGCAACGGACGCACATGGAGTTGGCGACCAGATCGCGGCCAGCGCGCCGTGTCAGGCCCAGCTCGAGCACCGGCGCGGCGGCGTGCCGGAGCAACTCCGGCGGCAGGGGTTCTTCGGGCGAGTAGTCGTTGCCCCAGGTCAGGCGAAGGGAGGCGTCGCCGGCTGCCGGGCTGCGGAATGCGAGTTCGATCGGATTGAGGCCCTTGCTCAGGCGCACGTCGCCGTCGGTGGACAGGGGAGCGCCGCCGGCGGGCAACTCCTGCCGTTCGATGACCACCTTGCCGCCGATGCTCAGCTGCACGGTCCCCGAGCCGTGTACGCTGAAGCCGTACCAGTCGTTCAGGTCGAGTTCGATCGCGCCCCGGAACGCGGCCTCGAACGGGCCGGGTTCGAGGAAGGGGCTTGCGGTCTGGCCTTCGGGGACGTGGAGCGCGAGGATGCGCGCGACGCGGGCGTCGGTCGCGGCGCTGTCGAGCGAACGGAGGACGAGCGCCAGACCGGGTTGGTCGAAGTCGAGAGCAGCCTCCGTCGGCTCGGGTTGGGCCGTCGCCGCGGCTGCCCACACCAGGGCGAGGAGCGTTGCTGCAGCGCAGGGCGTCTGCCGGCGAATGCGCAAGACGACCTCGCGGCTCGTCAGTCGGCGCCGGCGAGGATCTCGGCGCCGGTGCGGGGTCCGAGATCGTGGATCGTGCCGTGGATGAACTCGCGCATGCGCTCGCCGCTGATGCTCCGGAGGTTCATCTCCAGGTGGTACTGCTGCACGGGAAGGAGGTCCGGAATCTCGACGAACACCGAGCGACCGTCGGTGGAGAGGGTGGCGGACGGGATCTCCAGGGCGTCCCTGCCCACGCCCTCGCCGAGCACCCGGTAGTCGTCGGAGCCGTAGCTCGCCCGGCGCCGGTACTGCCAGATCCGCATCGAGTAGTTGCCGGGGTCGGCGGCAGCCTCCGGATCGAGTGCCGTGCCGAAGCGGACGACGATGCCGTCGGCCGCGGTCTCCCAGGCGACCGGAATCCGCAGCGGCCGGTCCGTGCGCCGGATGCGGTAGAAGCCTCCGGGCTGGGTCCGGTCGCCCGCCCAGGCGAACAGACCGCACACGTGGAGATGGTTGTCGGCGGCGTTGAAACGCCCGCGGATCAGGCCTGTGGGCGCCGCGGCGACCGGCAGTTCGACCACGGCGGCCTGACGCGGCGGACCGTCGCTTCGGGGGAAGGCCTGGTCGAAGAGCACGGAAAACACCTTGCCGTTGCCGTAGGACAGGGTGAGCAGCGACCCGTTCAGTTCGCCCCAGCGCTCGCTCTGTACCCATACCGGCGCCGATGGCGACCGGTCCACGTCGTGATGGATCCAGGTCAGGGGCTGCACGAAGTCGTCCGGGTCCCGGTCGGGCTCGCGCCAGGCCCGCATGTAGCCATGGAAGGTGCCCGGCTCGACCCAGTTGATCCGGTTCTCGGGCGTCCAGTGGCCTTCCTGATCGGTGACGATCACGCTGCCGTCCGGATTGACCACGAGGCCGTTCGGCGCCCGGAAGCCGTTGGCGATGATCCGGGTCGAGGCGCCGTCGGCGGAGACCTCGAGGATCGTCCCGTGCTGGGGAACGCGGGCGTCGAAGTCGTGTCCGGCGGCCTTGGCATAGTAGAAGTTGCCGTCCGCGTCCGCTTCCAGGCCCACGGCGAACTCGTGGAAGTGGGCCGAGGCCTGGGCGTCGTGGTTGAAGGCCTCGTAACGATCCGCCTCGCCGTCGCCGTTCAGGTCGTGAAGGCGGGTGATCTGGTCGCGCGAGGTGACGAAGATCTCGCCGCCTCGCGTGTTCACGCCGAGCGGTTCGTAGAGTCCGGCGGCAAAGCGCTTCCAGGTGGTCGAGCCGATCTCCTCGCCGCCGAGTCCATCGACGATCCAGACGTCGCCCATCCAGGTGGCGACCACCGCCCGGCGTCCGCCGTCCAGGAAGTCGAAGCCGCCCAGGCGCATCCAGGACCGGTAGGGGTTGTCGAGCGGCGTCGTGATTGCCTCGAGCTCGAAGGGACCGCCCCGGCGGCCCAGGATCCTGCTCTCCGTCGTCATGGTCCGGGTCCAGCGGCCGGGGCCGCCGCGAGTCAGTGGTTCGAGATCGAGTGGCGGTTCGATTCCTGTCGTGCGGGCCGGGAAGCCGCCGTTCGATCTGCCGCGGCGGCCGATCACGACCTTGAGCCGGATGGGATCGTCTCCAGACGGAACCTCGAGGCGGAGATCGTCGCCGTGCCCGCCGACCCAGCGGACGCCGGCGGGCGATCCGACCAGGGCAGCGACGGTGGGGCCGCCCTGTTCGCCTCCGGCCGCGTCATCCGGCCGCGGCCTGCGGAAGCCGGCGGCTTCGCCGTCGGTCCAGGCCCCGCCGCCCTTCTGGTACGCGACCTGGATCACGAGATCCGTGCTTCTCGGCCCGATGTTCAGGGTGCGGCTGAACAGTCCGTTTCCTTCCGACGCACCGAGTTCCAGCACGTCCGTGCTGCCCACCTGGTAGTGCAACACGACGTGGGAGCCGTGCACGTAGTGGCCGAGCCAGCGCGCGGCGGTGCGATCCTGCGGGCCGAAACGGCGGCCGCCCCGGCCCACGATGCGGGTGTCGCGGAAGTCGCCGCCGGCTCGGGACCAGCCCGGTGCGTCCGGGTTCGCGAACACCAGGTCGCCCACGATGGCCGGCTCCACGACGTGCCGGCCGTTGTAGTTGATCGAGTTCCAGTCCATGAACCCGGGCCCGGTCCAGCCTGCGGCCCAGCGCAGGGTGTCGGTGTCGAAGAGCAGGAACTCCCTTCCCCTGGCGACGCCGCCGGGGCCGTCGTCGACGCGGATGGCGATCCCCTTGTTCGCGTTGTTCCCCGGGGCCACGATGTAGGAGTGGATCTTGAACGGACCGTAGTCCATGTCGGACCAGGGCCTGCCGGTGAGTTCCTGGGCGCTGGCGCCGCCGGCCGGCAACAGGACGCCGGCCAGCAGCAGGGTGGCGGCCGGCAGTACGCCGGCGGCGGATGAATGTCGCATCGGGCGGTGGGGTCGGGCAGTGGGGACTATCGGGCGGTGGGGATTGTAGCCGCCGGTGGGCGGCCTCGACGTCGAACGTGCCTGCCCGCGGCGACGGACGCCTCGACCTGCTTGTCGAGCGGGACCCTGCTCGTCAGTCGCTGGACGGTCGCTCGTCACTCGCTCCCGACTCCGTGGCTGCGCTCGGCTTCCGGCGCGAAAGGACGGCGCCTCTGACGACAGGCGCCTCTGTCGATACTGGAGATCCCCGTCGAGATCGTCTCGGCGGCCCGGTTGACGGAAGCGCCGGTGGAGGCTACGTTCACGCGCACCATGAAGAAGACAGCACTCTGGATCGTCGCCGGTGTTGCGGGTCTCGTTCTGCTCGGCCTTGGCTACGGCGTCGGCTGGTTCGCCGGCGTGACCGGCGTCGGACGGACCGTGCCGATCGAAGAGCTTTCCGAGCGCGAGCGCGCGTTCGCCGAACGGATGCGGAACGTCGACCTGGTGGGCCATTTCACGATCGAGGGTCTGGATCAGATCGACGGCCCAGACGAGGTCGAAGGCGCCGAGGACGTCCGGCCAGACCGCAACCCGGAGCGTTACGAGATCGCAAGCGTCGCGAAGCTCGAGGGGGAAGGCGACCGCTGGCGCTTCGACGTGCGGGTCGTCTACATGAAGGTGGACGTGACCCTGCCGGTCGTCGTGCCGATCGTCTGGGCCGGCGACACGCCGATGGTGAGCATCACCGACTTCGCGATTCCCGGTCTTGGCGAACAGTTCGGTGCGCGGGTGCTCTTCCACGACGAACGCTACGCCGGGACATGGGACCACGGACCGTACGGCGGTCTGATGTACGGCGTGATCGAACCGGCTTCGGCTCGCGAGTAGCGAGCAGGGGACGATCTTCTGTCCCTCTTCCATTCCTTCTTCCCACCGTCCTCCGTGGCCGCGCCGTCCGCGGTTCCAACGGTTCCAACCGGGAAGTCCAGCCGGAGAAGCCCTCGACCATGAAAGTCCTTCGCACTCCCGACGAACGCTTCGCCGACCTGCCGGACTTCGACCACGAACCGCACTACACGGTCGTGCCGAGAGGCGACGGCGAAGGAGAGGGTCTGCGGATCCACCATGTGGAGGCGGGGCCCGAGGACGGTCCCGTGGTGCTCCTGATGCACGGTCAGCCGACCTGGAGCTTCCTCTATCGACGCATGATTCCGGTGCTGGCGGAGCGGGGCATGCGGGTGCTGGCGCCGGACCTGGTCGGCTACGGCCGGTCGGACAAGCCCTCCGAGCGCGACGACTACACCTACCAGCGCCAGGTCGACTGGTCGAGCGCCTGGTTGCGCAGCAACGGCGTCGTCCACGCGACCCTGGTCGGCCAGGACTGGGGCGGTCTGATCGGGCTGCGGATGGCCGCTCATGATCCCGCGCGGTTCGACCGGATCGTCGCGGCGAACACGGGTTTGCCGCTGCCGCTGGAGATGCCCGACGAGACCGTGAAGAGAATCGAGGAGTTCCGCGCCGAAGCGCCGACGCCGACGTTGATGGAGATGCAGCAGCAGATCTCGCAGATGGGGACCGATCCGGCGCTGAAGTTCGCCTACTGGCAGAAGTGGACCTGGGAGACCGAGGACATCCCGGTCGGGCTCCTGCTCGCGGCGAGCGTCGACGGCGTGTCGCTCACGCCCGAAGAAGTCGCGGCCTACGACGCGCCCTTCCCCGACGCGTCGTACAAGGCGGGGGTTCGCGCCATGCCCAGCCGGGTGCCGATGCTGCCGAACGACCCGTCGCTGCCGGCTCAGATCGAGGCCTGGAAGGTGTTCTCGCAGTGGACGAAGCCCTTCCTGTGCGCGTTCTCGGACAACGATCCGGTAACCGGCGCGGCCCGAGGGCCGTTCGAGGCGCGGGTTCCCGGCGCCCAGGGGCAGCCGCATCGGACGATCGCGGGCGGCGGCCACTTTCTCCAGGAGGGCCGCGGCCAGGAACTGGCCGCGATCGTCGCCGACTTCATCGAACAGACACCGGTGGGCGTCTAGCGGTCCGTGGCGAAAGTCCGTGTCGCATCCCCAGGCTGGCAGCCACCGGATGCAGCGGATCTGTCACGTGCCGCCGGACCGCGTGAGGCGCGAGCCCTGTTGACCGGGCCGTACCGATCGGGCCCTGTCCTGTTCGGCCCTCTCCTCTCCGGTACGATGCCGGCGTGCTCGGCAGGACCCTCGACGCCTCGGCTTACCTCGACCGCCTTCGGGTCGAACTGGGCAGGATCGACGCGGCCGCGGTCGAACGTTGGGCGAAGTTCGTTTTCGAGGCCTGGAGTCGTGGCGGCACGCTCTTTCTCGCCGGCAACGGCGGCTCGGCTGCGGCGGCGAGCCACCTGAGCGTCGATCTGGGCAAGGGCACGGTGGCGACGGGCCGCCTGCGGGACGAGTCCCGTCGCCGCCTGCGGGTCGTGAGCCTCACCGACAACGTGCCCTGGATCACCGCGGTCGCGAACGACCTGGACTACGAGCAGGTCTTCGTGCAGCAGTTGATGAGTGCGGCCGTTGCCGGCGACGCGCTGATCGCCTTCAGCGGCTCGGGAAACAGCCCGAACGTTCTGGCCGCGGTGGACTGGGCCAACCGCCACGAAATCCGGACCTTCGGCGTGACCGGCTTCGACGGCGGCCGGCTGAAGGAGCTTCAGCAGGACGGCCTGCACGTCGAGCTCGACGACATGGGCATGGTCGAGAGCGTTCACGTGAGCCTGTTTCACTGGGTGGTGGACGATTGTCTCGCCCGCACGGAGCGGACCGGGCGCTACGCCTGAGGCACAGCGGCCCGAAGATGGTGGCTCGCAGATGACCGCGAACGGACGGCGCGTCGACATTCCCGGCCGCGGCGCGACGTGGGTGATCGAGGTCGCGGGGCCGCCCGGAGCGCCGGTCCTGCTGCTTCTGCACGGTCTGGCGGCCACTGCGCTGCTGAACTGGGCCACGAGTTTCGCGACGCTCGGCCGCGGCTTCAGGGTCGTTGCCCTGGACCACCGGGGCCACGGCCAGGGCATCCGCCGCATCGGCGCCTTCAGACTCGAGGACTGCGCCGACGACGCGGCGGCGCTCGCGGACCGCCTGGGCGTCGAGCGCGTCATTCCGGTCGGCTATTCGATGGGCGGGGCGGTGGCCCAGCTGTTCTGGCGCCGCCATCCGGGCCGGACCGCGGGTCTCGTGCTGTGCGCGACCGGCTCGCGTTTCGGAGGCCCGCGGGCCGAGCGCGCCGCGTCCACGCTCGGTCCACTCCTGTCGCTTGCAGCGCGGGTGGCGCCCCGGACACTGTGGGACAGCATGGAGGAGCGCATGCTGGCGAGCGTTCAGGATCCTGCCCTGCAGCAGACCCTGAAGGAGCAGATCGGGCCCACGGATCCGGTCTCCGTGATCGAGGCCGGCGCAGCACTCGCCCGGTTCGACTCGAGCCCGTGGCTCGGTGAGGTCGACGTGCCCACCGCGGTGGTTCTTACCGAGCAGGACGGGCACATTCCGCCCAGGTACCAGGCGCTGCTGGCCGCACAGGTTCCCGGCGCCACGGTCCACCCGGTGGACGCCGATCACTACGCCTGCGCGGCGCGGCCGGATCTCTTCGTTCCGACGCTGTTCGCTGCCTGCAGGTCCGTTGCGCTCCGCGGTGCGCCGGTGCGCGCCGCGCCGGCAGCGGCCCGCTGAGGCCGCTGCAGCATCCTCGTCCGCGGCTGGCGTCGGGGGAGGCAGGCGTCCTGCCCGCAGCTGCAACCGGCCGTCGGCCCGGCCGGCGTAGCTGCTACAGTCCGCATGGCAACCCGCACGACTGATCGGAAACCGGAGGCGCGCATGAGCCGCTCGATCGCTGCACTTCTTTCACTGGGCACGCTTGGCCTCGCTTCCGCGGCAGTCGCCGCCGACACGGGCGAGGAAGTCACCTTCCACGAGCACGTGCTGCCGATCCTCCAGCAGAGCTGCCAGACCTGCCATCGGCCGGGCGGAGACAACGTCGCCGGCATGGTGGCGCCGATGTCGCTGATGACTTACGAGGAGGCGAGGCCCTGGGCTCGCTCGATCGCTCGTCTGGTGCAGAACCGCGAGATGCCGCCATGGGACGCGACCGACCACACGGCCGGGGTCTTCGTCAACGAGCGGACCCTGACCCGGGACGAGATCGACACGGTCGTGGCCTGGGTCGGAGGCGGCGCGCCGAAGGGCGATCCGGCCAGGGGGCCGGCGCCGCGCGAGTTCGAGGACACCGGCGGCTTCCTGATCGGCAAGCCGGACCTGATCGTCTACATGGAGGAGCCGTACTTCGTGGGCGACGACGTGGAGGACGAGCAGCCCAGCTTCTTCATCACTCTGACCGAGGAGATGCTGCCGGAACCGCGCTGGATCCAGGCGATCGAGTACCGGCCGGACGCCGACTTCGTCCATCACATCACCGGCCGCGCGTTGACCCCGAACGAGGACGGCGAGGTCAACGTGCTCAGCGAGGACACCTTCTCCCTGGGTTCGATCGCGGCCGGCGAGGATCCGACGATCTACCCGCCGGGCTTCGGCAACCTGTTGCGCGCCGGCATGGTGGTCCGCCTGAACGTCCACTACCACAAGGAACCCGGTCCGGGCACCTCGGGCCATGACCGTTCGGCGGTCGCCTTCCGGTTTCATCCGGTCGGCGCCGACGTGAAGCACAAGGTGACCTGGAACACGATCGGCGCCGGCGCGTTCGAGATTCCGCCGGGTCACGGACGGTGGCGTGTCGGATCGTCCAGGGTGTTCGAGAAGGACACGGTGCTGCTTTCGCTGCATCCGCACATGCACTTCCGGGGCGAGAGCATGAAGTACACGGCGTACTACCCCGACGGCGGCGTCGAGGTGCTGCTCGACGTGCCGGAGTACGACTACAGCTGGCAGACGAACTACATCTACCGTGATCCCAAGGTGCTCCCGGCCGGCACGCGGATCGAGATCGAGGCGGTCTACGACAACTCGGCGGCCAGACTCGAGGAGTACCCGTTCCTGAACATCGAGCGCGCGGTGGACTGGGGCGCCCAGAGCACCGACGAGATGATGGCGCCCTTCCTGGCCTGGACCTACGTCGAGCCCGAAGAGGCGGCGGCGATCCGCGCTGCCGGAGGCGCCGGTTCGACCGGAGGCGCCGAATAGCGGCCACAACGGCGAGTGACGGCGAACGGCTTCGTTCGCTCGACGGCCTGGCGCGGGGTCAGGCCGAGCGATGGCGGCGGGCGTCGGCCCGAGGACCGGCCTGGTGACCGAGCGAGACCGCTGGCGCGGCTTGCGGGCAAGGTCGCTGCGGACCGTAGCGGCGCCCTTCGACTTCGAGTTCCCAGTCCAGCATGCGGTCGTCGTCGAAGATGTAGCGGCCCTGCGGCGCCAGGCCCTTAAGAACGTGGGGGAGCCAGAGCCGGTCGTCCTCCCACATTTCCTCGTACGGGATGGCATCGATCCGGGTCCAGAGGGGGGCGGCCTCGTCGGTTTCCCGGATCTCGCCCTGGTAGTCCGAGGCGACGAAAGCGTAGACGTGAATGGAGTAGCCGTCCACGAACTGGAACAGGTTCTCTCCCCGGTACTCGAGTCCGACGGGTGTTATGCCCAGCTCCTCCTCGACTTCGCGGATGGCGCACTCGATGGGCGCCTCGCCGGGCTCGATCCGGCCGCCGGGGCCGTTGACCTTTCCCGCGCCCAGGCCGCGCTTCTTGCGGATCAGGAGCACTCGACGATCGTCGAGGACGAAGGTCACGGTGGCCCGATCCACGGCGCGCCAGGAAGGCCAGTCGATGTCGGTCAGTCTGGTCTTGCCTGCGGCAGCCTGCATGCCGGCTACGCAGCGTAGCAGGGGCCGGAACCGCGCATGCCGGGACGCCGGTGCCGTCAACCTGTCGCGGATCCCATGTCAGGCCCTCGGTCCCTCGCCTCCTCACCGGGAGCTTGCGCTCGGCTTCGCGGCGTTCTGCGGCGCGGATCCCGGCCCATGGCGAGAGCGCCGTCTTCTGCCGACTTCTCGGAATCTTCATGCAGCAGGGACAGTCTGCAACGGCACGGCCGAACAGCCTCGGGGGGTGAGCCCCGGGATGCTGCGGTCTGCGTCAGGCAGTTGGACAGACAAGGCCCGGAACGAGTCAGAAGGAGGATCGCGGTGTTGTGGAACAGGTGTACTGCGTTGTGCTGGAACGTCACGGCGCTCGGGCTGCTGGCGCTGCCGGCGGCGGCTGAGGTCGGCAACCTCACCGGTCGCGTCCTCGACGCGAACGGCAACCCCCTGCCGGGCGCCGCCATCGTCGTGGAGGGCAGCGGGGTGGCGGCCCATGGCGCGGCTGACGGCGCCTACCGGCTCGTGGCGGCGCCCGCCGGCGCCCAGGTGCTGAAGATCAACTACCTGTCCTTCGAGCCTGAGCGAATCGAAGTCGAGATCGTGGCCGGCGCTACCTCGCGCCTGGATCTGCGCCTGACCAACGCCGTTTTCGCGGAAGAGCTCACGGTGACGGGAAATCCGATTCTCCAGGGGCAGGCCCGGGCGCTGAATCAGCAACGAAACGCCCTCGACATCCGCAACGTCGTTTCGGCCGATCAGATCGGCCGCTTCCCCGACCCGAACGCAGCCGAAGCCACCCACCGCGCGCCCGGCGTCAGCCTGCAGCGCGACCAGGGTGAAGGCCGCTACGTCAGCTTGCGCGGCACCGATCCGGGCATGAGTTCGACGATGATCAACGGCGAGCGTCTGCCGTCGCCCGAGGGTGATGGCCGCAGCGTCGCCCTGGACGTGATTCCCGCCGATCTCCTGGAGTCGATCGAGATCTCGAAGGCCGTCACCCCGGACATGGACGCTGACGCGATCGGCGGTGTCGTGAACCTGGTGACCAAGGTGGCCCCGGAGGCGGCGCGGAGTTCGATCGCGCTGGGAGGCGGCTACAACGACCTGATGGACGACGACACGACGCTGGGCAACTTCGTGCTGAGCCGGCGCTGGAACGAGAGCGCCACGGGCGTGGTCCTTTCCGGCAGCCTCTTCGACACCAACCGCGGCTCCGACAACATCGAGCCCGAGTACGACGACGGCGAACTCGACGACCTTCAGCTTCGCGACTACACCATCAATCGGGAGCGGCTCGGCCTGAACGGAACCCTGGACCACCGCCTCTCGGACAGCGCCGAGTTCAGGGTGAACGCGGTCCGGAACGAGTTCGGGGACCAGGAGTACCGGCGTCGGCTCCGCTTCCGGCCCGGAGACGACTCGATCGAGCGGGAACTCAAGGACCGCTACGAGATCCAGGAGATCTCGTCGATGTCGTTGCGCGGCTCGTACTTCTCGGCCGCCGGCAGGCTGGTCGAGTACCGGGTCAGCTACAGCACGGCCAAGGAAAGCGAGCCGGACCGTTTCGATACCACCTTCGTGCAGGAGGACGTGGAGTTCGACCCCAACGTCACTCCCGACTCGATCGATCCGGGGAACATCCAGGCGAACCCGCTGAACGCGGACATCACCCGGTCGGTGCTCGACGACATCGTGCGCGAGAACAACCGCACCGAGGACGAGGAGTTCGGCGCCCGCTTCGATCTCTCGCTGCCCGTCGGCGGAACGGACAGCGGCGGCCTGCTCAAGTTCGGCGCCAAGGGCCGGTTCAAGGAGAAGAACCGGAACAACGAGGTCCATGGGTTCGAGGCGGACGACATCTTCCTGACCGCCTGGCTCGACGGTTTCAGGAACCCCTCGCCGTTCTTCGACGGCAAGTACGGCGACCTCGGCGAGTTCTCGCGCCCGTCGACGCCGACCGACCTGATCGGCAGCCTGGGCCTGGAGGCGGAACGGGACCACGAAGAGGATCTGGCGGACTACGACACGAGCGAGGACACGCTGGCCGCATACGGCATGCTCGAATACCAGTTCGGGGCGAAGACCAGCCTGGTCGGCGGCCTGCGCGTCGAGAACTCCGACAACACGTTCTCGGCCTTCGAGTTGCGGCTCGACGACGAGGGCGACTTTGCCGGCTTCGATCCGCTGCTCGGGACGGACAGCTACACCGAGCTGCTGCCGAGCGTTCAGGTGCGTCACGAGCTGGACGAGCAGTCGAACCTGCGCGCCGCCGTGTCGCGGACACTGGCACGTCCCCGCTTCAGCGACCTGGCGCCGTACCAGTTCCTGATCGCGGAGGACTTCGAGATCGAGCGCGGCAACCCGAGCCTGGAAGTCACGCGGGCCCTGAACCTCGACCTGCTCTACGAGCGCTACTTCGAGAGCGTCGGGATCGTGTCCGCCGGCGTCTTCCACAAGGATCTGTCGGACAACATCTTCATCTACACCTTCGACGAACTGCGGGGGGAGGACCTGTTCCGCGTCACCCAGCCGCTCAACGGCGACAGCGCCTCGCTGACCGGCTTCGAGTTCGCCTTCCAGAACCGGTTCCGGTCGCTGCCGGGGGCCCTCGACGGTCTGGGCCTCTACTTCAACTTGACGTTGACCGACTCGGATGCGAACTATCCGGAGCGAGACTCGGCGCCGCTCCAGGGCCAGTCGGACGAGGTGGCGAACCTGGCGCTCTCGTACGAGAAGGGTCGGTTCTCGGGGCGGCTGTCGTACAACCTGGCCGGCAAGTTCCTGGCCGAGGTCGGCGACGGGCCCGAAGAGGACGTCTACGTCGACGACCACGAGCAGATCGACTTCTCGGCCCGCGTGCTGCTCGCCGAGCGATGGTCGCTGGCGCTTGACGTGATCAACCTGACCGACGAGCCCTTCCGGGTCCACGAGGGAGCGGCGGACCGTCCGATCCAGATCGAGCAGTATGGTTGGTGGTCCACGCTGAGCGTGCGTTTCGACTTCTGACGGCAGCCCGCGGCGGAAGTCCGGGGCCCCTGGAGCGGCCAGGCGCCCGTGCAGGCAAGGCGCGGCCAGGGCGCGCAATGGCGGCGTTCGAGCGAGGACGGCGCTACCGGAGGAGCAAACGATGCAGGACGGGATGCATGAACAATCGAATGCGGCGCAACGTCCGCCGCGGCTCCGGCCGCGGCGACCTGCCGCTGGCGCTGCCGGAAGCATGCGGTTCCGCATGGCGCCGGCGATCGCCGCGGCGGCGCTTCTGGCCGGGGGCTGCTCAGGTCCCGGCGGGCCGCCGTCCTGGCACTCGGTCCACCTGACCTGGCAGGGGGACACGTCGACGACGATGACCGTCAACCTCGTCGTCGAAGCGGCCGGCTACGGCGAGAGGCTGCCGCGGTCGGCCAGCCTGGAATGGCGTCCGTCGGGGACGGACGGCCAGGCTTCTTCGTTTGCCGGGACAGTTGCCGGGACGCCGGTGGAGATCGCCGGCGTTCCTGACGTCCGCGTGTTCCGGTTCGAACTGCGCGACCTCGAACCCGGCGGCAGCTACGACTTCACGACCGCTGCCGACGGTCGGCGCCTGGGCGACGTGCGCAGCTTCCGCACCGTGCCGCAGGAGGGCCCGGTACGGCTCGCGGCGGGCGGCGATGTCGATGTCGAGCCGCTTTCGCTGGCGCTGCTGGCCCAGGCGGGGAGGCAGTCGCCGCACATGCTGGTCATCGGCGGCGACCTGGCCTACGCCAACGGCCTGACCTCGAACTGGCCGCGGTGGCGGACGTGGTTCGATTACGTGAGGGAAGCCCTGGTCACGCCGGACGGCCACACGATTCCCCTGGTGGTCGCGATCGGCAACCATGAGGTGAACGTCGGCCGCGCCGGCGGGGTTTCCGCATCGGCGGCGGCGGAGGAGAAGGCCCCGTTCTTCTTCGGTCTGTTCGCCCAGAATCAGGGGGGCCGGAACCCCGCCGAGGACGGAGGGGCGACGTACTTTCGCCGCGGCCTTGGCGAGATGGGGGCCCTCTACGTTCTGGACACAGGGCACCTCGTATCCCACGAGGAGCAGGCCGGGTGGTTGGCGGAGCAGATGGCTGCCGACGCCGGCCTGCCCAACAGAGTCGCGCTCTACCATGTTCCGCTCTACCCTGCACATCGGTCGTACGAGGACTCCGCCGAGGGCCGTGAGGCGTGGGAGGAGGTGTTCGACCGCGGTCGACTGACGGCTGCGCTCGAGAACCACGACCACGTGTTCAAGCGCAGCCATCCGATCCGCCTGGGGAAGATCGTCGAGGCGGGCGAGGGCGTGCTCTACCTGGGCGACGGCTGCATGGGCAAGGAGGTCCGCACGGTCGATCTCGAGGAGCGGTGGTACCTTGAGCGTTCGGCAAGCGAGCCGCACTTCTGGATCGCCGAGCTCCACGACGACGGGACGGCATTCCGTGCCTTCGACGAAGAGGGCCGGTTGCTCGACTCCGCGTCGACCCGCGTGTCCGCCCGCGAGGGCGGGGCATCGCCGGAGGATGTGCTTTCGCTGCCGCAGCTCGTCCGCATCGTCGAGCTGCCTGGCAATGCCGTCGAGGTCGAGCCGCTGTGGATCGGAGCTTCCGATTCGTCGGCTTCGACCGAGGGCGCCGCGACCGTGCGCACGATCGAGGGAACCACGATCAAGGGAACACTGCGCAATCCGACGAGCTTTCCGATGTGGGCCGAGTTCACCGTGGAAGCGGTCGAACCGGCTTCAGGGGAGGCCTCGGGTGCTCCGTGGGATTCCTCGGGAGGTTTCTCGCTCGATGCGCCGTTGCAACCGGGGGCGGAGGTGGCGCTCGCGGAGCTGCTTGCCGGTCGCGGCGCGGAAGTGCCCCCGAGCGGCAGCCGGCTCGGCTACCGGTTGACGTTCGAAACCGGGAATGGGCCGTCCGAGGCGCACGGCCGCATGCTGCTGGCGCCGGTCGAACTGCAATCGCTGCCCCGGACGTCGTTCCCGCTCGCAGACGCGAGTCTCGATCGATGGCGCGAGGCCGGCGCGGCGGTCCGGAGGCTGGACCGGCCGGCCGAGATTCTCAGCGAGACGGCCGGCGATCCCTGGCAGGGAAAGACGGATGCCTCCGCGGACCTGTACTTCGCCTGGAACGACCAGGCCCTCTACTTCCGCGCCGATGTCATGGACGACGTCGTGGTCGGTGCGGAAGCCGATGCAGGGGCGAAGTGGGCGGACGTCGACCCGGACGATCTCGAGGCTGTCCTCCTGTTCATCGATCCGTGGCCCGAACGCGGCCGCGAGATCGACGATCCGCATGTCGCCGTGGGCCCGGTCGGCACGGAGTTCGAGGTCGATCCCCACCCGGCCTGGACCGGCGGGGAACCGGAAACGAGGGTCGAGGTTCACGAGTCGGGCCTGGGCTACACCGCCCATGCGACCGTGCCATGGGGCTGGGTCACGGGCGCCGGCGCACCGGAACGTGTGGCCCTGAACGTCGGCCTGGTCGACAGCGACGGCTCGCTGCAGGTCCACGAACTGTTCTGGTTCACTTCATGGGAGAACCCGGAGCGGCCGCTGGGGCAGGGAACGTTCGAGTTGCGCCCCTGATTCGCGGCGATTCGCGGCGCCGAGGGCCTGCCCGCTCCTGCGTTCGGCAAGCCGTCATCGTTGCATGATCGTTGCAGTTCGAGTCGCATTCGTCTTTCTTCTTCTCGCGATGGAGCAACCACACGCGTGGTTCTCGCGGGTCTTCGCGGCTCTCCCGACTTCGCGGCTCTCCCGACTTCGCGGCTCTCCCGACTTCGCGGCTCTCCCGACTTCGCGGCTCTCCCGGACTGACGACGCGCGAGAACTACCTCGAGGTTCCGGCCTGCTGCCGTCCCTTGCCCAGGTAGGCGTTGCACCACTGGAGCATCTCCGCGACCACGTGAAGCACCGACTCGCGGGCGGCATAGCCGTGCGACTCGTGGGGCAGGGTCACGTAGCGGACGGTGGCGCCGTGGCCCTTCAGGGCCTGGTAGAAGCGCTCGGACTGCATCGGGAAGGTGCCGGAGTTGTTGTCGATCTCCCCGTGGAGCAGGAGAATCGGCTCGTTCACCTTCTCGGCGTGGAAGAAGGGCGACATGGCGGCGTAGATGTGCTGGGCTTCCCAGAACGTGCGCCGCTCGTTCTGGAAGCCGAACGGGGTGAGTGAGCGGTTGTAGGCGCCGCTGCGGGCGATTCCGGCCGCGAACAGGTCGGAGTGGGCGAGCAGGTTGGCGGTCATGAAGGCGCCGTAGCTGTGGCCGCCGACGGCGATCCGGTCGCGGTCGGCGACGCCCAGTTCGACGACCTGGTCGATGGCCGCCGCTGCGCTGGCGACGAGCTGCTCGACGTAGGTGTCGTTCGCCGTCTCCCCCTCGCCGACGATCGGCATCGTCGGGCCGTCCAGGATCGCGTAGCCCTGGGTGAGGAGCAGCAGGTGCGTCGCACCCCTCAGCCGCGTGAACCGGTGGGGCGTACCGCTCACCTGGCTGGCAGCGTCGGGATTCGTGTACTCGCGTGGATAGGCCCAGAGCAGCATCGGCGGCCGGTCGCCGTCGCGGTGACCCGGAGGCAGGTAGAGCGTGGCGGAGAGGCCGATCCCGTCGGCGCGCCGGTAGGTGATCAACCGCTTCTCGATCTGCCGGAGAATCGGCGCCGGATCGGTGTAGTCGGTCAGAGCTCTCCGGACGTCGTCCGCCGTGTCGCGCACGAAGTAGTTCGGCGGCTCCGTTCTGCTTTCGCGCCGGGTGAGCAGACGCCGCCCATCGTCCGAGAGGATCGCAACCACGGTCTCGTAGGTCTCGGGTTCGCTGCGGAAGAGCCGTTCGGACCGGAGCGTTCGAAGGTCGAGACGGTCGATGAACGGCCGGTCGCCCTCGGGCGATGCGCCCGCGCCGGCAAGGTAGATGCCGCTGCCGTCCTGGAGGATCGCGGCGCCTGTCGTGCCGCCGCCAGGGCGGCGCATGGGGAATCCCGGATCGCCGTAGCGGTCCTCGGCGCTGCGGTCGAACAGCGGCCGCGGCTCGTCGCCGCCGACGTCGAGCAGGGCCGTGCGGGTCCAGCGCGTGGCCCGGTCGTATTCGCGCACCAGTGCGGTGCCGTCTTCGGTCCAGGAAATGCCAGAGAAACGGTACTCGGTGCGGGTGAGCTCGACCGGTTCGCCGTCGAAGGGCGCGCTCAGCGAGTACACGTGGTCCCGGTGGGGCACTTCCGCCTTGGGATCGCCGCCGTCCTGCGCCTCGCTCCACACCACGGTCGCCGGCTCGGCTGGATTCCATCGGTGGCCCCTGGGTCCTGTCGGGACGCCGCCGATCGGCACGGCGTCCGCGAGCGGCAGCTCCGCGAGCGTGGCCGTATCTCCGTCGCGCGTCCAGACCTCGACGGAGCGGGCAAAGCGGCTCGCCGGGACGAGCCACGAGAAAGGCCTCAGAAGGCGCTCGACGAGCAGGCGGCGGCCGTCCGGCGCTGCCGAGACGCGCGCGTACAGGCCCGGTTCGCCGATCGCGGTCCGGGCGCCCGCGGCCAGGTCGACGATCTCCACCTGACTCGTGAAGTGGTACTCGAACATGGCCTCGTCGTGGGAGTTGCTCAGCAGGTCCTGGTAGGTGCGCACCGGCGCGGCGCGTCCTCCCGCGTGCTCCTGGATGTTCGGACCGGCAGGCTGCCGCGGCGGTGACGGCGGCGCGCCGCGGGAAGCGCGCCGGAAGCGGCAGAGCACCCCGCTCGAGTCGAACAGCCACTGGCACGGGTTGCCCCAGGCGGCGTTGAGCGAGGCTGTGGTCAGTGCGCGCGGCTCGCCGCTCGGCAGGTCGACCACCCGGAGTTCGATCCCCGTGTCGCGGAGGACCGCGTAAGAGAGGTGCGAGCCGTCGGGCGAAAACTCCGGCCAGCCGAGGGTTGCGCCCCGAGGCGCATCGATGCGCGCGCCATCGCCGTCCGCCCCCGGAGCGTCGAGATGCCGAACGGTCAGCGCCGCGATCTGCGGCGCCCGCCAGGGGCCGCTGTTCCGCGGGTCGATCCGGTAGCCTGCCAGTCGCTCCAGCGGCCGCGCGAGCCAGCCGATCGGCGGCATGCTCCGCTGTTCCACCAGCACGATCACGTCGCGCGTCGGTCCGACGATCACGCCCGGCGTCGGCGGTGCGTCCAGGATGTCGACGATCTCCTGCGGCGGAACGAGGTAGCTGGTTCCAGGGTCCGGGGACTGCGCGGAGACCGAGATACCGGCCGCGAACAGAATCGTCGTCGACGCAATGATGGGAGCGAATCTCATGAACGTGTTCCTCATCGTTGGTTCGGGAGCATTATCGCCCGTTGGGCGCCCGAGCCGAAGCGCGCCCTGGCCGCGGCGAACCGGAGTCGCGGGGTCGCTCCGCCGTCGTGGAAGCCGCATTCGAGGCGGAACACCGCCGGCGACATGGCCGAGGCGCGCCGGCAGCGCACGGAGTTGCTCCGGGAGCGCGCCAGGCGGGACGAAGAAAGGCAGGCCAGTCGCGCCGCCGTCCCGGAAGGAGGAAGGAGATAGCGGCGGAACATGGCAGCTTCGCAAGATGTCGATTCCGGGTCAGAGACAGGAAACGCTCCTCGATCCGGTGCGTGACGGACTGCGCGTCGACGAGCAGGCCGAGCTCGATGTTGCGCTCCTGCGCCGCCTCCGTGAAGTTCGCCGAGGTCACGAGTGCCTCTCGACCGCTGGCAGCGTCCCCCTCTCCACAACGCAAGTCGCGGACGCGGCTCAACCATCGTCTCGAATGGAGTCGGGCTTCAGACGGAACGTCACCCGGACGTATCTGCCGTCGTTGTCGCTGATCAGGTCAGGTTCGGTGCCGTTGAACCTGCTCATGCGATAGCGCATGAGCAGCCATCCCCGGCCTCGTCGTTCCATCAGTCGTCTGACCACCATTGCGTTGGCCATCATTTCGTTGCGGGAACGCGGGGATCCGCCGGAACGCGCCTGATCGACCGTCATGTGATTCGGGAGAGTTCCGGGACTTGTCACGTCGATACGATCGTCGAACACCTCCAGCAGGACCTGCGATCCCGTCAACGCGTAATCGCGGTGGATGACTGCGTTCACGAGAGCCTCCCGAAGAACCTCTTCGGGCACGGAAGGGATGTCCTCCCGATACAGCCCTCGGTAGATCTCCCGTCTTCCCAGGCTGCGGAACCAACCCATGGAACGGTTCACCTGCTCGTCGAGACGGCCCTTCCCCTCGCCGGCGCTCAACACGTCGGACGCCCGGCTGGCGCCGGCGTATGCCGCACACTGGATGAACAGACTCGTCGTATGCGGATGCCCTTGAGGATCCCTCCCGAAGACCATCAGACCGTAAAGCGTGGGACGCAGCACTCCATCCAGCCAATCGCATAC
Source organism: Thermoanaerobaculia bacterium (assembly GCA_965214805.1). GTDB lineage: Bacteria > Acidobacteriota > Thermoanaerobaculia > Multivoradales > Multivoraceae > Multivorans. The sequence goes on along the minus strand of OZ243982.1, from coordinate 173,406 downwards.
CGAGGCATTGCGCAAGTCCTGGTCGATGTCCGGCTGCGGCTCTCCCTCCGTTCGCTTGCCCTGCGCCTGCATGAATGAACGAAAGGCGCTTGCGTCGATGTCCCGTGCAGTGGCGGACGAGACGGTCCGCTGTTCCGTGAAGATGAATCCGAAGGCATTGAACAGCTCCTGCATCTCCGATGGAGACGGCGCCACGGTGGAACGCCCCCGCCGAACCCAGAAGCGCCCGTCATGGCTGAACGGTTCATACCCTCTCTGGTGGCGGTGGACTTCGATCCAGTGGATCCATCCGCCGTCCGTGTGAAATCGAACGCATTCGGCGGTGATCGGCTTTCCGCAGCCGGAGTGCAGAAAGCCGGTCAGCCGTTCCTGCACCGTATCCGGGTCTTCCTTCGTTCCGACGATCGTCCCGGAGTCGTCGACGCCGATGACGAGAAGCCCGCCTTCGCCATTGGCAAATGCGCACAGCGTCCTGCCGACGGCACCGAGGTCTCCGAGGCCTCTCTTGAATTCCGTTCGGGTGTCCTCGCCGCGTTCCATGCGCCGCAGCACATCCACCCATTCCATCGCACGCACCTCAGAAGCCGTACTTGCGGCGGCGCAGACGGAAAGCCTCGTCACCGCCGTCGACGGTCCTGACGATGGCGTCCCGGACGGCGGGCTCTTCGATCGCACCGGTTTCGGCCACCCATCCGCGCCGGGCGGTAGCCTTCAGCAGGATGACCATGTCCGCATCGCCGTTCACGACGATGTTCGGATTGTGGGTCGCAACGATCAACTGCCGTTGCCCCTTGAGCTTCTTGAGAGCCGGCAATATGGTCTCCCAAAGGAACCGGTTGTCGAGCTCGTCTTCCGGCTGATCGATCACCAGCGGGCGGTCGTCGGCAGTCTCCAGCAACAGGGAGAGCAGTACGCTGACTCTCTGGCCGCCGGAAAGATCGTCCAGCCGGCGATAGTCTCCGTCGTCCAGCAATGTTTCCAGAACGTAGATGTCCGGCGCGCGCAGTGCGGACAACGCCCGCCGTCTGTCCTTCGTCATTGCTTCGCCAAAAGTCCTCTGTACCGCGTCGGTCATCCCGACTTCGCCCAACGTGCCCTTGGCAAGGAGATCGAGCAGATTCTCAGGGGAAGGTCTGGCGCCCGGTTCCAGACCGTTCCACCATCGGGTGACCCCTTTCCGAGCCAGTCCTGACAGGAAGCTTGCAAGAGACCGAGTGTCTCCGTCCTCGATCCTCCGTGCACGAATCCGGGCCCCGAACTGCCGCTCGACGTGCTCCAGCACTCGGTCGAACGCCCGCCGCTGTTGCTGCCGGAGACGCCGGCGCTCCTTCTGCAAGCTGGCAAAGGACGTTTCCGCCCTTTCGACACCAGCGCGCTTTCCCCTGAGGACTGCCTCGTAACTTGAAAGCAACGCCGCCCGCTGATTGAGTTTCTGAAATTCCTTGAGCTTGCTCGCATCCAGACCGCGCCTGGCCAACGCCCGCTCGACGCCGGCCTGGACCGCGGACTCGTGGACTTCGAGGAGTTCAATTGTCGTCGAGACGATCTCCATCAGTCCAGTCAGCTCGTCTTTCGCCGCTTGCATGTGTCCGACGATCCGCGACCAGCGGCTGTCCAGGGCGAGCTCTGCCGAGTCGAGGCCGGCCTCGGTCAACATGCGAGTCAACTCGTCGTCGATCTCGACGGTTGCGGCTGATTGGATCGAAGCCATCGCGGTTTCGACTGCCGCTCCGGATCGGCGACTTTCGGAGCGCGCCGATTCCCAGGCCCGGCGGCGACGGCCAAGCGCATGGAGCGTATCCACGCCGGCGTCCTTGAAAGCATCCAGCTGCTGTCTGGCGCGCCGTGCACGCTCATGATCCTGCTCGGTTTCGGCAAGCTCCTCATCGAGTCGGGCCAAGACGCCTGCGGCGTTCTGGAGTTCCTTGTCGAGTCCCCGCAATGTCGCGCCGCGTTCCTCGATTCCCGCGACTTCCGATGGAGTCAGCCTGGCCAGCAGCGCCTCGATCGAACCCGCCTCGGCCAATCGCTGCAGCTCGCTCTGCGCGAAGAAGCGGGCCGGCCATCGTTCATCGAGCGGAGCCGCAGGATCGCTTCCCGGCGCCTCGAAGGTGACCTCCGGCGAACCGGACAGGAAACCGTCCCGTCCCCGCGCCTCGACTTGATCGGCGATCGACTTGTCACTGGGCTCGGGAGCCCCGACATGCATGCGCAATCCGTCGAGCAACGTGCTCTTGCCGGTCATGCTTCCGCCGATGATGCAGGTCAGATCGGGACTCAGATCGAAGCGCGTTTCTTCTGGACTGCCGTCCCTGTTTCCGCCAAAGAACGACGTGCCTCCACGCACCGTCACCGACTTGAGCCACGGCCGGTCGTTCATCGTGACGTCCGGCGGCTCCGGAAGCTCGACAAGCTTCCCGTTCCTGTCCCGGATGAAGCCGATGCGTATCCGCGAATCGCTGGCGATGAATGCCTGGCGCAGTGCCTCGATGCGGGGACTTGCCAGCTTCACCCATGTGTGCCGCTTGCCGATATCGTCGATGGAGTACGCGTCACTGCCGTGAAAAAAGGCCTGTCGATGTTGTCGCATGCCGTCCTCGAGCCAAGGACGACCTTTCAACGCATCTTCGGGCAACTTGTGGTCGCCGAGCTCCAGACCCGTGACCGCTCCGTGATCGAAGAGCTGTAGAACCTGAGCCTTCTGCGTACCGAGCAGACCGTTCGGCGCATCGACATGAGGAGCCAGAACGAGGTATTCCCACGGCTCTCGTCCCCGAGTGTTTCGTTCCGGAGTGGCCTGCCCGTGCTCCCGGTCGCGGAACTTCCGCAGATCTTCGAAGGCATCTTCCGCACGCCTGCTCGAGATATGCAACGTCTTGCCGGCCCACGGAGAGATTCCGCCCATCACCATGTCGAACAGCTTCAGGTACTGTTCTCGCCCGATCTCGGGATCGAACAGGAACAGAAGGCGAAGCCCTCTGCCGCCCTCCCTCAGACTCGGCTCGAATCCCGGAAACACGGCGAATATCTTCTCCCGGAACAGGACGCCGTCGTCATCGGTTCCGCTGTTCCACGTCTCGACCACTTCCCATGCGACGCTCGTGTCGGACGCTGTTCCCGCACGCGGCGAATGCGGCGTCAGGCCAAGGACCTGCACTGCGTTGTCGACGGCTCCTTGCAGCAAGCGCCTGGCGTACGCCGAGCGCACGCCCTGCTCTGCCGGATCGCCCGTCAGGCCATCCGGCATCCTGGCGCGCTTGCCGGCATGATCGTCGATCGTGTGCACATGCAGATCGGCCTTGAACCAGCGTGCACCGGGAATTTCGCGCCTCCACTTGTCAGTCGGTTCTCGTTCGAAGCTCATCGTCTTCTCAACATGTTGGAGTTGATGTCGGCGAACGTCGCTCGCGCCTCGTCGCGGGCGCTGGAGGCGGTGGCAGTCGATCCGGACGAGCGGCGCGCCGCGGCGCCTTGGTGGACGGTTTGCGGCTCGGGTTTCATGCAGCGTCCCCCGGTAGGACCTCTCTTGAAGCCGATCGTGACCGGTAACAGCCCGCGGCGAAAGCCCGTGTCGCACCGAGAGCGGTCAGGCGCCCGTCCCGCAAGGCGCGACGAGGGAGCATGTCGGGCCATGTGCGACCGAGGAGCAACGATGCCGGACGGGATGCATGGACGTTTCGATGCAGCGCGACTTCGCCACGGGCTGGTAACGCAGGCGCTGGTGACGACGGTGCAGACGATACCACCGCTCGATGCAGGAGAGTGTCTCTCCGTGTGCGTGTGGAGTGGTCATGGAATCGGACGCGGTATTCCTTGCGGTCCGCGCCTGGAGAAACCGAAGAAGGCGGTATCCCGGAGACCGACCGTCGGACCACAAGCGCCCGGTCGAGGAGATCGTCGCGCCGTTTGCAGCACGCCTCGGCAATGAGCAGGCAGCCGCTGCCTGGGCCGGCGCCCAGCAGGGGGCTGCGCTCCGCGGCCCCTGCTCGCCAGGCCTCCAGAAGTTGCCGTTCGCGAGGCTGAACGCCGGGTCGCGCGAGCCGTCTTTCCGCGTCTTCGGATCGGAACGACGTCAAGACGCCTCGTCGCGATTCTCGACTGCGGATCCCCAGGTGACAGTCCGGGAGGAAGGCCCTGATGATGTCCAGGTGGAGATCGCCGTCCTTGTCTGGGCTGATCGCCTCGAAACGAGTGAACCCGAGCAGCCACACGACCTCGCGCAGCCGGTGCACCGGCACCGGCTTGTCGACGGCCGCATTCCGGTGCGGGGACTCGGCGACCTGATCAGGACTCGAGGTTGACGATGTTCCGGCTCGGATACACTCGTCATCCGTGCGGCGGTGGGCGGGAGCACGGTGCCGAGGCAGGGGATCCACCTCGCGAGCGACGAGACCTTTGATCACGTCGGTTGAGTCGAAGCTCCACGCCTGTCACTTCCAGGGACGCTCGACGCCGCCGTTGCCGTGATCGTCGACGATGCATGGAACAGACCGCGCCCGCAGATTCCACGAGTCGCCGCCGCGGGGCGCACGAGCCGACGACACCGCTGCACCGTGCCGGCCCCCTGACCTGGGTCGTTGCCGGCGCCGTCAGTCTGGGGCTGCTCGGCCTCGTCGTGGCGCAACTCGACGAGAGCGCACTCGCCATGGCAGCGGACGGGATCTCATGGACGCTCGTGGGGGCGGGTGTGGCGCTGTTCATGGTCGAGAGCCTGCTCGGCGCCCTTCGCATGCATCTGATCGCCGGCAGACGCGGCGGGTTTCTTGCCGCCATGCGCGTTACCGCCTGGCACGGGATCTGGCTGGTCGCGCTGCCCATGCGGCTCGGCGAGGTGGCCTGGGTCGTCGCGATGCGGCGCGCCTACGGTTGGAATGTCGCCACCGCGGTGGCCTGTGCGACGGTACAGCGCCTGCTCGACGTGGCGGTGGTCGCGGCCTTCCTGCTGCTGACGATACCGGCGGCTTTCGGTCTGCACCAGGACCGGTCGCCCACGTTGTTCGCCTTGGCCGCCGCGCTCTGCCTGCTCGCATTCGTCGGTTCCGCGACCCTGCACGTCTGGCTGCGTCTTTTCGCGAAGCTCGTCATCAGCGCCGGGCGTCCGCGGGGCCGGCGACGCCGGGTTCTGGTGTCCGTGAGCCAGGCACGGCATTGGCTCGAGAACGTCCGCAATCGCCGCATCATGCGGCGGTGCATCGTTCCGACGGCGCTTGTCTGGACGGCGGTCATCGCTGCTTGCTGGACTGTCGGCCAGGCGGTCGGCCTGGACCTCACCCTGGCCGAGTTCGGCTTCGCGGCGGCCGGCGGCAACCTGGTCGCGGCACTTCCGGTGCAGTCCATCGGCGGCTTCGGACTGTTGGAAGCAGGCCTCACCGGCATCGCCGCGTGGTTCGGTGCGTCGGCGGGAACGGCCGCCCTGGCCGCCCTGGCCGTTCGTCTCGCTTCCATGACCGGGACCGGCCTGTTCTGGGTGACTGCCCTGGCGCTGCGCGGTGCGCCTCCGGCGGACTCGGCGCCGAGGAGCGAATCGGCGCTGAGGAGCACTGTGGCATGAAGAATGCCTCTGTCCTCGTTGTCGTTCCGGTCTACAACGAGGCGGAGAATCTCGATCACATGTTGCCTCCATTGATGGAGGTCGTCTCACGGGAACACTACGATCTCGTCGCCATCGACGATGCCTCGACGGACGAGTCGCGCGCCATCCTGAAACGGCATGGCGTGCCGACGATTACCCTGGTCGAAAACCTCGGCTACGGCGCGGCGGTTCAGACAGGCTGCAAATACGCGCTCGCCAGGAAGTACGAGTACCTGATCCAGATCGACGGGGATGGACAACACGACCCCCGCTTCCTGCCGATGATCCGGCGGAAACTCGCATGCCATGATTTCGTGATCGGATCGAGGTTCCTGGACAACGGCGCCGTGCCTTTTCCGCCGGCGAGGGAGCTGTACACGGGAACTGCACTCCGAAGAATCGGGATTCGGTTCTTCCGCGCGTTGCTGTACACCATGACCCGCGTAACGGTATCGGACCCGACCTCGGGATACGCAGGGATGAACCGGAAATGCATGCGGTTCCTGAGAGGAGATCTCTATCCCCATGACTTCCCTGACGCCGACGTGGCCCTGGCATTGATTCGCAATCGATTCAAGCTGTGCGAGGTGCCGGTGTACATGTACGCCAATCACGCTGGCGGCAAGCTGCACCGAGGCATCATGCCGGTCTGGTACATGTACAAGGTCACGCTGTCGCTGCTCGTATCCAGCCTGCGCAAAACGGGGGGGGGGGGGGGGGGGGGGGGGGTAGATTGCCGTGAACGTCCCGGTTCCGCACGTTTACTTCGCCCTCGTCAGCGGCTTGCTGATCCTGGGGCTGGTGATCAGACGAATGGTCCACCTTGCCGCACTGCCACGAACGGCTGGTCGAGCCGGCGTTGATGAGAAGCCTGGCGATGACGAGTTGGCTGGGAACGATGCTCCTGGCGGTGCCGGCGGTGGCCGAAGATTGCGCGGGTTGGAACTCCGAACGGTTTTTCGCGAGTGCCTCCGTCGAAGAGGTCGTCGGCTGTCTGCATGCCGGCGCCGACCCCAACGAACCGAACGACACTGGCGCCACCGCCCTGCACCTGGCGGCGCGGCTCAACCCCAGTGCAGCGGTGATCAGAGCGTTGATCGATGCCGGCGCGGACTTGAGCCTGCGTGACAAACCGGGTCGTGCGCCCCTGCACCTGGCGGCATGGAAGAACCCCAGTGCAGCGGTGGTCGAGGCATTGATAGAAGCTGGCGCGTACCCGAACGAGCCGAACGACAGAGGCTGGACGCCCTTGTACCTGGCGGCCAAGGCCAACTCCGATGCTGTGGTTGAAGCGTTGGTCGAGGCCTTGATCGAGTATTTGATCGAGGCCAGCGTCGACCCGGGGATGCGACGAGGGATCGTCTGGACCGGCTACATGCCGGTTTCGAAGGCCCATCCTGGGGGCGATCGACTCGCTGCCCTGGCGCACAGGCTTCGAGCGTCTGCCGCAGAGGGTAACGCCAAGGCTCAATACGGTCTCGGCCTGATATACGCCGAAGCATTCGGTGGGCACGAATATGGCGTACAGGCTGCCGCCTGGTACCGGAAGGCCGCCGGGCACGGCCATGCGAAGGCCCGGACCAGATTGGACGAACTCATGGCCCGACGCGGCTATGCGCCCCTGCATCTGGCAACCATTCGTCATCGATTGGTGGTCGCTGCGTTGCGCGACGGCGCCGATCCCGACGTACGGGACAACGCCGGCAACACCGCTCTGCATCTGGCGGCTTCCAACACCGACGACCCGGCGGTCTTCGAAGCACTCGTTGGCGGCGGTGCCGATGCCAACGCTCGGAACGACTTCGGCGATACGCCTCTGCACGTGGCGGCCCGGTACAACACGAACCCGGTGGTGCTCGCCGTGCTGATCGCCGCCGGGGCCGACCCTGACGCGCAAGGCGAGTCCGACGCCACGCCGCTGCATTGGGCGGCCTGGAACAACGGCGTTCCGGCGGTTCTCGCACTCGTGAACGCCGGGGCGAACCTGAACGCACGGCGCAGGGACGGCGCCACGCCGCTGCATTGGGCGACGTGGAACGATGACGTTTCCGTGATTTCCGCGCTCCTGGATGCCGGGGCGAACCCTGACGTACCCGACTCGAGCGGCGATATCCCTTCGTACTGGGCAGTGCGGTACGCCAATCTGTCGGCGTTCCTCGCGTTCGCCCGGAACGGCGAATTGCTCATGAATTCCGTCTTCGACGTATACTATCGGAAGAACGCGCTGTTCTATGTCAAGGACGATTGCACCAACGACGACACCCGCTCCAGGTTCTTTCTGCACATCGTTCCTCGCGACAAGGGCGCACTTTCTGATGATCGCAAGCGGCACGGGTCTGACAACTTCAACTTCTGGTTCGACGAACATGGAATTGTTTCCGGCGGACAGTGCGGTGCGGTACGAAAGATTCCGGACTACGGCATAGCCACCATTCAAACAGGCCAGTTCATTCCAGGCGAAGGCCGTACTTGGGAAGCCAACATACCATTTCCCAGAGATTGAAGGGGCGCTCAGGGAGAACGAACAATGCGGATGCGCGATGCACACGAGACAGACCTGACCCGGATTTCGAGGACGCGGGCCGGATTTCGCCGCAGCCTGGTGCTGTTCCACGTTCTCGTGCTTGTATCGTTGTTGGCCGTACAGTTTCGTGCCGGCATTGTTCCGTTTTCCCATATGGCGGCTCTGGAGCACGATGAGACACTCCATGTTCATCATGCCCTCAGCGTCTTTCATGGATCTCCGTTTACCAGCTTGTCGGAGGGGTGGATCGCTCCGCTTTATCCTGTCTGGTTGGCCGCTTTGATGCATATCGATCCTGCCTTTCGTGATTTTCTGGAATGCGCACTCGAGCACGAACGCCTTCCCGCTACTCAAGCGGAAGCCATCTGCAGGCCGCTGGGCAATATCGGTTACCATGCGCAAGCGGCTTTGGGAACCATCGGCATGGCGCTCGTCTGGATCGCAGGCTGGATTGCGTCCGGACGCCTTTCGGTCGGCCACCTCAGCGCGCTGATCGCGCTCGTGGCAGGCCAGTATGCAGCGGACACCACTTCCTTCATGACCGAGGTTCTGGTCATCCCGCTCTTTGCCGGCGTCAACGTTTGCCTCGCCTGGCTGCTGGTGGGAGGAGGGACCTCGCGGCGAAATGCGATTGTGGCAACGGGTTGTGGCATCATGCTGGGCGCCCTGATTCTCACCAGGCCGCCTTACGAGTACCTGTTGCCGGCCTTGCTGTTCGTGGTCGGCGCTCTGATTCTCTGGAACCGTCATCGCCTTCGCGCCCATGCCGTCGCCCTCGCCTGCATTCTGGGCTTCGCTTCGTTGTGCGTTGCACCCTGGCTGACCCACAACTACCGGGTCAACGGCTTTGTGGGCGTCACAAGCGGCTATGGTTCCGTTGTCCTTGTCGAGCGGCTCGGCTACAACGAAATGTCATGGCGGCAATGGACCGCTGCGTTTCTGTATTGGACTCGTGGCATGGATTCGAGGCTCTTCACTCGATTGTTCGGGCAAGAAACCAGGCGTTATTTCGACGGCGCCGATCAACGAATGAGAATTGGCGAGGCGATAAGGGCGGAGCTTGCCGACAGCGGAGTGCCGAAGGAAGATCAACTCGCGTTCCTGATGGCGCGAGTACGGGACAACCTTCCAAAACACCTGGCCGTGAGTGTACCCTTGGCCTGGAAGGGCATGCAGCCCTATAACCGCGGCGGCGAGCAAGCCGTTCGAAGGCCGTCCATCATCCCCAACCCGTGGTTCAGCATCGCTTGCTGGTTGCTGCTGATCTTCGGCTTCGTGCGCGGAAGTTCCCGAAACAGAGGCGCCTTGGCGGCGCTGGCGTTCTGTCCGGTCGTCATATTGACAATCCACGCGCTCGTGTCGCTGAATCACTTTCGCTACAACATCGGACTGGTAACGCCCCTGTCGGTGGGCGCCGCGTTGCCCATCGTCTGGTTCATCGACAGCGCCTCGAACCGACTGCGCCGCTGGTTTCGACGGATGACGACGCACGATCCGAACCGGTCCACAGGTTCCCGCGGACGGCCATGACCCGCGCGGAAAGCGGCGCCGACGCGGTCCACGATGCACTGCGAGCCGATCTCGGCGAATCCAGTGCCTGGGCGTCCGGATATCTCTCCGAGTACTTCTTCCTTCGGGAGCGGGACCTGATTCTCGACGTCATCGGCGACGAGACGGGCACGGTGCTGCACACGGCGGGCGGCGCCAGGCTGGTCGCCGTTGCCCCCGGCGAGGCCCGGACGCCGTGTGCGCCGACGGAACGCGACGCTTCGGCAACGGCTCGGCGAGTCACTTCGCCCTCCCTGGCACTGCGCTGTATCGGTTCTGAAGCAACCGCTCCCTCGGGGCCGCAAACCACTTCTGCCACGGGCAGGTAGCTTCCCGTGGACGTCCCGGTTCAGCACGTCTATTTCACTCTCGTCAGCGGCTTGCTGATCCTGGGGCTGGTGATCGAGCTGATTCGCCGATCCCGGCTGCAGGAACGGTACGCCGTCCTGTGGATCGTGGTGGCGCTGGTGTTCATGACCTACGGATGGTGGCATGATGCCGCGGTCGCCTTTGCGAGCTGGCTTCACGTAGCGGACGTCGTGCCGGTCATACTGTTTTTCGGAATATGCCTGTGTGCGCTGCTGATTCTCCAACTGTCCGTGAAGATCAGTGAGTTCTCCAGCAAGATCAAGAACCTGATCCAGGAAGTATCCCTGCTCAAGCACGAGCTGCAAGGTCTCAGGCGCTCCGGCCCGAAACCCGGCGCCGCCGGCGATGACGATGCTTGATGTGGCGGCACACAAGGTCGTGAGCCGGCGCTCGCCGAAGAAGATTGCGATTCTGTCCATCGACGTGGAGCACGACTACAACGGCGGTGGAACCGAGGCGTTGAATCGGCTTCCCGACCTGCTTGCCGTGGTCCGGCATGCGGGCCTGCCGTTGACCGCCTTCGTGGAAGGCCGCCTGTTCGCGGCGCGCCCGCGTCTTTGCGCCCGTCTCGTCGAGGCCGGGGTGGATCTGCAATTGCATTGCCACGACCACAGGGAGCCCGGCGACACGGTCGACAGCCTGCGACGCGGCGTCGACGCCTTCGAGGGGTTCACGGGCGCCCGGCCGCGCGGATACCGGGCGCACACCTATCGTCTGACGGAAGAGCTTCTCAGGGCCGTGGTGGCGGAAGGCTTCGCGTGGGATTCCTCGATCCTTCCGGGCATCGGTCTCGGCAACCATCCGGCCCGGGCGTTTCGTCACGGCGACTGGTTCATGATCGACGATGCGCTGGCGGAGTTTCCGGTCGCAAGCTGGCGGACTCCAGGTATTCCGTTCACGCACTCCTACCGGCAGATCATGGGGCGGTTCGTCGAGTCACTGCTCGAGCGCGCAGCGTCGTTGCCGGCACTGCTGGTCTACGACATGCACATGGTGGACCTGGTTCGCGACGGTCTGATCGGGAAGTCGCCCCTGCCCCTGTGGTTGAAGGGCGTTCATGCGCTGGCCCGGCATCGGCAGCGTGGATTCGGCGACCTGGCGGCACTGGGCGAACGCCTGCGGGCACGGGGCTACGAGTGGTCCACCTTGTCGCATTGCCACGGACGGCTGACCGAGCCGGGGTGATGAGAAGCCGGGCGATCGCGAGTTGGTTGGGATTGATGCTCCTGGCGGCGCCGGCGGCCTCGGCGCGATCTTCCGGAAAATGTGCAGTCTACAGTTGAAAGCTGACAGGAGAGATCAGAATGAGATTCGTGGGTCCGTCATATTGCATGGTACGCACCTTGCTCCTTGTCGGTTCCGGTGCCATGTTGTCAGTCGTCGGAGTGTCGTGTACCCAGGACGGGACGCCCATCGCAGATACTGCACCCGTCGTGGATACGGAGCCTGGACAGCCGCTGACGGCCGCATTCGAGAATGTGCCGGCGTGGCACAATGGCGAGGACGGCTTCCGCTTCCGGGTCGCCTTCAGCGAGGACATCGCCACCAGCTACAAGACGTTGCGCGACGAGTCCTTCACGGTGACGGAAGGCGAAGTGATGGTGGCGCGGCGAGTCGACGGTCGCAACGACCTGTGGGAGATCACGGTCAAGCCGGACTCGCGCGAGGCGGTGACGATCACGCTCCCGGGCGGCCGGCCTTGCGGCACGAGCGGGGCCGTGTGCACCGGCGGGTTGGAGCCGGCGCTGCTCGGCAACAGCCCGTCGGCGGCGGTTCAGCTTGTGCCGCAGCTGGACACCCATTTGTATGTTCTGCAAGTGGAGACCGTGAAGTTCGAGCGGTTCGCCGACCTGAACACGGGCGGCGCCATCGAGTCCCTGGCCGACGACCTGCTGCTCGCGGAGCCGAGCGGCAGGCTTGCGCTGATCACATCGAACGGAGCCTTGGAGTATCTCGGCGGACGGGTTCCGATGAATCGTGGCGCCCTGGAGGCGCTTGATCTCGAACCGGTAGTCGAAGGCCGCTTTCGAGTCGCGGACATTCTGCTGAAAGAAACTCCGTCTGGGAAGGTCGATCTGTTTGTCACCCACCACTATTTCGTTGGGGGGGGGGGGGGGGGGGGTGCGGTTATCGGTTCAGGTTGTCACGCACGACACTCCTCCGGGAAGGGGACGAAGAGCAAATCCCGGTGCTGTCGCCCTGGAAGACGATCTTCGATGCAGAGCCATGCCTGACCGTCCCTACCCTTGTCCGCGGAAACCAGGCGGGCGGAAAGATGCTGACGGATGGCCCCGATCACTTGCTCGTCATCATCGGAGATCACGGCAAGGACGGGTTCGGGGAGGACAGGTTCCCGATTCTGCCTCAGGATCCCGACTCGCACCTCGGGAAGCTCGTTCGTATCGAGATCGGAACTGGCGCAGTGGAAGTGCTGACCATGGGCCATCGTGCTCCACAAGGGCTTGCTCGTGACCGGGACGGAATCCTGTGGGCAACGGAGCATGGGCCGCAAGGCGGCGACGAACTCAACCTGCTTCAACCGGGCAACAACTACGGCTGGCCTCATGTCAGCTACGGTCTCAAGTACGACGGTGCAGCATTGAACGGCAGTGGCGAGATGGGCCAGCACGACGGCTTCGCACGACCTGTTTTCGCCTGGGTGCCATCGATCGGGATTTCTGGCATGGTCGTGAACGACGCACGCCATTTCCCCTTGTGGAGAGACGACCTTCTGATCGCTTCGTTGCGCGGTCGTTCGGTCTTCCGGGTTCGCCGTTCCGGCAATCTCGTGCGGTATGTAGAGAAGATCGAAGTCAGGCCCGGGACACGAGGCGGGAGGATACGGGACATGACATGGATGGCTGACGGCCGTCTGGCCTTGCTGGTCGACAGATCCAGAATCATCTTCTTGCGTTCTTGCGCCCGTTGCCTGCGGGGGAAGTCCTGACCGCTCTGTCGGCGCTCGTGCTGGTCGGCTCCGTGCTGTTCGCCGATCATCGAGCGCGCAGAAACCGATTCGACACGCTCTGGGGCGTTCTGTGGATCATCGGACTGATGTCGATCAACGTTCCACAGTTCCTCATTGCGGAAGACATCCCGCACAGAACCGCCAGATTCCTGTTCGTGCCGCACGCCCTGTGCTGGTCGTGCCTGATGCTGGCGGTCATGAGAACGGAGCGGACGTTCGCACGGACCACGCTCGACCGGCTCCCGCGAGCCGCCTCGCAACGGCATCGGCGGGACCGGCGGCGATCGCGACGGCGCCGAACCAGGCGGTGAGAGACGTGTCGGGAACACCGGCACGACACGACCACTGATCGATCGATGCGAGCTGAAGTCGAAAGCCGGCTGAGCGTGTGCCATGGTCCGGGGTTCGTCGCGGCCTGGCGGTCGGCGTTCTGCGATGTCTACCGTTGGCGGCGGGATGGCCGGTTCGCGGTCGTTCCGCAACTCTTCGGAGCGCCCGTGTTCGCCTATCTGCCCGGTCTCAACTACGCCGACCTGAACGCCGCCGAAGCGCGGCTGCTTGCGCGGGAGATGGCGGGCCGTTCGTTCAACATCCGTGCGCTGGCGGCGCCGGAGGGAGAGCCCCCGCCCGGCGCGCCCGCGGTGCTCCGGCTCGATCTCGCTGCCTTCGGTCATGATCGCGATGTCGTCTGGGAACAGGCGCTGAACAGGACGACCCGCAAGGCGGTCAGGCGCGCGCGCAAGGCCGGCCTCGAAGTTGCCGAAGAGACCGGGCCGGCCGCGACGGAGGTGTTCTGCGGTCTGCTGTCCGCCACCCTCGCCCGGCACGGGGCGCCGATGATGCCGGCGGCCCTGTTCGAGAGGCTGATCGACCAGCTCGGCGCCCGGATACTGGTGGTTCGCAAGCGCGCCGGCGAGGAGGCGTTGGCGAGCCTGCTCTGGCTTCGCGACGGGCCGCTTGCCTGGGTGCCTTGGTCGGGGTCGCGGCTGCGCACCGACAGGCCGGGCGACCTGCTCTTCTGGGGGCTGATCGAGCACGCTCTGGAGGCCGGTGCGGCCATCGTGGACTTCGGCCGTTCCCCGGTTGGCGACGGGGTCTACCGGTTCAAGCGGGGGTTCGGCGCTGTGCCTGTCCCCGTCCTCTGGCTCTCTGACCGTAACGCCGACCTCTACCGCCGATACGCGCCGGTACAGAGGCTGTGGCGCGCGCTTCCGAAGGTCGTCACCGATGAACTTGGCCCGCGATTGTGCCGCTACCTGGCAGACTACTGAATATCGGCCCGTGGTGAAGTCCGTGTCGCGCCGAGAGCGGTCAGGCGCCCGTCCGGCAAGGTACGATGAGGGAGCATGTCGGGCCGTGTGGGATCGAGGAGCAACGATGCCGCCGGGCGGGATGCATGGACGCTTGAATGCAGTGCGACTTTCTCCACGGGCTGACATGCCCTCCAACATGTGCATCCCGGCTTCCGGCCATGAAGTACGGCAACCGAAGAGGTCCAGAGCAATGACGATCGGAAAATCGACTCGAGCCAATCCCTCCAGTCCAGGAAAGCGTGGGAATGAAGTGGGTGTTCCTGGAGGGCTTGGCCGCCTCGGGCCGAAGATGAGCAGAGCGGCCGTCCTGTTTCACGTTCTCGTGGTTGTTTCGTTGCTCGGAACGCATGTCTGGATGTCTTTCGAGCGTGGTCCACAAGACGGAGTGGATGCGCAATGGTACATCGATTACGCGCTGTCCGTCTTCCACGAGTCCCGGTTTCCCGCAGGACGGGCGGAGATCGTTCCGCTTCATCCCTTGTGGTTGAACCTGTGGATGAACGTTGATCCGGACTACGTCGATGACTTGCATTGTCTGCGGGACAACCTCCCCCACTGGCACGGAGGGAAGTTCTTCGACGACGGCGACATCACGACCTGTCGATACCTGGACAACATCGGATTCCGCATGCAGGTTCTTGCAGGAGGCATCGGCATCGGACTCGTGTGGATTGCCGGCTGGCTGGCGTCCGGGCGTCCGATGGCCGCTCACCTCGCTGCAGCGTTCGCGGTGTATGCGCAGGGCTTCATCGAATATGGCAACACGCATGAACCTGAGAGTCTCGTCGTTCCTCTTCTTGCCGGCGTCAACGTCTGCCTTGCCTGGCTGGTGCTCGGTTCAACGAAGGAGAAACGAAGGAGAACGGCGGCCGTGGCGGCTGCCTGCGGTCTGCTGCTGGGTGCACTGGCCCTCACGCGACCGCCTTACGAGTTCCTGCTGGCGGCGCTGCCGCTCGCGGCGGCGGTCTGGATGTTCCGGGATGGCCCGCGGCGCCGAGAGATCGTCGTTGCCGCGGCATGCATCATGGTAGCCGCCTCGCTGGTCGTGACCCCCTGGATCGTGCGCAACCATTCGCAGAAGCACTTCGTGGGTCTTACGCAGGGGTACGGTTCCGATATCCTCATCGAACGACTCGCATTCAATGGCATGACATGGCGGCAATGGATTGCCGCTTTTCTGGTCTGGAGTGACGCGAACTGGGGACCTGACAGGGCCGGGCGACGGCTGGCGACCGAGTTGTTCGGGGCCGAAACCGTGGCCCCCTTGACTTATAGAAGTCCATCCTATTATGGACGTCACTGGGCAGAGATGACGAACGTGGAGAACGTGGCACGGGAAGACCGGCTCGGCTTCCTGTTGGGGCATGTGTGGTCCGACCTTCCGAAGCACCTGGCCGTGAGCGTGCCCCTGGCATGGAGAGGCATGGCGCAACATGAAGAAATCCCGTTTGGAAGCGCCTGCTGGTTGCTGGTGCTCTTCGGCTTCGTGCGCGGCAGTCCCCGAAACCGAAGCGCCTTGGCGGCGTTGACGTTCTGTCCGGTCGTCATACTGGCAATCAACGCGCTGGTGTCCACAAGCATGCCCCGTTACAGTTTCGGACTCATGACACCCTTGGCGGTCGGGGTCGCCCTGCCCGTTGCCTGGGCTGTCGATGGCGCCTGGAACGGACTGCGCCGCCTGACTCCACGGATGATGCCGCACGATCCGAACCGTTCCACGGATTCCCGCGGACGTCCATGATGATCCGAGCGGACACCGGTGCCGATGCCATCTACGACGCACTGCGGGGCGATTTCGGCGAATCCAGCGCCAGGGCGTCCGGCTATCTCTCCGAGTACTCCTTCCGTCGGGAGCGGGCTCTGATTCTCGAGGTCATCGGCGATGAGCGTGGGACGGTTCTGGACATTGCGGGCGGCGCCGGGCTGATCACCCTGCCTCTGGCGAAGGCCGGGCGGCGTGTCGTCGGCGTCGATTTCAACCACGCGGCGTGCCGGCACGCGAGACGGAACGGGATCGGCGCGGTACGCGGCGATGCGTTCGCCCTGCCGCTGGCGGACGAGATGGCCGATGTCGTGCTGAACGTGGAGTTCGCCCAGCAGTACGACCTGCACGCCGTCGAACTCATGCTGCAGGAGGCAGCACGGGTTCTGCGCCCGCCCGGCCGACTGGTGATCGCATGGCCCAACCGTGCGGCGCTGGTTCACCGCATCGCCTCCAGGGTCCTGCGCATCCTGAATCGCTTGCGTGGCCGGGCTTCGTTCACGTTGAACGGTCATGCGCCGGCGGAGATGCGGGCCGCGGGAGAGCGCGTGGCGCTCGTCCTCGATGACATGTTTGCGATTTTCCCGCCGTTGCGGCTGCGCCTTCGTCGCATCGACGGGCCGCTGGTCGGCCTTATCGGCTCGAGCTTCATCGCCGTCTTTCGGAAGCAGATCGCGCCGTGACGGTGCCGGCGCGGTACGGGACGCGGGACGGCAACGACTTGCTCGATCGCATCACTGTTCGCCCGGTTGTTTTCGGCGGCAAGCCGATCATCCGCGGCATGCGGATCGCCGTGGCGCATGTCCTGGCCGATCTCGCGGCAGGGGAGACTGTTGAAGACCTGCTCAGAGACTATCCGTTCCTCGAACGGGAGGACATTCGGGCATGCCTTCCCTTCGCTCACCGTTCGTCGGCTGGGGAACAAGTACATGACCGGATCGCGGTTCGAGAGACTTCGTGGTCCGGAGCTGGCCGTCTGGGAGGCGCATTCGCGGCGCCGACCGACTCGGTGATCTCGAGGCGTCCGACGGCACGATGCTCAAGGCGACCTACCGTCCGCACGGTCCAGTCCGTGTCGCACCGGAGAACGGCGCGGAAGCGATGCCGAATTCGGCCAGCGCCTGCGCGCCGGGCAGAAGGGTAAGGCGGGGTCGAGGCAGACGGAGCGCGTCGGGCGTCGGCGGGTCAGGGGATAGAGTTCAGCGGCCGTGCACGACCTTGGGCTTGCGACCGGAAACGTCGGTGACTTCGACATGCCCGGTGTCGACAGTCCGGGTGTCGATGTCGGCGGTCCGTTGGAGCCCCTGTGAGCACCCGCCTCGAGGAAGCGATCCAGGCCTTTGCGGCGATGGATGTGGAGGACGCGGAAGATCCGCGGCTGACTCTGGCGTTGGCCCAGCGCGACATCCTCCGCGAGTTTGCGCCAGCGTACGTGCGGTGGCTGGACGCGCACCCGGAGGCGGAGGAGGGTCTGTTTCCGGTCGAGGAGGAGTCGGCCGACGAGCAGCTGGCGCGGATGTCGGGTCTTCGGCCGGAGGCGGACGAGGATGTTCGCCGCTGGCTGCGCTTCCTGCGCTACCAGGAGCTGATACGCGTCGCAGTCGCCGACTTCAGCGGCCTCGACGACTTCGCCACCACCACGGAGAAGATCTCCCGGGTCGCTGACGTATGCGTGCAGCGCGCGCTCGAGGCGACCGGTCTCGACCGGGAACCCTTCGCTGTCATCGCGATGGGCAAGTGGGGCGGCCTGGAGGTCAACTACAGTTCGGACATCGACGCCCTCTTCGTCGCCTCGGACGACGTCGATCAGGAGTCGCTGCACCGCCTTCAGCGACGGGCGCCGCAGTTCATCCGCCTCATCTCGGACAACACGGCCGACGGCTTCGTGTTCCGGGTCGACATGCGGCTGCGCCCAGAGGGGAGGATGGGTCCCCTGGTCCGGACGGTGGCGCAGTACCTCCGGTTCTACGAGCGCTACGGCATGAACTGGACGTTCCAGGCGCTGATCAAGGCGCGTTTCGCCGCCGGCGACGCGGCGGCCGCCAAGGCGCTGATCGACGGCACGCGCCGATTCGTCTTCGATCCGGAGCGGTCGCCGGAGACCCTGCTGCGCGAGGTCTTCGAGATGAAGCAGATGATCGAGAAGTCGCTCCGTTCCCGGGGTACGGAGGTCGGCAACGTGAAGCTCGGCGCGGGCAGCATCCGCGATATCGAGTTCATCGTCCAGCTGCTTCAGCTCTACCACGGCGCCTCCAACCGGAGCCTCCGCTCACCCAACACGCTGCGGGCCATGTCGCGGCTGCTGGCGCACCGGGTGATCACCCGGGAGGAGCACGACCGATTGCGGGAGGCGTACATCTTCCTGCGGGTGGTGGAGCATGTGCTCCAGCTGGAACGCGATCTTCCGGTGCGCCAGCTCCCGCGTGAACCGAAGCAGTGGGCGATGTTCCAGTGGCGAGTGGCGTTCGCCCTGCGTCAGCCTCTGAGCACCCTTGATCTCGGTGCGCGCTACCAGGAGATGGCCGCGGTCGTGCGCCGCATCTTCGGCGAGTTCTTCGACGAGACGATCGAGTTCCTGGAGCGGAAGCACCGGGTCCGCGAGCTCTGTCCGGATGTGGATCCGGACCTCGTCGACGAACACTTCCGCAGGCTCGAGAGCGCCTATTTCCTGAGCTTTCCGGTCGAGGAGGTGGCGCGGCACGTGGAGATGATCCACGAACTCGATCGGGAGCGGCTCTGCCGGGTCGATGTGCGTCATGTCGGCTCGACGCGGCGAGTCACCGTGGTGGCGAACGACTACCAGGGAGAGTTCGCGAAAATCTGCGGCCTGCTTGCGGCGTACGGTCAGTCGATCCGGCGCGGCAGCTCCTGCACGTACCACGACGTCGGGAGCCTGGAGATCTATCGGCGGCCAGGGCGGGCGCAACGCTGGCGCCGCGGCACGAAGCGCGGCCGCCGCCGCCGCAGGTCGGCCGCGGCGCCGCGGCGGCCGAAGCAGGGACCGACCCGGATCGTCTATTCCGCGGATGTTCGGCCGGCGCCGGCCGGGGCCGACCGGGCGATCTGCTGGGCCGAGTTCGAGAAGGAACTGAACCGGCTGCTGAGCCTGCTCGAACGGGGGGAGGAACGCCGCGCCTCCGAAGAACTGACCCTGCGGGTCATGGAGACGGCGCGCCGGTTGGACCTGGGCGCCCAGGCGGACGAAGTGCTGCCGCCGATTGCCATCTCGATCGACAACGAGTCGGACGAGCACTGCACGATCCTGGAGATCCGGAGTCCGGACAGCTTCATGTTCCTGTTCGAGTTCGCGAACGTTCTCTCCACCCGGGACTACTGGATCGACAAGGTCGAGTTCGACACCGTGGACGGCGAGGTGCGCGATCGGTTGTTCGTGACCACCCGGCGGGGCGGCAAGATCGAGGATCGCGTTGGCGTCGACCATCTGCGGGTCACGGTGACGCTGATGAAGCAGTTCGCACGCCGGCTGGCGGCGGCGCCGAATCCGCACCTTGCTCTGCGCCAGTTCGGGGCGCTGATCGACGCCGCGTGCGAACAGGTTGCCGATCCGACCCAGGCGCTCGCTTCGTCGCTCGACGAACTGGCGCGGGTTCTCGGCGCCGGCACCTACCTCTGGGAGGAGTTCCTGCGCCGTCAGCACGAGAACCTGATGCCGCTGCTCGGCAACATGGCCGGCCTCGATCCGGGTGCCGACAGAGAAGAGCTGGAGCGCCGTCTGGACGCCGCCCTCGAGGGCCAGGCATCTCCCGACGACGTCCTCAATCGATTCAAGGACGACGAGATCGGGCGCATCGACATGCGCCACCTGACACGCAGGATCGAGCACTTCAGCGACTTCGGCGCCGAACTCTCGACTCTCTCCGACGTGGTGCTCACCCGCGGCGCGGCGGCAGCGGTAGCCGAGGTCTCGGGGGGGCGGTCGGCGCCCGGAGCATGGTCCCTCTGTGCACTCGGCAAGTGGGGCGGACGCGATCTCGGCTACGCCTCGGACATCGAGCTGATGTTCGTCTGGGATGCCGAAGGGCCGGATCAGGTCCGGGCCGGGGAGTTCCACGAGCGCGCGGCGATGCGGCTGGCGCAGTTGATCCGCGCCAAACGGGACGGGATCTTCGAACTCGACTGGCGCTTGCGTCCCGGTGGCGCGTCCGCGCCGCTGGCGGCGTCGTTCCAGCGCTTTTCCACCTACTACAGCCTGGACGGCGAGGCCGACCCCTACGAACGCCAGGCGCTGGTGCGGCTGCGCACGGTCGCGGGCGACCCGGATCTGTGCGCCCGGATCGAAGCGCACCGGGTGGACTACGTGTTCGCCTCGCGCCCGCACGACCTGGAGCGCATCCGGCATCTGCGCAACCGTCAGCGCTCCGAACTCGTGGCGCCCGGCACGACGAACGCCAAGTTCAGCGCCGGCGGTCTGCTCGACGCCGAGTACTTCGTGCAGGTGCGGCAGATCGCGGCCGGCGCAGAAGACCCCGAAGTGCGGCAGACGAACACGGAGGAAGCGGTTCGGGCTCTCCACGAGCGCGGCCACCTCGCGCGTGAGGAGTTCGAGCAGGTGGAAGCGGGCTACCGGCTGCTGCGGGCAGTGATCAACTGCCTGCGGATCGTCCGCGGTCACAGCAGGGACCTGGTCATTCCCGACCGGCGGACGAGCGAGTTCCGGTTCCTCGCCCGGCGCCTGCACGGTCTGGGTCAGTTGCCGGCCGAAGAGGGTGCCTGGGACCTGATCCGCGAGCGGATGTGCGGCTTGCAGCGGCTGTTCGACGGCCTGTTCGACTGAGGGTTGGCGAACGGGAAAGCGCGCCGGAGAGCAAAGGCTCCCGCGGCGCGCTCTCCGCAGATGCGAAGCGTCGGTCGAGGCGGCGAACTCAGCCGATCGCGACGTTGCCGGTTTCGCCGGTGCGAATGCGGATCGTCTCGTCGAGCGGCAGGACGAAGATCTTGCCGTCGCCGACGTTGCCGGTCTTGGCGCCCCGTGTGATCGTGTCGACCACGACATCGACGTAGTCGTCGTTGACCGCGATCTCCAGCTTGAGCTTGCGCAGCAGAGCGCCGGCCTCCTTGTGGCCGCGGTAGACCTCGGCGACGCCTCGCTGGCGGCCGCGCCCCATCACGTTGGAGACGGTCAGCAGGTGGATCTCCTTCTCTTCCAGGAGATCGAGGACCTCCTGCATCCGGTCGGGCTGAACGATAGCCACGATGTACTTCATGTCATTCCCTCCTTCTGCCCTAGTCGACCAGGGTGTAGGCGTTTTCGCGGTGGTCGGTGAGATCGAGGCCGATCCGCTCCTCGTCGTCGCTGACGCGCAGGCCGACGATCAGGTCGACGAGCTTGAGCAGGACGAACGACACGACCGCGGCCCACACGATGGTGAACACGACGGCCTTGAGCTGAATGGCGACCTGGCCGGCGTTGCCGTGAAAGAGGCCGTTCGTGTCGTTGCCGGGCACCATGTCGGTGGCCCAGAGGCCGGCGGCGACCGCCCCCCACATGCCGGCGACGCCGTGCACGCCGAAGACGTCGAGCGCATCGTCGTAGCCGAACTTCGACTTGAGCCAGGTCACGGCCAGGTAGGCGAACAGGGAAGCTCCGGCGCCGACGCCCAGCGCGCCGATCGCGCTGACGGAGCCGCAGGCCGGCGTGATCGCCACGAGCCCGGCCACGGCGCCCGTGATGACGCCCAGGAGCGTCGGCTTCGAGTCGCGGAACCAGTCGATCAGGCCCCAGGTCGCAGCCGCTGCCGCGGTCGCCACCTGGGTGACGACGAAGGCGTTGGCGGCCGAGCCGTTGGCTGCCACGGCGCTGCCGGCGTTGAAGCCGAACCAACCGAACCAGAGCAGGCCGGTGCCGAGAACGGCGAAGGGCAGGTTGTGCGGCGGCGAAGTGTGGGTCGGATAGCCCATGCGGCGGCCCAGGACGATCGCTGCGACCAGGGCAGATACGCCGGCGTTGATGTGCACGACGGTGCCGCCGGCAAAGTCGAGGGCGCCGTCGCCGCCGAGGCCGAAGAAGCCCTCCGAGCCGCCCCAGACCCAGTGGCAGACCGGAGCGTAGACCACCAGCAGCCAGGCGCTCATGAACAGGCAGATGGCGCTGAACTTCATCCGTTCCGCGAAGGCGCCGATCATGAGAGCGGGTGTGATGATGGCGAACATGCCCTGGAAGATCATGAACAGCGGCGCCGGAATGCCCGTGCCGTCCCAGGCGTCGTGGCCCAGATTGGCCAGCAGGAAGTAGTCGCCGCCGCCGATCACGCCGCCCAGGGCGTCGGAGCCGAAGGCCAGGCTGAAGCCGACGACGACCCAGAGCACCGTCATCAGCCCCATGCAGAGGAAGCACTGCATGAGGATCGAGAGGACGTTCTTGCGTCGGACGAGCCCGCCATAGAAGAACGCCAGTCCCGGCGTCATCAGCAGCACCAGGGCGCTGGCGGTCAGCATCCATGCGGTATCGCCGCTGTCGACTCCTTCCTGCGCCGCCGCGGGCGATGCGCCGAACAGCGCCAGCAGCAAAGTGAGTCCCATGGCCGAACCCAGACCGATGGTTCGACCGCGCCTTCTGAAGCTCATGCGAGTCCCTCCTCTTTCGTTTCGGTTTGGCCTGGCCGAGCGTTCTGGCACTCTCCGCCCTCCGGAAAGCAGCCGAGATCGGAGTCCGGAACCGACGCCCAGGCCTGCGTGCCCCGGTAGCCGGGCAGGCTTTCCTGCCCGTGCAACCGGAACGTCTATCCAGAATCGTGCCAGGTGCGATCCCGAACCGTGCCAGGTGCACCTGGGAGCGGCGGCCGTCCCTGGAGGCGTCGACTCGGGACCGGGGGCAACTCCCGCAAACCTCGCAGGTGAAACGGGTTGGCGGTGGATCGGCATGGCCGGCGGCGAGGCACGATCGTGCCTGTCGATGCCAATCAGAAGCCGGTCGGCCTGCCATCGCCCCGTGCCGGCAGGACATTCCTGTACGGCCTGAGGCCCGTATGTGACAGAACTGTAGGTCAGGCAGGACCCGCTGCGAGCCAGCCGAGGCCTGACTCAGGGCAGGTCGAGTGCCGGGTTGCGGTCGAAGAAGTCGAACGGCCGCAGTTCGAAGCCGTGCCACATGACCGGCATCACGGGCCAGTCTTCGGCCCGCGGCAGGTGGTGCATTCCGACCGTATGCCACAGCACGAGGTCCGTGTTCTCGATCGAGCGGTTCGCCTTCGTCCAGGCAGGCAGGCCCATGCCCGGCTCGCTCAGAGTCGGGTGGTCGCCGGCGGCGTAGCGCTCATCCGCATCGTAGGGAGTGACCCACAGGTGGTTCTCGATGAAGCCGGCCCGACGCAGGGAGTAGTCCTCGGCGACGAACAGGTGGTGGGCGTTGCGCCCCGGCATGAGCTGGTAGCTGGTCGGATAGCCGACCCCGTTCTGCCGACTCGAACTCAGGATGCGCCAGAGTGCGGGCCGCTTCAGGTCGATGTCGAGTTGGGCGTCCTTCTCGGTGTGCGCCGCATGAGATTCCTGGACCCACAGGCTGCGCCGGGGATGGCCTTCGGGCAACTCCCGGGTCACCAGCCGGTCGGCGACGAAACGGTTGCCAGGGCCGTCGATGTCGAGGTCCAGGCGATAGCTGAAGTAGTGGTCGTGGTTCACGCCGAGCACGTTCCGGTCCAGGAACCGCCCGTGGGCGTCGGCCCGCCTTCCGTGACGGACGGCGTCTGCGGCGGCAACGTTCACGGGTCCGGCAGCGGGTCGCGCCTGGATTGCCGAGGGGGTGCTGGTCGCCTTGACTTCGAGGATGCCCGTGGCGCCTGTTCTGGCCTCGATCGAACCGTCCTGCCGGAAGATCCAGTCGAGCAGGTAGTCGTAGTTCCCGACCACGGCGCCGGAACGCACGACGAGATCACGGCTGGCCCGGCTGTCCGGCTGCTCGCTGGCGTAGTGACGCCACGACGGGTCGCCGGTCTCGCGTTCGTAGATGCACGTGGTGCCCGGTACCGTGCCCGGCCTGCCCTTGGCGTCGGTGTGGATCGAATCGAGATAGACGGCGTGATCCGGGCAGTCCCGACCGGGAAGCAGCGGCTTGACCAGGCCGCCCGCACTGAACTCGCCGGCGTCGATGAAGTTCCGCGCGTACCAGGCGAATGCCGGATCCATGTAGGGCACGTAGATCTCGGACAGGTGGCCCTGGTACATCACCGAGCGAGGTTCCGTTTCCGGGCTCTCGCGGTAGTCGACCAGGGACACGACGAGTCCGGTGCGCTGGTCGGGCCGGAGGTGGAAGCTCCAGTTCTGCCAGCTCACCCGATAGCCGTCGAGGTCGAAACCGACGCCTTGCGGACGGTCGACGTCGAACGGTCCGGGCATGTCCCTCGGGTTCTCGAGCGTGGTCCGGTCGAAGTCGGCGTCGGCGGTCGGCATCGGCGCGACGCCGTCGTCGACGACCCTGAGCACCTCGCCGCTGTCGAGATCGACCACGGCCGTCAACCCCTCGACCTGCCGTGCCCAGCTGTTCCGGGCGCCCCTCGGCTCGGAGCAACGGACGTGGCCGAGTCGGCGGCCCTTCTCTTCCTCGGTGCCGAAGTAGCCCGGCGGAATGGCGGAGCAGTCGAGGAAGCTGTAGTCGACGATGCCTCGCTTCTTCAGGCCGGCAATGAAGTCGGGATGCTCGAGCGCCTTGTCGACGACGGCGCCGAACTCGGGGAGGCTCCAGTTCGGCTGCGCGCCGGTGAGCTGCTGCCACGACGCGACTTCCCCGGCCCCGAGGTCGATCGTCGCCTCGAAGGACTCCTTGTCCTGCCGCAGGAGCGCGTAGGCTGCTCGGGGTACCTCGTCTCCCGCGCGCCAGGCCCGCACGGTCTCCTTGGCGGGTTCCCGGAGCGTGAGTCGAGAAAAGGTCGTGTCCGTATCCAGGCGGCCCGCATCGCGCAGGATCTCGAGAGCGCGCCAGATCTCCTGATAGCTGAGCGGATCGAGGGGATGATTCGCCGCCGCGCAGGGAACCGTGGTTGCCAGCAGGAGGATGAGAGTCGGACCCAGAGTCGATTGGCGCATCGTGTACCCCTTTGGCTTCCTCGCCGTTTCTCTGCCTGACGGCGAGGTCGTGTTGGTGGGCGCTCCGGCAGCGAGTCGATCCAGTCTACAGTCAGGGAAGATCGAGCGCCCGGCGGGTGAGCGGCCGATGAGGGCGGGACGGTAGACTCGCCCGCCAGTGGGTCTGCGCATCGTGCATCCTTCGCCGCGTCCGAGCGTTGCTCCTGACGCCACTTCGCCGCGGACGCCCGGCCGCCGCTGGCCGTCGGCGCCTCAGGGGCGGCAGTTGTTCCGGCAGGCGACCGACAGCAGCAGCCCGCGGCAGGTGAAGACCAGCGTCGCGCTCCAGTTCCTGCACCGGATCGTCGGGCTCGAGTACCTGAACTTCGGCATCTGGAGCGCCGACGATCCGCTTGATCTGACGGGTCTGCGCCGTGCCCAGGAGCGCCTGGCCGGGCGTCTGTTCGAGCTGATGCCGCCGGGGGTCTCCTCGGTGCTCGACGTCGGTTGCGGAACCGGCGTGATCGCGGAACGGCTGACCGCTCTCGGCTACGACGTCGAAGGGTTGTCTCCCGATCCGTACCATGGCGAGCTGTTCGCCGCGCGACTTCCGGATCGCCGCTTTCACCTGGGCCGTTTCCAGGAGTTCGAACCGGACCGCCGGTACGACCTCGTGCTGCTGTGCGAGTCGGCCCAGTACATCTGGCTGGAGGAGCTGTTTGCTTCGGTCGAGAAAGCGCTGGGGCCGGGCGGGCGCCTGTTGCTCTGCGACTACTTCGTCGTCCATCCCGACGGTGGCGAGCAGTCCAGGAGCGGCCACCCTCTGGACGAGTTTCTGGACCGGGCGGAGCGCGCCGGACTGGTGCTCGAGATCGAAGAGGACGTGACCGGGTCGGTGCTGCCTACGCTCCGGCTCGCGCAGGCCCTGCTGGACCGTTTCGGCCGCGGAGCGGTGAGTCTGCTGCGTGAAGCGTCCATGCCCAGATTCCCGCGTCTCGCCGGTGCCGGCTGGCGCCTGGCGCGGCCTCTGACCGGGCGCCTGGACCGACTCGACCGGCTCATCGATCCCGAGCACTTTGCCCGCATCAAGCGCTACAAGGTGATGCGTTTCCGGAAGGCGGAATGAGGGAGACGGACTGCTGCGGGCACTCGAGGCAGAACCCCACGCCCACCGTCACGGCCCGTGACTTGTTGCCGAACCACGGTGGAATGACGGCGGCAAACCCGCCCGCGGGGCCGCCCGCGGCGACGACCAGGAGGTCGTCGGGGGAGAGCAGCGCCCTGTATTCCTGATTGCGGTTCGCGGCGGTGACCACTGCCGCCTTGCCCACCCGCTCCCAGTCGCGGCGCCGCACGCGGGCCTGTTCGTGCAGGTAGCTGCGGATGTCCGCCTTGGTCCAGCCGCCGTCGATCAGACACTCGCGCAACTGCGGCGGCAGGACGAGGCAGTGGCTGCCGGCCCAGATCGAGTAGTGGAGAAGGTTGGCGCGCATCTCGGCGGCGATCGTGTCGAGGATCGCTTCCGGCTCGGTCGTCCACTCGTTCATGATCTGCCGCGGCCCGCCGGCGGCCAGGACGGTCACGGTCGAACTGCCGTCCGGTGCGCCGCGTTCGGCTGCCAGGGAGGGCCAGGGCGATCCCTCCTCGTCCTCGGCCAGGCAGTAGCTCAACTTGCCGGGGTGTCCGAGCGTGGCCCGGTCGAGCTCGCCGGGCCGGACGCCGAGCAGGTTGCGGAGGATGAGCCGAAGCGCCCGCCCGATGGCGAGCGATGCCCGGTCGGCACCGCCCAGTGCGTTGAACGTTCCCGTCATCTCGAGTTCCCGGCGGATCGGTCCGTTGACGATCGCCAGGATCGCGCAGCCGCCGGTGCTGGAGGTCGCGCCGTGAAGCAGGAAGGCCGGGGTGCACATCGCCTCGACCGCCGCAGCGACGACGGCGAACTCACGCGGACGGCAACCGGCCATCACCGCGTTGATTGCCGCCTTCTGGGCGGTGATGGCGCGCCCGCGGACGGTCTCGATGCCCAGTACATGACCCGGCTCCAGGACTGCCGCCTCGAGGGCGTCGGCAACGCGTTCGGGTGTCGGCGGGGTGATCGGCAGCCCGTCGGTCCAGCCGCGGGACTCGAAGAGCTCTCGAACAGCGTCGCCGCCGGCAACCGAGTGCACCGAGGCCAGCGGGGCTGGCGCAGTTTCGGCGGCGGCCCTGTCTTCGTTCATCGGATCGTCATCCGGCGGATCGTCGTGCAACGGAAACCGGGTCGGCCTGCTGCGGGCCGGTCGGCGGTACCATGGAGAGAATCCTGACCTGGAGGGCCATGAGATGACTCGAGTGCAAGCGTACCTGCAAGCGGAATCGCAGGCGGATCGGATCCTGACTGCGCCTGGACTGCGCACGTGGTCAGCGGTCGCCGTGATGACGGCCACGATGCTGGCGTTTTCCGCTTGCGCCGGGCCGGCCGTGGAGACCGAGGCCGGCGTCGAGCCCGATTCCCCGGTTGCCTCGGATGCCGAGAACTTCGGTGAGCGCGGCGAGATCCTGTTCTGGACACCGGAGCAGCAGATCGCGGGCTACCGGAACATCGATCGGATCGGCGAAACGCGATGGATCAGGGCCTCCGACGATCCGTACCCGTTGGCGTCGGCGCCGCAGGACCTGTCGTCGGTGACCTACGAGGTCGAGGACGAGACGTTCACGGTCGATGACTACCTGCGCGACCGCCGGATCGCGGGCCTTCTGGTGGTCAAGGACGATGCGGTCGTGTTCGAGCGCTACGGCCTGGGCAACGACGAGAGCTCGCGCTGGATCTCGTTCTCGATCGCCAAGTCCGTCGTCTCGATGCTGTACGGCGCCGCGATCGCGGACGGCTATATCGGCGGCGTCGACGAACCGATCACGAAGTACCTGCCCCTGCTGGCCGGCGGCGGCTACGACGGCGTGACGATCCGCAACGTGCTGCAGATGGCCTCCGGCGTGCGGTGGAACGAAGACTACGCGGACCCGGAGTCCGACGTGGCGACGCTGCCGTCCGCTCTGGTCGAACAGGTTCGCTACATGGCGGCACTGGAGAGGGAGCATCCGCCGGGTGAGGTCTTCCACTACAACACGGGCGAGACGAACATGGCCGGCGCCGTGCTGCGTGCGGCCATCGGCAACAACCTCTCGACGTATCTGGAGCACAGGATCTGGGCGCCGTTCGGCATGGAGGCGGACGCGAACTGGGTGATTCACGAGCCCGGCGGCGGCGAGCTCGGCGGCTGCTGCATCAGCGCCACCCTGCGCGACTATGCCCGGCTCGGCATCTTCGCGATGAATGGCGGCGTGCGGCGCGATGGCACACGGGTGCTTCCGGAGGGCTGGATGGCGGACTCCACGAGCCCCAGCCCCGGCTACGACGGCTACGGCTACCTCTGGTGGCTGCGCGGAGAGGGCGCCTTTGCAGGCATCGGCATCTTCGGCCAGTACCTCTGGATGGACCCCGATTCGAACACCGTCATCGTCACTCACGGCGCCTGGCCCCATGCGACGAATCCCGAGTACAGCCAGCACCGCGCCGCGATGGTCGCGGCGCTGGCCGATGCCGTGCGCTAGCGGGCCCCCGCGGCCCGTCTCCGGGCCAACCAGCGTCCGCCAGGGAGGATGAGGGCGGCAGCGACCAGAATCCACGGCAGTGCATGCTCGGGAACGCCGTCGAGCAGGGGCGCCAGGGGCCGATAGGCCATCAGGTCGGAGCTGCGCTCGCCGGTCCAGTGCCAGGCCGAATGACCGATCACTGCGGAGATCAGGATCGTGCCCGATCTCTCCGTGCCCGATCTCTCCGTGTGCAGTGCCGCCGCGTGCGTGCGCTCGCTGCGCAGGCGTCGGAAGACGAGGTCGAGCAGCGGAACCAGGAGCAGCAGGACCAGGAGCTGGCCGAGCTCGACGCCGACGTTGAAGGCGAGCAGCGAGGTCACGAGATGCGAGCCGGCGAACTGCAGCGATTCGCCGAGGGCGAAGGAGAAGCCGAAGCCGTGGACGAGGCCGAAGCCGAAGGCTGTGGTCCAGCGGCGGTCCTGGCCGATTCCAAGGACGTTCTCGAACGCCATGTAGACGATCGACAGGGCGATCAGCAGCTCCACCAGGGTGGGGAACCAGAGAACGCGCGGCGCCAGACCGGCGGCGGAGGCGATCAGGGTGATCGAGTGCGCGACCGTGAACGAGGTGACGACGAGAACCAGCTGACGGAGCTTGCGGAGCGGGGCCGCCAGGCAGACCAGGAACAGCAGGTGGTCGAGGCCGCCGAGGATGTGCTCGAAACCCATCGCCGCGAAGTGAAGCCCGGCCTGTGCCCAGTGCGGGTCGAGCCGAACCCGGCCGGGCTCGGCGGCGAGCTGGAAGACGCGCGAGTCGCCGTCCAGCGGTTCGTACCGCACGACCACGAGAACGCGCAGGCCCAGTCGGCCGAAGCGCGGGTCGATGGAGAATCGCGGCCGCTCCCGCGTCGACCCGGGCTCGAGCGGTGTTTCGAGCAGCACATCGAGGAGCGCCTGCCTCCAGACGAGCTGCGTGGCCGCCGGCAGCGGCGGTTCCCGAATGTGCTCCAGGGCGCGGTCGAAGTCCGTGAACGAGCGGTCGGAGGGGATCGACAGACGGACGGCTCGGACGGCTGCGGTCGGCAGTCTGGCGTCGCCGGCGAAGAGCTCGAGGCTGGATGCGATCCAGCGATTGGCTGCCGCCGTCAGGAAGCCGCCCGATCGGAGCTCCTCGAGGTCGAGGATTCCTCGGACGTCGACCGGAAACTGCATTTCCTGCATCGCCTCGAGCGGCGTGCGCGCGAGGACCTGGAGCCGGTCGTCCTGCTGCCGTACGAGCACCTGGACGGTGACGCTGCCGGGGACTTCGTGAGCCGCGGCAGGACCGGCGGCCACCGGCAGCAGGAAGAGAGCGATGACGCCGCTGGCGCCGAAGAAACCTGATCTGGGCGAAGCGTTGGACAGGCGGTGGATGTTAGCGAGCCGGCCAGGATGTACACTGACGCCACCTCCCTGGTGCTGCAGAGACCGAGAGACCGCGAGAGATTCCCTCCGCGAAGGCAGTGGATTTCAACGACTGGATGGGCCGACGATGACAGCGAAGCGTCTCCCTTGTGCTCTTGCGTGTGCGGTGATCCTCGCCTTGGCCGGCTGTGACGGCTACGGCGGTTCCGAGGCCGCCGATGCGGCAGGCGACGGACCGCTGGCGCCGCGTTTCGAGGTCGACCCGTTCTGGCCGAAGCCGTTGCCGAACCACTGGATTCTCGGCCCGGCGATCGGTGTCGCGGTCGATTCCCGCGATCACGTCTGGATCGTTCACCGGAACACGCCAGACGCCTTCGGCGCGTTCAATGAGATCGGCGCGGCGCAGGATCCGCCGCTCTCCGAGTGCTGCATCCCGGCGCCGCCGGTGCTGGAGTTCGATCCGGACGGCAACCTGGTTGGACACTGGGGCGGTCGAAGCGATAGCGGCGAGTACGAATGGCCGACCTCCAACCACGGCATCCTGCTCGATCACATGGACAACGTGTGGATCGGCGGCAACGGCGGCGGGGATTCGCACGTTCTGAAGTTCACGCGCGGCGGCCGGTTCCTGATGCAGGTCGGGAAGGCGAACGCCCGTGTCGACGAAGGCGCCGGCGAGGACGATCCTCGGTTCGTGCGCAACAGCCACGACATGAAGAACTTCGGCCGGGTCGCTAAGCTCTCGGTCGACCCGGACGCCAACGAGGTCTACGTCGCGGACGGCTACTTCAACCGCCGCGTGGTCGT
Organism: Thermoanaerobaculia bacterium; assembly: GCA_965214805.1. Taxonomy (GTDB): domain Bacteria; phylum Acidobacteriota; class Thermoanaerobaculia; order Multivoradales; family Multivoraceae; genus Multivorans. Next base: position 142,549 of record OZ243982.1, on the reverse strand, counting down.
GATCGACGCCGACACCGGCGAGTTCAAGCGCTACTGGGGCGCTTACGGCGAGCCGCCCGACGACGAGCTCGATCTGGGGCCGTACGCGCCGGGCGACCCCCCCGCGGCCCAGTTCCGGGGTCCGGTCCATTGCGCCGACATCTCCGCCGACGGACTGCTCTACGTCTGCGACCGGGCCGCGGACCGCATCCAGGTCTTCCAGGCCGACGGCACCTACGTCGACGAGGCGTTCATCGCCTCCGAGACCCTGGCCCAGGGTTCGACCTGGGACGTAGCCTTCTCGCCCGACGAAGAGCAGAAGTTCCTCTACCTGGCGGACGGCCAGAACATGAAGGTCCACGTCATCAAGCGGGAGAGCATGGAGGTGCTCTACGCCTTCGGCGACGGCGGCCGCCAGCCCGGCCAGTTCTTCGCCGTCCACAGCATCGCCACCGACTCGAAGGGCAACATCTACACGACCGAGACCTACGAGGGGAAGCGGCTTCAGAAGTTCGTCAACCTCGGCCTGCGGCCAGTGCCCGAGGAGGATCCGGGCGCCCCCTGGCCGGCAAGCAGGTCGGACTCAGGTTGAAGAGCGGCTGTCGGAGGCCTGCCGGCGCGCCGGACGAGCCGCGCACGAGTCGAGCGACTCGACGAACTCGATCGGCCTTCCCGCGCTCCCGAAACGCAGCGCGGACGTCATCCTCGTTCGCCGAGCGTTCTTCGACCACGGGCTCCAATGCGGACACTTCTACCCCTCGACTGTGGCCAGATTCGTGTGGGGACCTACTGCCCGCTGCTACAGTGCCGGTCCCTTGCCTGCCGCCTGCCGGTGGATCGGGCTTCCCTGCGCTTCCCGCGGCGCCTCCGACTCCAGTGACGTCACCCCGGAGAGGAGAAAGGACCAGCATGAGCGACAACGCTGCAGATACGCACGAAGCCCCGAGCTTCGCCGAGATTCGAAAGACCCTCCACCTCGTCGGCGAACAGGTTCGCGGCCTTGTCGCCGAACGTGAGGAGCAGGCGAAGGAGAGTGACCGCCGATTGAAGGAGACCGAACGTCTGCAGAAGGAGACGGAACGCCTGCAGAGGGAAACCGCCCTTCAGATGCAGGAAACCGATCGGCGGATGCAGGAAACGGATCGCCAGATGCAGGAGACCGATCGCCGGCTGAAGAAGGCGGAGGGTCTGTTCACGACGCAGTGGGGCAAGCTGCTGGAGAGCCTCGTGGAGGGCGATCTCGTGCCGCTGCTGAAGGACCGGGGCATCGACGTGAACACGACGTACCAGCGCCGCACCGGGCGGCGGAACGGCGAGCACGTGGAGTTCGACATCGTGGCCACCAACGGGGCGGACACGGTCGTCGTGGAGGTGAAGACGACGCTGCGACCGGAGGACGTGCGCGAGTTTCTGACGAAGCTCTCGTTCTTCGCCGAGTGGTTCCAGGACCACCGCCGCGATCGCATCCTCGGTGCCGTGGCCTACCTGAAGAGCGACGAGTCGGTCACGAGGCACGCCGAACGGCAGGGGCTGTTCGTGATCCGGGCAACCGGCAGCAGCGCCAGCATCCTCAACTCGCCGGACTTCAAGCCCAGGGCCTTCTCCTGCGTCTCCTGACGACCTCGGCGATCAGGTCGGCACGAGGGCGACTTCGGAGAAAGGCCTCCTGCGAGTTCTGCCGTGAACTGCCTCCTGGTCGGCTTCGCCAGAACCTCGGGGCCGGGAACCGCCCTGCGGGATCGTGCGGCCCGACTCCGATTCCGGGGTCGCGCATGCATGGAGTGATGGCCATGAAGACAGCACTCACCCTCCCTCTCGTTCTCTTCATCCTCCTCCCGGTCGCTGTGGCCCAGGCGGAGACGAAGGACATCGGTACCTGGGTCGTGAACCAGTACGGCATCACGATCACCACGACACTCTACGAGGAGTCCGGTCAGCCGTACATGCGTCAACGATAGGGGATTATATACTTGACTAGCCACGGAAAAGCTAGCCGTCCCGCCCTTCGTCATTCTCTGGTCTGTTGTACAGCCGTATTGACGGGTCTGGTTTCTTGGCGTTGGCGAAGATGCGCCGTGCCACTTCTTCCATCGTCGCGTCGATCTTGATGACGCGAGTTGCTGGCCGTCCGCGCCGACGCCTGATCTTCTTTAGTATCTTGGCCATGTGTCACCTATGCTACTACATTTCGCACTATTGGTCAAGCCACGGAAGGCCCGCGCCCTGGAGACTCATGCGGTCCCTCAAGAACTCTGCCTGTGACTTCGTTCCCTTCGAGGAATTGCAAGCGCCGCACAGTAGCCACAGGTTCTCTGGATGGTCCGTTCCGCCTTTGGACTGAGGAACAATGTGGTCAACCGTCAGGTTGCGCTTGAAGAAGTGTTCGCCGCAACCTCCGCAGTGTCCACCGCTCTCGCCGTACAGAGCGTTCTTGTGAACAGTGTAACGCGGTAGCCTACCCAGATCAGTTCGACGAGGAAGGTCGGTACGGTGGACTACGTTATCGCTCCACATCGGACCACCTGCGCGACTCTCCGTTGCCTGTTGCAAGCGCATACGGACCAACTCAGCAGCCTTGTGGCTTATGTCAATGCCTGCCCACTGGCGGTCCAGACCTTCGGCAGCCACGCACGTCGTCGCGCAACCGCAGAATGGATCAAGAACAACTCCACCCTCATTGCTACTAGCGCGGATTATCCGCTCTAGCAGTGCAAGTGGTTTCTGCGTCGGATAACCCGTCCGTTCATTCTTCAGTCTCCCTACAGGCGAGAATTTTGACCACCATGTTTCCGGTGTCTTTCCTCTTTTCAAGAGGTTCTCGCGTAACTCACCTTTGAGATTTCCGCCAATTCCTCCCCCGGACGTCTGTGTATTGAGACGGTTATATGGGATTCGTATCGCATCTACATTGAAAGTCCATACGGATCCCATAGCATAGCGCAATATCGTATCATGCTTCCGTGCAAAATCCCTTTTGGCATTGCTTGGTCCTGTATAGCACCAGACAATTTCATTGCGACTGTTCTTGTATCCGAAGAAATGATCCAGAACGATCTTCAGATAATGGCTAGCTGTAGGATCGCAATGAACGTAAATGCTTCCGGTTGGTTTCAGTATGCGCTTCATCTCGGACAAGCGCTGCGCCATCATGCTTAGGTACGCAGCCATTCCTGTACTGTGCGCCATTCGAGCAGCTTCTATGACGGCATACAAGGCCGGGTTGCGATCTCTCTGCAAAGCCAACCAGACACGGTCTACATCGTCCCAGGTCCATGAGTCCTTGAAGACGGCACCCGCCGCTTTGCTGCCAATAGGTGCCGCGTAGTTCTTCTTGGAGTTGAACGGCGGGTCGAGGTAGATGAGGTCTACGGACTCGCTGTTCATGCCCCGCATGACTTCCAGGTTGTCGCGTCCGGTCCACAGGGTCCGGTTCTTCCAGTTCGGCTTGAATCTTGCAGGTACAATTCTGCGCCGGTCGCCGGTCGCCGGTCGCCGGTCGCCGGTCGCCGGTCGCCGGTCGCCGGTCGCCGGTCGCCGGTCGCCGGTCGCCGGTCGCCGGTCGCCGGTCGCCGGTCGCCGGTCGCCGGTCGCCGGTCGCCGGTCGCCGGTCGCGCCGCCCGTGCGTCATGCCTCAGCCTCCGCTGAGCGCCCATTCGGCGCGATCAGGTCTTGGTAGCGAAGACGCTTCTGGTCCAACCCGACCGTGACGAGCGCCATCTGCTCCAGCGTGTCGAGGTCACGAACGTTGTGCCGACCGGCGAACTCGTTGACGTACCGGTGCAGGTGCTTGAAGCTCATGCGGTGGTACGTACCGATGTAGCCACGCTTGAACATGGACCACAGAGACTCGATCCCGTTCGTGTGCACGTCCACGTTCTTCACGTACTGGCCAACGCTGTGAGACACGCTGTCGTGGTCGTAGTCACGATACAGGCCCGTGTATGCCCGTGACTCGTCCGTGTAGACCTTGGAACCGCGTCGCACGTTCCGCCGCACGAAAGCCTGGAGCGTCACGGCATCCGTACTGTCCACGACCTTCACCCGGACCTTCTTCGTCTTCCGGTCCTTCACACCGGCCACTGCCTTCTTCCCTACAGGACCGCGACCCGTCAGTTTCTTCCGCTTCGATACCGGCATGTTCTTCCGCTTGCCGCCCACGAACGTCTCGTCCGCTTCTACTACCGGACCGGCCAGCGGCTGGTACTTGGCATTCTCACCGAGGAATCCTTCACGGATGCGCTGCATGAGGTACCACGCTGTCTTCTGCGTGACGCCAAGCTCCCTGTGGATCTTCATGCTCGAAGTGCCTTTCAGGCCCGTGACCATCATGTAGATGGCGAACAGCCACTTCTGATAGCCGATCCGGCTACCCTGCATGACGGTTCCCTTCTTCACGCTGAAGTGGTGACGGCAGTCCTTGCAACGGTACGGCATCGGTCTACGGTTCTTCACTTCCACCGTGTGGCATGACCCGCAGTCGGGGCAGCACCGGCCAGTCTCGCCCCAACGCTGATCCTCGAACCACTTCTCCGCAGCGGCATCGTCTGGGAACATCTGGAACATCTCCAGGATCGACAGCCCCTTGCGGAACGCCTTGCCCGGTGCACTGTGACTCGTCATCGCTGCCTCCCTTCGTCCGTGTGGCTAGCACGATAGCGAATAATCTGACCGCCGTCAAGTCGGCCATCCCGTGCTCGAAAAGATTGCAGATTCCGACTAATAGCGGTTTAATTCGGAAAAACCCTTGACAAGGCCCTGAATGTGAACTATGGTCAGCAGAACTAGAAAACAAGAGCAGCGGTACGCAGTTACCACCTGCGTCCGCCGCTCCGGCCCGTCGGGCCGCAGAGAATGTACGTATCAATCTCTGTTGTTCTAAACCATTAGCCAACCAGAGGAGTTTGGTTATGAAGCTAACCAAAGTGGACGTAACACGTCCTGAACCATCGGTGGAACACCCGCCACGTGAACTCACTGTCAACGTCACGCTCAATAACTGCGTGATCTTGATCCGCGAGGTTCACAACACATCGAACCCGGTAACGGAAGAATTCGATGTCACAGAGAAGTACGAGGACCAACGGTAGGCTTCTAAGTTCTACTACTTGGTTCTGACTAGCCACGGCGGCGTCAAAGCTGCCGTGGCTAGTCAAGTATATAATCCCCCAACGATACGATGACGGCTCCGAACTCGAAGACAAGCTGACGAAGCGCGGCAATCGGTACTACCTTCCCACTGGCGAGTGGTTTGTCATCACGTCAACTGGAAGACTGAACCTCTACGATTCAGACGGACTCATCTGGTCCGCAAGGCCAGTCTGAAATGACATCAACTCCGAAAGACACCGACCAGGAGAAGGCCACCGGCGAGAAGTTGCAGGAAGCCGGACAAGCGATGATCCAATTGGGGACCTGTGGTCTTCTCACGGCATGTCTCATCACTCTGATAACAGGAGGCATCATTCTCCTGATCGTGCTCGCTTCAACTTGACCCTTGACAAAAGCCAAGGCATGCCTTGTGATCAACAGATCATGAACACCAGCGGCGGTACGCAGGAGGTCGGCGTCCGGGCGAACTTCGCCAACGTGGGCAGTCGCACGGCAGTCGAGGACTTCACGGCGGTCCCGAGCACGCCACGCGATCCCGCGCTCCGACCCCAGACCCTCGAACAGCCCAGGAACAACAGCCGGAAGTACACGCCGGGAGGCAGACTCGGACGATCAAGGCGCTCCGCGTGGAACTCCGCACACGCGGACTCGACGAACTCGTCGAAACCGGCCGACTCGAGAACGCCGTTCAAGCGCTCGTGGAACGGGTGCCTGGAGCTTCTCGGCAGATACGAACCTGACATCCGGAGAGGCTCCTGAACCCAACCACGACACTTCTTGCCCCATGGCCATGGGAAGATCCTGCGACGTCGGCAGGAATCACGCCAGGACCGACTTTCGCCACGGGCAGTTGGAACGCGTCGCGTACGGTGGGGAATCGCCTCGACATGCCGACGTGCCGCTAATGCTGATCGGCGCCTGTGTCGCTGCCCGATGCGATGGACTCGGCAAGGTCACGTACCTGAGTTGTTGCCGACTCGAGGATGTCGTCCAGGTCGCGGATGTCGTCGAAGTTGTGGTCCTTGGAAATCTGAATGAAGTGGCGATTCTCCGAGTACCACGACTTCACGATGAGGTGCCGATCCTTCGTGCTTACTCCGAACCAGTAGCCCTGCCACCGGGAACCGCCGCCCAGCCGCAGATTCCGGCCGTAGCGTCCCGTGCGGGTCACTCTGTTCAGGCGGTCCGTGTTCGCCCAGCCTTCCTCGATGCCGGTATCCGTCACGCTGTCCACCAGGTGCTGGGCCACTTCCGACGGGATGCCGGATACGTGATCGGCCGCGTCCTCCACCGGCGCCGCGATTCCCAGTTCCTGACGAAGCGCGGCCGCGTGCGGCCAGATCTCATTCACGTAGTCCGCCACGATTCGACTGCGGTGGTCGATCTCCGCCTGGTTCCAGGTTTCCCCTTCCATGTCGTCGAGGAGGCGGCGGTTCATTTCCAGGTTGTCGACTCGAAGGAGCTTTGCCTTGTGGTGCCACGGACGGTCGCCGAGTTTGGGATTCAGCTTTCGAGTCACGAGAGTCAGGTTGCCGATTCGGTGAACAAACCGGTCGAGGCGCCGACGCTCTTCGTCGCTGTCTCCAAAATCCAGGTCGGCCTTCCAGTGGCGCTGCCAGTTCTGCGGCGCGACGTGCTCGACCGTCAACGCGGCCTTGGGCTGGAAGTGCATCGTGAGGTCGCCGCTGCGCTCGTCGTGCATCTTCTGGGCGATGCCGCGCAACAGGAGGACCTTGCCTGCACATTTGTGATACATGTCCGCGTCGCGGAGCCAAGTACTCACTTCCAGGTCGCTTGGCCATCGGCTGGTCTGGGTTGTTGTCTTCTCGAACTGGTGAATGAGGACAGCGATGATCTCGCCGGGCTCCGTGGCAGCAAGTGCCTGGACGAATCGGAACGCGACGTCGTCGAAGCCGGAATACTTCGCCTTGACCGCGACTCGGCGCATCAGGTAGCTGTCGATGATCCGCAGTGCCCGATCGAAGCGTTCGCCACAACCCAGTTTGTCGACCAGAACCATGAGGACCGGAATCAGCGAGGCGAGACGGAGCTTGCGTCTCCGATACATGACGAGAAGGGCGTACTCCGAGAAGGTGTCGCTGCTGGCCTCGTCGAGTTTCCTGAAGATCTTCGCGTAGCGGGCCAGTCTCCGAAGAAGACCCTGTAGCTTCTCCGACGAGCGCCGGTATACATGCTCGCCGGCATGGCGGAACTCGCGGTAGAGGCGGTCTCGAGGCAAGGTGTCCAGGACTGGCTTTCCGCTCAGCTGCTTTCTGTGCCTGGGCAGCTCGATTTGCGCAAAGAAGAACAGGAAGAACCCGATGCGCTTCCCGGAGAAACCCGGCTCGGAGACCGACTCTTCCCAGTATCTACTGCTGTCGTATTCCTCAAGGTGCTCGTTGTACGTGCGGTCGCCGTCGGGATCCTCCTCGCAGGCAGCGATCGAAAGAATGTAGTTCTTGATCTTCTCCCACTCCGTCAGCGGCTCGGCGCGGGCGTTCAACGCTTCGAAGATCGCGTGGCTGTTCTCCGACCGGTCAAGCCGAATGTCAACTACATAGAACTGTTGGAGAATCGTGGAGGTGAGAGCTTTGGCGCGCCGATCGGGGGTCGTATCCGATTTCTTCGCGAGCCACTCGCCCACCTCGGTCCTGAAGTAGTCATGGCAGTCGTCAAGCTGGTGCTTTTCCTGCGCGGCAGGGCCGATGCCTCCTACGCTGGCGTCGATGATTCCGGAAAAACCCCGGTAGTCGATGCTCTTGTGCTGGATCTTGTACTTGTCCGAATCCTCGATAACGCCGGCCTTGGGATTCACCAGGGAGTCCGTCAGGATGCACGCGTACTGGTCGAGACCGAACTCGCGGTAGGCGGTCCTCATGGCGGCCATGAGAATCTGAAGTGTGGTGAGGCGCTGCTGCCCATCGACTACGCACCAGCGATCGGTAAAGCCCTGTGTTCCGATCTGCTTCGTGATGATCGTGCCGAGAAAGTGCGATCTGGTCTCGGAGGCATCGAAGCGGTGTTCGGTCAAGGTCCGCAGGTCGTCCCACAGCGGTGCCCATTGCTCTTCGCAGGTCCAGACGTAGTTTCGTTGGTAGCTGGGGATCGCGTATTGCTTTCTGTTTGGAAACGCCTGGTCAACGGTTGTCTTCTGTGCGTCCACTGCGTGCTTCTCCAAGACTGTGTGCGAATGAGCCGAAGGGTACCACGGAGCCTGAAGAAGCCGCAGGGTCCGTCCGGGCGGGTCCGTTGGCGCAGGGTCCGTTGGCATGGCGCCGCCGTTGCGGCGGCTTCGGGACGGAGACGCCGCCCCTTACAGTCTGGCGAGGAGGCTTGCGTCGCGGCTTGCGATCAGCAGCCGGTGCGGGCGGTCCTTGATCAGGCTGCGGTTGAAGGGGACGATGCGGAACGCCCAGTTTCGAAGGGCCGGGAACTCCTCGAAGTTGCGGTGGATGGTGAAGATGCCGACGGTCGCCTCGTGGGAAATCGTCTCGAACTCGCTCCAGAAGTCGGCCAGCGACCAGTGGAAGCCGGCGGCGTAGAAGGAGAAGACGAGGTCGTACCGGTCCGGCAGGGCGTCCAGGCGGTGGTCCAGGTCGTGGGCGTCGAAGATGCGGAAGTTCGGAACTTCGTTGTACTCGAGCACGGTCCTGAGCGTCGTCAGGTCGCCGCAGAAGGTGCGGTCGGTTCGTTCGGCGCTGCGCAGGTAGTCGATGCGCGGACCGTCGCCGTCGTAGAGGTGGAACTCGGTGTCGTTCCAGCCCAGGGCGCTCCGGAAGAAGGCGGTCGAGCGCCCGAGGCCGCAGCCGATGTCGAGCGCTCTCCTGGGCCCGGGCATGGCGTGGAGCACTGGCGCCGCAGCGTCGAACTCGCCCCAGCAGGAGCCGTTCTGGGTCAGCTCCCAGAAGTCTCGCGAGGTCTCGCCGGGTTCGAGGTGGAACTGGGGGGAAAGCCGGGAGATGGCCGCCACCATGTCGGGCGTCATTGGCGGCGAGCGGAAGTGCCGCTCCCGCTGTCGGAAGCGCTGGTGGATGTCGGCTGCGGAGAGCTCGCGTCGCGTGTGCTTGCGCCATTCGGCGCGCAGGCGCGGCAGAAGGAAGGAGAAGTTCATCTGGTGCGACCTGAGGTACGGGGCTTGTGCGTCCGGATGCCATGCGCCCGCTGCCGGCCAGCCGGCCGGCGCACCGACGGTCGCTGCGCGGCTACCGCCGGACCCGGATCAGGCTCGGCCTCCTGAGTCGGATCGGGCCCTACTTCCTGACCCGGATCGGGAACGGCGGTTTGACCGGTTCGGCGGGCGGGTTCGCTTCGAGCTGCTCGAGGACGATCTCGATCGCCTTCTCGAGCTGGGGGTCGCGGCCGGCGATGACGTCCGCGGGCCACTGCTCGACATCGACGTCGGGCGGCACCCCGACGTTCTCGACCACGAAGCCGTCCTCGGTCCAGATGGCGAGGTTGGGCGCGGTGACGAGGCCGCCGTCCATCAGGACAGGGAAGCCAAGCACGCCCACGAGGCCGCCCCAGGTCCGCTTGCCGACCAGGGCGCCGAGGCCGAGCTTGCGGAACATCCAGGGCAGCAGGTCGCCGCCGGAGCCGGCCGTCTCGTCGATGATCATGACCTTCGGCCCCAGGATGGCCGCGCTCGGCGTGCGGAAGTCGGCGCCGTAGCGGGTCGCCCAGTGGCTGATGTAGGGGCGCCTCAGGTGGTCGATGTAGTAGTCCGCGACCTGGCCGCCGCCGTTGAACCGTTCATCGACGATCAGGGCCTGCTTGTGGACCTGGGGGAAGAAGTAGCGCTTGAAGTAGGTGTGCCCGAGAGTCGTCGTGTTCGGGACGTAGACGTAGGCGACCCGACCGTCGGTCGCTTCGTCGACCTTGGCCAGGTTGCGCTCGACCCATTCCCGGTTGCGGAGCGCCGATTCGTTCGGGATCGGCACCACGGAAACGGTGCGCGAGTCCGAACCGTCGGCGCTCGGGCCGACTGTCAGCTCGACGATCTTGCCGGCGGTGTTCTCGAAGCGCGCGAACACGTTCTCGGCGGCTTCCAGGTCGACGCCGTCGACCGCCAGCAGGTACTCGCCGGCAGTGACGGACACGCCCGGCTCGGTGAGCGGCGCCCGCAGTTCCGGATTCCAGTTCAGGCCGCCAAGGACGCGGGCGAACCGGTAGCGTCCGTCCGCGATCTCGAAGTCGGCGCCGAGCAGCCCGCCGCCGACTCGCTCCGGATCGCTCCGGCGGTCGCCGCCGCCGACCCGGTGGTGGCCGACCGCGATCTCGCTGCACATCCAGCGCAGCACCCTGTTCAGGTCGGCGCGGGTGGCGACGTCGGCGAGGAAGCCGCTGTACTTCTCGGCCATCGCCGCCCAGTCGGCGCCGTGCATGCCGGGGTCGTAGAAGTAATCCCGGTTGATGCGCCAGACCTCGTCGAAGATCTGCTGCCACTCGGCGCGCGGATCGATGCGGACCGTCAGCTTGTCGGTCGGGATCGCGCTCTTTCCGCGGTCGATCCTGCTGCCCGCGTCGGCGATGCCGAAGTCGTCCCGGCCAGCGTAGAGGACCTTCTTGCCGTCGGCGCTGAGCGAGAAACCGACGACGCCCGTGAGCAGCACCGTTTCCTCGCGGTCCTCGAGGTCGAAGAGGACGAGGTCGCCGCCACGGCCGCCTCCGAACCTGCCGGCGGGGGAGCTGCGGAGGTAGTAGAGCTTTCCGGCCTCTCCGGTCGCCAGATTGCTGTAGCCGCCGGTTTCCACCGGAAGCGCCAGGATGCGCTGGTTCAGTCCCTCGAAGTCGATCTCGACCCGATCCTCGTCCCCTGCGTCTCCGCTCCCGTTGTCGCCGTCGTCCTCCTCGTCCTCGCTGTCCGCGTCTTCATCGCCTGACTCCTTCTCCTCCTCGTCGCTTTCCGGGGCCAGGGGCGATTCGCCGTCCGCGCTCAGCACGGCGACATAGATGGCGCTCGACAGTTCCATGTCCGCATTCGACATGGCGAACCAGTGCTTCACCGGGCCGGCGTCGGTCGAAGCGCGGAAGTACAGGTAGTCGCCGCTGCGGTCGAACACCGGCTCACCGACTTCGCTCAGCCCGTCGGTGACCGGGTGAGAGGTCTTCGCCTCGACGTCGTGAACGAACACCTGCTGCATGTAAGAGCGCGTGTTCAGGGTGTAGGCGACGTAGCGCGAGTCCGACGACCAGGAATGGCCGGGGCGCGCCGGAGCGGAGGGCCCGTAGTAGTACTCGCTCGCGACCTTCGTGACCTCGCCGCCTTCGAGTTCGATGACGAACAGCGTCATCGAGTTGTCGACGTAGCTGATCCGCTCGCCGTCGGGCGACCACTCCGGGTTCTGGTAGAAGCCGTTGCCGCCGCGCTCGCCGCCGAGTTCGTAGCGGCGGACCTCGCCGCTCTCCTGGTTGTGGACGTGGAGCCCGTACTCGCCGCCCTCGTCCGAGAACCAGGCCATGCGGCCGCCGTCAGGGGACCAGGCCGGCGAGCGCTCGTGCACCCCGGGCGTCCGGGTCAGGTTGCGCGTGTCGCCCTTCCTGGCGGGCAGCGTGAGGATTTCGCCGCGGTAGCCGAAGGCCGCGCGGGCACCGGAGGGCGAGATCGAGGCGCTGCGAATGTACTCCGGGCCTTCGATCCAGCGCGGCCGGGTCTCGGTCAGATCGGCCGCGACGCCGATCCGCAGCCGCTGGTGGCGGTCCGAACCCGGGTCGTAGAGGTGCAGGTAGCCGGCCTGTTCGTAGATCACCGTGTCGGCGGATCCGGAGAGGTCCTCCACATGGAAGTCCTCGAACTCGGAGTGGCGGACGATCTCGCCGCTGCCGGTGTCGAAGGAATAGAGGTTGAATTCGCCGTCCCGGTCCGAGCGGAAGAACACGCGGTCGCCGATCCAGGTCGGGTTGGTGTCGTTGCACCGGCCTTCAGGCTGGGGGATCGCCTGCACCGAGTGGTCTGCGGTGTCGTAGATCCAGATCCGGGATGTCGTGCCGCCGCGATAGTTCTTCCACTGCTGGAAGCGCTCCGGTGTGGGGATGTAGGCGATGCGGCGGCCGTCGGGCGAGTAGCTGGCGCGCAGCCCGTGCGGGATCGGCAGTTTCTCGGGCAGTCCGCCCGCGAGTGACACCGTGAAGAGCTGGAAGTGGCGGTTCGTGAACATGCTGCGCTGGGAAGCGAACAGCACGGCCGAACCGTCGACGGTGAAGCCCTGGACCACGTCGGCGCCCGGATGCCAGGTGAGCCGCGCCGGTTCGCCGCCCGCGGCCGGCATGACGTAGACGTCGATGTTGCCGTCGTACTCGGCGTTGAACGCGACCAGGGAACCGTCCGGCGAGAAGCGGGGCCGGCTTTCCGTCCCTTCGTGCGACGTCAGCCGGCGGGCGCCGGTCCCGTCGCGGCCGGCGATCCAGAGGTCGCCGGCGTAGGCGAACGCCACATGTTCGGCACTCACGGCGGGCTGGGACAGGAGCCGGGTGTCTGCCACGTCGATCGCCGGAAGGGCGGTTGCCAGGGCGATGGCCGCGATGGCGACGATGGCTGGGGTCAGGAAGCGGATCCCGGAAGCGGTCGGCTGCATGTTCGGTCCCTCGGAGTGGATTGGTACTGGAGGTTGGCAAAGGTCGTGTTCGGCGGCTGCTACTCTGCCACGATGCACGATGCGACAGTCGATTCTCCTGCTGCGTCTCCCGCCGAGGCGCCTGGCGCGGCTCGAATTCCGCGGCGCCAGTTCCTGGGGGGCGCAGCAGCAGCGGCGCTGGCTGCCGGCGCAGCATCCGGGACGTTCGCCGGGACGTCCGCGGCGCGTGCCGCCCAGCCTGGGAACCGCGGCGCATTCCAGCTCAAGTACGCGCCCCACTTCGGGATGTTCCGGCATCATGCCGGCGACGACCACATCGACCAGCTTCGCTTCATGCATGACGAGGGCTTCCGGGCTCTGGAGGACAACGGCATGGGCGGTCGCGAGCCGGTGCTCCAGGAGAAGATCGCTGCGGAGCTCGACCGGCTGGACATGGAGATGGGCGTCTTCGTCGCTCACACCTCCTGGGGCGGAGTGAGCTTCGCCTCCTCCGATTCCTCCGTGCGCCAGGCGATCGAGGCGGACATGCGGAAGGCCGTGGAGATCGGCAGGAGGGTGAATGCCAGGTGGTGCACCGTCGTTCCGGGACAGCTCGACCCGGGCCTCGAGTGGGAGTACCAGACCGCGAACGTCGTCGAGAACCTGAAACGCGCGGCGGCGATCCTCGAGCCGGCGGGCCTGGTCGCCGTGCTCGAGCCGCTCAACCACTGGACGAACCACCCCGGCGTGTTCCTGACCGGGATTCCGCAGACCTACCAGATCTGCAAGGCGGTCGGCTCACCCTCGGTGAAGATCCTCGACGACCTGTACCACCAGCAGATCACCGAGGGGAACCTGATTCCGAACCTCGACCGTGCCTGGGACGAGATTGCCTACATCCAGGTCGGCGACAACCCGGGCCGCAAGGAGCCGACCACGGGCGAGATCAACTACCTGAACGTGTTCCGGCATCTCAAGCAGAAGGGCTTCGACGGCATCGTGGGCATGGAGCACGGAAACTCCAGGCCGGGCCGCGAAGGCGAGCGGGCGGTGATCGACGCCTACCGGGCGTGCGACGCCTGAACGGACCGAGCCCCATTCCGGTGGGTAGGGCGGCCTGTTCGAGCACGCCTGCGTCACGCCTGCCTCCGACGGCGCCCGGGGCGACGAGCACGTACGAGGCGGCGCCCTTGCCGAGGAGGAGGCTCGGGACGCCCGGCCGAAGGCGCAGACGCCGCCCGCCTGCCTCTACTGGGCGACGCCGAACGGCAGGATGCCCATCTGGTTGTCCCACATCACGACGAGCGCGCCGCCCACCTCGGACACGTCGCTGAACAGGATCGTCATCTGGTCGATCGAGTTCTCCAACGTCTCCGTGATCATGGCGGTCCGCACGACGTCATGCTCGGGGTTGTAGCCGTAGGCGCCCCAGGTGAGACCTTCCGCCATCTTGTCGCGGTCGAACGTCTCCATGTAGTCCTGCTTCGAGAGGATCGCGGTCCAGGCGCCTTCCTTCAGTTCGATGAAGAAGCTGTACTCGCCTGCCGGGACCGTCGTGCCGCCGATCATCAGATCGGCCTCGGTCCTGATCCGGGTCGTGGCGTTCGCGCCTGCGCGCCAGACCGGGCCTTGGGCGTTCAGCTTCTGCCCGTACTCCTCGCCGGTCCCGAAGATGCCGCCGCGTCCGCGAAGGATCGGCCGGGAATAGGTGATGTCGATCCAGGCGTCGCCGATCTGGGTCGATGCGGCGCCCTCCGGGCTTGCGGGACGCTCCTGCGCGGCGGCGGGAGCGAGCCCGACGACCGCGAGGCACAGGCTGAGCACGAGGAGGCGGCAGGTGGTGTGTCGGTGCATTCTCTGTAGATCTCCTGAAGAGGGGGTACTTGGAGTGTCAAGGGCGCACTCTAGCAGCGCACTCCAGCAGCCAGGGAAGGACACGCCGCGAGCAGGGGCATGCCGATGTCGAGAGGATCGAGTTCGTGGCGGCGGAGGCGGTGTTCCTGATGACGCAGACGGGGTTGGCGGCGCCGGACACGCTGCCGGGAGACTGATCGCAGCAGCCAGAATGCGAAGTTATGCAAAACTTCGACACCGCCTCCAAGGCAGTGTCGAAATATGGCATATCCGCTGTTCCATCCCGAATCCGGGCGCTCACCCGTCTCGGCTCTGAGCCAGGGCCGCTTCGCCGCCGAGTTTGCGGGTGAGGGCCTCTTCGTCGAGTTCAAGGAAGGGTTCGGCCAACGGCGGCTCCAGGAAGCGGTTGTCGCCTTCTCCAACACGGAAGGCGGCGTCATTCTCGTCGGCGTTCGCGACGACGGCACCGTCAAGGGCGTCGGACCGAACGGCAATCGGGAAGCAGCCATGCATCAACTCGTTGCCGGCCTCCACAACCCGGGGCGCTACGGCATTCACCATGTCGATGTCGGCGACCGCCGCGTCGTCGTCCTTGCCGTCCGACGCCGGCTGGAGGGTTTCTCGCAGACGCCCGACGGCCGCGTCCTGGTGCGGCGAGGCGCCTCGAACTCTGCGCTCGTCGGTCGCGGTCTTTCGGAGTTCATGGCCAGGCGCTCCCTTGCACGCTTCGAGCACACGCCGACGGAGGCCCGCATCGGGGCGGCCGATCCGACCCTGCTTCAGGAACTTGCGGACGCCTGGGGCTGGTCCGGAGCGACCCCGGAGCGTCTTCGAGAACGGTCCTTCACCACCGTCGAGGATGGTGAAGAGCGCCTGACTGTGGCAGGAGCGCTGTATCTCACGCAGGAACCGCGTCGATTCCTCGGCAAGGCCTTCGTCGAGATCCTTCGTTATCCCGACGAGGGGACGACGTATGACCGCCGCGTCGAGGTCTGCGGTCCACTGCCGACCCAGGTCAGAGAGACTGTTCGGCTGGTGCTGGATGAACTCGGCTTCGAACTCGTCGTCGTCGGTCTGATCCGTCAGAACCTGCCCCGGCTGCCGGAGGAGGTTCTGCGCGAGGCCGTCGCCAACGCCGTGGCGCACCGGTCGTACGAGGCTGTCGGGGTGCCGGTTCGGATCGAAGTCCGGCCCAACCGGGTAGTCGTCAGTTCGCCCGGCGGTCTGCCCGAGCCGGTAACGCTGGAGAACATCCGCGAGCAGTGCGCGGCCCGAAATGTCGACGTCATTCGAACGTTGCGGCATTCCGGGCTGGCCGAGGACGCCGGCACCGGCGTGGACCGCATGGAAGACACGATGGCCGCGAACCTCCTCCGCCCGCCCAGGTTCGAAGAACCGGCCGGCTCGTCGGTTACCGTCACTCTCTGGCTCGAAGCGGCCGTCACGAAGGAAGAGCGAGTCTGGATCAACGAACTCGAACTCGACGGTTCCTTGCGCGCATCCGACCGCCTGCTGGTCGTCAGGGCCGCCCGCGGCGAAGTTCTCGACAACACGCGCGCGCGCAAGATCCTGGGCGTGGATCACCTCGCCGCACGCAAGGCGCTGCAACGGCTGCGGGACCACGGTCTGCTGGTCCAGTGCGGCAGATTGGGAGGCGCCACCTACCGGATCAGCAGCAAGCTTCCACGGACGCGCTCACCGCTCGACGACGCGGAGATCGACGAACTCCTCCTGGACGCAGCCGGCAACGCGCCACTGATGAACGCGACGGTGCGACGAATTACCGGCCTCGACCGCGCCCGAGCCCTTGCCGTCCTCAAGCGCCTCGTGGCCTCGGGGGCGCTGGAACGTAGAGGCGAACGCCGGGGCGCCCACTATGTCCTTGCGGAATCCGGTCCGGCCGGACCAGCCAGCTAGCGACCGGGCACGGCCGAATCCTGCGGGCGTACCACACC
Organism: Thermoanaerobaculia bacterium; assembly: GCA_965214805.1. Lineage (GTDB taxonomy): Bacteria > Acidobacteriota > Thermoanaerobaculia > Multivoradales > Multivoraceae > Multivorans. The sequence continues at coordinate 126,102 of OZ243982.1, read as the reverse complement.
CCCAAGCTCGGAAGTGCGGCTGGCGCTGGTGCGGGGTATTGCGGGCGGATTCTCCCGAGCGTTGATGTTCGGCGTCCAGCCGGCGCGGCTGGCTGTGGCCAGTCCGTGGGCCGGAATGGTCCTGGGCCAGCCTGGACGGGGCGTTCCTGAAGCCGATGACGCATCGGACCGTTCGAAGCAGGTATTGTTGCGCCATCCTGCATGGATGAACGACGCCGCGACCCTTCCACCAGAGAGGGATGCGGTGACCGCGTGGAACGGCGCTAACTGCTGCGGTTCGCCGTGAATTCGCGCTCGCCGCGGGCGGTGACCATCGTGCCGGTCATCGTGTCGCCGTCGACCGTCACCTCGAAGTCGATGCGCAAGGTCCGGCCGCCCACACTGACATCGCGCCTGAACCTGAGCGTTTCGCCGTCCCAGGACACGCCGATCAGGTCGCCGTTCCGGCGCGGGTTAGTCCAGGTGCCCTGGAGTTCACCGTCGACCTCCTTGAACTCGTAGACGACCTCGGAGGCGCCCCGGGGCGTCTGGACCATCGACGTCCACTTGCCGACGACGGGGGTGTTGTCGGCGGCCAGCGCGGCCGGGGCCAGCGCCAGGGTGAAGGCGGCAACGATCAGGACGGTCTGTCTCATGGCAGGCTCCTCGACATGGTTCGGAAGGCGGGTTCGGGAACTGGTTGGTGCAGGGAGCCGAACGCAGCGCCGGCTGAACGCCGATCCGGCCACACCCTGCGCCAGACCCTGCATCGAGCACCGTGCGATGCAGCGACTCTCTGGAGCGGCTCCAGGGCCACTCTGATGATAAGGACGACCCTTGCCGTCGTCTTGTTGCCTTTCGATCCGGGTTGCGCCGGCAATGGCGGCAGCAGCAGGATTCATCCGCAGTCGAACCGAACCCGGCCTCGGGACTGGCGGTGCCTGCATGGAGGCCCGCGGTGTCGCGTTGGAGGTCGAACGAGCGTTCGGGTGATCCTGGCTCGTCCGTTGCCCGGCTGGCGTCGACGTCTCGACGAACTGAACGGGGGACACCCGGCAGACGAGGGTTGGGAGGAGGAACCGGCCTGTGGCGGACGCAGCGTCGAGGTTCTGTCGATTCGAGCCGTGTCGCTGGCCCCGGTGGAACGGGGGCCGGCCGGCGCCTGCGGGAATCATGGACTGCTCGATCAGTCGAGGTCGACGACGTGGATCGTGTTTGCCGCGTCGCCGGCGATCCAGAGGGTCTCGCCGTCGGTTGCGATCCCGTTGAAGAGCATCGTGTTGGGGAAGGCGCCGCTGGGCGGGACGTGGAGTTCGAGGCCTTCGACGATCACATGCGTTTCGCCGTTCCCGGCATCGACGGCGACGACCCTGTCCGCGCCGGCTTCCACGACGTAGATCGAGCCGTTCGCGGCCGCGAGTCCTTCCGGTTGGTCGAGGCCGCTGGTCACTTCCTGGGCGCCTTCGTCCCCGATCCGAAGCAGTGTCCCCGCCAGGTTGTCGGCGACATGGAGAACGCCGTCGAGCGAGGCGAGGCCGGCCGGCCCCTGGAGACCTTCGGCGAGGACCCGTTTCTCGTCCGGGCTCGCCGGCGAGAAGGCGATCACGTTGCCGGCGCCCCACTGGCTGGCGACGATGTCGCCCTCGAATTGCAACGCGTCGACCGGTGCGGCCAGGTCGCCGAAGATCCGGACCAGCGCGTCGGCGGCGGGATCCCAGAGCCGCACGGCGTTGTCGAACCAGCTCGAGAGCACGAGTCGACCATCCTCTGCAGCGTGAACCGACATCGATGTGCCGATGTCGGAGAAGCCGATCACGTCGCGGACGACGCCGAGTTCCTCGCCGCTTGAGGGGTCGAGCTGCCGCAGGGCGAAGAAGTCGGCGACCACCAGCCGCCTCGTGTCGCCGTTCCCGATCAACGCCAGGCCGCCGGGCATGTTCAGCCCGCCCTCGAGCACCATGCGGTTCTGCTCGGGCGACAGCGCCTCGACGATGAAGCCGTCGGCGAAGCTCGAGATGAACAGGCGGTCGTCGGAGTCGAATGCGAAGTTGTCGAGCCCGGGCCGGACGCGGGCCACGACCTCCTTGCTGCCGTCGGCGCCCACGCGGACCACTTCGCCCCGGAGCGAGTCGAGAACGTGAAGCACGCCTTCGCTGTTGAACTTGACCGCTGCCGGCACTCCGAAGCCGCTGGCGACGGTTTCCATCTCGCCGCTGTCCACATCGAGGCGCACCACCTCGCCGCGGAACCAGCGCGGTCCGTAGAGCTTGCCGTCGGCGGAGCCCCAGTCCATGCCGTTCAGGCCGCAGCCGGGCCCGAGGTCGTCGCGGATCAGGCGCGGTTCCGCAATCCCTTGCGGGTCGAGCTCGAACAGCCGCGTATCCATGAAGCACTGGGAGACGAACAGCCTGCCGTCGTCCGAGAAGGTGATCGGATTGACGCCCGCTCCCGGAGCGGCGACCACGCGGGTTTCGCCTTCGGGGCTGCGCATGGCGACTTCGCCGTTGCTGATGTCCGTCCAGTACACCGAGCCGTCGGGACCGAACGCCAGGTCGTCCGGTGACCTGGGACCTTCGCCGAGGCCCCACTGGTCGAGGATCTCGCCGCTTTCCGGATCGAGGCGCGCAACCGCCGGAGTCACCACGGAGGCGATGTACAGGTCGCCGTCGGGTCCGAAGTGGATGCCGTTGATGCCCCGGAAACTGGCGCTCTCGCCGATCGTGCGGACGCCAGGCGGCGAGTCCCGGGCGTCTTCGGCGTCTTCGGCGGCTGGCTTGCCGCAGGCGACCAGCGAGGCGGCCAGGAGAAGCGAAGCGGCGAGAACGATCGTCGGGGCAACGGACCGGTACCCGTCGTGTCGGCAGGTCGCGGGCAGTGAGACGGCGGGTTGTTTCATCGTCGAGGCTCCCGTGAGGTGCGCGAGCGGCAGTTCCGGCCGCCGGCGGAGTCAGAACACGACATAGGTGATCACGAGGCCGGACATGCCGAGCTCGAACAGGAAGATGGCCCAGATCGCCCGGCGTATCCACGGCCCGGGCCGGACCCTCGGGTCCATCCGGTTCTTCTGGAACCAGAGCACGGCGCCGCTCTGGATCGGCAGCAGCAGCGCCAGCGTGAGCGAGCCGATCGTCACCAGGAGGACGGGGTCCGGAATCGTCCGATAGACGACGAAGGCGATCACGGTGGCGGCCGTGCAGTAGCCCCGGATCCAGGACCGGCGCCCGGCCAGGTTGCGGCGCTTCATGTAGCCGAGTTCCATGATGTAGTCCGGGATGTAGCGGGCGCCCCCCGCCACCCCGGAGAGCATGGTCGAGAACAGGATGCAGAAGGCGCCGATGCCGAACAGCCACAGCGACCAGGGACCCAGCGTCTGCGTGAACATCTCGGAGAGGACGGAGAGGGTCTCCAACCCGTCCGGCCGCATCCCGCGTGCACGGAGAACTCCGGCGCCCAGGATGTAGAAGGGCAGGGTGGCGCCGGTCAACAGGACGAGGGTGACCCAGACGTCGGTCTGCAGGACCTTGATCCAGCCCCTGGCGCGCGCCTCCCAGCCCGGTGCATCGCTGCGGCCGATGAAGTTCGGGTAGCCTTTCTCCACGCACCAGTACTGGTAGGCGGACGTCTCCGAAGCGTTCACGCCGGTGTAGCCGTAGACCGCCAGGGCCGCCACCAGGTACTCCGGCGGGAAGCTGAACGTCAGCCCCGACAGCAGGTCGGCGCGGGTGACCGCGTACTCCGTGGTCTGCATGAGCAGCGAGCACACCAGGGTGGCGGCGGTGAAGATCATCACGAGGGCGAGCATCGCGCTCTGCAGCACCTTGTAGGAGCCTGTGATCAGCAGGGCGACGACCACCACCGCAATCAGGCCCGCGGCCCAGGTGGAAGGCAGGTCCGGCGCCAGCAGGGTGAGCGCCTGACCGGCGCCGCCGATGATCCCGCCCAGGCCGAGCAGGCCGGGGACCAGCGCGATCAGGGCGATCGCGATGGGGAAGCTGATCCGGCCGCGGCCCAGCCGGAAGCGGCCGGGGATCCGGTTCATCGCCCGCACGTAGGTGTCGCCGGAGACCAGTATGTAGCGGCCGAGTTCCGCCTGGATCAGCGACTTGATCCAGCAGGAGAGAAGCACCCACCACAGCATGACGAAGCCGGCGGCGGCGCCGAGGCCGGAGGTCAGGATGATCTCGCCCGAACCGACGATGGAGCCGGAGATGACGACGCTCGGTCCGAGGTAGCGCAGGCGGCCGCGCCAGTCCACCGGCGGCTCGACCGTGCCGCCCTCGCGGACGGTGTACGGGTCGCTCCGCGGAATGTTGGAGTCGCTCATCGGTTGTCGGACGGAAACCGGGACTCTACACCGGCGCTTGCGGCCGTCGGCGTACTGCTAGTCTGGCCTGACGTCGACGCGAGCCGGCGCCGGCGACGGTTTCGCAGAGGCAAGGAAGAAGGCAAGGAAGACGGTGAAGACCGTGGAGACCATGGAGGCCCGGGATCAGATGAGGGATCGACAGAGCGTCCGGATCGGCTTCGCGCTGCTGGCGGCATTGCTGGCAGGCGCCGCGTTCGCGTACCTCGAGGTGTCGGAGACCAGCCCCGAAGACGGCGCGACCCTGAGCGGTCCGGTGCGCACGCTCCGGGTCTGGTTCAACCAGGAGCCGGATGTGCCGCTGAGCAAGCTGGAACTCGATGGCCCGGCGGGCCCGATGAAGGTCGAAGGCCTCCACACGATGGGCGAGAAGGACCTCATGGCAAGAGTCTCGGGCCGCATGCCCGACGGGGTCTACACGGCCCGCTGGCAGACGGAGGACGACGACGGAGACGTGCTCACCGGCGAATGGACGTTCACGATCGACCGCGGCGATCGCTGAGCAGGCTGTACAGCCGGCGGCCCTTCCGGCAATGGAGCTGGGAGACGGCCCCTTCGGACAGGGACCCCCTGCCCGGGACGGTTGTCCTGGAAGTCGTGTTCGCCGTGCTCGTTCTGGCTGCCGCAGGCGTACGTGCAGGCACGGCGCAACCGCACATGCACTGACCGACATGAGCGCGGCGCCGCAGGAGGCGACGGCCGCCTGGCGGAGCGGCGCGTGCCGCGGCTTGCACCGAGGGGGCGAGCCCCGTCGCGGCCAGGCCGCCCGATGCGCTGCCGGAGCCGCGAGGCCTGTCGCGGACTCCAAGTCCGGTCTCGGCCCGACAAGCCTCCGCGACGCCAGCCTCCGCGACGCCAGGAGCCCGCGCCTTGTTCGCTGCCGCTTCGTACTGCGGTGCAGGCTCCTGGCTGCCGGAGCTGGAAGCTGGAGCTAGAAGTTGATCCGGCTGCTGATGCCGATCGTCCGCGGAGGGTTCGTCAGGTAGCCGACCCGGGCGCGGGTTCCGCGTTCCTGGTCCAGGGCGAGGAACGCCCGTTCGTCGGTCGCGTTGTTGACGAAGAGCGCGACGTCCCAGCGCTCGTTGAGGAAGCCCAGGCGCAGGTTCAGCACGTCGTAGGCCGGCATTTCCGGATCGAACCGGAACGTGTCCCGGGTCAGTGGACCACCGATCGGGTTGGCGGAAAGCGCCAGCAGATTCACGTTGCCGAAGCCGGCGGCATGGTCGCCGACCTGCGTGAAGCGCGAGCCGACGTGCTGGAAGGCGCCGGTGAGGTAGCCGCCCCAGTCGCCGGCCTCCCAGCGGTAGGTCGCGGCGACCGTGGCCTGGAGCTTCGGCACCGTCGGCAGGCGATTGCCCTCCTCGATGCCGGAAACCACGCTGGTGGCGCCGTCGGCGGCGGTCGACGTGAGGGTGGATCCGAGCTCGGAATCGGCGTAGCTGGCCGAGATCGCGAAGTCGAACGCGCCGGCGGGCTGTCCCGTGATCTCGACCTCCAGTCCCGTGCTGCGCGCGCTGGGCACGTTGAAGATCAGCCGCGACGAGCAGGAGCCTGCGGTGACGGTCGTCTGCAGGTCCGAAATGTCCATCGTGAAGGCGGCGATGTTGAAGGTGCCGCGCCCATCCATGATCGTCGACTTCGAGCCCACTTCGTAGTTCCAGAGCTCCTCGTCCTTCCAGCTGTCGCGGCCGCTGAAGGTCGCAAGATCTTCCGGCGTGCAGACGGGAACGTTCAGCGGATCGTTGATGCCGCCCAGGCGGAACCCCTTGGAGACCTGCGCGTTCAGGCGCGTGCTGTCGCTGACCTCGAAACTGGCCATGAAACGGGGAGCCAGGCCGTCCGCGCTCGTCTCGCCGTCGTTCCGTCCCGGTTCGGCGAAGATGCCGTCGAAGATCTGGCTGCGGTTCTCGTCGTAGTCGTACCAGCGGGCGCCCGCGGTCAGGTCGATCCGTTCGCTGGCGGTCCAGGTGATCTCGAAGAAGGCCGCCGTCTGGTCGAACTCGTAGTTCAGGTCGGAGTGGAAGAGTTCGTCGGTGGCGGCCCCGAAGTTGCCCGCAGTGGGGATCCCGCTCATGGCCTCGAAACCGGTGACCGGCAGGCTCTGGCCGTACTCTCGTTCGCTGCTGCTGTAGAACAGGCCGAGAACCCAGTGGGTGTACTCGTCTTCGCTGGCCAGCCGCAGTTCCTGGGTGAGTCCGGTGGCGACCGTCGCGTCGATCAGGGGCGCGTCCAGCGTGTACACGGGTTCGGGGAGGCCGATCGTGGCGCCGGCGACACTGGCGTAGAGGGCGGTGGAGTCCCGCACCACGAGCACGTCACGGTCCGTGGTCGAGGTGATCGAGGTGAACGAGTAGCCGTCCGGCAGGTCGACCTCGACCTTGAGGTCGGCGAGCAGGAACTCGTCCGTGTAAGGCTCCTCGAACTGGGTGAAGAGCTGGCGTTCGCCGAGGTCCACCGCCGGCCGGGTCGTCGTGTACGGATTGGCGAGGATGTTGAAGTCGTCGATCCGGTTCCAGCCGTCCATGGTGACTTCCTGGTAGATCAGCCTCGGCGTGACCGTCACGTTGCCGCCGGGCTCGAAGCGCATCGCCCAGCGGGCGCCGGTCCGCTCGCCGGAGTTCACGTCCTCGTTGACGCCGAGGTCGGGTTGCACGGCATCCATGAAGCCGCCGAAGGCGGTGTGGTAGGCCGTGATCCGCATGGCGGACGTGTCGCCCATGGGGACATTGACCGCTACCTTCGCGTTGCCGCCCATGCCGCCGTCTCCGACCGAGTCGATCGAGAACTCGCCGAAGCCCTCGGAGACGCCGAGTTGCGGCTGGTTCGTGATGTAGCGGACGGTGCCCGCGAGAGACCCGGAGCCGAACAGGGTGCCCTGCGGCCCCCGCAGGACTTCGACGCGCGACATGTCGAACAGATCGATGTCCGGCGTGAACAGCGACAGCGAGACGACGGACTCGTCGAGGTAGATGCCCACCTGTTCCTTGACGCCTGGCTGATCGCGCACGATCTGGCCCGCCGCGACGCCGCGCATGGCAACCTGGCTCTGGCCGGGGCCGAGATTCTGGACGGTGAACCCGGCCACGTTGGCCGCGATCTCCTCCAGGTTGGAGACGCCGCGGCTGCGCAGCACATCCTCACTCGGCGCGACGACGGAGAAGGGAACCTCCTGCAGGTTCTCCTCGCGCTTGCGTGCCGTCACCGTGAGTTCCTCCGAGAAGGTCTGCGCGGGCGCCGCTTCGACTTCGTTCGCTTCTGCTTCCTGTGCCGCGGCCGGGGCGCCGGTTCCGTACCACGTTGCTGCCATGGCGCCGCACGCCAGCAAGAGTCCCGATGACCTCGTCAACTTCGTCCGAATCATGGTTGCCTCCCTTGGTTCTGGATGGTTGTCCGATCAGGGCCGCAGATGCGGCGCCAGCAGCCTGTTCCACTGCCTGCCGTACGGGTGTACCCGGTCGGCCTCTTCCCGGCCGCGGTACACGGAGCGGCCGGAGTTGCCCCACTCGAATATCGAGCCTTCCAGGTTCCAGATCCGACCGTGGAGGTCCGGATCGTTCAACTGGATCAGATCGGCGGCCGCTGCCGAAGACCGGTAGCCCACGGAGCAGTAGAGGACGACCGGCCGGTTCGGATCGGTCCCGGCGATCAACCTGGCGATGTCCTCGCCCTGGGCATGGACGGCGCCGGGCAGATGGCTGACTTCGTACTCGAACGGTTCCCGGACGTCGATCACCAGCGGCGGCGGATCGTCGGCCAGTCGCCGGTCGAGCTCCTCGATGCCCATCTGAGGCACGCCGGGAAAGCTGGCGCGCGCCAGCGCCTTGAGCTGGGACATGCTCGACCCGCCGCAGTGCAGCGCCAGAGGCGCCGCCAGCAGCAGTGCTGCGAGCCGTCGCGGATGCCGGGAACTCCAGGGGCATGCCTTCGTCATTCTTCGGCCTCGGCCTCGGTGGAAGGCGTCCGGCCGGCCTGGCCGGAGACGACACGTGCGGAGCGGGCATTCCGTGGCGGCGCGTCGCGGTTCTCGACAGCTCGCGCCATGCAGCCATCGTAGCACCAGGCGCGGGTGTCCGGCTGACTGTCGGACCGGTGTCGTACAGGTGAGAAGGAGGCGCTGGACTTCGGCAGCGGCAACCGGCAAGGCCGTGCAGCGGGTGATCGACGGCAGCAGGCCGCAGCAGGCCCGCGAGTGGTTTCGAGCCCGCGGGAGAAGTCGTGCCGCATTCGAACGGCCGTGCAGCCGGGCCCGGCATCGTCGCTCCTCGGTCGGCCATGGCCGGAGACATGGCCCGAGAACGGCCCCGCCATCGCTCCGTCGTCGCGCCTTGCCTGACGGCCGCCTGACGGCGCCGGTGCGGCACGGACTTCCACCACGGACTGGTAGACTCGGGGTCTTCTTTCACGCCTGTCTCGAGAGGTGTCGTGTCTTGAGAGCCTGTGCCGCCCCTGTGCGGCACGTCCTGCCAAGCGAACCGAGGAACTTCCATGCACATCGAACGAGCCCTGCACATCGAACGAGCCCTGCACGCCCTCTCGATCAGCGGCTTCGCCGCGGTTCTTGTCGCAACACCTGCCGTGGCGGCCGGCGACGACATCCCGCGCACCGCGAGCGGCAAGCCGGACCTGACCGGCCGCTACAACATCGCGAGTTCGACGCCGTTCGAACGGGATCCGCGCTTCGGTGACAACAGGTACATGAGCGTCGAAGAGGCGGAGCGGATCATGGCGGCCACTGCGGCGGCGATGGCCAGGGCCAACGCGGCCAGCGATCCCGACCGCTCGGCGCCTCCTGCCGGGGGAGACGGTTCCGGCGGTCCCGCGGGCGCAGTCGGCGGCTACAACGCGTTCTGGACGGACCGCGGCAGCGCGCGCCATGCGATCGACGGCCAGTTCCAGACCTCGATCCTCACCGAGCCGCCGAACGGTCGCATGCCGCCGATCTCGGAGGCGGGCAAGGCACGCCGCGAAGGCTTGCATCCCTACGCGTACGAGAACACCGGGACTGCCTGGTGGATCGAGACCGGCGACGATCCGTACGACGGTCCGGAGACGCTGTCGCTGCTGGACCGCTGTCTGTACCTGAGCGCCGCTGCCACGCCGGCCCGGCCCATCCTCTACAACAACATGAAGACGATCACCCAGACCGAGGACCACGTGGTCATCCTAGTGGAGTGGATGCACTGGGCGAAGGTCGTGCGCCTGAACGGGGAACATGCCCCGGCCGACGTGCGTTCGCTCGGCGGCGACTCGATCGGCTGGTGGGAAGGCGACACGCTGGTTGTCGAGACGACCAACTTCCTCGCGGCGCCCCGCGTGCCGCGCGAGGGCCTGAAGGTCATCGAGCGCTTCACCCGCCATGGCAAGGACGAGCTCCTGTACCGGTTCACCGTCCACGATCCGGACTACACGGCCCCGTACGGCGGCGAGTTCATCTGGCCGCAGACGGACGAGCTGAACTACGAGTACGCCTGTCACGAAGGCAACTACGCGATGGGCGGCATTCTGCGCGGCGCCCGGCTGCTCGAGCGCGAGTACCACGAGCAGAAGGCGGAGGCAGCCGGAGCCGGCTCAGGGGGGCACTAGCAGCCGCGGGCTGCTGCAGGCTCTCGGGGCGTTGATGAAGACGTTCTCCTACGAGGCGTGGGACCGGCTGCTGGCCGAGGTCGTGGCCGAGGACGGCAAGGTCGACTACGAACGTCTCGCGGCCAGGCGCGCACTGCTCGAGGAGTTCGTCGCCGAGCTGGGAGCAGCGTCGCCGGACAGTCATCCGGATCTGTTCTCGTGCGAGGAGGACGGGCTGGCGTACTGGATCAACGCATACAACGCGTTCACGCTCGACGCGATCGCCGCCGAGTATCCGATCCGGTCGGTCTGGAAGACCCGAGACGGACAGTTCTTTCAGCGGCGGCGGCACGTCGCGGGCGGCACGGCGCTCAGCCTGGACGACATCGAGCACGAGATTCTGCGCTCGGATTTCGCGGAACCTCGGATTCACTTCGCGATCAACTGCGGCGCCAACGGCTGTCCGGCGGTACGGCCGTCGGCCTACCGCGGCGACGGCCTTCGCGACACGCTGCGCAAGGCGACCGAGGCGTTTCTGGCGAACCGCTGGAACTGCCGCGTGGTCCACGAGGAAGGGCGGATCCACGTCTCCCGCATCTTCCGGATGTATGCGGAGGACTTCGCGGGCGGCGCAGGGACGCGCGAGGAGTACCGCACCGGCGTGCTCGAGTTCGTCGCCGAGCACGCCGGTCTCGACGCGGAGCGGATCGCCGACTACGAGATCGTCTACAACACGTACGACTGGGGGCTCAACGACACGCACCGCGAGCCGAACATCGGCCCGATCACGTTCCACGAGCCCGTGGAGCACTTTGCCGAGGCGGACGGCGAACTGCGGGAACTTCATCTCTACGAGGGCAACTTCTGCAACCGGGACTGTTCCTGGTGCACGATCCACGGTTCGCCGGACGGCTGGTACCAGGCCTACACGCCTGAGGTGCTCGACCAGGCGCTCGACGCCCTGGCCGCCGACGGCAACCTGAAGTTCTACGGCGGCGAGCCGACCCTGCACACGCCGGAGATCGTCGCCGCGATGCGCTACCTGCGCGGGCGCGGTTTTGCCGGCCTGATCACCGTCTTCTCGAACGGGATTCAGGCGGAGAAGCTGATCTCGATCCTCGAGTCGGACCCCAGGAGTGAAGCAGTCCTCAACTACTCGATCTACCACGGCCGCGACGCGAAACCGATGCCGCGCTACGCCAGGGAGCGCCTCGAGGAATGGGCGCGCGAGAATCCGAACCGCGTCTTCCAGGGCTACAAGGTGCTCTTCCATGCGGGCGGCGGCGCGGCGCAGGAGTTCGACCGGGACCGCGAGTCCGAATACCACGGCATGGGCAGCCGGTGCGTGCGCTGCTTTCCGGTGCTGACGACGAAGGGACGGTTCCACGCCTGTCCGTTCGCCGCCGAGATCGACTCGCCGCATTTCGATCTGGGCGCCGTCGGCACCACGTCCGAGACCGTGTTCGCGAACTACCGCTCCTTTCTGCGGTGGGTGGACGAGGAACTCGATCCTGCGGCCGAAGCCCGGGGCGTGTCCAGCTGCGAGATGTGCCACCGGCGCCTGGCGGAGCTGCCGGTTCCGGAGTTCGCGGACTAGGAACCGGGAGCTCCACCGCTGTACGCGACGATTCCCGTGAACGCGGGCGTCCTGGTCGCATCCGGTTCGGGGCGCCGCTCCGCCTGGCTCGCATCCTGATGGCGGCAGACGGACGCAGAGTCGCAGCGGTTCTGCTGGCCCTGGCGGCGAGCGCCTGCTGCGGCCTCTTCGCAGCGAACTCGCTTGTCCGCGTGCGCACGTTCACGGCGGACTCGCTGAACTACGTCGATGTCGCGCGGCGGGTGGCCGCCGGCGACGGTCCGGTTCAGTCGACAGGAGGCTTCAACCAGCCGTTCTACCTGGCCGGCAACCTGGACCTGCCGTCGGCCTTCACGGCGCAGCCGCCGGGCTATCCCCTGGCGATCGCCTTCCTGTCGCGTCTCGGCCTGGAGGCGGCGGACGCCGCGCTGGTCGTTTCCGCGCTGGCCTACGCCGCGATTCTCGCGCTGGTCTACCTGCTCGGGCGGCGGATCGCAGGTTCGGCGGCCGCGGCGGCCGCTCTCGGCGCTGCGCTCCTGTTCGTTCCGCTGACCCATCTCGGCCGAGCCGCCTTGAGCGACTGTCTCGCCGTCGCCCTCGTCCTGGCGTTCTTCCTGCTGCTCGATCGCCTGCTGCTTGATCGGCGCTCTGGAGAATCGATGACGGGCGGCCCGTGGCAGAGGTTCGTGTCGCACCGAGAGCGGCCAGGCGCTCGTCCTGTCTGGCGCGGCGCGCTGGCGCTGCTCGCCCTGGGCCTGATCGCCGGCGCGGCCTTCGGCGTCCGCTACGCACTGTGGCCGCTGCCGTTGATCGGGATCCTGGCACTGTGGCTCGGCGGATTCCGTGCGCCGTGGCACGGGCGCGGGTCTCGCGCGTCCTCTGATTCGCGTGATTCGCGAGACGAGCGCCGCGAAGCAGCGTTGGCGCCGGCCCTGGCCTTCTCGGTCGGCGCGCTGGCGCCGATGGTCTGGGTTCTCGCCCGCAACCAGTCCGTCGAAGGACGCCTCCTGCCGCCGCCGATGCCGTCCGTGACGACGCTCCCCGAGAGCCTGGGCCGTGCTGCCTCCGCCGTTCTCGGCGGCTGGCGGTCGACCGCGCTCGGCAGTTGGCCTGACGCCGCGATACTCGCCGTCGTGCTCGGGCTTGCGGGTGCACTCGCGATCCGGACAGCCAGGCAGGCCGCGGGCCGTCGTCGGTCCCCGGCCGGCATACGCCTGGCACTGCTCATATGCCTGTGGGCCGTTCTCTACCTCGCGGCCCTCGTCTGGCGCAGCACTCAGGCCAACTTCGATCCGATCGGCGTGCGGCTGACGTTGCCGGCGACCGTTCCCCTGATTCCGGTGTTCGGCGCCCTTGTGGCTGCTTCCCTGCCTGACGCGCGGCGCTGTTCCTGGCTGCCGCCCGCCGTCCTTGCCGTGTGCCTGGGAATATCCCTCGTCCGCGAGGCGACCGTCTGGTCGTCGGGCCGTGACGCCCGGGCCGTGGAGTTCCGGAGCGAGCGTCAGCAGTGGCTTCGCGACCACGTCGGCCCCGGCGATCTCGTGGTTGGCGGCGGCACGATGGACGTACCCTTCCTGGTCCCCGGCAGCCATGCAATCTCCTACGTCGGCCTGCCCTACACCGACGTGCTGAGCTATCCCGACCTTGAACGCATTGCCGACCGCCACTGCCCGGATTTCGACCGCCTCCTGCTCGTCGTCCGTCCCACCGTCGAACCCGGCGGCGGCCGCTCCGACCGGGACCCCAGCGACTGGCTCGGCCCCTTCATCGCCGACGTGCGCGCCGGCCGCCACGAGGCCTACCCCCTGCTCGAACCGCTCGCCGCCGTCGACGAAGCCCGGATCTACCAGGTTGCCTGTCCCTGACGGCCAGCGACTCCGGATCTTCCCTTGAGTCGGAAGCCTCTCGCCCTCGGCCGTCCCTTCATCCCCGACGACCGGTTCGCTGACCTCGGCTCTGTCCGAGCAGTCGGTCCAGCGCCGTCACCCTGAGGCCGGCAGGCCGCCGAGGATCGCCGACCGGCGCCAGGTCAGGCGCGTTTCCGGTGCGGCCAGGTTCGCGCGGCGCGCGGCGATTGCAGCGTTCGGGTTCTGGGGTCGTGTTCGTGAAGGCCGGGCCGGCGTCACGCCCCGGACGCCCGGGCTTCGGCAACGCCTGATGACCTTGCGCCGCTCCAGCGGTTGAAGCCGAGCTCGACGCGTACGTCGGCGGTGCTTTCCAGGGTTGCCGGATCGCTGGGGATGCCCGTCGAGTCGGCGACGCGGACGAGGCCATTGAAGATGCCGATCGTGGCCGCGGCCTCGACGAACTTCGCCGGGCCCAGGGTCCGAAGCGCATGGGCGCGGGCGTCGTCCAGTCCGTCCGTGGCGCGGACGACGGCTTCCGCGAAGGCGGTGAGGACGGCGCCGTGTTCGACGCCCCCGTCAGCGGCGTCTTCCACTGCTGCGCTCAGGTCGACCTCGGCTCCGGCTGCATCGCTGCTCGCCCGGAGCAGCATGGTGTGGGCGGTGGTTCAGTAGAAGCACTGGTTGAGGGCCGAGACCCGGGCTGCCAGCAGCTCGACCTGGGGGCGGGCGAGCGGTCGGTGGTCCCAGACCATCCGTTCGAAGTCGGTGGCCGTTCCCGAGTACATGGCCGCGACCATGCGGAAGAAGGTGCGTACGCCTCCCGGCGCCAGGCTGAGTGCGCGCGCGACATTCGCGCGGTTCCAGTCGACCACCTGGACCGGGACCCAGGCGCCGATGTCGCCCATGCCGTCCGGGCGCTCTCCGGTTGGTTCGCCGGCCTCGGGTTCCGGCAGCGGCTCGTGCGCGATCCCCATCGCCTCGCAGAAGGCGTCCGCGGCGACCGTGGTCACGACGACCGAGGCGAGCTCCACGTACGGCGCGTCGCCGAGCTCGGCGATCGCGCCTTCGGCCCACTCGCGGTCGAGGTGGGTCGGGTCCGCGCCGATCTTGCGCGCCGCCTCGGCCGCCTTCTGCGGCAGGGGCTCGGGCAAGGACGCGGCAAGGGGCTCCGAATGGTCGCGGCGCCAGGGCGGCTCGTTGCGCTGGATCCGTTCGGCGCGGGCCAGAGCCGCGATGGCGACCCGTTCGGGGCCGGTCCACCAGGCGCCGGGGCGCCCCAAGTCGGCCCACGACCTGCGCAGTGCGACGGCGATGTCCTCGCGGATCGGAACGGGGAAGCGGCTGTCGTCGAAACTCATCGTGTCGAACTCATCGTCGGGGTTCCCTTGGGCCGCGGGGGAGACGAATCGCCTCCGCGTGGTGTGTTGTTGCGCTCGCGCCCGTCGCCGGGCTGTTTGCCGGCGCGCAGGGTGCTACGGGCTGTTGTCGCCGCCGGTCTTCTCCTGATGGCGGGCGCCGCTCAGGGTGTTGTAGACCGCCCAGTTCCCTTCGTGGCAGGCGTATTCGAACATCTCGTTGTCCGGATCGAAGTAGAGCGGGACGTTCACCGTCCAGGTCGCGGTGTAGTTGACCGGATCTTCGATCGTGACGGTCCAGTCCACGGTGTGCTCGTCGACTCGCGTGAAGCGCTCCACGGTGACGAGTTCGGTGCTGACCGGAATCCCCTTGATCCTGCCCTGGGAGCCGCTGGTGGCGATCCAGCCCTTGTCGGAGAAGTTCCTCGTCTCGACGACCAGGGTGTCGCCATCCCAGTGGCCGCGGGAATCGCCGTTCCAGAGGTGGAGGTCGTCGGGGAGCCGTTCCCGACCGTCGACCGGGATGAAGCGGACGTCGTTGATCATCTCGGAGTAGATGACCACGTACTCCGGCGTCTGGGCGATCCGGTAGTTGTTGTTGTAGCCGGCCGGGAACAGGTGCCCGGGAACGCCGCGGGTGATGCAGCGGTCCCACACGCTCATGTACTCGTACGAGTCGAACATGCTGACCAGGTTTTCGGCACGCACCTGCTGGGCTTCCGCCCGTACCGGCACGCGCCCGCTCGGCGGGTCGATTACCAGGGAGGTTCGTCGGCTGCCGACGATCTTCGTGCCCAGTTCCAGCCAGTGCAGGTTGTAGGCGCCCACGTTCTGGCCTGCCTCCGCCTTCTGCGCCGGCCGTTCGGCGCGATCCTGGATCAGCGCCAGCCGCCCGGCTTCCGCCAGCGTCACCTCCTCCTCGGTCAGGAAGGCCTTGTCGCCCATCTCGAGCGGTCGCTCGAAGGGCGTCAGCGTGGTGTTCGTCCACAGCCCTTGCAGGTCCGGGTGGCCCCACGGTGTGCGCGGCGCCTTCCAGTCGTCCGCCCCGAGAACGGGCATTGCGGCAAGGGCGGCAGCCAGGGCAAGAGCGGTCTTCGTCCGTCCGATCATCGACGACTCCTCCGTGTTCCATCCGAAACGCCCGATGACGCGCGCTCGGACTGTTCGCGTGCGGCGGGAACGCGCCGCACGGGCTGTGTCGGGTCCTAGTGAGGGTAGCAGCCGAATTCCGGTCCGCGCTCGTCCGAGGCGGCAAGCAGGATCCGCTGGGGCAGATCGATGCAGGAGTCCGGCCGGTGCCGCCGCGAGCGCCGCGCTGCGTCCGCTTCGCTATGATTCCCCGATATGCGAAGGAACAGCTTGATGGTGTTGCTGCCAACGGTGTTGCTGCCAGCGGTGCTGCTTCTGTCCGCGGCTGCCGCGGCGCAGGCGCAGGACGGCGCCTACGAGGCGCCGCGGACGCCTGACGGCGACCCGGATCTGAACGGCATCTGGCAGGCGATGAACAGCGCCCACTGGGACCTGGAAGCCCACAGCGCGCGGCGCACTCCGGTGCCGGAATACGGCGCTTTCGGGGCCATTCCGGCCGGGCTGAGCGTGGTCGAGGGCGGCAGCATCCCGTATCGGGACGATGCGCTCGAGCAGCGCAACGCGAACCGGGCCGACTGGCTGAACCTGGACCCGGCAGCGAAGTGCTTCATGCCCGGCATTCCGCGCGCCAACTACATGCCGCTGCCGTTCCAGATCGTGCAGACGCCGAAGGCGGTCTTCTTCGCCTACGAATGGGGCGGCAACAGCCGCGCCGTCCGTCTCGACCGGCCCGGCACGCGGGCCGAACTGCCGTCGTGGATGGGGTACTCGCTCGGCCGCTTCGAGGGCGACACCCTCGTGGTGGAGGTCACCGACCAGGTCGCGGACACCTGGTTCGACGCCTCGGGCAACTTCCACAGCGAGGAGCTCCTCGTGACGGAACGGTTCACGCCGACCGGCCCCGACTCGATGCGCTACGAAGCCACGATCACGGACCCGCAGGTGTTCGCGGAGCCCTGGACGATCAGCATGCCGCTCTACCGGCGTCTCGAGGCGAACGCGCGGCTGCTCGAGTTCAAGTGCATTCCGCTCGGCGGCGAGGACGCGGCCTACGGCCACCTGCGCCGCGGTGCGACGCCGGAACAGGGCCGGTAGAGCTCCGGCCGAGGAAACGGAAGGGAGTCGAAGGGATGAAGCATCGACTGTTCGCCAGCACCGTCATCTGCGCCGTCGCGACCGTCGCCTTCGCCGTCGCGGCGGCCGCCGAGGACGCGGAACTCGTGACTTCCTGGGGTGTTCCCGATCTGCAGGGCACCTGGGATTTCCGCTCGATCACGCCGCTCGAGCGGCCCGCCGCCTTCGGCGACAAGGCGACCCTGACCGCCGAGGAGGCTGCCGCCTGGGAGCAGCGGCGCCGAGAGGAGCGTGCGGCCCGTGCGGCCCAGGGCGGCGGCGATGTCGATCCCAGCCAGGGCGACGTGGACGTAGGCTACAATTCCTTCTGGCTCGATCTCGGCGACAGGGTTTCCGGCACGATGCGGACCTCCCTCCTCGTCGATCCGCCGAACGGTCGGCTGCCGGGGCTCACCGAGGCTGCCAGGCGCCGGTCGAACGAACGCTACGCGCTCTGGGGCCAGGCTCCGGCCGGCCCGGAAGAACGGAACGCCTTCGAGCGCTGCATCATCGGTTTCAACGCCGGGCCGCCGATGACGCCGGGCGCCTACAACAACATGATGGAGATCTTCCAGTCGCCGGGCTACGTCGCCATCATGACCGAGATGATCAACGACCATCGGGTGATCCCGACCAACGGCCGCGAGCACGCCGATGAGAGCATGCGATTCTGGAAGGGCGATTCCTCGGGCGCCTGGGAAGGCGACACCTTCGTCGTGACGACGAAGAACTACACCGAGCACACCGCGTACCGTGGCACCGGCCCGAATCTGGTGCTGACCGAGCGATTCACCCGCACCGGCGCCGACACCCTGCTCTACGAGTACACCGTCAACGACCCCGAGTCCTACGAGGCGCCCTGGACGAGCGCTCTCGAGATGCGCCGCAGCGACGACCCGGTTCTCGAGTACGCCTGCCACGAGGGCAACCGCGCGATGACCCTCATGCTGCGCGGCGCACGCCAGCGCGAGCAGGAAGGCAGGGCCGAAGAGGGCAAGGACTGGCTCGCGAGCTGGTACGGCGGCCAGAACCGGGTCGACGCGGCGCGGAAGGCGCTGGAGGCGGCGAAAGAGGACGACAACGAGGAGGGCGTTCCGGCAGCCGCAGATCCTGGCCCGCAGACAGAGCCGGCGCCGGAGTCCGAGCCACAGGATGCCGAGGGAGATGCGGAAGAGAAGCCGGGAAGGCGCGTCAAGCCGGGGGACGTCATCGAGGGCCCCAAGAAGCTCAGAACTCCGAGAATCGTCTACCCGAGTTCGGCCACGGGCATTGTCGTCATCCAGGCAACGATCGACACGCAGGGGAACGTCAGGGACCCCGAGGTCCTCTCCGTGGAGGCTGCCGACTTCGTCGATGCTGTCCTGAAGGCAATCAAGCGGTGGAAGTTCAAGCCGGCCACGCTGAATGGTGAGCCGGTTGCCGTCAAGTACGAGTTGAAAGTGAACTTCGGCACCGGCAGGCCCGACGGTCCGGCAGAGCGCCGCTCAAAGCGGTCGGAGCGGATTCCCTGACAGTCCGTGGCCGCAGGGCGCATGATCGGCCGAGGTCGAGGGCCGGGCGCAAGGCTCCGCGTCAACCACTCTGCGCCAACCACGCGGTAGAGTGCGGCACATGGATGATTTCGAGTTCTTCATTCTGATGGCTGTGGTGTTCATCGCCTTGGAGATCGTCGCTGCGTTCGGTCTGATCGACGACGAAACGGAGTCGAACCGGGCGGCACTGGGCGAGCAGTAGCCAACCGGCCCGACCCGGCGGGCTTCAGGGCGTGCATTCGCGCAGCGGCGGCCGGCCTGAAGGCCGAGTTCCCGAGCTCCGGTGCGTCCGTTCGGGGCGCTCGCGCCGATGCTCAACGACGGTTCGCTGCTACTGCTCGGTCGGGTCGGCGCCGTCTCTTGGCGCTCCGGTGCCGGATGAACCCATGAACAGGCTGCGGCCGTCGGGGAGCTTCATGTCGCGTCCGCTGCCGCGGCAGTTCGGCGTGCACATCCGGTCCTTGCTCTGGTAGCCGCGGACGACCACCTCGGTGCCCGGCCGCAGCAGGGTGCGGGTCAGGCCGCGGCGCACCAGCGTATTCGGCGTGCCGGCTTCAAGTTCCCAGGTCAGGGTTTCGCCGTTGTCCAGGGTGGTCTCGACGTGGACCCAGGCGTGGGGGTTGATCCACTCGACCTTGGTGATCGTGCCCTCCACCTTGATCGGAAGGTTGGCGTCGAACTCGGCGGAGAAGGCGTGGTGGGCCGGAGAGGGGCCGGCCGCGCTCAGGCTGAGCGCGAGAACGGCCGCGGGCAGGACTCGGTGGACTCGTCGGGACATCTGAACCTCCAGTCAAGGTGTGATCCTAGTGCACGACTCGCGAGAGTGGCCTTGAGCCGCGGCTGCCCCGCTGGTCCACTCCCTGCGGGGCAGGGCCGGGGACCGCAGAGGGGATCAGGGGGGCGCCAGGGCGGTCGACCGCGAAGTCGGCCTGAGGTCGGCCCGGAACTCGAGCTGGCGGGTGTAGCATCGGCGCTGAACGAAAGGCTGGGCCGGCCCCGCTGCGTTCGTCAGCCGATGCAAGCCGCTTTCCGATCCATGCTGGCCGGTTCGTTGCACCTGGTCGCGGGTGCTGCGCTTCTCTTGTCCTGGTCCGGGCCGCTGGTTGCACAGGAGTTCGGGAACCGGGGGTCGGAAGATGCGCGGCTGCGGTCGGAGGATCCTCCGTCCGTCGCGGAACGGGTGCGAACCGATGTGGACGAGACCTCGTTCCGCTGGCTCGGCATCACCCGGGTTCGATACTCGATTCCGCTGGAGTACTCGGTGGGCGGCGGAGCAGTCGTGGCGCGGATTCCGACCAGCCATGACTGCACCGCCTTTTGCGAGTATCAGGGGTTCGTGGCGCAGTTGGAGCCAGGTTCGGCGGGCGTACAGATCGGCGTCGGCTATGCCCGCCTGGTCGGTACGCACAAGCCGCGTTCCGCTTTCCTCAACAACATCTACGTCGGCTGGAGCGCCCGTGCCGTCGTGGTCCGCACGTGGGGGGGCTCCGGACTCGATCCGTCCCGGCAGACCCTGGCCGGTTTCGAAGGGCAGTTCTCCGTACCTCGGATCTCGTTCACTCTGGGCGTCCTGCGGCGGCTGAGCTCCGCTCACGAGGGCGCCGACCGCTACGTGGTCACCGCCGGTGTCGGCTGGGGTTTCTGATGCGGGCAGTCCTCGCCGAGCCGGCGTCGCTTCGCCTTGTCCTGGTTCCGGCAGTCGCGGCGGCGCTCCTCGGACTGGGCAGCGCCGGCGCCGCACCGGGCCTGGAGACGGACCAGTTCTTCGCCTGGGGGCGCCAACTGGAGGACATGACCCTGGTGCTGAACGCCCGGGTCAACCTGGAACTCGAGCGCCTGGTCGCCGAGCTGAACCGGGACGGCCGAGACCGCCCGTGCCAGGAGGTGCGGTCCAGGTTCTTCAGGCGCCACCGCATGCTGTTCTTCGACGCCTTCGAGACGTGGTCGGTGAACTCGCCGCTGGTCAGCCGGTCCCCGTCGGGCCCGGAGGAGATGCAGGAGTTCAAGCGCAAGTACCTCTACGCGGGCAGTTCCTCGGTGTTCGACACGGGCCGCTGGATGCCGCCGAGTCCGACAGTGGAGGTGGACGGGGTGCGGTTCGGCACGGACAAGCTGACTCACTTCCTGGGAACCGCCTGGTACTACCATCGCTGGTATCGCAAGGCCCGCGCCCGGGGCATGGCGCCTGTCGAAGCGGAACGCAGGGCCGTGCGCCGAGGCGTGCTCCATGAGATCACGATCCTCGGCAGGGCCGTCTCGGGCGTCCTGTCCCTGGCCGACCTGGAGGCGAACCACGAAGGGATGTGGTTCTACGAGCGCCTGTGCGCCGGTGATGACCCCAACATCGTCCGCGACGAAGGCGTGTGGCGCCTCCGCAAGCCGTTCGATCTGCGCGAATACGTGACGCCGGAATGGGACGAGTCCTACCATCCGAACATCTACCTGCGCAGAAAGTGGCCGAAGGTGAGGCCGCAGATGCTGGCATACTGTTCGATGCTTGAACATCCACAGGTGGCGGCGCTGCGCCGGGCCTATGCGGAGAGGGACCGAGTCACGGAAACGGAGAAGATGATTGATGAGATGGTTGCCGCGCAGAAGCTGCCCGACCCGTCCGAGTTCGCCATCGATAGGGTGTGCCGTGAAGCCGCGGATTGAGGCCCGGATCGGGGCACTGTGCACGCCCGCGCTGCTGGCTCTGGCCTGCGGCACTGCGGAAGAACAGCCCGCGGTTGCGGCGGTGGCCGAGCCGGCGCTCGAGCGGATCGGCATCGGCTCCTGCCTGAAGCAGGACGAGCCGCAGCCGATCTTCGACGCCGTTCTCGACGACGACTTCGACCTCTTCGTCTTCCTGGGCGACAACGTCTACGGCGACGTCGAGTCGGAGGACCTGCGCGAACTTCGCGACGCCTACCGGGCGCAGTCGGCGGCCGACGGATTCAGCCGCCTGCGCGAGGCGGTGCCGCTGGCTGCGACCTGGGATGATCACGACTACGGCCTGAACGACGGCGGCGCAGACTTCTTCGGGCGCGAGGAGGCGCAGCGGATCTTCGAGGACTTCTGGGACGTGTCGGCGGACTCCGAGCGCGCCGCCCGCCCGGGTGTCCACGACGCGGTGACCTACGGTCCGCCGGGACAGCGAGTGCAGCTCATCCTGCTCGACACCCGGTACTTCCGTTCCGCCCTGAGGCCTACGGACGAGCGCGGAGCGCCGGGCAAGGAGCGCTACCTGCCGGATCCGGATCCCTCGAAGACGATGCTCGGCGAGGATCAGTGGAGCTGGCTTCGCGGTGTGCTCGAGGAGGAGGCGGACCTGCGCATCCTTGCGTCGTCGATCCAGGTGATCGCCGACGGCCACGGATTCGAGGCGTGGCGGCAGCTTCCGGCCGAGCGCGACCGCCTCTACGCCCTGCTGCGCGAGACCGGCGCCAACGGCGTCGTGATCGTCTCCGGAGACCGTCACCGGGCCGGCATCTACCGTCGCGACGACGTTCTCGACTACCCGCTCCTCGAGCTGACGGCGAGTTCGCTGAACGCGGCGTTCAGCAGCGAGGAAGAAGCGGGGCCGTACCGGCTCGGCCCGACCTACCGGTCCGAGAACTACGGCGCCTTGTCCATCGACTGGGCTTCCCGCGTCGTCACGCTGGAAGTTCGCGGCATCGACGGCGAGCCGGTACTCGGTGCGACATTCGATCTGGACGGTCCGACAGGCGGTGGCGGCAAGCCCGGGAGCGAGCAACCATGACGACGATTCACGAACCTGAAGCTCGGGAGATCGCAGGCGTTTCGCGGCGTCAGGTGTTCCAGGCCCTGTCCCTGGCCGGCGCCGCCGGCCTGCTGGCCGGATGCGGCGGTGACGCGGCGGCGCCTTCCGGAGCAGTTTCCGGCGAGGCGGCTGCCGGTCCGATGCCCGACGACCTGTGGCGGGCCAGCGCCGGCGAGCTGGCGGCTGCGATTCGGCGCGGCGAAACATCGAGCCTCGAAGTCGTCGAGTCGCACCTCGCGCGTATCGACGCGGTGAACGGCCATCTCAACGCGGTCGTCCGGATACTGGCGGACGAGGCTCGCGCCGCCGCCCGGGCTGCTGACGAGGAGGCGGCGGCCGGCGCCGAGCTGGGGCCGCTGCACGGCGTGCCGATCTCGGTCAAGGACAACATCGCGGTGGCCGGCACCCCGACGACCAACGGTGTTCCTGCCCTTGCAGAAGAGAACGCCGAAGAGGACGCGCTGATCGTGACCCGCCTCAAGGAGGCGGGTGCCATTCCCCTTGCCCGGACCAACTTGCCCGATCTCGGCCTGCGGGTCCACACCGACAGCTTCCTCTACGGAGTGACACGGAATCCCTGGGCCGCCGACCGCAACGTCGGCGGCTCGAGCGGCGGAGAAGGCTCGGCATTGGCGAGCGGCATGAGCTGTCTGGGACTTGGCAACGACATCGGCGGTTCGCTGCGCATCCCGGCTCAGTGCAACGGCATCGCGTCGCTCAAACCGACCCTGGGCCGCATCGCCAGTGCTACGGGAGGCTCCATGTCCGGTCAGTTGATGGCCGTCGATGGGCCGATGGCCCGGCGCGTTGCCGACCTGCGCACGGCGTACGAACTGCTCGGGAGGTATCACCGAAGCGACCCGTGGTCGGTGCCCGTACCGCTTGATCTCGAGCAGCCGCCCGCGCCGGTCAAGGTGGCGCTGGTACCCGAGCCCAGCGGCGGCTCGACCCACCCGGACGTCGCCGCGGGCGTGCGCGCGGCGGGCGCGGCACTCGAGGCCGCCGGCTACGCGGTCGAGGAGATCGAACCGCCGATGACCGCTGAAGCGCGCAGGGCGTGGGAGGTCTTTCTGGGCCACGAACTGAACACGGCCCGTCCGGCGCTCGAGGAGCTCATGTCGCCGGACGCCTTCGACTTCCTGGTCCGCTCGCTTGACCTGTTCGGCGTCGAGTCGCCGGCCGAGTACCAGGCGATGTACGTGGATCGCCACGCGATCGCCAGCGCCTGGCAGGAGTTCCAGGAGGACTATCCGATCGTGGTCGGCCCGATCATGACCCAGCCGCCCTTCGTCGTCGGCTACGACCTGCAGGAGCCGGGCGACGTGCTGGACCAGATGCGCTTCGAGGTGGCGCTGAATCTGCTCGGCCTGCCGGCCGTCTGCGTGCCGACCGGAGTCGCCAACGGCCTGCCCCAGGTCGTTGAGGTGATCGGCGGCCGCTACCGCGAGGGACTGTGTCTCGAAGCCGGCCAGGCGATCGAGGACGCACTCGGCATCGTCACGCCGATCGACCCCGTGATGGCCTGATTCGGGCGTCCGGGCGCACGGCGATCCAGCATCTTCCAGACGCGAGACAGCCGGACGGTTCCCTTCGTTCCCACTGCCCCGTGCGGCCGATCAGGCGGCCACGGCCGTGGGGGCGTGCCCCTGCGGGGCGGAGTTCACCGATGGCAAGGGCTTCTCGACCAGCTTGACCTCGATACCGAGCTCGGGATGCTGTTGCTCGACCCGCAGACCGAGGTCGTTCTCGATCTCCCCTCGACGGGCGCGTTCTCGCGCCTCCTTCCATCTCTCCCGCGTGCGCGGACCGCTGGTCGAGAAGAGAACCCGCGCCCGCCTCTGGAAGTGCTCGAAGGTGCATCTCTCTGCGGCGATGTCGACCAGCACGAGCCGCAGCTCTTCCACGAACCTGGCGTAGGCCTCGTTCAGGGTGTCGGCGTACACCGCGAAGCCGCCCGGGTTCACGCCGTAGAGCTCGCAGTCTTCGGCAGTGCGTATGGCCAGGAGACGACCGCGAACCTGGACCGAAGCCACGAAGCCGTCGCCGAAGACAGGCCCACCGCTCTCGAAGAACAGGGCGTACTCCGTCATGAGTGTCTTCTTCTGGTCGCCGAGTGCGAGTCTGGAGGGGATCGGCGGCGTGCCGTCCACGTATGATCGTACACCGTCGCAGGGCGATCGGGAGTCAGTGGATCTCCGCTGCCTCGCCCCATGCCGCCTTCAGCCTGTCGAGATCGAAGTCGGGCCGCTTCGCGGCGTCGATGATGACCCGTTCGCGTCTCGCGATCAGGTCGGCGGCCGCCTGGACTTCGTGGGCTGCGTCGGCCGGTACGACGACGGCGCCGTGCTGGTCGGCGTGGATCAGGTCGCCATCCGAAACCGCCATGCCGGCGACGGTCACCGACCCGCCATGGTCCACGACGTGGACATGGGCGTGTGACGGGCCGATGCGGCCAGCCAGCAGTTGGAACCCCTCCGCTACGTCGTCGAGGTCGCGGATGCTGCCGTCGGTGATCACACCGAGGCAGCCCAGGCCGCGGTGGATGTTCGAGTTCACTTCACCCCAGAAGGCGCCGTAACCGCGGGCGTGGTCGTCCAGGTCCTGGATCACGGCGATCGTCGGTCCCCGGCCTCGGGCGACGTACTCGTAGTAACCGACCGACGTGCGGCGGGCCTGTTTCGGGTCGATGGAACTCGGATGCCGGGCACGGATGCGGGCCGTACGCGCAAAGCCGACGATCGGAGGCAGATCGGGTTTCGCGCAGACCAGCGGCTCCACCGTGTAGCCGTGGCCGCGCCGGCTGGGTGCCACGACCTCGAGCGCGTTGCAGACCGTCGGCGTGTCGAGTGATCGGAGGGTGTCGAGTACGGCTGTCGAGATCATTGCGCAATCCCCTGAAAGAACCTCTCCCGCAGAACGTAGCCTGGCGAGTCCGGTGGGGCAAGCTCCTGGCGCTCCGCCGTGGTGCTGCCATCGCTCCGGCACCCCTCGTCGCGCTCCGCCTGGGCGACCCGGTTGCGGATCGACTGCGCCGAAGCCTCGAACTCGCGGGCCACTCGGTCCGGACTCCGCCCGGACCGGACCAGACCGACCATCTGCTGCCGATACTCCGCTGGGTACCGACTTCTCCTTCTCGACATCGTGAATACCTCCTCCTCCAAGGCTGCAGTGTCCACGAAACCGGGGCAACCTTGCCTGACCGGTTGCAGGCCGGCCGGGAAGCGCTGGCGGCGCCCGTGCCGCAGCAGGATGCTGCCCTTGGACCGCAACTCGTTGACAACGTCAGCGGTGGACGTGTATGTTGACGATGTCAACAAGCCGGAATGCCAACGTGTCGGCAGAAACAGAGGGAGGATCGACCATGAATGAGGAACTGAGACGGTTCGTGCGAGACGCGCTGTCACGGGGTGCGTCCCGTGACGAGATCAGGGAGGCGCTGGTCGATGCGAGCTGGCGGCAGGCCGACGTCGACAAGGCGCTCGGGGCCTGGGTCGACCGGGAGTTCGCGGCGCCGATTCCGCGGCCGCGGCCGTACCTGGGCGCGCGGGAGGCGTTTCTCTACCTGGTGCTGTTCGCGGCCCTGTACACGGCGGCGATCAGCTTCGGCAACGTGATGTTCGTGCTGATCAACCGGGCCTTCGCTGACGTCGCCTTCACACCGCCGGCGGCCGTTTCGGCGGTGATGCTGCGGTGGGGGCTGGCCTATCTGGTCATTTCCTTTCCGGCCTTCCTGCTGATTCAACGAATGGTGCGGCGCACGCTGCGCAGCGATCCGGACCTGCGTTCGTCGCGGATCCGCAAGTGGTTGACGTATCTGACGCTGTTCGTCGCGGCGGGAGTTCTGGCCGGGGACCTGATCGCCCTGGTCTTCTTCGGCTTGGGCGGCGAGCTGGCCGTGCGCTTCCTCCTGAAGGCGGCGGTGGTAGCGGCGATCGCGGGCGGCGTCTTCGGCTACTACTTCTGGGACTTGCGCCAGGATGACGTGGAGATGGACGAAGGCGGTCGGGCGTCGCGGCTGCCGGCGGCGTTGGCCGGAGTGTCCGCGGTCGCCGTTCTCGTCGCCGTCGTTCTGGGCCTGGTTGCAGTCGGTACGCCCGGACAGGCGCGCGAGCGTGGGCTGGATGTGGCGCGTGTGGGGAATCTGCGGGACATCGTCCGGGGAGTCGACATCTACTGGGAGAGGAACGGTTCCCTGCCCGTGAGCCTGGAGTCCCTCAGCAGCGAGCGGGACATCGACATCTTGTCGATCGTCGATCCGGAGACCCGGGCGCCCTACGCCTTCAGGGCTGCAGGGGACAAGGCGTACCAGCTCTGCGCGACGTTCAGCCTCGATGCGCCCACCGATCAGGCGTCGCTGCGGATGCATCCCTACCGGGAGCGGTTCTGGAGGCACCCCGCCGGGTACCACTGCTTCGACCTCGAAGCGATCGAACCCGACGCTCGCCGCTGGTAGCCGGATGCCGGCGGGATGCATGGCCGCTCGAACCCGTGTGGTGAGTCCTGGCGCGACATGCGAGCCAGTTCGAGCGCCAGGCATCGGGGACTCGGTTGGCATGCAGCGCCGCTCAGTGGACGCAGTATTCGAAGTACCGCGCAGCGCTCTGGTCCGAGCGGATCGGGTGTGGTCTGGTCAAAGGATCAGGTCGCCGCTCGCCAGGCAGTCGGAGGCGATCGCGACCTCCGGGTCCTGCCAAGGCTGCTGGAGCTGGATGCTAGACGGCAGCCTGGACCTGGACCTGCACCCGTTCCGCGAGCCGTGCGCCCAGGAGGTGCGAAGCGTCCGCGACCATCTCGTGGAGGATCTCGCTGGCCGGGCGGGTCTTCGTGAGCATGCCGGAGGTCTGACCGGCGGCGTTCATCAGCAGGTCGTCCCTGCCGGCGGCGCGGATGGAGTGGAGCAGGTCCTGGGTGAGGACACCCTGGAGGCCCATCGGCAGGGCGCGGATGCCGCTCGCCTCCCAGGACTCGATCAGCGGGTTCGTGATGTTCCGCATCGTCTTGCCGCTGTAGAGCCTGGTCACGACCGTGTCTTCGGTGGTCGCGTCGAGGATGCGTTCCTTCTGCAGTGCGGGCTGGTTCGCCTCGTCGGAGACCAGGAAGGCGGTGCCGCACCAGGCGCCGATGGCGCCGGCCGCGATGACCGCCGCCAGTCCGCGGCCGTCGGCGATGCCTCCCGCGGCGACGACCGGCAAGGGCGCCACCGCGTCCATGACCTGGGGCAGAAGTGCCAGGGTGCCGATCTTGCCGGTGTGACCGCCGGCCTCGGTACCCTGGGCGACCACGATTTCGGCGCCTCCTTCGGCCACCCGACGAGCGGCGCGTGCGTTGCCGACCAGGGAGACGATCCTGATGCCGGCGTCCTTGAGCGCCCTCGCGAAGGGCGCCGGAGAACCGAGACCCGAGGCGAACACGGGCACCTCCTCTTCCAGAAGGATCTCCATCTGCGCGCCGGCGTAGCTCTTGCCCTCGGGCACCCAGCTCGTCGTCGGCCTGGGCGGCGCCTCGATCCACTCGATACCCAGGTTCTCGGCCATCTTCCTGAGCGCGTCGCGCGTTTCCGACGGCACCAGGTCGCGGGTCGGCACCGTCGCCGAGGTCGGTCCGCTGCCCGCCTTCTCGAGGAAGTTCGAAGCCAGCAGCAGGTCGACTCCGAACGGCTTGTCCGTCTTCGCGCGCACCTTGCGGATCTCGGCCCGCAGGTCGTCGGGGCTGTAGGCAACGCCTCCGATCACGCCCAGACCGCCGGCCTCGGAGACGGCGGCCACCAGGTCCGCAGTGGCGACGGGTTCCGCGCCGCCGGCCACCGGACCCATGCCGGCGGAAAACACGGGATACTCGATACCCAGCATCTCGCAGAGTTCGGTGCGGAGGTAGGGACGGGACATGGCGGCTCCTCTCGGGCTGGTCGACCTGCGGTCCGCCTGAGGCGCCGCGGTCGCGTTCGTCCGTGCGTAGCGGTCTTCGGTTTCGGTCGTCTTTGGGGGCCGTGAGTATACGTGCGCAGCGGGCAGGTCACAGCAGATCGAGCTGGGGCATGCGGAGCTCGTTCGCGACGGCCCGTTCCACCGTGTTCAGCCACCCGACGCGTTGTTCGGGGTGCAGGACCAGCGCCGGGATCCGCCGCTCCTTCAGTTCGGTTCGGAGCCGGTCGTCGATCTGCTGCCGGAAGGCGGGATCGGTAGCGCGGACGCCGTCGGCCTGAGCGTCGCTGCCGCGCAGGACGGGCACGTAGACCATCAGGTCGTAGGTGGCGCACCAGGACTCGATCAACGGTTCGAGCGGCGGCTGCCGGCCCTTGGCAAACAGCAGGTAGACGTAGTTGTCGAGCACGCTGCGGTCGCAGATGACGACGGGCGAGCGGGCCTCCGCCGCCAGCTCATCGGCGATCTGGGAATGGAGGATCCAGGATTGCGCCTCCAGGGTCGTTTCCTCGTTGAGCGGCAACGGGCAGCGCCGCGCCACCTCGACCACGACGTCGAGATGGATGTCGCGGCGTTTGAGCCGTGCGGCCAGACCGTAGGCGAGGGTCGTCTTGCCGACACCGTGGGTGCCGATGAAGGCGATCTTGCAGGACATCGGCTTTCGGGACACTGGCTTGCAGGACTTGCAGGACGTCGGGCGGCGGCGAGACTACAGCCGGTCTCGCGGTCGTGAGAGGATTGCCGTGGATCGTTCCGGTCGACAGGGCGGGGAGGAAGCGCATGAGTGCCCATGAGTTGAGCGAGATCGAACCCGTTGAACCGATGCCGGGCTTCCAGGGGCGGATGGTCCACACCGACCGCATGACGCTGGCGTACTGGGAGATCGGCGCCGGCGCCGAGTTGCCTGAACACAGCCATCCGCACGAGCAGGCGGTGAACGTCCTCGAGGGCCGGTTCGAGATCCTGATCGAAGGCCGGTCCGAGGTCGGCGGCAGCGGGCGCGTCATCGTGATTCCGGGCGGCGTCCCGCATGCAGGACGCGCGCTCACCGACTGCCGAATCCTCGATGTCTTCGTGCCGGCGCGTGAGGATTACCGTCAGCTCTCCGCGGGAGGCGATGGGCGGCGACGCCGGATGGCATCCGGTGCGTGAGGCGCGTGTCCTTTCCGCGTGGTTGGCGTTGGCCGTCCTTGCGGTGTGGTTCTTCATCGTCGCCGCCTGCTCGCGTGCACCTGCGGGCGATCCTCCAGGCGCCGACTGGCCTGACCGGTCGCCCCGCTTCGACGTCGTCGAACAACTGCGCGCCGATCTCCTGAGACCGCGCGCCGAATCGGACGGCGGCGGCGACGCCTCCGTCGAGGAGCTTCGGGGGGCAGCGGTCGCGGGCCGGCCCGGAAGCTGGCGGATCGTCTATCGGGCTGGGCCGCTGGGGGTGGCGGTCGGCGGCGCCGTCTATCTCCAGGTGTCTCCCTTCTGGGGCTGGAGCACGCCTCAGACCGAGCGCGCGGCGGCGTTGGGCTACACGACGATTGCCACGGATGCCCCGGGCGTCGTTCTGTCGGCCGAAGCGCTCGATCAGCAGCTGCTGGCGGTCCATGTCGGCGGCCGTCGTCTGCGGGAAGGGGAGCGGATCGAGATCACGTACGGCGCCGGACCGGCGGGCGCGCTCGCAGACCGCTACGCGGAGCGGGAGTCGCGGTTCTGGTTGGCCGTCGACGGCGACGGCGACGGTGTCCGGGAGCTGATCGAGGAATCCCCCGCGGTCGACGTGCAGCCGGGACCGCCGGCGCGCCTGCTGCTGCACCTGCCTTCGACGGCGCGACCGGGGCAGTCGGTCGACCTGGCGGCGGCCCTGGTCGACGCGGCCGGCAACGGCTGGCCCAGGTTCGCCGGCACGCTGGAACTGCGGCTGCCCGTGGGCGTCCGGGTCGCCGATGGACGCGGTCAGCCGGCCGGCGACGGCGATCTCCGGCAGGTTGTCTCCCTGCCGTTGAAGGAGGAGGACCGCGGCCGCCTTGTCGTTCCGCTCCGGCTCTCTGCCGAGCTGGGCGCCGTCGTGCGGGTCGAGGGAAGAGCTGCCGCCGCCGGGTCGGCTTCCGATTTCGAGGCGGAGAGCAATCCGCTCGTGGTCTCGCCGGCCGGCCGGCGCATCCTGTGGGCGGATCTTCAGAACCACTCCGGCCTCTCCGACGGCTCGGCGACGCCTCAGGATCTGCTGCGCTACGCCCGCGAGATCGCGGCCCTGGACGCGGCGGCGGTGACCGACCACGACCATTGGGGCATGCGCTTCATGGACCGCGAACCGGCGATCTGGCGGCGTACGCTTCAGGCCGTCGATCGCCTGCATGACTCCGGCCGCTTCGTGGCGCTTGCCGGATACGAGTGGACGAACTGGGTCGAGGGTCATCGGCATGTCGTCTTCTTCGAGCCGACGACCGAGGCAGTGGCGGACTCGCTTCTGAGTTCGCTCGACGAGAGCCACGACGAGGCGCACGAGCTGTGGTCCGGCCTCGACGGCCTGCTGGCACTCACGTTCGCTCACCATTCTGCCGGCAATCCCATCGCCACGGACTGGTCGCAGGAGCCTCCGCCGGGACTGGAACCGGTCACCGAGATCGTCTCGGTCCACGGATCGAGCGAGGCGCCGGATTCACCCGGCGTGGTGGTCCGGGGCGCCCTCGAGGGCAACCATGTGCGAGATGCGCTCGACCGCGGCTACCGGCTGGGATTCGTCGGCTCGAGCGACGGCCATGACGGTCATCCCGGTCTCGGGCATCTCGGGTCGTTCAGCGGCGGCGTGGCGGCGATTCTTGCCGAGGAAGCGACGCGGGAGGGCATCTACGAGGCGTTGCGGGCTCGCCGCACGTACGCCACGAACGGACCGCGGATCGTGGTCCGAGCGAGCTATGCCGGCTGGCCGATCGGGGCCGGGATTCCTGCCGCAGCGGCCGCCGCCGGCGAGGTGGGGCCTGTCGCCGGCGTGCCGGAACGCACCCTGGTCGTGCGCTCTGTCGCGTCGGCGGAGATCGCCCGCATCGAGGTGGTCAGCCGCCGGAGCGCGGCCGATGCCGGCGCCGTCACCGGCGAAGCGCCGTGCCCGGAAGGGGAACGCGAGTGCGGCCTCACCGTGACGCTGCCCGCCTTCCAGCGCGGCGGCTACCTCTACCTGCGCGTGGTCCAGACCGATGGCGGCGCCGCCTGGACCAGCCCGTTCTTCTTCCGGTAGAGCGTCCGCAGTCCGGTCCGCATTCCCGCTGTCGCTGCGTCCGCCGCCTCCCAGCCGCGCACGATGGCGTAGCCGTCAAGCCGCGGCCCGCTGTCCGGTGCGCCGGCCCAGGCCGCGAGTCTTCCGGCCTGCCGGGGGAAGCTCTCCGATCCGCGAGGAATGCGAACGGAACAGGACGCACGCCGGCGCGAAGCGGGCGAGCCTACTCGGCCGGCTCCTCTTCCGTCGTCCCCTCTTCCGCCGCCTCGTCATCCTCGACGTGCACCATGATGTACTGCGACAGGCCGGGTTCGTCGAGCGTT
This sequence comes from Thermoanaerobaculia bacterium, assembly GCA_965214805.1. GTDB lineage: Bacteria > Acidobacteriota > Thermoanaerobaculia > Multivoradales > Multivoraceae > Multivorans. The sequence continues at coordinate 94,474 of OZ243982.1, read as the reverse complement.
CTGTGCTCGCCGTCGCCGATCTGCAGACAGAGGTGGTGCTCGCCCGGGCTCAGCTGGAGCTCGATCGAATCCGAGCCATCGCCGAAGTGGATCCACGGGTCCGCGGTCGGGATCACGATGCCCGGCGCCAGACACTCGCCGTCGATGGCGATGTGGTAGTGCCCGGCGCCCTCGTTGACCGCGCCGTCGCCCACCGGTTCGATGATGAAGTTCTCGGCCGCGAACTGCAGGTTGATCAGGCTCGGGATCGTGTCATGGTTCTCGAGCCCGACGAAATGGACGCGCGGCGCGCCGCTATCGACCGCTTCGGCGGTCTCCGTCTCATGGTCGGCGCGGTCGTGGTCCGCGTGGTCCGTCTCGGGATCGGCGGCGCAGCCGGCAAGGGCAAGCAGCAACGCGGCTGACGCCGCGGCAAGGGGCGAGCGATTCCTGGCGTATTCGAGGAGCATGTCGGGTGCCTCCATCGGAAGACCGGGTCTGAACCCGGAAGAGTGACGATCGGTGAGCGGGAACACTAGCACGCGGGCGTGTGAAGTCCGGGTCCCCGGAGAGGATCGGTTCCGTGACGCGAACCGTCGTCGGACGCGGCGCCCGAGCCTGCCGGGCTTGCCGATCCGGGACGGGTCGGCTAGATTCCCGCTCGCCATGTTGAAGAACTTCCTGTTTGCGATCGCGTACCTTCTGGGCGCCGGCTGGTGGGCCAGTCAGGCCATGGTCGATGCCGCCGCCGGCTCCTGGTGGAACCTGCTGATCTTCTTCGCAGTGCTGACCTTCTTTCTGGTCCGCATCGGCTGCATGGGGGGCAGCGAGGACGATGCCCGGAAGATGGGCAACGTCTTCTCGATCCTCGTTGCGGCGGCGCTCCTGATCCTCGCGGTGACAGGCCTCGTGGGCGGGAGCAGCGGCATCGCGAACCTGATCTTCGCGCTGCTGTTCGCGGTCGTGGCGGGCCTTGGCGTGCGCGCCACGGCTTCCGCACCCACGTAGCCGCGGCCCGGCGGCGCATTGCCGGCAACGGAGTCGGCCTGTGCCGGCAGAGGATCGGCGTGAACGGCCTCCGCATGTGCGCCTGGCTGCGGTCCCGGTTCTCCTTGCTGCCCTACAGGGCCGCCACCTCCTGCTCCAGCACGCCGGCGTACTTGTCGCAGGCTTCCTGCCGCAGCTTCGGCAGGTGAGTGGTCGGGAACAGGCCGTCGGTGCCGGCGTACTCGCGCAGGAGTTGCCGTGCCACCGTCACCTTGTGGACTTCGGTCGGGCCGTCCGCCAGAGCCATGTGGAACGAGTCGATGACGCCGGCGGAGTACGGCATCTCGTTCGAGACGCCGAGCGAGCCGTGGATCATCAGCGCTCGTGAGAAGACGTCGAGGTAGACCTTCGGCATGACGGTCTTGACCGCCGAGATGTCCTTGCGGACCATCCGGTAGTCCTTGTACTTGTCGATCTTCCAGGCAGTCTGGAGAACGAAGAGCCGGAACTGCTCGATCTGGGTCCAGGAATCGGCGATCTTCTCCTGCACGAGTTGCTTCTGCGCCAGAAGCTCGCCCTGGGTTTCGCGGGAGAGCACCCGCTCGCACATCTGATCGAAGGCCGTGCGCACCTTCGCGATGGTGCGCATCGCGTGGTGGATGCGCCCGCCGCCGAGGCGGGTCTGGGCGACCACGAAGCCCTGGCCGCGCTGGCCGAGCAGGTGGTCCCTGGGGATCCGGACGTCGGTGTAGCGGACGTAGCCGTGCGATCCCTCCTCGGTTCCCGTGCCGACGCCGACGTTGCGGATGATCTGGACGCCGGGCGTCTCCTTCGGCACCAGGAACATCGACATCCTGTTGTAGGGCGGGGCGTCCGGGTCGGTGACCACCATGACGATCAGGAAGGAGGCGTAGCGGGCGTTGGACGAGAACCACTTCTCGCCGTTGATCACCCACTCGTCGCCGTCGAGAACGGCCCGGGTCCTGAACACCTTCGGATCGGAACCGCCGTGCGGCTCGGTCATCGAGTAGGCCGACACGATCCGGTTGTCGAGCAGAGGCTGCAGGAAGCGCGCCTTCTGCTCGTCCGTCCCGTAGTGGGCGAGGATCTCCGCATTGCCCGAGTCCGGCGCCTGGCAGCCGAACACGATCGGCGCGTGGGGCGCCCGGCCGAGGATCTCGTTCATGAGCGCCAGCTTGACCTGGCCGTAGCCCTGCCCGCCGAGTTCAGGGCCCAGGTGGCAGGCCCAGAGCTTGCGCTTCCTGACTTCTTCCTGGAGCGGCGGGATGAGCTTCTGCCGGTTCGGGCAGGAGAGATCGTAGGGGCTGCCGAGGACGAACCGGAGCGGCTCGATCTCGTCTCGGACGAACTCGTCCATCCAGTCCAGCTTGTCCTGAAACTCGGGATCCGTCTCGAAGTCCCACGCCATGGCCTCTCTCCTGCATGCCCTGTGTTCCGGAAGGACCGCCAAGAGTACAGGATCGGCACCGGGCGTCGCGTTCGCCCGCAGCTTCAGGCGCGGGGGCATGGCTCGGCAGACGATGGCTCGGCAGACGCGTGGGACCGTCCGCTGACGCTCATCTGGACGGGGACTCCGTCCGACGAGGCGACGGCTGCCGGCTTCGCCGTGCGGCGTAGCCGGCGACGTTGCGGATCCGTCTCTTCCAGGATCGGCGCGGCGAGTTCGGCTACCGGGACCCGGCGAGGAGAGCTTGCAGCATCTGCGCCGGCTGGGCGAAGTCGTTCGCGCCGCCGAAGCGGCCGACTTCCTCGCCGTCGCGGTAGACGATCGCCATCGGCAGGCCCGTGACTTCGTTGCTCCTGACTTCGGGATCTTCCCAGCCGGCCGGCGGCGCGGCGAGGCCGTAGTAGTCGAAGGCGATGTTCGAGCCTTCGAGGCCGGCGTTGACGTCGAGCAGGTTGGGCAGGACCCGTTTGCAGACTCCGCACCAGGAGCCGAAGAAGACGCGAACGCGGACCGATCCGGCTTCGCGGAGCGCCGTCATCGCTGCGGGGTCCGGTTGGAAGGCGTCCATGCCCGCACGGTAGCCGGGCGAGTGTTCCAGCAGTTCGCCCAAGGCGCGGTCGCCCAGAAGAGGCGGACGAGGGACGATGCGGACACTGCGTCCCTCGATCGGCAGTTCAACGGTTGCCTGGACTGTCGTTGCGTCGCCGATGTAGGTCTTGCCCGGTTCGGCGACCACGTCGTAGCCGGGGCCCGAAGACAGGAGATCTGCGCCTTGAAGCCGGTCGACGGCCATGCTCCGCGCCCACAGCAGGACGGGCTCGCCCAGGGAGTCGCTGAGGATCAGCACTGCTGCGGCCCGCTGGGAAAGGTAGAGCCTGGCACTGGCGTCGGCCTGCCCGTCGATCTCGAGGATGTACTCGTCGGTCGGCACGAACGCGCTCAGCACCGGGTGGACTGCATGCTGGGCGGCTGCCGTTCCGGATGCCGCCATCAGCAGGGCCAGCAGAGCGGCAGGCATCGACGTGGTCCGTCGGGTGATCATGACGCGGGAGCGTAGCAGCCCCTGACAGAAGTCGCGCTGCGTTCGAACGGCCATGCATCGCGGTCCGGCATCGTGGCTCCTCGCTCGCACATGGCCGCCGACATGCGCCCGACGCAAGCTGCCGCCGACATGCGCCCGACGCCAGCTATCGAATCGGCTTCGCCGCCGCGCAGGACGACTACGCGGTCTGACGATCCTGCGGATCACCCCGCCTTTGCCGGGCTGCTCGGCGCGTCTTGCCGGACGGGCGCCTGATCGTCGTTCGCGGTGCGAGGCAGACCTCCTGCGCGGTCTGTCAGGCGACGCGGGAGTCGAGGGACTGCCCGTCGAGCCGGTCCAGGAGTTGCCTTGCCCGCGTCCTGGCGGCAGCGATCGTGCGCTCCTTGACGCCTTCGTAGCCACGAATGGAATCGGGCAGTTTCGCTGCCTCGACGACCAGCGGCGCAGACTCCGCGTCAAGCCGCTCGATCGCGCGGTACAGGGTCTCGCGGTACCAGTCGAACAGCGCGCGCTCGAGCCGGCGGTGGCGAGTGGCGCCGAAGATGTCGAGGACGGTGCCGCGGAGTCGGCGCGCCCCGTGGAGCAGCCGGAACATGGGCCGGAACCAGGCGCCGAGCCTGATCTTCCGTTTCCAGCCCAGCCGCCGCAGCGTCGGCGGCAGGAGGAGGACCCGGCGAGTGACCGGGCCGTCGTGGTCTTCGGCGATCTGCTCCCAGATCGGGTCCTGCAGCCACAGGCGCGCGACCTCGTACTCGTCCTTGACCGCCAGCAGCTTGAAGCCGTAGCGGGCGGCCTCCTCTCGTACCGCGAAGTGACCGGGCAGTCTCGCTTCCTCGGCCAGTCCGACTTCGCGGACGAACGCCAGGTAACGCTCGGCGATCTCCGTGCCCTGATAGAGCAGCAGGTCGGCGACGCGCCCCGGCAACAGGCGGTCGAGTGCTGCTCCCTGCGGGGCGCCTGCCAGCAGGCGATCGAGTTCCGGCCCGAACTTCGGCGCCCAGCGCTCGATCCGGGACCGGGCGGCTTCGACGGCAGACGCCGCGGTCTGCGTTGCGGGACCATCGAGACCGGCGGCGCTTCGGAAGCGCTCCGGGTCGGCGACGGAAAGGCGGCCGTAGCGGAAGGCCTGGATGTTGTCTTCGACCGCCACGCCGTTCGCCCGCAGCGCCTCCTCGATGAAGCGGGATTCGAGCGGCAGCAGCCCTTGCTGATAGGCGGCGCCGACCAGGAAGATGTTGCCGGTGACGCTGTTGCCGAGCAGCCGCTCGGTGGCCGCCTCCGCGTCGACGAAACAGCTCCGGTCGCGGTCCGTGAACAGCGCCAGACGCTTGCGCAGTTCGTCGAGCGGGGGCATCCGCGCGGCACTGTCGGTGATCACGGCGGCCGGACTGATCCCGGCGGTGTTCGCGACCACGGCCGTGGATTCCCTGGAGAACCGCTTGATGTTGTCGGCGGCGACCGTCGCGAGCAGGTCGAACGACAGGGCCAGGTCGGCCTCGCCCTCGCCCAGCTTGTTCGCCCGATCGATCGGCTCGCGGCTGAGCAGGAGGTTCGACACCACCGCGCCGCCCTTCTGGGCGAGGCCGGTCTGGTCGAGATGGATCGCGTAGCGGCCTTCGAGCAGCGCCGCGGTGACCAGGATCGCGTCGACCGTGACCACGCCGGTGCCTCCGATTCCCACCAGCAGCGCCCTGAAAGTGTCGTCCTGCCGCAGCTTGCCGGCAGGTTCGGGCACCTCGTCCGCGTCCAGAGGCGCTGCCGCCGCACGCCGCACCGGCTTCGTTGCCGCCCCCAGGTCGACGGTCATGAAGGCGGGGCAATCGCCGTCGATGCACGAGTAGTCCAGGTTGCAGGACGACTGATGGATCTGCGTCTTGCGGCCGTACTCGGTCTCGAGCGGCGCGACCGAAAGGCAGTTCGACTTTGCCGCGCAGTCGCCGCAGCCTTCGCATACGGCCGGGTTGATGTAGACCCGCTGGGCAGGGGTCTCCTGCAGGCCGCGCTTGCGCTCCCGCCGTTTCTCCGCGGCGCACTGCTGGTCGTAGACGACGGCGGTGGGACCCTTGATGGCGCGGAGTTCCTTGAGCACTTCGTCGTAGTCGCGGCGGTGCCGGATCTCGACTCCGTCGTCGTCGCGGTGAGGGAAGCGTTCAAGATCTTCCGTGACGAGGATGACCCGCTTCATGCCCTGGAGCTGGAGCTGCTTCGCCACGCCCAGGGAACTGAGCAGTCCGACCGCGTCCTGCCCGCCGGTCATCGCGACCGCCGAGTTGTAGAGGATGCGGAAGGTCATGTGGAGGTTGGCGGCGATGCACGCTTCGATCGCCTTGCTGGCGGAGTGGGCGTAGGTGCCGTCGCCGACGTTCTGGAAGACGTGTTCCTGCTCGGTGAAGGGCGCAAGCCCGATCCAGCAGGCGCCCTCGCCGCCCATCTGCGGCAGCCAGCTCAGACCTCGGTCCATCCACATCGCCATCGCATGGCAGCCGATGCCGCCGCCCGCGTACTCGGAGCCCTCGGGCAACCGTGTGGACGTGTTGTGCGGGCAGCCGCTGCAGAAGTAGGGCATGCGCGGGAGCGCCGACGGCAGAGTCGTCGCCAGGTCGGCCGATTCGGCGCCGGTCCGCAGCCGCGACAGGTTCTCCGCCGGCACCGCGCCGGGCAGTCGCTGCTCCAGGTAGGCGCCGAGAATCAGGGCGATCTGATGGCCCTCGAGTTCGCCGTGCATCGGGAACAGCGCCTCGCCGTCCGGCGTCTCCTTGCCGCCGACGAGCGGGCGATCCGGCAGGTTGTACAGCGTCTGCCGCACCTGCGTCTCGATGAAGCCCCGCTTGTCCTCGATGACGACGATTTCCTCGAGGCCGTCGGCGAACTCGCGCAGGCGGCGCGAGTCGATCGGCGCGATGCAGCCCAGTTTCAGGACGCGGATCCCATGGCGGTCGAGCGCGGCTTCGTCCAGGCCCAGCAGGTCGAGCGCCAGGCGCAGGTCGCGGTAGGGCTTGCCGGCGGCGATCAGACCCAGCCTGTCGCCGGGGCTGGCGCAGCGGATGCTGTCGAGGTCGTTGGCATGGACGTACGCCAGCGCCGCCGCCGTGCGCTCAGCGAAGATCTGGCGCTCCATCTCGACCGTATGCGGCGGCAGCAGCCGCATGTCGAGGTGCTTCTCGAACGGTTGGCCGTCGATCTCCAGATCCGGAAGAACCGGCGGCGCCATCCGGGGCAGGTCGATGATCGCGCCGCCGTCGGCGACGTTGGTCACGACCTTCATCGCGGTCCAGAGGCCGGAGAATCGGGACATGGCGATGCCGTGCAGGCCGAGCTCCAGGATCTCCGCCGGGTCGCCGGGATAGAGCACCGGCATCGAGAGATCGAAGAAGCTGATCGTGCTGTCGCCGGGAATGGTCGAGCTCTTGCAGGCCGTGTCGTCGCCGGCCAGCACGAGCACGCCGCCGTGCTTGCCGGTGCCGATGAAGTTGCCGTGCCGGAAGGCGTCGCAGGTGCGGTCGACGCCGGGGGTCTTGCCGTACCAGATGCCGACGACGCCGTCGTAGCGCTGGTGGGGGAACTTCTCCAGGAGCTGGGCGCCGTAGATTGAGGTGGCCGCCGTCTCCTCGTTGATCGCCGGCTGGAAGACCACGTCGTGTTCGGCCAGCAACCGGCCGTTCCGCATGAGTTGCTTGTCGTATTCGCCGAGTGGCGAACCCGGGTAGCCGCTGATGAACGCGCCGACACGCAGACCGGCTTCGCGGTCCCGGCGGTTCTGGTCCATCGGCAGCCGGACCAGGGCCTGGATGCCGGTTATCGCCACGCGGCCTTCGAGAAGCGTGTACTTGTCGTCCAGTGAAAAGGCCGTCATTGGCCCTAGCCTACCCCGATCCCGGCGCGCAGGCCTTCCGGCCATCGCGTCACGGTGCTGCGGCCCTCGGCGCGATTCAGGGCGGGGCGGGCGGCGCCCCGTTGTCAAGGTACGCCCGGGCGACCCGATTGCGGATCGACTGCGCCGAAGCCTCGAACTCGCGTGCCCGGTTGGTCCGGGCTGCGCCCGGACCGGCCCGGATCGACCATCTGCCGCCGGTACTCCGACGGGTACGGACTCCTCCTTCTCGACATCGTGAATGCCGCCCCCTCGAAGGAGGCAGTGTCCAACGGAAGGCGGTGTCCACGAAACCGGGCCGACCTCGCTCTGCAACCCTCTGCCGGCCTTGCGGCGGCTTGACGAAGGGCCCTCGGATCTGTTCCTGTTGGCGTACAATCAGCAGTCTGGGAGTGAGACGAATGGCTGAGAATCGAACCGGTTTCCTGGCCGCCCTGATCGTGGCCCTGATCGTGCCGCAGACCGCCCACGCCTACCTCGACCCGGCGTCGGGCAGCATGATCCTGCAGGCGGTGGTCGGCGGCGTTGCGGCCGCGGCGCTTGCCTTCAGGTACTACTGGCGGCGCATTCAGGGCTTCTTCGGCAACCGCGGCAACGGCGAGTCCGAGCCCGAGTAGTGCGAACCGGGGCGGCGAAGACCCCCGTTTCCCGGGCTGAGCCTTCGTCCTTCCGGGACCCGGCGGGCCAGGTGATCGAGGGCCGGGAGGGCCGCATCTTCCGCAGCGTCGCCCCGGCGGCGGTCGAGGAGTACCGCCATGTGCGGAGGTGCGGCCTCGTCGATGCGCTGATCGTCGAGGGAGCGCTGGTGGCGGCGGAGGAAGTCGATCCGGCCGAGGCCGGCGTCCTGCCGCCGCCCGGAGGCCTCATCCTGGAGCATCCCCGGCTGCCGTTCATCTCCTACGCGTACGAGTGGCCGTTCTCGCTTCTGAAGGAGGCGGCGCTGCATCACCTGGACATCCAGATCCGGCTGCTCGACAGGGGAATCTCGCTCTCTGACGCCAGCGCCTACAATGTGCAGTTCAACGGGGTCAAGCCGGTCTTCATCGACTGGCTGTCGCTGCGGCGCTACCGCGAGGGGGAGTACTGGCAGGGTCACTCCCAGTTCTGCGAGCAGTTCCTCAATCCCCTGCTGCTGGCGGCGGAGGTCGGCGCGCCGCACAATGCGTGGTATCGCGGGCTGCAGGAGGGAATACCCGGCCGCGAGCTGGCGGCCCTGCTGCCGTTCCGCATGCGCTGGTCGCCGCGGGTGCAGGCCCACGTCCTGCTGCCGCTTCGTTTCGAGCGCGGCGCCGGCTCGCGCAGGGAGGCCGCGGTGCGGACAAGGAGACGGCCCCTGCCGCGCAGCGCCTACCGCGGCTTTCTGACCCAGCTTCGGCGCTGGATACGGAACCTCGAACCCAAGGCTTCGGACACGGCCTGGAGCGACTACTCGTCCATGACCAGCTACGACCCGAGCGAAGCGTCACGCAAGGCGCAGGCGGTGCGTGACTTCATCAAAGATGTGCTGCCGGAGCAGCTCTGGGATCTCGGATGCAACACGGGCGAGTTCGCCGCCATGGCGCTCGCGGGAGGCGTTCGCGACGTGATCGGGTTCGATTCCGACTTCGGCGCGTTGGAAGGCGCTTGCGCGCGGGCGCGATCCGATCGGCTGCGCTTCCTTCCGCTGTACCAGGATCTCGCGAATCCGTCGCCGGATCAGGGCTGGGCTCAGGTGGAGCGGCGGTCGCTGGCGCGCCGCTCCCGCACGGCCGATGCGTTGCTGGCCCTGGCGGTGGTCCATCACCTGGCGATCGGCAGGAACGTGCCGCTGCCGCAGATAGCAGCCTGGCTCGTTTCGCTGGCCCCGCGCGGACTGGTGGAGTTCATCCCCCGGGGTGACCCGCGGGTCGACGACATGCTCACGTTGCGCGGCGACCGGTTCGCCGACTACACGCCGGAAGCGTGGGAGGCGGCGCTGGAACCCCACGCGGCGAGCCGGCGCGTGAAGACGCTGTCGGACAGCGGCCGGCGGTTGTACAGGTTCGAGCGGAGGTGACTCCGGCGGTCCGGGGGACGGCCGGTTCGATCGCCGCGGCGATGGCCAGCGTCCGTTGGTCGCTGCGGCGCGGGGTCACGATCTGCAGGCCCACCGGCAGCCCGGAAGGGCCGACGCCGCAGGGCACCGAGATCGCCGGACAGCCGGTGACGGTGATCGCGTGGCAGGAGGCCATCCAGTCGGTGTACGTCGACAGCCGCTCGCCCTCGATCTCGGTGGGGTAGGGCTTGTCGACATCGAAGGGGAGGACCTGGACGGTCGGCAGGATGAGCGCGTCGCGACGTTCGAAGAAGGAGGCGACGCGGCAGTGGAGGCGGGTGCGCGCAGCATGGGCGGCCGCGATGTCCGGTCCGGAAAGCGCCAGACCGCGTTCGATCTCCTCGATCACCGTGTCCTTCATCTGTCCGCGGTGCTGCGGGAACAGTGACACCAGCCTGTCGGCGAACAGATGGGCGCGCAGGGTGCGGAAGATGGAGCCGGCGCCTGAGAGATCGGGCGCGGTTTCCTCGATCTCGGCGCCCAGGCCGCGGATGGCGGCCACGGCCGCTTCGCAGACCTCGACGACTTCTCGCTCGACCGGATAGCGGCCGAGATTCGGCGTCCAGGCGAGGCGGAGACCGCGGAGATCGGCAGGCTCGACCCGGTGGAAGGGAGCGGCTGGCCCGGGAAGCGAGATCGGGTCCCTGGCGTCAGGCCCTGCGATGACCGAGAACAGGAGGGCCGCATCGGCGACGGTCCGACCCATCGGTCCGAGCACGGAGAGGTCGTCCCAGGCCTGCTCGGGCGGCACCCGGGGTACTCGTCCCGGCGTCGGCCGGAAACCGACGATGCCGCAGAAGCTGGCCGGATTGCGGAGCGAGCCGCCGAGGTCGCTGCCGTCGGCGATCGGCAGCATGCCGCTCGCGAGCGCGGCTGCCGCGCCGCCGCTCGAACCGCCGCAGGTGCGGCTCGGATCCCACGGGTTGCGCGTCTTGCCGAAGACCGGGTTGAAGGTCTGCGAGCCGGCACCGAACTCCGGGGTGTTCGTCTTGCCGATGACGATCGCGCCGGCGTCGCGGATCCGCTCGACGATCAGCGCGTCGGCGTCAGGTACGTGGTCGGCGAAGATCGGCGAACCGAAGGTGGTGCGGATGCCCTTCGTGGAGACGAGGTCCTTGATCGCGGTCGGCAGGCCGAGCAGGGGCCTCCGGGCGGCTTCGTCCGGGTTGCTGCGGCGCAGGTCGTCCGCGGCTCGCGCCTCGGCGCGGGCCCGGTCGCGGTCCAGGGTGCAGATCGCGTTGAGTTCCGCATTCCGCCGGTCGATCCGGTCGAGATGGGCGTCGAGGACCTCGACCGCCGAGACGTCGCCGCGGGCGAGTATCCCCGCAAGGTCGACGGCGGTGCGGGTGCAGAGCTCGGGAGCGCCGCCGGTCACTCGGCGCTTGTGCTTGCGCTCCCCCCGTCGGTCACGTGCTCGTCGAGGAAGGCGCGGATGATGCGGAAGATCTCCTGCTGTTCGTCGGGCGTGAAGTTGCCGTGGCCCTTGCCGGGCACGGCGTGCATCCGGTTCGTGACTCCCGCCTCGTCGAGCGCGGCGTGCAGGTCGAGCGCGTGCCGGTACGGCACGATGTTGTCGACGTCGCCGTGGATGGTCAGGATCGGCGGCAGGCCGGGCCGCACCCAGGTCATCGGCGACACGCGCCGGGCGAGTTCCATGCGGTCGGTGCGCGAGCCCATCCAGGCGACGGCGTAGCTCTTCGCGTTGGCGCCTTCGAGCAGGTCGCCGACGTCGGTGATGCCGAACCAGTTCACGATCGCCGCCACCGGCATCTCGTACTCGTCCGCCGCCGCCCAGCCGGGGCGGCCGGCGTCGCGGCCCGGACAGAGCCGGTCCAGTCCCGCCGAGGCCGGCAGCATGCCCGTGGTCAGCGACAGGTGGCCGCCCGCGGAAGCGCCGGTGACGACGATGCGCGCGGTGTCGAAGTTGTAGTCCTCGGCGTTCTCGTGGACCCAGCGAAGCGCGCAGCGGCAGTCCTCCACGGCGCCGGGCGCCAGGGCGTTGCGGCCCAGCCGGTACTCGACGTTGACCACCGCCCAGCCCATCTCGAGGTAGGGGAGAGTGCGCAGCACGCTGCCCTCCTTGGTTCCTCCTACCCAGCCGCCGCCGTGAATGTAGATCAGCGTCGGGACCGACTGCTGGCCGCGCGGCGTCATCACGTCGAGCCTGGACTCGTAGCCGTCGGCGGTGAGGTAGGTGATGTTCGGCGCCACCCGGTACTTGCTCAGGATGTCGACGGCCACGGAGTCGCCGTCCTGGGCGAAAGCCGGAGCGGCGAAGAGCAGTGCGGCGGTGACGGCGGCGGCAATCGCTGCCGGGCGCGAAGGGCGGCGGAGTCGAGTCACAGGGGATCTCCCTTGATGAGCGGATCGGGATGTCGGATGGTGGAAGTCGAGTGTAGCGCCGGATGCGGGCCGGAATGCCCGCGCAGCCGGAGCTGCAGCGTCTCGCAGACGTCGAGACGCGGTCAGCCGACGACGCCGCGGCGTCGGCAGTCGGCGAGTTCGTCCTCCGAGAAGCCGAGGAGACTGCCGAGGATGGCGTCGGTGTGCTCGCCGAGAAGGGGCGCGCGGTGCGGGGCCAGGTCGCGGCCTTCGATGCGGAAGGGCGGGCCGACGAGTTCCAGTTCGCCCCACGCGGGGTGCTCGACGACGGCGAAGGCGCCGCGGGCGCGCAGGTGCGAATCGGCGTACAGATCGCGGGCGTCGCGGGACGGTGCGGCGGCGACGCCGGCGCCCAGGAGCTCCCGCGCCAGCCAGTCGCGGTCCCGTTCCCTGGTCCAGGCGCCGATGATCGAGTCGAGCTCGGCCTCGTTCCGCTTGCGGGCGGGCGCGGTGGCGAAGCGCGGATCGTCGGCCAGCCCGGTGCGGCCCATCGTCGCCGCCAGGCGGCGGAATTCCTCGTCGCCGTGCACCTCGATGGCGAGCCAGCGGTCGATGCCCCAGCAACGGTAGACGCTGTGCGGCGCCGACGAGCGGTGGGCGTTGCCGGCGCGCTCGGGGATCTCGCCGGTCATCTCGTACTCGAGCAGCACCTCGCCGAGGATCGAGCTGACGCCCTCGCACTGGGAGTAGTCGATGAACTGGCCCTCGCCGGTCCGTTCGCGGTGGTGGAGCGCCGCGACGATGGAGAACGCGAGCGTGATCGCGTTCATCAGATCCACGTCGCCGCCGCTGTGCGTCGGATGGTCGTCCGGGTAGCCGGAGATGTACGCCCCGCCGGCTACGCCCTGGTGGACCATCGCGTAGCCGAGGTACTCGGTTTCCGGGCCGCCGTGGCCGCGTCCCGACGAGGACGCGACGATCAGTTCCGGATTCGTCTTGCGCAGGTCTTCATGGCCGAGGCCGAGCTTGAGCATCGCGCCGGGGCGCATGTTGTCGTAGATCACGTCGCACTTGCAGGCGAGGCGAAGGGCGAGTTCGCGGCCTTCGGCCTGCGACAGGTCGAGTGCCAGCGACCGCTTGTTCAGGTTCATCGTGTTGAACGCCATGCCGGCGTCGGGATCGACCTTCTTCGGCGCTTCCTCGGCGCGCGGCCAGACGACGGAGCGGCGGGTCAGGTCGAGGCGTCCGGGTCCCTCGACCTTGATCACTTCGGCGCCAAGGGCCGAGAGAAGCACCCCGGCGTAGGGACCGGCCCAGACCCAGGCGAATTCGGCGACGCGGATGCCCTCGAGCGGCAGGGCAGATCGGGGCGAGGAGGCAGTCCCGCCGTTCGCGGCGGCGGCCGTGGTTCGAGGAACTGCGGAGCTGCCGTTCAGCTCGCCAAGGACTTCTGCCGCGTGCTCGTCCAGCAGCGGCGCCGGACGCGACACCCGCGGCTTCGACGCGCCCATCCGGTACGGCCAGCCGGCGTAGCGCTTCGGCCCCGTGCTCGGATGGTCGACCAGGGTGAAGTAGTCGCGTGCGGCGTACTGCCGGCAGGCCATCACGTCGGCGGCGTCGTGGATCGGGCCGACGGGAATGCCCAGGCGGGCAGCGCGGTGGTAGAGGTCGTCGCGTTTCTGCTCCAGTGCCCAGGCGTCGACACGGGGTGCGATCTCCATCAGGTGGTGGCTGCGATAGGCCATGTCCTTCCACTCGTCGCCCGCGCACCAGGAGGGGTTGCCCATCAATTCGCGGAAGAGCACGAAGTGATGGTCGTCGAAGGCGTTGAGGATCACGTAGCCGTCGCTGGTCCTGAGCCTGCCCATGGCCGGAGGTCGGTCCGGCACCCGGGACCAGGTCGTCTCGTGGTAGCGGGCGCTGGCGACGAGGGGCGCCACCAGACTGACCATCACGTCCTGGATCGAGACGTCGATCCGACCGCCGCCGCCCGCGTCGCCGGCGCGGCGGCGCTCGTACAGCAGTGCCGCAACCGCGAGCGCCGCGACCAGCCCGGCGTGATAGCCGGCCTGATGACCGCCCAGGGTGACCGGTGCGCGATCGACGTCGCGGGATCGGACGGGCATCTGATTGACGAGACCGCCGCCGTGGGCGAGGGTCAGCTCGCCTGCCGGTGCCCCGGCCCGTGGACCCGCGAGACCGTAGGGAGTGACGGCGGCAACGATCAGATCGCCTGGCGCCTCGACCGGCGGCTCCCGGTCGACGATCAGGACTGCGGCGTCGCCGAGCAGCGCGGCGAAGGTCTCGCGGTCGCCGGCATCGTTCAGGTCGAGCACGATTCCGCGCTTGCTCGTGTTGCAGTACAGGAACAGGGGCGCGGCTTCCGGGTCGCCGCCGTTCGACCGGCGGGCGTGGTCGCCGACCGGCGGCTCGACCTTGATCACGTCGGCCCCGAGGTCGGCGAGCAGCTTGCCGCAGTACGGACCGGCGACGCCCTGGGCGAGTTCGATGACCCGGAAGCCGGCGAACGGTCCTTCGGCAGTTGCCGCTCCGCAGGTCGTTGGCGCGCTCGCTGACGGGCGCCCGGAGCGGTTCGCTGACGGCCCGGCTTCGCGCCGCCCGGGTTCCGTCTCTGTCATTTCAGCTTGTACGCCTCCCGCGCCGAGCGCAGCCACTCGTGGTCGTCGCCGTCTCCGAAGTAGTAGAAGACTGCCCCGTTGGGGAGCATCAGAACGCCGATGCCGCCGTAGCCCAGCATCTGGCGCACCCGGATCTTCTCGGTGCCGGCGGTGGACGCGACTTCGATCTGCCGCGACCAGACGGAGTTGTTGTACTTGTTCGGTTTGGCCTGGTGCACGGCGTCCAGACCGCGGTCGTCCGGGTTCTCCTGCATGGCCGCCGCCAGCAGATCGGGGTGGAGCACCTGCCGGTCACCGATCCTGCCGCGCCTGACGTTCAGCAGGTTCGCGATCTTGAGGATGTCGTCCGGGGTCCAGAACATGCCGTAACCGCCGAAGGGCCGGCCGTCCGCGCGGTTGCCGGTTCGTACGGCCTGGAGCGCCCCGGCCGACAGACCCAGGGGCCGGTAGACCTCGTTGGCGACGAAGTCCAGCAGGTCGGCCGGTTTCTTCTTCGTCGCGCCCATCAGGCGTCCCAGGTACTCGGTCATCGCGTGCGTGAGCAGGTACGTGTCCGTCGTGTGGTACACCCAGCGCTGGCCGGGCGGCTCCCTGGCGGCAAAGGCCAGCGCGCCGCGGAGCTTGCGTTTCTCGTTCTCGACGACGAAGAAGTTCAGCTCGGTCGTCGTGTCCTTCTCGTCCTCCTGGTCGCCCGGATCCCGGTAGTGGCCGGTCGCCATGTCCAGCAGGTGCTCGAACGTCACTCCCTGCCAGGCGTCCCTGGGCGGCTTCGGCAGGTAGTCCCCGAGCTGCAGCGCGGCGACTTCCTCACCGTGAATCTGCGCCAGCCGCATCAGCGCCACGGCGGCGAAGGCGGTCTTGGCGGTGGAGTAGGACGGCAGGCGGATCTGCTCCGGGTAGGGGTAGTCGCCGTGACGGGTGCGGACGGGGCCGGCGTAGTGGACGCCGTCGAAGGCGACGCCGTAAGCGGTCACGTGTTCGCGGTCCATGCCGCCGCCGAAGGACTGCGGATGGACCCGGGACCGCGGGTAGTCGTCCCGGATCCGGTCGATCGGGCGCACCGGAAGGCGGGCGGCGATCTCCGCGGCGTAGGCGTCCGCGACCGCGTCGGCGTCCGGCAGCTTGCCGGCGACAAAGCGCGTGGGGCCGGCGTCCCAGAGATCGAACCTGAAGTACTTGCAGGTTTCCTGGGTCACCTGGAAGGCGGCGGCCGATGTGCTGTTGCCGTCGAAGAGGAAGGACGCCACGCCGTGGTAGGCGCAGTTCTGGTTGCGCTCGACCAGGGTGATCGGCAGCGAGGCCCGGCTCCTGCCGCCGTCTCCGCGCTCGCTCCAGATGCGCCCCGCGCCGACGATCGCGTTCCAGTACGCGTCGCCGGTGAAGCGAAGACTCCGGTTGACCGGGATCAGGTGGGAGCCGCTCTGGGTGAGGACGATCTCGAGCCGAGGAATGCGGCGCAGCGCGGACGTGATCGGCGGTTCGAGCGCCCGCGAGTAGAAGTCGTGGTGCACGGTCCACGAGGATGCCCCGCCGCCGAAGAGATGGAGCGTTCCCTGCATCTCGTGGCGCGGCGGCGAGGCGTTCCCGGGCAGGGCAAAGGCCTCGTTGTCGATCGGCGCCGGCAGCTCGCCGGCCAGCAGTCGAGCGGCCGGCAACAGGGTCCGCGCCACGTCGCCCGATCCGGTCAGGGGGTCTCCGGGCAGGTTCACGGCGGCTGCGGGCATCGCGGCGCTCGCCGCACAGGCGAGTGGGAGCACGCGCAGGAACGCACCAGGAAACGAGAGCATGGCGGCTGATGGTAGCTTGACCGCGATGTCCCGCGCCCGGAATCAGACATGAGTCAGGCATGTACGTTCACCTGATCGACGGCACCTACGAGCTGTTCCGCCACCATTTCGGCGCTCCGAGCTACCGCAACGACGATGGGCTCGAGGTAGGCGCCGTGCGCGGCGTGG
The DNA here is from genome assembly GCA_965214805.1 of Thermoanaerobaculia bacterium. GTDB lineage: Bacteria > Acidobacteriota > Thermoanaerobaculia > Multivoradales > Multivoraceae > Multivorans. Next base: position 78,137 of record OZ243982.1, on the reverse strand, counting down.
TCTTTTCGCTGCTGGGTATGGTCCGCGACGGCGCGACTCACGTGGCCGTCGCGACCGACCACGTGATCGAATCGTTCCGCAACGAGCTCTGGCCCGGCTACAAGACCGGCGAGGGGATCGACCCGGAACTGCTGGCCCAGTTTCCGCTGCTCGAGGAAGCCCTGGCTGCGGTGGGCATCATGGTGTGGCCGATGGTGGAGCACGAAGCGGACGACGGGCTGGCCAGCGGCGCCGCGATGGCGGCTGCCGACGAGCGCGTCGTCGAGGTCCGGATCTGCACGCCCGACAAGGACCTGGCGCAGTGCGTCGACGCAGGCCGCGGCGGCCGGGTGGTGCAGGTCGACCGGAGGCGCGGCCTGCGCTGGGACGCCGACGGCATCCGCGAGAAGTTCGGGGTGGAACCGGAGTCGATCCCCGACTATCTCGCTCTGGTCGGCGACAGCGCCGACGGCTTTCCGGGCCTGCGGGGCTGGGGCGCCAAGTCGACGGCTGCCGTGCTGGCGCACTACCTCCACTTGGAGGAGATACCGAACGAACCCTGGAAGTGGGCGGTCAGGGTGCGGAGCCGGGATCGGCTGGCGGCGACGCTCCGAGCGGAACGGGAAGCGGCGGAGCTGTTCCGCGAGATCGCCACGCTCGTGCGGGATGCACCGGTCAGCGCCTCGGTCGACGACCTGAAGTGGCGGGGACCCGCCTCGGAGCTGGGGGCCATGGCAGCGAGGCTGAAGGCGCCGGGACTCATCCATCAGGTCGAACGTCTCGCCGGCGAGCGGGCCGAAACGGAGGACGAAGTCCCCTTCTGAGTGCGCCTTCCCGGGGAAAGGTGTACCCGCCCATGCATGTCCGTTCCCGAGCACCGGTGTCCGAGCGCCGCCCTCGTCCGAGCGCCCCTGACCTGACGGGGCGGTCAGCGTAGGATCCGCGCCGCCGTGAAACTGATCGACAGGATGCGTGCCGCGGAGTCCGAGGGACGGCCGTTCTACTCGTTCGAGTACTTCCCGCCGAAGACGGAGGCCGGGATCGAGAACCTCTACGCGCGGATCGAGCGCATGGGGCGGCTGGCGCCGGCGTTCGTCGACGTGACCTGGGGCGCAGGCGGCAGCACCGCCGAACTCACCTTCGAGCTGGCGAGCACGATCGAGAACGTGCTCGGCATCGAGACGATGATGCACCTGACGTGCACCAACATGCCGCGCAGGAAGATCGCGGCGGTGCTCGAGAACTGCCGCGAGCGCGGCATCGGCAACATCCTGGCCCTGCGCGGCGATCCGCCGCGCGGCGGCGGCGCCTGGTCGCCGGTTGCGGACGGCTTCTCCCACGCTTCGGATCTCGTGCGGTTCATCCGCGAAGAGCATGGGGACCACTTCGGAATCTGCGTCGGCGGCTACCCGGAAGGTCATCCCGAGGCGCCGAGCCGGGAACGCGATCTCGACCATCTGGCCGAGAAGGTCGCGACCGGCGCGGATTTCGTGATCACGCAGATGTTCTACGAGCCGGATCTCTACGTCAGGTTCCTGGAGGGCTGCCGGGAACGCGGAGTCGACTGTCCCATCGTGCCCGGACTGGCGCCGATCAACGGTTACCTGTCGTTCCAGCGCATTACCGGTTTCGGCGCCAGCGCGCCGCCGGAGATCGTGCGGGAGATCGAGGCGCGCCGTTTCCATGACGCCTCGGTCCGCGAGTACGGGCAGGACGTGCTGACGGACATCTGCCGCCGGCTGCTGGACGGCGGCGCCCCGGGCCTGCATTTCTACACCCTGAACCTCGAGCGTTCGGTGCAGGTCATCCTCGACCGGCTCGGCCTCGTGCCGCAGCGGACCGAGCGGGTTCTGCCGTGGCGCAGCGCGACCGCCGTGCGGCGTCCCAGGGAGGACGTGCGGCCGATCTTCTGGGCCAACCGGCCGAAGAGCTATCTCGCCCGCACCCAGGACTGGGACGAGTTCCCGAACGGCCGTTGGGGCGATTCGGGTTCGCCCGCGTTCGGCGACTTGGCGGACCACCATCTGGCGTTTCGTCCCGTGAAGCCCGAGGCGGCGCGCGACCGCTGGGGGCGCGAGCTGGAATCGATCGAGCAGGTGCGCGCGGTCTTTGCCGGGTTCTGCCGCGGCGAAGTGGACGGCATTCCCTGGTACGACTGGCCGCTCGACTTGGAGAGCGAACCGCTGAAGGATGCGCTGGTGCGTCTGAACCGGGCGGGGCTGCTGACGATCAACTCCCAGCCGCGGGTCGACGGCGCGCCGTCCGACGATCCCGCCGTGGGCTGGGGCGGCTCGGGTGGCCGCGTCTACCAGAAGGCGTACCTGGAGTTCTTCCTGGCGCCGGAGCGCGTGCCGTCGCTGCTTGCGGCCATGGACGCGAAGGGGAGCCTGACCTACCACGCGATCGACCGCTCCGGCAACGCCTGGAGCAACTGCGAAACCGTCAACGCGGTGACCTGGGGCGTCTTCCCGGGGCGCGAGATCCGGCAGCCGACGATCGTCGATCCGGGGTCCTTCGTGGTCTGGAAGGACGAGGCATTCGACCTGTGGCTGTCATCGTGGGCGGCGGTCTACGAGGAGGGCAGCGATTCGCGCCGCCTGCTGCAGCGCATCCACGACACGTACTTCCTGGTCAACGTCGTCGACAACGACTACGTCGAAGGCGACCTGCTGGCCTACCTACTCGACGCGGTTCAGGCCGAGGAGCCGCCATCCGTTCCGGTCGCCGTCCCGGCCACTTGACGGTTTGATCCGTGGCGCTGATTCCTGTGTTTCTCTCTGCTGCAGCCTGGGACGGGTTGGGCGGGTCCGCAGCCGTTGGATGTCGAGTTGCAGGATCATCCTCCGATGATCCCCGGCACCCGCTCAGGCTCATCTCTCGTGGGACTGACACCGGTTTGTCTCCACGCCAATGAACGAAGTATGCTTGTGGCACCTTGACACCTCCAATGGTCGGATATTCCGATTGCCCATGAACGGGTCGGTCTGTCGGGTTGGCCCCCATCGCTTCGAGCCGTTTGCCGGAGTTCTCGGTGTGTCTGTTCTGGCACAGGACGTGAACACACACACACACACACACACACACACAACGGTGCCTTGTGGCCGTGTGACCTGTGGCCGCCTGACCGCGGCATTCATGTAGAGCCCCCCCCCGATCGGTGCGGGCCGCCGTCCCGTGGCAACCGGTTTCATGGCTCGCTTGCGCCTGCCGGCGCGGGCGACGGCTCATGAAGCGGCAGGGCAGCGGGCGGTCCTTGCGCCGCCCGGGTTGCCGTGGCGGAACCGGCAGGGGAGCGAGGCTGCGGTTCCAGGTCCGGGTTGGGTGCCGGAAGAGCGGTTCGCCGCCGCCGGGAAGCGGCGAGTGGACCCTCGCGAGTCGGTCCCGGGAGTTCGTTCGGCAGCGTTTGCGGTAGCCCGCAGTCCGTGGCGGCGCGCTACGGCCTCGCCATGCTGCTGGTGGATTCCGGTCGCCGCGCTGCAGGCCACCCGGTGGAATCGGGCGCCGTCTCCGCGTCCGGCGAACACGGCGCCGCGCTCGCCGACTGGCAGTCTGTCGGACTTGCTTGGCTGCAGGTTGAACCGAGGAGTATCAGGGATCATATCGAGGAAACCTGACGACACGAGAAAGGACCTGACGACCATGCAAGGCAAGACGATGCAGCGCAAGACCGATCCTGCCGGGAACTCCGGAAGTTCGGACAGCGCAGGGAACAGGGAAATCGAGGGACGTCACGGACTCTGCAGCCGTCTGGTGGCGGGAGGCGCTCCGCGGCCGCGCTGCCGTCTCATTTCTCTGGCGGCTCAACGGCACATCGGTCGACGTCGTCGGCCAACCCTCCGGACGGACCTTGCCGCGGTCGTGGCCGGCCTGTGCCTTGTCCTGCTCTCTTCGGCCGCCGCGAATGCTCAGAGGCTGTGGAGCGTGGGGGAGGTGGAGCGCCGGCCGGAGATGCCCGCCGTGGTCATGGAGGGTGCCGTGGTCGCCGTGAGCGGCCTGCCGGGCGGGTTCGGCCGGCAGCCTCCTTCGGAGGTTGCCGAGATCATGGTGGAGTTCGACTACCTGCGCCAGGGCATGGGTTACCTCGAGCTGCCGCTGTGGGACGGCTCGACGGTTGCGGCCGAGAACGCGGTGTTCGAGGACCGAGGCGGCGGCAACCTGATGTGGACCGGCGAGGTGCCGGGCGCCGGCTACGAGAGCGTCGTGCTCACAGTGCAGGACGGGCATCTCGTGGGCTGGTTCGGGGAGCCCGGAGGCCCGAAGTACATCGTCCACGCAGGGCCGGACGGCCGGGGAACACTGGCGGTCGAAACGGGGCCGGCGGGTGACTGGTGCGGTGCCGAGGCAGCGCAGGAGACGGTCCTGGGGAAGAGGGTCCTGGGGGCCAGTGCTCCGGAGAGTGGTTCCGTGGGGAGTCGTGCAGCGGCCGCGGCCCGGGACCACGGGCTGCCCGGGACCGTGGTTTCCGCGGCGGCCGCCGCCCGCCTGGACATTCTCGTTCTCTACCCCAGCGGTACCGAAAGGTCCTGGAGGCGGATCGGAGGTGTAGCGGTCGGCATCCAGCAGCTTGCCGACTACCTGAACATGGCGTTCCGCAACGGCGAGATTCCCGCAACGGCGAACCTGATCCCCGTACGTTGGGAACCTGCTCTCTTCAATAGTCCGGGCGCTAACGGAGGTCACTATTCCAATAGTAGTTTGGAATTGGAATTGGAATGGTGGCACTGGGAGTTCCGGCCCAGCCCTGAAGTGGACGGCCTGCGCAGGCGTCACGAGCCTGACCTGATTCACTTCGTCCCTCACGTTGGAACGAGCTATGCCGGCGGAAGAGCCCAACTGAGGGGCAGGGCTGATAACCCAGCCGTCCTGTACGGCTGGTCGGTGCCCATACCCAGTGTGTTCGCCCATGAGATCGGCCACAACCTGGGCGGTCACCACGAGCCGGCGACGTTCGCCGATTTCGAGGCGAGTCAGTCAAGCTTCGGAGAGTGGGGATGGCCTTGGATGTTCGGCCACACGGACATGACCTCCTGCAGCGAGCGCGAGGGGAGTGACTACCTGTGGTGCCCGGCGACGATCATGAGCTACGGCGTGGACGCAGTCAGAGATGACGACCCCAGGACCTTGACTGTCAGGGAACCGTTCTATTCTTCCGTTCGGCACAAGCCGAACGGCTGGACGATCGGTGTCGCCGGCACGAGCGAGGTCGAACGGGTCTTTCACGAGACGGTTCCCGTGGCGGTGGGCAGCGGTGAGCGGGCGCCTAGGCGCGAGCAGCGTCCGCGCCGGGTGACCGAGGCCCGCTGGAAGGGCCATGACACGCTGCGGGTGGAGTGGTCCGAAGACTGGCGTAAGCAGGAGGGTGGCGTCGTAGACTTGGCGCTGGCGGAGGGGGCCAACGACCGCTACCGGTGGAGTTGGGACTTCGGCAGCGATCCACCCGCCCTGAACCCCCAGAAGTCCTCCGACAACGTGAAGCCGGTTCTCGGCAGTGACGGCTCGCAGATCGGCGTCGACATCTCGGACCTGAGGCCAGACGGCCGCTACAGGATCTCGGTGTTCGGAGGAGGGTCGTTGGACAGCGACGTGTTTCACCTGAAGGCCCGAGAGCGCGTCTCCGGTTCGCCCGCGGCGGCGACCGGAGTCGGCGCTCGTGTGACGGGCCCCGACAGAATCCGGCTGTACTGGCGCGACAATGCCCGTTCAGAGACCGGTTACGAGGTCTGGTACCGGAAATGGTCGGGCGACGAACCCGACGAGGTCTGGCGGCTCCATGGGGAGCCGCTGCCGGCGGGCGCCCGATACCTGGACGTCGAAGGGCTGGACGCTGAAGAGGAGATCAGCGTGGGTTGGGGTGACGCCGGGGTCTGGGCCATGCGAGGCCGGTACTCCTTCGTGGTCGTCGCCTACAACGACAGGGGCTGGAACGCGAGCGAGGCGTTCGATCTGGAGTTCATGCCGGGGCCGCATCCAGAGAAAACGGCATCGGGAGAGTTCACGAACTGCGGGCTGAGAGCAACGGGGGTGAACCTGGACGGCTATGAGGTCTCTGCCTGTGTGGAGACGCCGGACGGCGCGCGACGACGTGCCTGGGATTACGGGCTCGAAGCGGATCGGTCGGCGCTTCTGTACTTCTTCGATCGAGACAACGTGGAAGTGCTGGTCAAGGTGCTGGACGGCTGCGCGATCAACGGCCACCGCTGGGTGTTCGTGGCGCCGGTTACCGATCTGCCATTCAAGCTTAAGCTTTACGAGCGCTATGCACTTCGGTGGAACTACGACTCCAAGCGGTCGGGTTACTTCGGCAACGGTAACCCCAAGGGCGTGACGGCACGCGCGGTGAGCGACACGACCGCCTTTCCGTGCTTCCCGCATGAGATCGCCGCCGCCCGGGCGGCTGCCGCGAGCCCGGGCGCCGATTCGGGGCTCGGCGGCGTGGACCTCGCGGAACCGTCATCGCCGACCGGGCTGGGCCTGGGCTCCGGCACGGACTGCGAGCCGGCCGGCCCGGCGCTGACCCTTCGGGGCGGCTACACGGTGAGCATGTGCTACGAGACCTACGAGGGCAGGACGGGCGACGCCCGGGACTGGGGTCTGGACTCCTCCCAGTCGGCGCTTCTGTACTTCTTCGATCGAGACAACGTGGAGGTGCTGATCAAGGTGCTGGACGGCTGCGGCGTGAACGGCCACCGGTGGGTGTTCGCGGCTCCGGTCACGGACCTGGCGTTCAACCTGCACGTGGAGAGCCCGACCGGCGAGCGCTGGACCCACAGGAACCGCCTCGGCCAGACCGCGGACACGGCCGCCGATGTGTCGGCGTTTCCCTGCGCGTCCTCGGCGTGAGAATTGGCCGCGGCGTGGGAAGCCGTCGGAGAGGGGCGCGGCGTGTGCGCCCTCAGAGCAGCTTGATGACGGCGACGATAATGCCGGTCTGAGCGGCCATGGCGCCGAACATCCACTTCAGCAACTCGGCCTTGGTACCTGCGATGTCCGCCTTGGTTTCCTGTCGGAGGTTCTCGATGTCCGCCTTGGTCGCCGCCTGGAGGTTCTCGATGTCTGCCTTGGTCGCCAGGTTGCCGTTCAGCAGGGCGACGTGCTCCGTCGCGAGCACCTCCGCCTGCTCCTCGGTGAAACCGTGGCCGGTGAGGTTCTTCACGAACCGGTGAGTATCGAATGCGATCGCTTCGGACATGCGGGCATTCTAGCCCGAGCGATCGAAGCAGGGGTGCGCCGCCACCGGGAGGTGCGGAGCACTACTCGCCACCTCGTGCCTCGACTTCTCCCTCTTCCAGGCGGGCGCCGCGGAGGGTGTTCCCCGTGGCGTAGTTTCCCTCGTGGCAGGCGAACTCGTACAGCTTGCCGTCGGTGACCGGCCACGTGTACTCGCCGCTGTAGGGTGCTTCCCAGTCGCCGCTCTCGAGCGTGAACCGGTAGAGCAGGGTGTTCTCGTCCTGGAACGAGAAGCGTTCGACCACGTGCTGGTCGGCGGGCGGGGACGGCTCGCCGAAGAGAGTCGTCGCTCCCCAGCGCTCTTCCAGGAAGTTCGTGGTGTCGATGACCAGGATGTCGCCCTCCCACCAGGCGATCGAGTCGCCGGCGCGCGAGCGGATCTCGGAGGGCAGATGCCGCGCCTCCTCCCTGGACGGACTGATGGGAATGACCCGTGCGTAGTGCATCCACTCGATCAGGATCATGAAGTGCGTGTCGGTCTGCACGATCGTCTTGATGTTGTTGTAGTTCTTGGGGTAGATGGGGATCGTCGCTTCCAGGGAGAAGACGCAGCGGTCGGCGATCGACAGGGACTCGGGACCGTCGTAGGGACCGACTTCGAGATCGCGCCACCAGGCCGGACCGGTGTTCCGCTTCGAGAATCCGTACAGTCCTTCCCGGCGTGACCTGCCTCGTTCGGTGAGCGGCGGGAAGCGGCCGTTCCGCGGGTCCGTGAGCAGCGAGGTCCGGTACTTGCCGTCGACGGTGACGGCGGTCGTGCCGCGGTCCATGAAGAAGTAGTTGTAGCCGCCGACGCTGCCGCCGACCGGCGGGGCGTCCCGGTCCGGATCGCTGGCCCTGGACCGTTCGTCGATGTTCCGGGCCTCGCGATCCCGAATCGCCTGGGCCTCCTCCGGCGTCAGCGTGAGGCGGTTCCCGAGTTCGGGGCTCCTCTGCACCGGCGTCAGGGTCGCTATGTCGTAGTTGCCGGAGAAGTCCGGCCTGCCGCTCGGGGTCCTGGGAATGTCGTCTGCGGCCGCCGTCTCGGCTCCGGCGGCCAGGAGTGCGAGAACGAGGGCGACGAGAGTACGACCGTTGATGCTCATCGAGCCCCCCCTGCCTGTGCTCTTTCGAACGTGCGGGTCATCGAACGTGCCGGTCATTGTAGACGGTGCAGGAGGAGCCGGCCGTTGGCAGCACCACGGCGGCGACCGCTGTCCGGTCGATTCGCGTCGCGCCTGTTCGCTGCTTACGAGCGCCGATTGCTGGCTCTGCGCAAGGAAGAGCGGCTTGCCGCGCTGCTCGCCGACAGCCGGGAGCAGACGTTGGGCGACACGCTGCTCCAGGTGCAGGTGAGGACTTCGTTCCAGGTGCAGGCGAGGGCTTCCCGGCGCCGACCGGTTCGCCGGTTCCGGGTCGAGGCGCAACAGGCACTCGATCTCGACTGCCGTCAGGGCGCCAATGACCGGGGACCGCCTCCGGTTCAGGCGGCTCGGGTTGAGGCGGCACTTCCGCCTGCTGTCTCGGCAGCCGCCGTTCTCCGCTACGATCCCATGCCCATGGTTCCTCTGCACGAGCAGGCGCCGTCCTGGCCGGGCCTGTCATCGGCGCCCGGAGCTTGCCTTCGAGAAGGCGGCCAGCGGCCAGGTGGCCGACCACGGCTCGCGGAACCCCGGCTCTCGAACCCCAGGCGCCCCGTGTGGCGGCCCGTGGCGAGAATCCGCGTCGCACCGAGAGCGGTCAGGCGCCCGTTCTGCAAGGCGCGACCAGGGAGCATGTCGGGCCGCATGTTCGCTCGAGGAACCACGCGACCGAGCGGCAACGATGCCGGACCGGATGCATGGACGTCTCGACGCAGCACGACTTTCGCCGCGGGCTGCTGTCTCCCGAAAGCCCCTTGTCTCCCGGAAACCCCATGTCTCCCGAAAGCTCGGTGCAGGGTGCTCTCGGCATGAACGAGATCACGGTTCGCAACTTCCGGTGTTTCCGGGACGAGCAGAAGGCCCGCCTGGCCCCCCTGACCATTCTCGTCGGCGAGAACAGCACGGGAAAGACGTCGCTCATGGCTCTGATCCGAGCATTATGGGATCTCGGCTATCGGGACGTGCTGCCGGACTTCAAGGAGGAGCCCTACGACCTCGGCAGCTTCGACGAGATCGCCCATCACCGGGGGTCCAGGGGCGGCCGCGCAACGCACTTCGAGGCGGGCTTCAAGGCGACGCGGTCGGCGCGGCGCAAGGGTCGAGGGCTGGCGAGCCGGGAGTCGAGCTCCAGCTTCGTGTTTGCGCGGGAGCGCAACCAGCCGGTCCTGGCCCGGAGGCGGCTTCAGCAGGGAGAGTCGTTCGTCGAATTCGATGTGGAGAAGAACCGAGTTCTCGTTGGCACGTCGAACGGCCGCTGGCAGGGTGAGCCGGACTCTCGACTTCGGCTGAGCACCTCCTTGGAGGAGCGCCGCATCGCCATCCCGCGGCTCTTTGTCCTGGACTGGCTCCTGTCCGAGAGGCGAGAGGCTCGGGACGACACGGAACCAGGCTGGACCAACGTGCATGGGCCGAGATTCCCATCGGACGAAGATGGCAAGAGCCTTCGCGAGCTCTTCCACTTCGATCGCTGGAGACTCCGCACCGGGCGACCGTACGCCAGCGCTCCGGTGCGGTCGAAACCGAGACGCACCTACGATCCCGCCAGGCTGACCCGCGATCCCGAAGGTGGAGCCGTTCCCATGTACCTGGCCGACCTCTCGCGTCGGGAACCACGGCTGTGGGCCCCGCTGCGCGAAAGCCTCGAGAGCTTCGGACGTGCCTCCGGGCTGTTCGACGAGATCCGGGTCAGGCGTCTGGGACCAACGAGCAGCGAGCCGTTCCAGATTCAGGTGCGAAAGTCCGGGACGTCGCGACTCAAGGGACCCTGGCGCAACCTGACGGACATCGGTTACGGCATCAGCCAGGTCCTGCCCGTCATCACCGAGCTGCTCCGGCCAACTCCACGACGGCGATCGGTTGCCCCGAATCGCGACGCGCCAGAGATGTTCCTGCTGCAGCAGCCCGAGGTCCATCTTCATCCCAGCGCCCAGGCCGCCCTCGGCACGTTCTTCTGCACCGTCGCTGCTCGCGGCAGGCAATTGATCGTGGAGACACACGGCGATCACCTGATCGACCGTGTGCGGATGGACGTACGGGATCGAACGACGAAGCTCGCGCCGGAAGACGTTTCCATCCTCTTCTTTCGACGCAAGGCGCTGGAAGTGGAGATCCACAGCTTGCGGGTCGATGAGGCCGGAAACGTGCTTGGTGCGCCCGACGACTACCGGAAGTTCTTCTTGGAAGAGACCAATCGGTCCATCGGGCTGTAGCAGTCCGTGGCGAAGTCGCGCTGCGTCGAAACGTCCATGCATCCCGCCCAACATCGTTCATCGCGTCAGCATCGTTGCTCCTCGGTCGCATATGGCCCGATATCCTCCCTCGTCGCGCCTTTCCGGACGGGCGCCTGACCGCTCTCGGTGCGACGCGGACTTCGCCACGGACTGACAGGGCTACAGGACTAACAGGGCTACAGGGCGGTGTGCGCGATTCTCGATGCCAACGTCGTTGGCAGGGTGTTCGGCCCGGGTTCCGGCCCGGCGGAACGTGAGTTCCGCCGCTGGATCGAGAAGCGCAAGGGCCGCCTGGTCGTCGGCGGCCTGCTTCTCAGGGAGCTGGCGTCTCACGACGGGTTCCGATCGTGGTTGCAGGAGGCGCTGAAGAGCGGACGCGCGAAGAGCGTGCCGGATGAACGCGTCGGCCGGGAGGCGAAGAGGCTGGTGGAAGAGGGCGCTTGCCGATCGGACGATCAGCACGTGCTGGCGCTGGCGAGGATCAGCGGCGCCAGGCTGCTCTACTCCCGGGACCACGCCCTTCAGCAGGACTTCAAGGACCTGAAGAACCCTGGGGGCAAGGTTTATCCCGAGCAGAAAGGTGCGCGGTGCCGTCAGTGGTTGCTTCGCCAGTCGTCCCTCTGTGCAGGGTGACACGGGTGCAAGGTGACACGGCCAGGCAACCGGCGGGCGCGGCCCGCGTCGGGCACGCGGCGCTGGCCGAGTTGCGAGGGATGCGAGGGACCTGGGGCCCAGGTCCGTGACCGAGAGTGCGAAGCTTGCCGAGGCCGCCTGTGCCCCGCCGGATTACGGCTGCCCGTCGTCGGGTTGGTTGCCGGTCGGGAAGTCGCTTGCTCGCAGGCGCCGGATCGGGCCCTCGACTCGGTGGCGATCACACCAACGTGTCGGCGAGCCGCGGCAAACGCCGTTGATCTCCGGCTCCTCGATCAACCCCGACCCGAGAGATCGGGCGCTACCGGCCGGGCATGTACCAGATCGGAGACGACCAGGCGCGCTCCTGGAGGGTTGCCGGCAGGTCGGGCCGCGGTTCCACGCCGGCCCGTAGCGCGTCCCAGGTGGACCAGCGGCAGGTCGGGTTCTCCAGTACGCGGACGTAGTAGACGGCGTGTTGCGCGGCGTCGAAGTCGGGGTCGCGCCACAGGGCCGACAGTTCCGCGGCGCCCGCGTCCCGGGGAAAGCTGCAGTCCGACAGGTCGACGCGGGCGCCGTTGTCCGGGCAGCGGCGCGGCTCGCCGGATGGTATGCCGCCATCCGCGCAGGCGACGTCGACGACCGCTTCGCGCGGCTCGCCGTCCTCGACCCAGCCCTTGACGATCTGCAGGCGCTGGAGTGGTGCGCTGTCGGCGTCGCGGGCGGCCCAGAGCAGGAAGCGGGGGCTCTTGCCGCCGTCGGCGAGCAGGTCGCCGCCCATCGGCACGCCTCCTTCGTATGCCCTCCTGATCATCTCCGGGTCCGCCGCCAGGTCGTCGGGATAGTCGTGGCCGGCGAAGAAGCGGATGCGGACGCGGGGCCCGGTGGTGGCGAAGGTCTCCCGGCGCCGCAACGCGGCGTAGATCGCGCCGCGGGTGTTCTGTTCTGCCCAGACTCCGGTCAGACCGGCGCCGCTGTAGTAGCGGTTGTTGGTCTGGCTGTACTTCCGGCCAGCCGGATCCCCGGCCTCGAGCGGCACCGAGCCGCGACGCTCCGGGATGCCGTCGCCGGTGCCGAAGTTGCCGTGGAAGTTGGATTCCCCGAGCGTGCCGCCCGCATTGTGCGAGTCGGTGGAACCGATCAGGCCGAATCGGAACGGGTTGAAGCCGCGAGTCTCCTGGAGCACGAGGCCGTTCAGGTAGGCCTCGCGGACATGGCCGCCGGAAGCCTGGCTCGGAAGCGTGGTGCCGATGCGATAGGCGTAGATCTCGAAATCGGCCCACTCGTCGTTCGGCGACAGCAGCGGATGCGTCTCCGACGTGCCCTTGCCCTGGGTGATCTCGACCAGGGGCTCGTTGCGGTTGCGCTGGTCTGCGTGGTTCGCGTCCAGAACGGCGCCGTCAAGGCGCTCGAGCCGGAACATCTGGCCGTTGCTGCCGTTCGAGTTGTGGGGAATGGCAAGTGCCTCGAAGCCCTCGGCGCGGCGCTCGTCCAGCCACTGCCAGAGGTCCTCGGGGTTGTTCGAGTCGTTGGCGGTGAACGGCCTGGGAGGCGCTTCGCCGCTCTTGAAGATCACGTTGCGGTGAAGATTGCCGCGGCCTTCGGAGAACGCCGTGTACTCGTAGCCGATGAAGGTCGTGAAGCTGCCCGGGTCGTTGTGCCGCTCGGCGGCTTCGATCGTGGCCTGCCAGGCGTTGCGCCCATCGCCGGTGTGGGCGGCGAGCGGTGCGTCCTCCGGGTTGCCGCCAGGACCGAGGGCAGCGAAGAACGGGTTCTCAGGGTCGTCCACTGCCGGCATCACGTGGAGAAAGGCGCCGTGATCGGTCACGGCGAGAAAGTCGAGCGGACCGGTTCGAAGCCGGAATCGGAAGCCGCTCGGATGCTCGATCGCCTCGCCGCGCGCGAACCGGTAGGCGTGGTCCGGATCGTTGCGGACGCCGAAGAGGTAGGCGTCGATCGAGTAGCGCGTATGGACGTGGAGATCGCCGAAGTAGGCGTCCCGGAGCGGGTTGGGCGGCGCGGCGGTCTCTGCCGCTGCCAGCAGACCGGGGATCAGGGCGGCCGTGTACAGGAGCCTTCCGTACGGCAGGCTTCCGTGCAGCAAGCTCGGCGCCAACGCCCTTAGCCGCCCGGGACGTACCAGATCGGCGACGACCAGGCGCGTTCCTGGATCGTCGCCGGCATGTCGGGATTGGGCGCCGCGCCGGCGCGGATCGCGTCCCAGGTCGACCAGCGGCACGTCGGGTTCTCCAGGACGCGCACGTAGTAGACGGCGTGCTGCGCCGCGTCGAAGTCCGGGTCGCTCCAGATCGCCGACAGCTCGGCGGCGCCCAGGCCCTGCGAGTAGCTGCAATCGGAGAGATCGACGGCTGCGCCGTTGTCCGGGCAGCGGAGCGGGTCGCCGGACGGCATGCCGCCATCCGCGCAGGCGACGTCGATGACCGCTTCCTGCGGCTCGCCGTCCTCGACCCAGCCCTTGACCATCTGCAGGCGCTGGAGCGGTGCGCTGTCCGCGTCGCGGGCGGCCCAGACCAGGAAGCGGGGGATCCTGCCGCCGTCGGCCAGCAGGTCGCCGCCCATCGGCACGCCGCCGTCGTAGGCGGCGGCGATCATCTCCGGATCCGAGGTCAGATCGTCGGTGTAGTCGTAGCCGCCGAAGAAGCGGAGCCGCAGGCGGGGGCCGCTGGTCGCGTAGGTTTCCTTGCGGCGGAAGGCGTCGTAGATCGCGTCGCGGGTGTTCTCTTCGGCCCAGACCACGGCCAGACCGGAGCCGCCCCAGTACCTGAAGCTGTTCTGCGCGTACCTTTCGCCGTCTTCCGTCGGCTCCTCCAGCGGCACCGAGCCGCGAGCCTGGCCGGTGCCGTCATTGCGTCCGACCTTGCCGTGGAAGTTGTCCTCCTCGGGCGTGCCGCCGGAATTGTGGGTGTCGGTGGCGCCGACCATGCCGAAGCGGAACGGATTGAAGCCCTGAGTTTCCTGCAGCACGAGCCCGTTGATGTAGGCCTCGCGGACGTAGCTTCCCTTCGGTTCGCTGTACAGCGTGGTGGCGATCCGGTAGGGGAAGATCTCGAAGTCGGCCCACTCGTCGTTCGGTGACAACAGGGGGTGCGTCTCCGACGTGCCCTTCACCTGGGTCATCTCGACCAGGGGCTCGTTGCGCATCCGCAGGTCGGCGTAGGCGGCGTCCAGGGGTTCGCCGCCCACCGTCTCGAGCCGGAACATGTGACCGTTGCTGCCGTTCGAGTTGTGAGGAATCGCCAGACCTTCGATGCCCTCCTCGCGGCGTTCGTCCAGCCAGCGCCAGAGGTCCTCGGGATTGCGCGAGTCGGTCGCGGCGAACGGCTTCGGCGGCACGTTGCTGCCCCTGAAGATCACGTTGCGGTGCAGGTTGCCCCTGTCGTCCGACGAGGTCGTGTACTCGTAGCCCACGAAGGTGGTGAAGTTCCCCGGGTCGTTGTGGGCCTCTGCGGCGTCGATGATCGCCTGCCAGGCGCTCCGTCTGGCCTCGTCCTGCGCCTCCTGCGGCAACTCGGCGAACTCGCCGCTGCGCAGTGCCCCGATGGCGCGGCTGAATCCGCCTCCTTCCCGCAGATCGGTCCCGAGCTCGGTTGTGTGGAGGGGACTCTCGGGGTTGTCCATTTCGGGGAGAACGCCGAGGTAGAGGCCGTGATCGGTCACGGCCTGGAAGTCGAGGGCGCCGCTCCGGAGCTGGATCCGGTGGCCGCTTGCGTGCTCGATCGCCTCGCCCCTGGCGAAGCGGTAGGCGTCGTCGGGATTCGTGCGGGTCCCGAACAGGTAGGCGTCGAAGGAGTACTTCGTGTGCACGTGCAGATCGCCGAAGTAGGCGTCCCTGAGCGGGTTCGGCGCTTCTTCGGGATCGCCGGCTGCCGGGGCATCGGCCTCGCCGCCGCCGGTCGAGCCGCCGGCCAGGGCGGCCAGGAGAACGGTCGAACAGGTGAGAGCCGAGCGAAACGGTCGCATGAGGATCTCCTTGTGGTTGGATTGCCCCCAGAGATTATCGCGGCTGCCGGAAGACCGTACCGAGTGGTACCGGGAGTGGCGGTTGCCGCTGCACACGCTGAAGGGCGACTGCCCAGGTCAACGGTCGTCCGCAGCCTCGGTCGTCCGCGGCGAGAGTTGCCGGCCGGCGTCTGGCGCACGGGCGTTCACCAGTTCCACGGCGGCGCCGCGCAGCATGACGGCAAGGATGCGGTAGCGCCCGTCAAAGGAAGCGGCGTCGGCCGCTTCGGGAAGCGCTCCCCGGAAGCCGGCGCGCAGGAGACCCGGGTTCCTGAACCGCTCGGCGATGTCGGGCCGTTCGTGGTCGAGCCCCAGGTTGGCCAGGAAGCGGCCGTCCCGGTAGATGACGATCTGGCGCGGCCGTTCACCTCGCTGTGCGTCCACCGCCCAGCCCTCGATCTCGATTCGATCGGCCGACCTGAACAGCTCCAGCTCTCCTTCGAACCCGTCGCCGGTCCGACGCACGATCAGGCGGCGGCCGTCGGTGGTCGGCAGGATCTCGAGATTGCCGGGCCCTGATTCGAGGGGCAGATAGGAGAAGCGGAGGCGGCTGGCCGCACCGCGCCGCGACACGGCGTAGGCGAGCACGCCTTCCCGCTCCACGAGGCCCCGATCGGCCGAGGCCCAGAACGCGAAGCCGCCGTTCTCGAACGGCGGCCCGTGGACGGCGCCGAGATCGGGCCTGCGGTGGGGTCCCGGCGTGTGGACGGTCATCTCGCCGCCGACGAAGAGGAGAACCGCTTCGACTCCGCGCGGGTCGGGCGGCTCTTCGCGGATGAAGCCGCTGACCAGGAAAACGGCCGTGCCGTCGTCCCGCTCGCGGTTCGGTCGCGGAAGTACCGCATCCAGAGCGCCGTCGAAGCCGCTTCGAGGCGGAACGATCGGCATTCGGTTCGGCGAGTCGGAAGCGCCGTCGACGACGTGGTAGCGGAGCACGGTCTCGAGGTGGCCGGCGCCGCTTCGGGCGACCTCGTACCGGTAGCGAGCCTCCTCGCGCCGTGAAGAGGAATCGGGTTCGATCAGCGAGTGGAGGCTCCATTCCTGCCCCTGCTCGAACTCCTCGACCCGTCGGTAGCCGAGGTTCGCAGGGAAGCCGACGCCTTCGCGAGGATCCCGGACGCCGTAGTTGTCGGCTCGCAGAAGCAGCAGATCCGGCAGCAGCTTCTCGACGGCGACGCGGCGCGGCACGTCGTAGCGAAGGCCGGGCGTGACCAGACCGCCCCGATCGACGACGTGCAGGCCGCTGACCCAGCCGATGTGGCCGATCTCGCGGACGAGAACGGACGTGCTCGGCTCGTAGCGCTCGAAGAGCCATCGTCCGATGTCCTCCAGCCGTTGCTCGCGGTCGGCAGGTTCGACTCGGTGTGCGCTCTGCCGGGCGGTGTTCCGCAGCACCGGCAGCGTGAGGGCGAGGATCGGGATCGTCGTCAGCAGGACTGCGGCGAGCCGGCGGCGCCGGGGGGCTGCGCGGATCCCGGCGGGCAGCAGCTCCGCGGCTCGCCGGCAGAGTCCGCCTGCCCCGACGAGACCGGCGTGAACGCCCAGTGCGAGGAGGATTGCGCCGAGGATGTTCAGGGTGTAGTAGTGCCACGTGTAGCCCGGCAGCGATCCGATCGCGGCATAGCCGAGAAGGGCGCCGAGCGGAAACGCGATCAGCGGCCAGCCGTCGGCGCGGCGGCGCAGCAGCGCGCCGGCGCCGACCAGCAGCAGCGCCGCGACGAGCAGCGGGCCGGCGAACGAACGCGCCAACGAGGGGCTGTACGCGGCCAGCAGACTGTCGCCCGCCGCGGCGTAGACCCCTCGCACCAGATCGAGGTAGCGCCACGCGGAGGCGATGCTCTCGCCCTCCTTTGCCCCCAGCGTCCTGGGCAGCAGGTCGCCGTAGTAGGCAAGTGCGAAGATGAGCCATGGCAGCGCCACGGCCAGCGCCGCCGCCGCCTGACGCACGGGTGGTCTGCGGTCGCGCTGCCAGCCGTGAGCGATCAGCATGGCCGCGAGCAGGGCGCCCTCCGGTCGGGTCAGGAACAGCAGCGCCGATGTGACTCCGGCGGCGGCGGCGCGTTCGCTCAGGTGGAGGTCGAGCGCCAGTAGGAAGAGCAGGGCGAAGAGGTGGACCTCCATCCCCACGTAGAGATAGTTGAAGGCGCCGGCAGGATTGAAGGTGACCAGGGCGACTGCAAGAGGCGCCGCGGGCCCGGCGCCGACGCGGACCAGCAGTCTGGCGGCAAGAGCCGCCGTGCCCAGCATGCACAGCAGGCCGAACCCGTTCTGCCAGGCTGCGGCCTGATCGCCGCCCAGGACGACGAATACGCTGCTCAGCACGGTGAACAGGGGCGTGGTGAAGCCCATGACGCGTTCGCCGGCGTTGTAGACCAGACCGTTGCCTTCTGCCAGGTTGCGTGCGTACCGGAGGACGATCAGCTGATCCTCGAACCGCAGCCGGAGAGCCAGATTGGGGATCAGGCGCGCAAGAAACCAGATGGCGAAGGCGCCGAACGCCGCCCAGGCGCCGAACGCTGACAGCCGGCGCTTGCGGCTGCGGCGGTCCGGGAACCCGGGGTCGGCTCCGTCGCTTCCCGGTTCGGCAGCGGTCATCGAGGCGCGTTCGGTCGGGCGAGGTTCGGCAGCTCGACGGCGGCGCCGCGCAGCATGATCGCGAACACGCGGTGCCGTTCGGCGAAGGTCTCCGGATCGGGCGTGCCCGGCACGGCGCCCTGGAACCCGGTTCGGAGCAGCCGGGAGTCGTCATGATGCCGGGCGACATCCGGTCGTTCGCGGTTCAGGCCGAAGCGGGCGAGGAACTTCCCGTCCCGGTAGACGATGATCTGTCGGGGCCGCTCACCCCGCTGGACATCGGCGGCCCAGCCCTCGATCAGGGTGCGTCGGGCCGGCCTGGACAGCGAGTCGATCGCACCGTCGAAGCCGTTACCTGGTGACTGCACCGGCAGCCTCCGCCCGTCGCTCACGGGAAGATGCTCGGCGCCGTCCGGATCGCTCTCGAGCGGTCGATACGCGAACGGCAGCCGGGCGGCCACGTGACGGCGGGAGACGGCGTAGACGACCAGTCCCTCGCTCTCGATAGCGGTTTCGTCGTCGGCTGTCGGGAGGCGATTCGAAGTCGAGACGCGCCGGTCGAAGATTCCGAAACCGCTCTGGAGGTGTCCGGCGCGATCCAGGGTTCTCTCATGGCGGAGTCCTGTCGTTCCGACCCAGAGTTCGCGTCCGCCGAGGAAGGCGACGACCTCCAGAGGACTTCCGGGATCGCGCCGATCGGCGGCCCATCCAAGGATTCTCCTGCGCTCCTGATCCCAACCGTTGACGGAACCGACGATGCCGCTGTCGGCCAGCCGGACGGGGATGCGCTCGGGGAGGGCGTCCGGCGTGTTCGCCGGGCGCCTGAACAGCACCTGACGGCCTTCGGTGTCCTGGCCCGGTTCGAACGTTCCGGGCGGTCTTGGCGGGTACAGCTGCTGGATCTGGCGGCCGCTTCGGGCGAGCAGGCGCAGCGGTTCCTCGTCCAGGAGGGCTGCCGGAAGAAAGATCCGGAACAGCACCTGTTCCCGGTCGTCGCCGCGCCGTTGGACGCGCCGCCGCGATCGGTCGTCCAGGCCGCGGTAGAGCAGCTCCGGGCCGCCGAAGACGAAGAACTCGTCGGGGCCGAGCAGCTTCTCGCCAGGTCTGGAAAGCAGCCGACCCCGGAAGCCCCCGGTCTGTGCCTCCACGCTGCCCTGGAAGAGGTGATCCACTCGTTCCAGGACCAGGTCGCCGCCGAGTTTCACTCCGCGCAGTCTGCCGGACTCCACCACGAGATGAGCAGCCTGGCCGCTGCTCGTGAGCGGAATCAGGACTGTCCGGCCCTGGTCGCCCGGCGGCCCGCCGACAATCGCGTGGACCCCGATCTCGTGGCTTCCCGCCGGCAGCCGCCGTTCCTCGATCAGCGTCGCGAAACGACTGGCGCCCCGGTGAGTGAAGGTCTCCGCGGTGGCTCTCACGGCGCCGTCGACCGAGATCGCCAGTTGCGTGCCGTCGGCGACTCTCGGCTCGATCCGACCGGCGACCAGACTGGGGACGAATCCGCTCTCGGGCCTTGTGTTCCGGTAGGCGCTCCGGCCATCGATGATGGCCGTTCTGCCGGCGACCGGGTGATTGCCCGCGGCGTAAGCGCCGAGCAGGCGGTTGGCGGGCGTTCCGAGGAGATCGGGTCTCGGCCCTACCGCGAAGACGCCGCGGAACGGATGCTCGAGAGCATCCGCGGAGCGTGCGGCCTGGCGGCCCGCGAGGGAAGCTCGACCGGGATCGCCGCGCTCGGCGGTCGCACCGTCCCGGAACAGCCGGTCCAGGCGGTCGAGGGTCTGCTGGCGGCGGACGGCGTCGGTTCGGAAGCTGCGGATGGCGTCGCCGCCCCGGAAGCAGCAGACGCGGACTTCGCGCCCGGAACGATCGGAGAGCGGCTTGCCGTCAACGGGCCAGGGCGGCTGGGTGCCGATCTCCGCCGCGATCGTCGGCACGACATCGATGAGCTGGACAAGGTGGTCGAACACCGCGCCGGCGACCTGTCCCGGACGCTTCACGAACAGCGGTACCTCGAGCACGTCTTCGACATTCGCCGGGGTTGGCGAGCGCAGAGGCTGGCCCGGCCGGAAGCTGTGGCCGTGGTCCGCCGCCACGACGATCAGGGCGCGGTCGTGGATGCCGGCCCCCTTCAGTCGATCGAGGATCTGTCCCAGCACGCGATCGGCGTAGCCCACCTGGAGAAGGTGGCGCTGCAAGCCGTGAATCGTCCTCCCTTCGTCGTCGGGCAGGGTCCGTCCTTCGAAACCGGGAGGGCTGACCGGCGTACCGGCCGGCGTGTACTCCCGCCCGCTCGGCAGGTACTTCCAGGGACGGTGCGGGAGGTTCAGATGGAGGTAGTAGAGCGTGGGCCGGCCCGTCCCCTCGTCGATCCGCCGGAGGAAGTCGTCGACCAGGCGCGGAACGTCCTGATCAAGGACGCCGCCGCCGGCCGGCCCGCGGTCGACGTCCGCGACCGGGCGGTCGGTACGGAAACCGGTCCACGCGTGGTCGACGGAGGGCAGGCGTGCACGAAGCGCTGGCGGCAGGAGCAGGTGGGCGTAGACGACACTCAGGTCGTCGGCTGCAGCCTGGAGTTGACGCCACGGGTTCGGTTGCGTCTGGCCGCAGGGCTCGGGAGGGCAGAGGCGGGACACGGTCTCCCTGGACACGATGCGGTAGCCGCCCCTGCTCGCCAGCCACGAGAAGAGGTTGGCGGGATGAGCGCTGTAGTGGGCGATCGTGTCGGCCTGCGGCAAGGTTCCGGTGAGCAGTGCCGGAATCGCCTTGGACGTCTGCAGGCCGACCGTGACCGCACGCCGGTACCAGTCTGCGCTCTCGGCCAGGGCGGAGAACGAGGGAAACCGGCGGGCGTCGATGGAACCGTCCGGCCGCTGAAGGGAACTCGTCGGCAGCTCGTCGAAGACGATGAGCACGACAGGCAGTTCGGTCTCCAGCGCCGGTGAGGCAACGATGGCGGCATCAGGTTCGAACTGGCCCGCCGAACCGCCAGCGACGAGCCCTCGAACGCCCGGCCGAACAAGGAAGACGAGCGGCGAGACGATGACCGCGATGGCGCTGACCGCGACCAGGTTCGAGAAGCCGCGGCAGCGGTTCAGGCAGAACGCGACGCCAACGCCGCCGATCACCGACAGAACCAGCGCCGCGGCAGCTGGCAGAAGATGGAGCAACTGGAGAATCAGGGCGCCGGCGAGCAGGGCCCGAACTCCGTCGGCCCAGCAGCGCGCGGGAAGGCCTGCGCGCAGGCGCGGCACGAGCAGCGGCAGCGACAGCAGTGCGGGAACGACCGTCGCGCCTCCGACCGCCAGTGCGGCCAGCGGCGCTCCCGTCAGGCGCTGAGCCACCAGGAAGTCCGGCTGTCTGCCGATCAGGTCGAGGATCGGCTGGACCACGGCCAACGCCCAGAGCGCCGACAGATGGGCTGCAGCGATCCAGCCCGAGAAGACAGGCCGTTCGCGGCCCCGGACCTGCATTTCGGCGGCAGCCGTGTCCTGCATCTCGGCGGCTTCTACTCGGCAGTTCCTGGCGCGGAGACGAACGGCAGCTCGACGGCGACGCCGCTCGCCATGAGGGCGAAGACCCGGTGGCGCTCGGCGAACGACGCCGGTTCGGGAGCTCCGGGAACGGCGCCGTGAAAGCCGGTACGCAGCAGACCGGGGTCGTCGTAGTGCCGCGCCACGTCCGGGCGTTCCCGATTGATGCGCAGAGCAGCCCGGAACTTCCCGTCGCGGTAGACGACGATCTGGCGGGGCCGTTCGCTCCGGTCGAGATCGCCGGCCCAGCCCTCGATCAGCGTCCGCCGCGCGGGCTTGACGACCAGATCGACCGCGCCAGCGACGTCGTCGCCGGTTGGCCGGACGCGGAGTCGCCGGCCGTCGCTGACGGGAAGAATCTCCTCCCCGTTCTCTTCCTCGAGGGGCGCGTGGAAGAAGCGCAGGCGAGTCGCGGCGCCGCGGGGCGACACGGCGTACACCACGAAGCCCTCGCGCCGGATGGTTGTCGTGGTTTCGGCCGCAGCCTCGGCGTCGAGCCGGTCCACGGCTCGACCCTTGCGGATGAAACCGCTGTGCAGGTGCGCCGGGCCGAGGTCTTCCGCGACGTCTTCGCGTTCGATTGCCGTGGAGCCGACCCAGAACTGGTTTCCATGCAGGAAGGCCACCACCTCCAGCGTGCTCCCGGGATCGGCGAGATCGGCGGCCCAGCCTCGAATGGCGGCGTTGGCGGCTTGCGCGCCATCGACGTAGCCGATGACTCCGTCGGCACTCTGCCGCTGCACGGGGATTCGTACCGCGGCGGCGTCCACATGACTTGTGGACCGGCGCACCAGAGCGTCGGCCCGACCTGCTCCCCAGGCAAGCTCGTGGACAAGGCGCGCAGCACCCTGCACGTGTTCGAGCTCCAGGGCGTCACCTTCCTCCAGGACCAGGAAGACGTCGATCTGGTTGAGCCCGGGTCGGAGAAGATGTTCCGGCAGCAGCCCCGTGAACCGGATCTCGCCGTCGTCGGCCTGGTGGGGTAGAACGGTCGTCGCGATGACGCCGTTGAGGCCCACGGCGGCAGCGCGGTCGAGAACGGACTCCGGACCGTCGAGAATGCCCTGAACGAGAGCCGGCAGCCGCCCTCTTGCCGTATCGACGTTGTCCCAGCGCTCGGCGGCTTCGAGCCGAAGGCCGATCTCGCTGGTCTGGTGCGGCAGATCGGAGATCCTGAGACCGTGAAGTTCGGGAGCCGCGCCGATCGCGATCGGATCGTTGATTTCCCCCAGCAGCGCGGCCTGTTCCGCCAGACGTTGCCGCCGCCAGGGTTCCCGGTCGGTCGGCAGCCGGACGCTGGCGACGTGCTTGCCGATCAGCGGCAGCGTCCCCGGGTCCGGCGGCCGAGGCACGGCGCCAGGGTCCGCGCCCGCGAGTTCGAGCAGCCGCGGCGTCAGTTCGCCCAGGGAAAGACGAGTCGCATCGATCGCCGCCTGACTCTGAAACGGCGCCTTGATGATGAGAGGCACCGCGGCCAGGTCGAGAGGCTGCCTTCCGGTCGGATCGTCGACGTCGAGGAAACGACGGGACCTGCCTGGCTCGAAGGCCACGCCGTGATCCGCTGTCAGTGCGATCAGACTCCTGTCGAACAGGTCCCGGGCCTCGAGCCCGTCGATCAGCTCGCCGATCAGGCGATCGACGAACTGCACCTGCAGCAGATAGCGCTTGTGCTGGTGGCGGACCGGCCAGGACTCGGTCGTCCAGAGTTCTCGCTTCAGTCCGCGGACGCGTGTTCTGGTGACAGGGTAGGTGCGTCCCGACGGCAGGTACTCCCACGGAAGGTGAGGCAGCAGGGTGTGCAGGAAGTAGAAGCCCGGGCGTTGGCCGGACGGCCTGATCGAGTCGCCGAACCGGCGAAACTCGGCCGCCCGATCAGCGTCGCGAAGGTGGCGGAGCGCACGCTGCACCGGCCTGTCGGCGGCTGGCGTCGCTGGCGCGGAAGTCCGTTCCTGGCCGAAGCCGCTCCAGGTCTGCGTGATTTCCGGCAGGCGCTGCGTCCAGGCGGCGGGCAGGGTCTGGCCGAGCCAGACGACGGTGAGGTCGGAGATCAGGAGGCTCAGACGCGCGCGGAAGGCGGCGCGTTCGCCGGCCAGGAGGTTCAGCCGGGGAGGGCAGAGCGAGGTGATCGGCTCGATTGCGTGGATGTCGTGGCTTGGAGCAAGCATCGTGAACAGGTTGATCGGATGCTCGGCAAGTGTCGGAAGCCGGCCCTGCTCCGCTCGCTGACCGGTGAGCATCGCCGGTATCGCGAGTTCGGTGACGTCGGCTGCGGCGGTGGCGTTCGGATACCAGGTGGCCCGGTCGGCCAGACGCGCCAGGTTGGGAAGCCGCTGCCGGTCGATTGCTCCATCGGCGCCGAGCATGGACACGAGCGACCACTCGTCGAAGATGATCAGCACGATCGGCGCCCGGGCGCCGGTATCGGCAAGCTCGGCCGGCATTGCCGGGGCGGGGGCGGATGCGCTTCGCCTGACCCGACCGTCGAGCACGAGAAGCGCCGGCACGAGGATGGCCGCCGCAGAGAGCAGCAGAGCGAAGGAGCGCACGCCGCGGAATCGAAGATAGGCCCACACGACGACGGCGCCGGCTGCCAGCGCGATCGTCGCGGCGGCGGGCGCGGGCAGGCCGCGCGCCGTCTGCAGGCCGATGATGCCCGAAAGCAGGCCGACCGGAACCGCTGTCGCGTGCCGTTCCCAGGAGGGGCGCAGGAGTCGCGCCGCGATGGCCGGCGTCGAAAGCGCCAGCGTCGGAGCTGCTGCGACCAGGATGACCAGGGCGAGGAGATCGCCCATGTAGAGGTTGCGAATTGCGAAGAACTCGGGCGCCTTCCTCAGCAGGTCATAGACCGGCTGTGCCAAGGCGAGGCTGCTTAGGCCGGCAACGGAGAGGACGCCGGCGACGAGGCTCCGACGCGACTCGCCGCGGTCGGCGCGGGATGCAGGGTCCGAGGATGGGGCGGTGGTCGCTTCCGCGGGTCGAACTGGTCCAGGAGCAGCCGGGTCGCGTTCCGACATGGACGGCGATACTACGTTCTGCTGCCATCTGGCCCGCCGCCCCTGGCGTTGTCGAGGCCCGCTCCCTTGAGGCGGCTTGCGGGCGGCAGCGGCAATCGAGACAGTATGCTCGGCGCCCTTGCTCGTGGCGCCTGGCGAGGCCGGCCACGAGCGAGATTCGGCGTCGGGTGTACGCGCACGATGATGGTTGTCATGAAACGGACCAGGGCTGCCGTCGAGGGTATGACGCGGCGCCTGAAGACAGCCCGGTCTCTCGTCGGAGCGGCCGTGGGGCTGATGGCGACCCTGGCCTGCTCCTCTTCGAGTCAACAGCCGGACATGGTGTTGTGGATCGTCGACACCCTGCGAGCGGACCGCCTGGGACTCTACGGCTTCGAGCGCCCGGTGTCGCCCAACTACGACGCCGCAGCCGCGCAGTCGACGGTGTTCGAGGCGGCGTTTGCGCAGTCCTCCTGGACGCGCCCTGCGGTCGCTTCGATGCTGACCGGCGTCAGTCCCATCAGACACGGCGTTCACGTGTCGCAACACAGTCTGGGCGAAGACTGGGAGCTGCTGACCGAACGTCTGCGGGAACTCGGCTATGCCACGGCGGGCTTCGTGGCGAATGGGAACGTACAGGAGAAGTTCGGCTTCGATCAGGGGTTCGATCACTTCTGGTTCGTCAACCGTGCGCCCGCGGAAACGCTGGTCGACCAGGCCCTGGGCTGGTTGGACAGTCTCCGGATCGAGTCACCCGGCCAGCCTTTCTTCATGATGATCCTCTCCGTTGAACCGCACGACGGCTATGAGCCAGCTGAACCGTTTCGGTCGCGCTTCGCTTCCCGCGTCGAGGATCCCGTGTTGGGAACCGTGCCCTGGATGCAGAGTCTGAGGAAGCGCCGGCTGGCCTCCAACCCGGATCCTCTGCGCCGAGCCGCGGAGCCCGAGCACGTCGTCGAGGGGCTGTTTCAGCTCTACGAGGCGGAGGTTGCATGGAGTGATCACGAGTTCGGGCGTTTTCGACTCGAACTCGAGCGCCGCGGGCTGGATCCGTCACTCGTGGTCCTGGCAGATCATGGGGAAGCGTTCGGTGAGCATGGTTTCTTCGGGCACCTGGACCTGCACGACGAAGTGCACCGGATCCCCTTCTTCGTCCACCTGCCGGGCCAGACGAAGGGGTATCGGGTGCACGAACCCGTTCACCAAGTGGACATCCTGCCGTCTCTGCTGGAGCTTGCTGGAGGGGCTGTGCCGGACGACGTGGATGGATCGAGCCTGTTGCCCTTGATGGCTGGGAAAGCGGGCGCCGCGGAACATCTGATCGGAAGGCCGATCGTCTCGGTGAGCCTCCTCGAGCGACCGGACCTTCACCCCACCTACTCGCTCGTCAGCGGCCGATGGAAGCTCATCTGGCGAAAGCCGAAGTCCGTTCAGTTGTTCGACCGGTTCAACGACCAGGCGGAAACAGTCGACGTCGCCGACCAGAAGCCGGTTGTGGCTCGTCACCTCCTGCGCGTTCTGCAACAGGAGATCGAGGCCGCCGAGTCCCGTTCGGTCGAGTCCATCGAAACCGATCTGGACGAGGAAACCCGGCGACAGCTGAAGGCGATGGGTTACGTCGACTGACGCGCCTGCGGTGGTGCACGTCATGCCGGTCCCGGCAGGACCGGCGCCAGGACTCACACCCCCGTTCTGCGCTCGGACGGGTTCCGCCGCCTGCGTGCAGCAGCCGCGCTGCGCGGGGCTGCGAGGGGCAGCCGCTACTTCGCCATCCGGCCGTCGAGCTCGAGTTCGGCGGCGATGGCCTGCATCGCGGCGAGCACGTTGCCGGCGTGCCGCCACAGGTCCAGCCCGCCGTCGTGGCACTCCCGGCTGAAGTCGGCGGTGACTTCCTCGACGTGTTCCCGGTCGACACCGGCGGCGAAGGCCCGCTGCTTCCAGCGCTTGCGGACGGACTTGAGCGGCACCTCGCGGATGTCCCTGGATGGGCGGATGAGGGCGGCGGCGCTGACAAGCCCCGTGATCTCGTCGCAGGCGAGCAGGGCGTAGTCGCGGGCCGTCTCGCGCTCGACGCCGGTGCCCTCCGTGTTGTGGGAGAGGATTGTCCGGATGATGCCTTCGTCCAGCCCGCGCTCGCGGAGAATGGCGGCGCCGTCCGCAGGATGCTGCTCCAGAGTGGGGTGAATCTCCCAGTCGAAGTCATGGAGAAGCCCGGCCAGGCCCCAGGCCTCCGGATCGCCGCCCAGCTGTTCGGCGTACCAGCGCATGGCCGCCTCCACGGCGAGCATGTGCTTGCGCAGCCCCGGGGCTGCCACGAACTCCTTCACCGTCTGCCAGGCTGCTTCCCGGTCCATCTTGTCGTCCTCCCGTTGCAGATGGCCGGCGATTGTACGCCGTCCAGGGCGCGGCGCCGGCCAGCGGGAAAGCGGCCGTGGCTACAATCCCTGCGCCATGACGATGGGCGGAGGACCTTACGCGCGGAGGGTGAGTTTCGGCGGCCTTTCCGGTCCGCACGCGCGCGACCTCCTGCTGCTCGTTGCCGTGCTCTTCGTCACCTTCTCGATGCAGTTCCTGCCCGGGCTGGCCCGGGTGCCGGAGTTGATGCGGCTGTCGAGTTCGGTCTGGCAGCAGGGAATGCTCTGGCAGCTCGTGACCTACCCGGCCGCCGGTTCGGGCGGCCCGTCGATCTGGTTTCTGGTGGAGCTCCTGATCTTCTACATGTTCGCCGGCGACCTGCGCTGGGCCCTGGGCCGCCGGCGTTTCTGGAATCTGCTCTGGATGTCGGCGGGCGCGGCGGCGCTGGCGGCGTGCCTCGTGCAGGTGCTTCTCCAGTCCGCCTGGGACGAAGGGCCGACGGCCTTCGTGATCATGCAGGGCCAGCGGATGCTGATGGCGATCGTGATCGCCGGTTTCGCCCTGATGCGGCGCGACGCCACGATCATGCTGTTCTTCGTCCTGCCGATTCGCGCCAGGTGGTTCATCTGGATCGAGATCGCGTTCGCCTGGGTGGCCTTCCTTGCGACCGGCGATCTGGCCGGCTTCCTCGGCATCTGCGCGGCGGTGGGCGCCGTGTTCGTGCTGCTGCGGCCCGGGCGCGCGAAGGGTCTGATGCGTGAGATGCGGTTCCGCTTCGAGCGCTGGTACGCGAGGCGGAAGCTGAACCGCGGCCGCCGCCGCTTCCGCGTCGTTCCTGGCGGCATGAAGCCGAAGGACGACGACCGCGTGCACCGCGGCCCCTGGGTCAACTGAACTCGGGTCGACTGAACTCGGGTCAACGGAACTCGCCTTCGACTGCCGGATTCCCGCAACGCTTGAGGGAGCTGTCGTTCCGGCGGTTCCGCTTCGACGAGCCCATCAGCCGCAAGGCCAGGAGGATCGCCAGGGCGGCCAGGACGTAGTGCCGCCAGGTCAACTGGTCCGGCAGCGGGATCTGCTCGATGCGGGCGCTGCCGAGCGCCAGTGCGTTGTGCAGGGCGTGCCACGCCATGGCGGGGTAGATCGAGCCGGATCGAAGGACGGCGATCACGAGCAGGACACCGAGAAGGGACGTCCCCGGAATGCGGAACAGGTCGACGTGGAAGAAGCCGAAGGCGACGCCTGCGACCAGCGCCAGCCGGACGGGTTCGAGGCGGCTCTTCAGACCCTGAATCAGGACGCCCCGGAAAGCGATCTCCTCGAAGATGCCGGGCAGGATGGCGAAGAAGAAGAGCGTCTGCCAGACCGGGATGTCGGCGCCGAATGCCTCCGCCATCGCTTCGATCCACTCTTCCGGAACGGGCATCGCGAGGCTGGCGAGACGGACGACGCCGTCGGCCAGCACGAGACCTGCCGGCGCGCCGATCAGAACGCCGAGCCAGGCTGCGGGCGGCGGCGCGCGCAGGGACAGCGTCTCTCGGACCGGCAGCCGGTAGCGGGCGATCATCAGCGAGGCCGCGACGCCGAAGACGGCCAGGTTGATCGAGATCAGCAAGCGGCTGTCGATACCGTCGCCGGCGTTGAGTTGCCAGACCAGGAGCAGCGCCCACAGGACCGCGAACCAGCGCCCGACACGGCGCGGGAAGAGGGCGGGCCCGCCGGTGAGATCGGCCGCGTCGATGTCGCTGGCCGTGATCAGCTTTTCCGCCGAGAGCGCGCGTACCGAGGCCCGGGCGAGAACCGCGGCGGCAGCGGCAGTCACCGCCCAGGCGGCGACGATCAGCGGCCAGTCGTGGTGCCCCGTCAGGATCTCCCTGGCGGCGACACCCAGGTTGGCGATCGGCACGACGACGATCGCGCTGCGCAGCGCAACGCCCGGCAGTACGGGAATCGCCGCGATGGCCAGGGCGGCCAGCATCAGCGGCGCGAACAGCAGCTGCGCTTCCCGGTCTTCGACCGGCCCGAGACGAGCAGCAGGCTGCTTGAGAGAAGCAGCGCCGCCGGCGCGTACAGGAACAGCAGCAGCAGACCGGCGCCGATCGGGATCACGAGCTTCAGGCCCGCCGGGGCCGGGATCGCGTCGAGCTGCATCCAGAGGACGATGTTCCCGATGTTGAGCACGCTGGTGGCGAAGGCGACAGCCAGGATCGAGCGGTTCTTGGCGGTGACGATCTCGATCCGGCTGGCGGCCGTGGTCAGCAGAGTTTCGAGCGTGCCGCGCTCCTTTTCGCCCGCCAGCGCGTCGGCGGCGACGATCGAGCCGCCGGTGAGCATCATCATCCGGGGCCGCGATCCGCTCGAAGCGAACCGCCGCACGGCCCGAGGCGCCGGTGTCTGCGCCCTGGCCCTCCTCGCCGACGACGGCCAGGGCCTGCTCGAGCCATGCGTCGGTTTCGGAGGCGCGCTGGGCGTTCGCCGGGGCTTCGGCCACGGCGTACGTGTAGGCGCGGCTCTCGATCCGTTCCTGCCGCCGCTCCGTCGCAAGCGAGGCAAGGAACCACATCAGCGGCCAGATCACGAGCGGCAGGGCGACGGCGAACATCAGCACCCGGGGGTTCCGGGCGAGCTGACGCAGATCGTTGTCGACCAGCGCGCCGACGGTGCGGCAGTTCATCGGGACTCAGCCCTGGCGCGACCCGACGCCGGAAAGCCGGCGCCGGGCACCGAATGTCGGCGAGCGGGACGGCACACCCGGCCCCTGCCGCGCAAGTCCCTGGCCCGGCGTGTCGTTGGCGGTGACGTAGTGGACGAAGATGTCCTCGAGGTAGTGCCGGGACGTCGCCGCCCGCAGCCCTTCGAGGTCGTCGCAGGCGCGGATCCGCCCCTTGTCGATGATCGCGATCCGGTCGCAGAGACGTTCGGCCTCGCTCATGATGTGGGTCGAGAACAGGATCGCCTTGCCATCTTCGTGCGGCGCCTGTATCGCCTTCTGCAGATCGAGCGCGTTCAGCACGTCGAGGCCGACGGTCGGCTCGTCGAAGATGAGCACCGGCGGATCGTGGACGACCGTGCGGGCGATGGACACCTTCTGCTTCATGCCGCTCGAGAGCTTGTCGATGCGGACTCCGGCGTACTCGCCGAGGCCGAATCGCTCGATCATCTCCTCGACCCGGCTCTTCGTGCGTTCGGCCGGATACCTGTTGACGCGAGCGAGCAGGGTCAGCGTCTCGCGCGCGGTCAGCCTCGGGTAGAGCGCCGTGCTCGCCGAGTAGAAGCCGAGATTGCGGCGCACCTCCACTCCCATCACGAACTGGCCCATCACGAACTGGCCCATCTCGCGTCTGCTGGCCAGGTTGCTGGAGCGCACTTCGAAGACCTGCCACTCGGCGTCGTCCAGGCCGTGCCGTTCGGCGATCCGGTCGAGCCAGGCCGCGCGCTCGCCGGACAGCGCGCGCTCCAGCCGCCCGCCCGCGGTCCGGGACTGGTCGCTCGACCCGTTGCTCAGCAGCCACACCGCGGCGTTGCCGGCGACAGCGTCCGCGGTGGGCTCGAAGATCAGGGCAGCGTCGAGTTCGCCAGCCAGCAGGCGGTCCTGGACGTCTTCACGGTAGGCGGCGGCTCCGTGTGCCGTCGGCGCGTCGACCTCCGTGATCTCGGTTCGGCCGTCCTCTTCCAGGCGCTCGAGAATCCCCCGGTGCTCGGCGGGCAGGCCCGCGATCTCGACCCGCGAAGCAAGGCTCTCGAAGCGCGCCGTGACGAACAGGACGGCCGTGAACATGACCCACGTCATCAGCGGGTACATGAGCAGCGGGATCAGGATCCCGTTGATCACGACCGCGCGCTCGCGCAGGGCGGAGCGGAGTTCGCTCAGGTAGAGCAGCCGAATGGCGGTCCAGTCCATCAGGACCTCCTCTGCGGGCCTCCTCCGCAGCAGCCTCCTTCACGGCCTCGTTCAAGACGGAGCGGCCGCTGAGGTTCAGGCGCGCTGCGCGGCCTCCCAGGCCAACGCGGCGGTGCGCGGGACGGACTCGCCGACCTCTCTGGCGTGGGCGCTCGCCGCCGTGCCGTCGCGCACCCGGCCGGCGATTCCCTGGGCGATGCCCGCGCTCCGGAACAGGTTGTAGGCAAGGTAGAAGTTCCAGTGCGGAATCCCGTCGCGGCCCGTCCGTCGGCAGTAGGCGTCGCGGTACTGCTCGAGGGTCGGCAGGCCGATCGCTTCCAGGTCGCGGCCCTTGAGCCCGCCCTTCTCCTTCGGGATCTCCCACTGCATCGTGTGGTAGCTGAAGTCGGCCAGCGGATGGCCCAGCGTACCCAGTTCCCAGTCGAGAATCGCGATCACCTCGGCGCGCTCCGGGTGCAGGATCATGTTGTCGAGCCGGAAGTCGCCGTGGACGATGGTCGTCTCGTCGCCCTCCGGGATGTTCGCCGGCAGCCAGTCGATCAGCGCGTTCATCGCCGGGATGTCCCGTGTCTCGGAGGCCAGGTACTGCTTCGTCCAGCGGTGGATCTGGCGGGCGAAGTAGTTGCCGGGCTTGCCGTAGGTGGACAGCCCGACCGCTTCGTGGTCGACCTCGTGCAGTCTGGCCAGGGTCCTGTTCATCGCGTCGTAGATCGCGAACCGCTCGCCCGGCTCCATGCCCGGCAGCAGCGCCTCCCAGAGCACGCGGCCCCTGACGTGTTCCATGACGAAGAACATGGTTCCGACCACCGACTCGTCGGTGCACAGGCAGTACGTGCGCGGCACCGGGACGTCCGTGTCCGCAAGCGCCGTCATCACCCGGTACTCGCGGTCTACCGCGTGCGCCGAAGGCAGCAGCTTGCCCGGCGGCTTGCGGCGCAGCACGTAGCTCCTGCCGCCTGCCTCGAGCAGGTAGGTGGGGCAGGACTGGCCGCCCTTGAACTGGCGGACGCCGAGGTCGCCCGAGAACCCCTCGACGTGCTCTTCGAGGTAGCGCTGCAGCGGACCGATGTCGAAGCGGAGGCGCTCCGCGACTTCCTTCGTGCCCGAGAACTTCTCCTGGCGGCTCTCTGTCATCTGCGACCTGTCATCGGCATCATCGGCGGCGCGTCCTGGTGCGGGCGTTGGCCGCCGCTCGAGGCTACTTCGCCGGCAGATACACCTCGCCGCCGGATTCCCTGAACTCCCCGGCCTTCTCTTCGAGCCCGACCTCCAGGGCCTCCGCGTCGTCGAGCCCCTTCTCCGCGGCGTAGTCGCGGATCTGCTGGGTGATCTCCATCGAGCAGAACTTCGGGCCGCACATGGAGCAGAAGTGGGCGACCTTGGCGCCTTCCTGGGGCAGGGTCTCGTCGTGGAAGGCCCGGGCGCGCTCCGGGTCGAGCGAGAGGTTGAACTGGTCCTCCCAGCGGAACTCGAAGCGGGCCTTGGAGACCGCGTTGTCGCGGGCCTGGGCGCCGGGGTGGCCCTTGGCCAGGTCGGCGGCGTGGGCGGCGATCCTGTAGGTGATCACGCCTTCGCGGACGTCCTCGCGGTTGGGCAGGCCGAGGTGCTCCTTGGGAGTGACGTAGCAGAGCATCGCGGTGCCGAACCAGCCGATCATGGCGGCGCCGATGCCTGACGTGATGTGGTCGTAGCCGGGGGCGATGTCGGTGGTGAGCGGCCCGAGCGTGTAGAAGGGGGCCTCGTCGCACCACTCGAGCTGCCTGTCCATGTTCTCCTTGATCATGTGCATCGGAACGTGGCCGGGGCCCTCGTTCATCACCTGGACGTCGAACTCCCAGGCGCGCCGGGTCAGCTCGCCCTGAGTCTTCAGTTCCGCGAACTGGGCCTCGTCGTTCGCATCCTCGATCGAGCCGGGGCGGAGCCCGTCGCCGATCGAGAAGGAGACGTCGTACGCGGCCATGATCTCGCAGATGTCGTCCCAGTGGGTGTAGAGGAAGCTCTCCTGGTGGTGGGAGAGGCACCACTTGGCCATGATCGAACCGCCGCGGCTGACGATGCCGGTGCGCCGCTTCGCGGTCAGCGGCACGTAGCGGAGCAGGACGCCGGCGTGGATCGTGAAGTAGTCCACGCCCTGCTCGGCCTGCTCGATCAGGGTGTCCCGGAACATCTCCCAGGTCAGCTCCTCGGGCCGGCCGTCGACCTTCTCCAGGGCCTGGTAGATCGGCACGGTGCCGATCGGCACCGGCGAATTGCGCAGGATCCACTCCCGGGTCTCGTGGATGTTGCGGCCGGTGGAGAGGTCCATCACCGTGTCGGAGCCCCAGCGGATCGCCCACACCATCTTCTCGACCTCCTCCTCGATCGACGAGGTGACGGCCGAGTTGCCGATGTTCGCGTTGATCTTGACGAGGAAGTTCCGGCCGATCGCCATCGGCTCGAGTTCAGGGTGGTTGATGTTGGCCGGGATGATCGCGCGGCCGCGGGCCACCTCGGAGCGGACGAACTCGGGCGTGATCGTCCGCGGGATCGCGGCACCGAAGCTCTCGCCGGCGTGCTGGGCGGCGATCTCGTCGGCGACCGCCTCGCGGCGCTGGTTCTCGCGGATCGCGATGTACTCCATCTCGGGCGTGATCTCGCCGCGCCTTGCGTAGTGCATCTGGGTCACGCGTTTGCCTGCTCGGGCTCGCAGCGGCCTGCGTCCGGCAGCGAAGCGCACGCGGTCGAGCCGTGGGTTGGCGGCGCGCTCGCGTCCGTGGAGTGACGAGACCCGCTCCAGCTCCTGGACGTCGCCGCGCGCTTCGATCCAGGTCCGGCGGATGGGCTTCAGGCCGCGCCGCACGTCGATGTCGACTGCCGGGTCCGTGTACGGTCCCGATGTGTCGTAGACAACGACCGGCGGGTTGTGCTCCTTCGGCCCGAGCGCGGTCAGCCCGCTGGCGGCGGACGGTCCCGCGCCTGCTGTCGTCGGCGACTGCGAGATCTCCCGCATCGGGACGCGAATCGAGGGGTCGGAACCCTCGACGTGGATCTTGCGCGAGTTGGGCAGGGGCTCACGGCTCAGCAGGGGCGCCGCGGTCTGCGGGATTCGGTCGGCGATCGTCATGACTGCATTCCCTGCGTCGGTGTCAACCGTTTCAGGTTCAAAGGCTCCCGTGTCCAGGCCCGACCGAAGTCGGCCCAACGCGGTCTCAGGCTGTCGTTCCAGCCACACCCAGCGTGACAGACCTTAGCAGCCCGCGCGGTCTTCGCTTGGCGTGGTTCAGGCGCTGTTTGATGACCGTCTCTCAGGCATCGGGGATCCCTAGCTCGCAAACCTGAACCGCTTGGCCCTCGCACGCAGCGTCAACAGTGAGAGCGCCGACCGTCACGTCGATACAGGAAAGCGAAGCCGACTCCTCCGGTTGGCCGACGACGGTGGAAAACGGTCGTGCAGGGCCGGAGGCCCAAGGACGGGCCTTCACTGGCCGGAACGGCGAACCGCCACCCCCTGGAACCCAGGGAGTGGCGGTGAAGGAGGCGGTCTGATGGCTATGGCGCGCCCTGAATGAACGCCCAGATCATGACCAGGGCGAAGAAAGCCAATAGCAGTCTCACATGCCACCGGGGGAGACTGGGACGAACCGAGCGTCTCGCCAGGAACGGAAGTAGTCTCATGGCCTGTGCCCTCCTCAATCAGTAGTCGCGCCTGTCGCCGCCACCGTGGCAGCCACTTGCGAACCAAGCCATGGAGGCGCCCAGGACACCAGCTCCACCTATGGTCACAAGCAACACACCTGCGGGCGCGAGAGGCGGAATGACGCTGCCGGCACCTGAAAGAATGGCGCCAGCGCCGCCAACGCCGGCTGCGCCCCATCCGAAGTCGGTGATCTCGTCGCAATGCTTCTCGGCACAGGAGCCGCGGACCATCCTGCCGTTCTCGTCTCTAGCTCCGTCCTTTCGCATCATCTGGCCGCGACCATCCTGCCAGATCCCGCCAGCAGCAGCGCACTCGTCCTCGGACAAGATGCTGCTGAAGTCGGGTCTCGCTCCCCGATCATCGTCGCCATTGGGCGACTGTGCCGCTAGGGGCATGCTGCCGGTCAACAGGCAGACGCAGAGTGTGCCCAAGGGCGGGCACCGATACCAACGGTCTCTCTTCATGGAGGCCCTCCTGTTGTGGAGGCCCTCCTGTTGTGGATGTTTGGACTGACTATCACAGACGGGGTCCGGGCGTCAAGCAGACCCTTGAGGACTGGGCTCGATCCGATCAGGTAGACACAAGGTATCTCGTGGGACGTGCCTGCGCTGCCGAGACCGCGAGCCCGGTACTCGGCAAAGTACTCTGCTGCGCAGCGCGCGCATAGAATCGAGGTCTGAGGGGACTTGATCAACGTCGAGCTGCGGCGTGGGTTACGGAACGCGGCAATAGCGCTGCTTCCCCGGTGACGGCGTCGCCCTGACAAAGACCGAGATGGACATGGATCCCACAGGCAGGCTCAGGGCCGATCCAGCTCGCCAGGACGTCGATCCGGCGGAAACGGCCGAGTGGCTCGAAGCCCTGGAGGCGGTCATGGACCGCGAGGGGCCGGAGCGCGCCCACTTCCTGCTCGAGGCCCTGATCGACCAGGCTCGCCGCTCCGGCGCCTATCTTCCGTACAACGCGACCACCGCCTACCTGAACACGATCCCGACGACGGCACAGGCGCCGCTGCCGGGCGATGCGGAGCTCGAATGGCGGATCCGCAGCATCATTCGCTGGAACGCGATGGCGATGGTGGTGCGCGCCAACCATGACCACGAGGGGCTGGGCGGCCACATTGCGTCCTTCGCCTCCGCCGCGACGCTCTACGACGTAGGCTTCAACCACTTCTTCCACGCGCCCTCCGAGGACCACGGCGGCGACCTGGTCATGATTCAGGGTCACTCCTCGCCCGGTATCTACGCCCGCGCCTTCCTGGAGGGCCGCCTGAGCGAGGAGGACCTGCTCCGCTTCCGGCGCGAGGCGGGGCCGGGAGGCCTGTCGTCCTATCCGCATCCCTGGCTGATGCCGGGCTTCTGGCAGTACCCCACGGTGTCCATGGGTCTCGGACCCCTGATGGCGATCTTCCAGGCCCGGTTCATGAAGTACCTGCACAACCGCGGCCTCGTCGACACCGAAGGGCGCAAGGTGTGGGCCTTCATGGGCGACGGGGAGATGGACGAACCGGAGTCCCTGGGCTCGATTTCCCTGGCCTCGCGGGAGCATCTCGACAACCTGATCTTCGTCGTCAACTGCAACCTGCAGCGGTTGGACGGCCCGGTGCGCGGCAACGGCAAGATCATCCAGGAGCTCGAAGCGGTGTTCCGCGGCGCCGGCTGGAACGTGATCAAACTGGTCTGGGGCTCGTACTGGGATCCGCTGCTGGCGCGCGACCGCCGCGGGTTGCTGCGGCGGCGCATGGAGGAGGCGGTCGACGGCGAGTACCAGGCGTACAAGGCGAGCCAGGACGGCGGCTTCGTGCGTGAGCACTTCTTCGGCAGGTACCCGGAACTCAAGGCGATGGTGGCCCACCTGACCGACGAGGACATCTGGCGGCTCAACCGCGGCGGTCACGACCCGCACAAGATCCACGCGGCATACGCGGCGGCCGTGAAGCACGCCGGGCAGCCGACCGTCATCCTGGCGAAGACGGTCAAGGGCTACGGCATGGGCGAGGCCGGCGAGGGGATGAACATCACCCACCAGCAGAAGAAGATGGGGCTGCGGGCGTTGATGGGCTTCCGCGACCGGCTGGACATCCCGGTCTCCGACGAGGAACTCGAAGAGACCCCGTTCTATCGGCCGCCGGACGACAGCCCCGAAATCCGCTACATGAAGGAGCGGCGCGAGGCCCTGGGCGGCTACCTGCCGGCGCGGACCGTTGCGGCTGCGCCGCTCAAGGTGCCGCAACTCGACGCCTTCGAGGCCCTGCTGCGGTCGAGCCGCGGGCGCCGGTTCTCGACCACGATGGCGTTCGTGCGCCTGTTCACGCTGCTGACGCGGAATCCCGCGATCCGCGATCGCCTGGTGCCGATCGTCGCCGACGAGGCGCGGACCTTCGGCATGGAGGGCATGTTCCGGCAACTCGGCATCTACGCGCCCACCGGCCAGCTCTACGAGCCCGTCGACGCGCACAAGATCGCGCCCTACAGGGAGGCGCGGGACGGTCAGATCCTGCAGGAGGGGATCAACGAGGCAGGTTCGCTCTGCTCCTGGATGGCGGCGGGCACGTCGGCGGCCAACCACGGCTTCCACATGATCCCGTTCTTCATCTTCTACTCGATGTTCGGTTTCCAGCGGGTGGGCGACCTGATCTGGGCCGCGGCCGACATGCAGGCCAGAGGCTTCCTGATCGGCGGCACGTCGGGCCGGACGACGCTCAACGGCGAGGGCCTGCAGCACCAGGACGGCCACAGCCACCTTGCCGCCTCGACGGTGCCGAACTGCGTCTCCTACGACCCGACCTACGCCTGCGAGCTCGCGGTGATTCTCCAGGACGGTCTGCGGCGGATGTACGTCGAGGAGGAGCCGGTCTTCTACTACCTGACGACGTTGAACGAGAACTACGAGCACCCCAGGCTGCCGCCCGGTGCCGAAGAGGGCATCCGGCGCGGTCTGCACCGGATCCGGCCCGGCTCGCGGCACCGACGGCGCGCGACGCTGCTCGGCTCCGGCGCCATCCTGCGCGAGGCGGAGGCGGCGGCCGACATGCTCGAGGACGACTGGAAGGTGTCGTCCGAAGTCTGGTCGGCGACGAGCTTCAACGAGCTGCGGCGGGACGGCATCGAGGTGGAGCGCTGGAACCGTCTGCATCCGGGGGAGGAGAAGAGAGTGTCGTACGTGCGCCAGTGCCTGACCGGGCGCGGCGGCGTGACAGTCGCAGCGAGCGACTACATGAAGGTCTGCACGGACCAGATCCGCGCCTTCGTCCCCGGTCCGTACCGGACACTCGGCACCGACGGTTTCGGCCGCAGCGACACCCGCGAGCAGTTGCGGGCCTTCTTCGAGGTCGACCGCCGGCACATCGTGGTCTCCGCGCTGGCCTCCCTGGCCGAGAACGGCGAGATCGACTCCGAGGCGCCGTCCAGGGCGATCGCCGCCTACGGCATCGACCCCGACGCACCGAACCCGGCCACCGTCTGAGCAACAGCGCGTGAGCAAGACGCAGGTGAGCCGGCTGCGGGTCGTCGTCCCCGACATCGGCGACTTCGATTCCGTCGACGTCGTCGAGGTCCTGGTGGCGGTCGGCGACGAGGTCACGGTCGATCAGTCCCTGATCACTCTCGAGAGCGACAAGGCGTCGATGGAGGTGCCGTCCCCGGCGGCGGGCCGGGTGGTCGAGATCGCGGTGGAGCTCGGCGGTCAGGTGGGCGAAGGCGATCCGATCCTGACGATCGATACGGCTGATGCGCCGGCGGAAGCCGCGGCAGACCAGGAGGCGGACACGGCCGGCGGAGGAGCTGCCGCCATGGCGGCCGCACGGCCGGCGCCGCCGCCAGCGTCTTCCCGGCCTGCGCCTGCCTCGCGGCCGCGCCCCTTGCGGCGCGGTCGGCGGCCGCCGCCCCCTGCGGCTGCAGGGCCGGCCTCGACTTCGCCGCCGCCGCACGCCAGCCCGGCCGTGCGTCGCTTCGCCCGCATTCTCGGCGTCGATCTGACCAGGGTGTCCGGCACCGGCGCCAAGGGACGGATCCTGCGCGAGGACGTCGAGGGCTTCGTCAAGGAGGCAATGGCCGGTCGCGGAGCGCAGGTTGCCGGCGCCGGCATCCCGCCCGTCCCCGAGATCGACTTCTCGAAGTTCGGGCCGGTCGAATCGAAGCCGCTCGGCCGCATCCGCCAGCTGGCAGCTGCGAACCTCCACCGGAGCTGGCTGAACGTCCCGCACGTGACCCAGCACGACGAGGCCGACATCACGGACCTGGAGGCCTTCCGCCGAACCCACCTCGAGGAGGCCCGCGAACGCGGGGTCCGGCTCACTCTGCTGGCCTTCCTGATGAAGGCAGTGACGGCTTCGCTGACCGAGTTCCCGGAGATGAACTCGTCGCTGGCGCCGGACGGCGAGTCGCTGATCCTCAAGCGCTACTACAACCTGGGTGTTGCGGTCGATACGCCGGACGGCCTGGTCGTGCCCGTGGTTCGCGATGTCGACCGCAAGAGCGTCTACGAACTGGCGGGCGAGCTGGGCGAGGTCAGCGGTCGTGCGCGTGAGCGAAAGCTGCGGCCGGCCGACCTCCAGGGCGCCACGTTCACGATCTCGAGCCTTGGCGGCATCGGCGGCACCGCGTTCACGCCCATCGTCAACGCGCCGGAAGTCGGCATCCTGGGCGTGTCGCGGTCGGTGCGGCGCCCTGTCTACGTTGGCGCGGGTCTGGCGCCCCGGCTCATGTTGCCGATCTCGCTCTCCTACGACCACCGGGTGATCGACGGCGCCTGTGCGGTCCGCTTCACGTCTCATCTGTGCTCCGTGCTCGCCGACATCCGTCGGGTCGTGCTGTGACCGTGGCTGCGGAAGGTCTGGGAACCCGGGAACCACTCCGTGCGCCTGTCGGCAGGCGCACGGATGGCACGCGGGCGTCCTGCCCGCATCCGGCGCCGAGCGCCGGCGCTGCCGGTTCGTGACGTCGCCGCGCATGGCCGAACCGACTCGTATCCTCGTACCCGACCTCGGCGACTTCGACTCCGTCGATGTCGTCGAAGTCCTGGTGTCGCCGGGCGAGCACGTCGACGTCGAAGCCGGGCTGATCACGCTGGAAAGCGACAAGGCGTCGATGGAGGTGCCGTCGACCCACAGCGGCGTCGTGCTGGAGGTCGCCGTTTCGCTCGGCGACAAGGTGGGGGAGGGGGACCTGATCGTGGTGCTCGACGCCGAGGACGAGTCGCATCCCGACCAGCGGGTCGAGCGGCCGCGGCATCCGCACGCGCCGGCGCCGGCGTCAAGGAGAGGCGCCGTCGAGGAGGCCGGAGCGGGGTCGGCCGCTCAGGGCGTGCGGCAGGAGCCGGCAGCGCCTCGAGCGGCCATGACAGCGGCCGGGCCTGTCGTCGCCGCGCCGCGGGACGTCGACGCCGAAGTCCTGGTCCTGGGCGCTGGCCCCGGGGGCTACACCGCCGCCTTCCGCGCCGCCGACCTGGGTCGCCAGGTCGTTCTCGTGGAGCCGCACGCGAACCTCGGCGGCGTGTGCCTCAATGTCGGCTGCATCCCGTCCAAGGCCCTGCTTCACGCCGCCCGCGTGATCGACGAGGCGGCGGAGTTCGCTGCCCACGGAATTCACTTCGGGCGGCCCGAGATCGACCGGGCGCGCCTGGTCGGCTGGAAGGAAGAAGTCGTCGGGCGGCTGACGGGCGGCCTGGCCCGGCTCGCCAGGCGCCGGCGGGTCGTCGTCGCGCGCGGACACGGCCGCTTCGTCGGTCCACACGCGGTCGAGGTCGCGGCCGCGGACGGCAGCCGCCGCAGGCTGAGCTTCGGCCAGGCGATCGTCGCCGTCGGCTCGCGTCCCGCGATGATCCCGGGCCTGCCGGAGGGCGACCCGCGGATCTGGGACTCGACGTCCGCGTTGGAGCTTGATCCCGACCTCGGATCTCACGACCGCCTGCTGGTCGTCGGCGGCGGCATCATCGGGCTCGAGATGGCGACGGTTTACGCCGCTCTAGGCCATCGGGTGACAGTCGTCGAGTTGTTGCCGCAGCTTCTGACAGGCGTCGACCGCGATCTGGTCCGTCCGCTCCAGCGTCGCCTGGCAGGCCGGCTGGAGGGCATTCACACGGCGACCCGGGTTGCCGCGGTCAAGGCGCGGACGGACGGCCTGATGGTGGCCATGGAGACCATGGAAGGCGGCGGCGAGCCTCGCTCCAGCCTCTTTGCGCGAGTCCTTGTTGCGGTCGGCCGCCGTCCCAACAGCGACCGTTTCGGCGCCGAGGCGGCGGGCGTTCGGGTGAACGAGCGGGGTTTCGTGCCGGTCGACGACCAGCAGCGCACCAACGTGCCGCACATCTTCGCGATCGGCGATCTGGCGCCTGGACCGATGCTGGCCCACAAGGCGGCCCACGAGGGCAAGGTCGCGGCCGAGGTCGCGGCGGGCGAGAAGAGCGGCTTCGAGGCGCGGGTCGTTCCATCGGTGGCCTACACCGACCCGGAGGTGGCCTGGGTGGGCTTGACCGAGACCGAGGCGAAGCGGGACGGGACGGCGTACGAGAAGGGCGTCTTCCCGTGGGCCGCGTCCGGCCGCGCCCTGACCCTGGGCCGCCCCGAGGGCCTGACGAAGCTGCTGTTCGATCCCGGCAGCGGGCGGGTCGTCGGCGCCGGCATCGCGGGCGTGAACGCCGGCGACCTGATTGCCGAGGCGGCCCTTGCGATCGAGATGAACGCGGATGCAGCCGACCTTGCCCTCACCGTTCACCCCCACCCGACGCTCTCCGAGACCGTGGCCTTCGCTGCCGAAGTTAGCTTGGGGACGATCACCGACCTGTACCTGCCGCGTCGCGAGAGGCCGAGAGCATGAGCATCGCGCTCGAGGAGGCACTACGCCAGGTTCGCAGTGCCCGGAGCGAGGACGAGGTCCGCAGCGGCCTTCAGAGAGCTCTCATGGCGGCGACCGGCGGCACATGGAACCTCGAAGTGTCCTCGAGCACCGGTGCGGTGGACATGGTTTGCCGCTCTTCCCGGATTCTCATCGAGACGAAGCGCCCCGGGGGGGCGAACCCGAGTTCGCCGGGCCCGAAGAAGGGAGAGACTCAGCAGGACCAGGTCGAGCGCTACCTTCGGGCTCTGGCTCCGAGTCGTGCCGGACGCGGAGATGCGGACTGGCGCGGCTTCCTGACCGACGGCGGGCGCTGGTGGGGTTGGGAGTGGAGCGGCTGGCAGCGATCCTTCCGGCCGATCCGGGAAGTTCAGGGCTGTTCGACCCCTGAGAACCCCGCACGGTTCGACCGGTTCGTGGCGGACCTGCTCGGTGTTGGCCACCGGCAGGGCCCCGAGCCGCCGCCGGAGAACCTTGCGGAGACGCTGTTCGACCCCGTCCTTGCAGGCGTTGTGGACGTGCAGCGCCGTCTTGAGGGCGAGGCGGTCTACCGCACCCGACTCGGACTCTGGGCCAACTTGCTCGAAGGGTCAGGGATCGCTCCACCAGGAGCTACACCGCTCGCGCAGGCCAGGACGTTCGCGAAGCACAGTCTTCTGGTGGCGACCGCGCGAATCCTGATCGGCTGCCTCGACGAGCCGACGTCGGAGACGAGTTACCTGATCGACCGGGCGTCCGGCGGCTTTCAGGGCTGGCTTGCGGAGACGTCAGCCGGGCGCGAGCTGCTGAAGCACCTCGTCGATCGGGTTCGGGGATACGACTGGCGAGGGTCGACGAAGGACGTGCTGAAGGACGCCTACCACGGCTTGATCGAGGCCGAGGACCGGAAGGTCTTCGGCGAGTTCTACACGCCCGACGATCTGGCGAGGTTGGTCGTCGAGGAGGTGTTGGACGA
Source organism: Thermoanaerobaculia bacterium (assembly GCA_965214805.1). Classification (GTDB taxonomy): domain Bacteria; phylum Acidobacteriota; class Thermoanaerobaculia; order Multivoradales; family Multivoraceae; genus Multivorans. The sequence goes on along the minus strand of OZ243982.1, from coordinate 36,112 downwards.
GGCCTGGTGCGATGCCGTCATCCCGAGAGCGAGCGGCCTGCTGCAGGGGACCGAGTCAGCCGGATCGCCGCGGCATCTCGGCGTGCTGGATCCTGCCTGCGGATCGGGTACGTTCCTGTTCCACGCCGCGCGTCGCTTGAGCGACCGAATCCGGCAGGCGCACAAGCCGTTGCTTGGCAGGACCGCTGAGATCGTGGCGCTGCTCGTCAACGGCATCGACTTGCATCCCGTCGCGACGGAGATGGCGCGAGCCACGCTCTCGATGGCGCTGCCGCAGTCGGCGTCGGGCCGCCTGCCCCATCTCCGAGTCGTTCTTGGGGATGCAATGCGGACACATGCGATGCAGATAGATCGAGATCTCGGAATTCGGTTGCGTACCCCTGGAGGAAGCGACCTCTGGATTCCTGGTTCGATCGCTCTCCACCCGAGACGCGACGTTCTCATCCGGAAGGCCGTGGAGGGGGCTCAGGGCGCGGAACCCGCTGACGCGGCAGCCGCGCCGCTCGATCTCGCGGACGTCGACGAACTTGACGATCAGACGGTCGCGGATGCCGAAGCGCTTCGCCGCTCGCTTGCCTCGGTGATCGAGACCGAAGGCGACCATGTCTGGGGTTGGCACCTGTTGAACAACTCCGACCTGTTCAGCCTGGGTCGGCAGGGAGTGGGCCGGCTGATCGGCAATCCACCTTGGCTCGTGTCGCCCTACACGCCGGAGGGTCCGCGCAAGGACGCCATCGAGGAGATGCGGATTCAGGAAGGTGTGCAGCCGGTGCGAAGGACCAGCGCCAAGGGCGATCTGGCCTCGGTGTTCACGGCCAGGACGACCAGGCTGTACCTCTCCGATCAGAAGGGCTTCAATCGTTACGGCTGGGTTCTGCCTGGCAGCGCGCTGATCAACGATGCATGGGCGCCCTGGCGGGACGGAAGATGGGCCGGCATTGCCGTGCGCCATTTCCGTCGCATGGGACCTCGACGACGTGAAGCCTCCAGTCTTCCCGCACGCTCCGAACGGCACCTGCGTGGTTCTTGGCGAGCGCGTCACCCCCACGGCCGAAGGGATCGAAGAGGTGTTCAAGTGGACGGGGCCGTTGGAGATCGCCGAGATCGAGAAGATGACCAGACGGCCGTCCATGCGTTCTCTCTACGAAGCGGAGTTCCGGATTGGAGCACTGTCGAAGCCGCAGCCGTTGCTGCTGGCGGTGGAGGTTCGAGAACGTGCGAACGGCGTGGCTCGGATTCGGACGAAGTTCGGAACGAAGCGGCCCTGGCGTGAGATCGAGTTGCGCGGCGTAGTGGAGACGGAGATACTGTTGCCGCTGATCCGCTCCCAGGAGCTGCGCGCCTTTCGGGTCGAACCGGTCTGCACGTACCTCATCGCGCCGCGAAGGGGAGAACGCCTGCTTGATCTGGTCGTCGATCAGGCCGGCAGAGCCCGATATCCCCACACGTCGGAGTTCTGGGCCAGGGCCGAGTCGATCTACCAGGAGCGCCGAACGGCGAAGGCCGGAGCAACGCTGGCGAAGAATCTGGACTTCAGGAGAACGCTCTCGGCGCAACTCGGAAGACAGGGGGCCGATCGGCGGAAGGTCCTCTACAACGCTTCCGGCAAGAGCCTCCGCGCCGCTCGAGTGCCGCTCGAGTGCATCGGAAACCAGAAGACCTACTGGGCTGTGCTCGATTCCGACGAGGAGGCGCTGTACTTGTGCGGCGTGTTGAATGCACGTTGCATGCAGGATGCGTGGCGCGAGGGCAAGACCTCGAAACTGGACTTCGACAAGTCGCTCTGGTGTCACGTACCCGTGCCGAAGTACGACCCGGACTCCAAGCACCACCGGAGCGTCGCCGAGGCCGCAAGGGAGATGGAACAGGGTGCGTCCGAGGCCGGCTGGGCGGAGCTCGACCGGTGCGTGTCAGCTCTGCTGCCGGACCATGCGACCCTTGACCGCCCTGACCTCCCGACCGGACCCGTACAGGCAGCCGTGCCGCCTGACGCGCGGGTGAATGGAGCAGGCCGTTGAACCGTCTCGACAAGTGGCTGCAGGTGTCGCGGATGTTCCGCGCCCGCTCGAAGGCGGCGGCGGCCTGCGCCGCCGGCCGGGTCAAGGTGAATGGCCGACAGGCGAAGGCGCACCGGCAGGTGCGGGTCGGCGACCGGATCGAGTTCAGGATCCGCGACTGGAAGCGAGTGCTCATCGTGCGGGAACTGCGCGAGCGGCCGCTGCCGAAGGCCGAAGCGCCGCGGCTCTACGAGGACCTGAGCCCGCCGAAACCGGCGCCGCCGAGCCGAGATGTCCAGGCCATGATGGTGCCGGCCCACCGGCGCCGCGGCGCCGGCCGCCCGACCAAGCGCGACCGCCGCCGAATCGACCGGCTGCGCTGAACCGGAAGGCGGTCGCTCGAGGCAGCCTGGGGCTGTTTGTCGACGATCGCCGGCATGTTCATGCCATGGCTGACCTGGAGCCTGTCATCCTGGAGCGAGGGCTGGCGTCGAGAAGCCGTCCGGGAATGACGTCCGGGAATGAAGCGAACAGCCCGGCCGCGGCATCTGCCCGCGCGTGTTGGGCCGTCAGGACGACCTGGGGCGGCCGCCTGGAGCACGGTTCCATCGGGTCTGGCCGGCCTGGCCCGACCGAGCGTCGACGAGCTTCGCGTGATGTGCGCCGGGTGATAGTGGAGGAACACCGCAGCGATCCGCTATTGCCCCAGCCAGATTCTCGAAGTCCCGATAGCAGTCCTTGACAGCGTAGGCATGACCCCCCAGAGCGCCGTCGGCGGCCCGAAGTTGGAACATGGGCTTGCGGGCCTCGCGAGCCATTGCCATCAGGCTTCGATAGTGCTTCAACGTGGCCAGGCACTCCGGGTCGTCCTGTCCGGGTGGGACGGGGCCGCCGCCAATGCTGCCGACGGCTTCGCCGTATGCACCGGGAATCCGATCGGCCCACACCACATGCGCCTTGACGGACCGATGGGAATACACGGCGTGCTGCATGACGACGTAGCCGACCGGTTTCATGTCGCCCCGCGGCAGGTCGAGGTCCTCCGTGGACGGCGCCCGCTCGAGGCGGTCCTGCCAGTCTCTCCGCCACTCCTTCAGCACCGGACCGACGTTGCGAAGCGCTTGAATGGAGAACAGGTCTGGCGCCAGTGGAAGAACGACGTGGTTCGCAGCGATCAGCACTGCACGGTTGATCGCGCCGAGATTCGGCCCGACATCGATCAGCACCAGGTCCGCATCCTGTTTGTCCGCGGCCTTCCGGAGCAGACGGTGAAAGGCCGACTCCGCCCTGAACGCGGACTCGTCGCCGGCCATGCAGTCAGGCCATGCAGCGGACAGCTTCTTCTCGAAGTTCCACAGCCCCAGATCGCCGACCAGCAGTCGAAGGTTGTCGGTGATCCTCTCGACGTGCGGCTCCCGAACGTCGCCGAGACCTCCGAGTATGGGTGAAACGGCTCCCAGGACGCTGAGATGATTCTTGCCGTCCGGCCATAGCTGCTCGAGCCGTTCCTCTTCGAGAAAACAGGTGCTCAGGTTTGCCTGCGGGTCGAAGTCCGCGGCCAGAACCGAATGGCCGATCTCCGAGTACATCCAGGCGAGGTGGTAGACGAGCGTCGTCTTGCCGACGCCGCTCTTGTTGTTGAAGAACGCGATTGTCTTCACGCTCGTCTCCCCAGTGAGACGAGTACGTGATTCGGCCCGAGGGTGAAATCCGCCTCCGGGTTTCCGTTCCTGCGAAGAGCCTCCTGTGCGCGTACAACACCGCGGCCGAACTGATTCACGTAGCCGAGCGTGGCGAGCGCTTCGGAAAGAACCGGGTTGCGGTAATCGGTTTGTCGAGGAAAGTTCTCTCGCGTTGCTGCACCGTACAAGCCCCCGACGCTCTGAATCTCGATGCGATCGTCGTACCAGAAGAACCGCACCGGAGCGTTCGACTCGTAGGTCCGGTGCATCACTGCGTTCAGCAGAAGTTCGCGGAGGGCGACGATCGGGTAGTCGGCCAGCGTCCGCTCTCGGAGAGACGATTCCGGGACGGGCCGGTACCGTGAGGGCAATGACAGGAAGGCCTGCAGCTCGCGCAGGACAGTCAGCAAGTCGCCGCTGAACCGTCTCTCGTTGATCGGGTCGGCCGCCATCGTCGTTCCCGCCCAACGAACGAACTGAATCCAGGCGCCGGGTATCCAGCGGAGGGGATTCTTGCCGAACAGCAGGACCGCAGCGTTCGTCGGGCAGGCTCTTTCGAGGTCGAAGAGCCGCAGCGAGGCCATCTGTTCTTCAATGGAACGGTCGTTCTCCTCCAGGACAGCACGGTCGACGGCGGCCGGCAGATAGGAGACCAGGAACAGGTCGCGAATCAGGTCCTCGACCTTGCAGTCGAGACACGGACTTGCATCGAAGGTCCGCGTGGCGGCAGTTCGCTTCTCGATCAGTATTCTCTCTTCCTGCCGATTCGCTCGGCGGCGGGAAGGGCCGGTGCGGACCCAGATCGTGCCCTTGTAGCGAACCGGGGGCAGGTCGGAAGGCTGAATCTCGACTATCGCCAGGTCGCCTTCGGGCAGAGCGAGTTTCTGCACGGTGATCGCCGGCAGGGGTTCGATGTTCACGTTGGAGCGCAGGTCGCTGAGGCGTCGCAGCAGTCCGTCGTCGACGGTCAGGCCGCTCGGCTTCCCCTGGTCGTCGACGCCGATCAGAAGGTATCCGGGTTGGCGGTGGTCCGGCAGGTCGTTCGCAAAGGCGCATGCGGCCTGGGCGAACTTCTCGGTGTCCTTCGTCGAGACGGTGAGTTCGACGCGGTCCGACTCGTGGTTCGCGATCAGGCGCTCGACTTCTGTCGGGTTCAGCATCGGTACAGGCGGACAGGGTACCCCGGGGCCGCCCGTCGGTGGGCCATTCGTGGGCTCGGCTAGAGTTCGGCCATGCGCTTTCCTCTGTCCGCTTGCTGCCGCACCTCGAGGATCGTGCTTCCTGCCCTGCTTTTCTCGGCCGCCTGCACCGGCCCGCTGCCCGAGCGCTCCACGGGCCCTTCGCGCCCGGCCTACGACCCGGCAACGGACCCCCTGGTCAACCCGCCGACTCTCACCGAGCTGTATCCCTTCGACCGGCCGGAGGTCGTGGCTCGGGACGACACGCTGGTGCGCTACCTGCTCGGCGATCCTCGGACCTTGAACCCGATCTTCGCGATCTTCTGGGAGGACTACTACCTCTCGGGAGCGCTGTTCCAGGCGCTGACGACGCGCAACGCGGACATGACGACGGTGTGGAACCGGACCGTGGTCGAAGAGGGCGTGATGGCCGACGACTGGCTGAGCGCGAGGGTGCGCATCCGGCCGGGTCTGACCTGGCACGACGGCAGGCCGTGGACGATGCACGACCTGAAGTTCACCTACGACGCGGTGGCCTCGGACGACGTGCCGGCGACGATGTACAAGCACGACGTGGACCAGATCGAACGGATCGACGTCACCTCCGACCTGACGGCGGAGTTCCACTTCAAGGACGCGCTGGTCACGAACATGCTCGCGATGCGGGTGCCTCCGATTCCGCGCCACATCTGGAACAACCCGGAGGAACTCGCGAACGACCCGACGATGCGGAGCAGCGAGTACTTCAACCGCCACGCCCGGGAGGAGGTCATCGGCTCGGGGCCGTACAGGTTCGTGTCCTGGACCCTGACCGACCGGATCGTCGTGGACCGCTGGGACGACTTCCCGGACGCGGCCCGTGTGGCGCCGTTCAAGCGGGTGATCTACCGGCCTCAGAGCGATCGCAACCTCGGCCTGCTGCTGTTCAAGAAGGGAGAGCTCGACGAGTACTGGTTCACGCCGCAGCAGTTCGCCACCCAGAGCAACGACGCCGAGTTCGAGCGCGTGGGTGTCAAGGGCTGGGCGCCGGCCCGCCGCATAGCGCGGATCGGCTGGAACCAGGATGGCAGCAACCCCTTCTTCACGGACGTCCGCGTACGGCGGGCGATGACGCATGCCTACGACCAGAAGCGGGTGATCCGCGACGTGACCTACGGCGTCTACCTGGAGACGGATCAGATCTGGGACCGGGACCACATGGGCTACAACCCGGAGGTGCCGAAGTACCCGTTCGACCTCGAGCGCGCCGGCGAGCTGCTGGACGAGGCCGGCTGGCTGCCGGATCCCGACGACGGTTGGCGCTACAGGGAAATCGACGGCCAGAGGATCAGGTTCTCGTTCGAACTGGAGATCGCCCAGACGTTCGCGGACGCCGTGAAGATGGCCGACATCTACCGTGAGGACCTGCGCAGCGTGGGCGTCGAGCTGACGCTCCGCATCTTCGAGAACGCAACCCACGAGCAACACCTGCTGGAACACGAGTTCCAGGCCCACGCCGACGCCGACGAGGTGACCTCCGACCCGGACCAGTGGTCGATCCGCCTGCACTCGACGAGCTACGACAACGCCCGCAACTACGTCGGCTACAGGAGCGACCGGGTCGACGACCTGCTGGAGCGGGGTCGGCGCGAGTTCGACCCCGATGCCCGCGCCGCGATCTACCGCGAGCTGGCCTGGGTCGTTGCCGAGGACCAGCCGTTCACGATGATGTGGAACTACTCCGAGATCCGTGCCTTCGACAAGCGCCTCCGCGGCGTCGAGTTCGCGCCCTCGGGCGTCTTCCTGTTCCAGCCGACCCCGCCCCCTGGCAGCGGCTGGTGGACCAGCCCCGGCTGGTGGACCCATCGCGACGACGTCGCGGTTCGGTAGCCGGAACGGCCGAACGTCACTCTGCTGGAGCTTCGTTGGCTCGTTCTCGTCGGGTGCGGGCGCGCTCCAGGATGTTCCCGAGGCCGTGGTTGCCTTCGCGGCAGGCGTACTCGAAGAGCGCCTGGTCGGACTCCTTCATCTCGAGACGCGCGCTCCAGGGGCGGTGGAACGACTCCGGGTCGTCGATCGTGTACTCGCGGATCGGCGTGGTGCCGGCCCGGCGTTGAGTCCCTTCAGACCGAATCAGCGCACGACTCGAGTGCCGGAGCCGGACTCTCCGCCGACGATGACGTCCACCTGGTCCTGCGGCGCGTAGAAGTAGGCGCCCGGCCGGAACTCGTGGCCGAGGTCGCCGAGCAGGCGGCGCTGGCGCGGCGTGCAGCGCTCCAGGACGTCGGGCGCCGGCACCGGATCATAGGTGCGCAGGAACAGCTGGCAGTAGTTGTAGAGGATCGTCTTGCGGGCGCGCGGCGAGGCGTTCACGGACGGGCCGTGCCAGAGCGAGTGCGGGAAGAGGATGCAGTCGCCGGCCTTGCCGGTGAGCTGTACCGCGCCCGGCGTCTTCGGCCCCGGCGCCGGGTAGGGGCGGTCCGGGAACGGGCGCATGTGACTGCCGGGAAAGACGGTGAAGTTGCCGCAGTCGACGTCGGTCACGTCGGAGAGCAGGTAGAGCGCCTTCAGCGCCAGCGGCAGGCTGGTTTCCGTGACGCGGATGCGCCGCAGCGCCTCGCCGCCGTCGGTGTGCGTGTAGCCCGGCCACCTGGGGTTCGACGGACGCACGATCGCCTGGCTCATGCTGAGCACGACGTAGGGGCCCATGATGTCGGTGATCAGATCGAAGACCGGCGAAGCGTCCATCAGATCGAGGAACGCCTGGTGATAGCCGAGCAGGACGCGGCGGTCCATGAAGCCTGCGGGATCCCGGTCGATGGCATGGTCGAGCCAGGCGTAGTGACCGAGTGGCCCGTCGGGGTTCGGTTCCCAGCCGGGGAGCTGGCGGATGCGGTCGAGTTCGGCGTCGAAGAACGCGACCTGGTCCGGGTTCAGCGCCTGTTCGACGCGGATGTAGCCGTCGATCGCCCACCGTTCGCGCTGGGCCCGGGTCAGTTTCTGCATGGCGGATGCCTCCTGTCGCGGGCTCGTCTGGCGGATTCGGCCCGCCTTCGTCCACGGTGCCGCTGAAGGTGGAGAATGGCCGCTGGCTCCCGGACGGTCACTCGACGTCCGCCGCTCCGTCAGGGCTCCGATCCCCGGTTTCGTCGGCGCCCCTGGCGCCGGATCGGGTTTCCGGGCGAGCGATGAGTCGTTCGGCGGCCTCTTCGGCGCTCCTGGCGCGCGCCTCCGCCCCGGGATGACTGGAGAGAAACGTGGGGAAACCGGCGCTGCCCGTTTCCGTCTCGATCCGCTCCAGGATGTCGCCGAGGCGCGTCGGCGAGATGCCGGCGGCCAGCAGGCACTCCGCAGCGAACAGGTCGGCGTCCTGTTCGAAGGAGCGGGAGTAGCTCTGGGCGATCAGCTGCTCCGGACCCAGCAGGGCCAGGCCGGCGGCGGAGACGTCGCCCGTGAAGGCGGTCCACAGGACGAGCATCGACGAGGTCTGGGCGAGGCGGCGAATGACGTGACGCCCCTCCACATGGCCCAGTTCGTGGGCGAGCACGGCGATGATCTCCTCGTCGTGTTCCGCAAGTTCCACCAGCTCGTCGGTGATCACGATCGTGCCTCCCGGCACGGCGAACGCGTTGGGGCCGAGAGCGCGCGAGGAGTGGAACCGCAGGTCGGCGGTCTCGACTCCTGCGTTCTTCTTCAACGACTCGAAGGCGGCCAGGAGTTCGTTGCGCCGGTTCGGTTCGAGTGCCGATGGATCAAGAAGATCGAGCTGCTCGAAAAGGTCCAGGGCGTTGTCGCCGATCAGCTCCTCGATCTGCGGCGGTGTCGCCGCGACGACGGCGCCGGCAATCGCCGGCGCCCCCCACCTGGTGAAGGAGTACAGGATCGAGGCGGTCAGCGCGAGTGCGGCGAGCGTCCCGCGCCCGGTGCTGTCCAGGGTGTGGACCAGCCGCCGGAGCCGCTCGGCGGGTGGTTCGTGACCGCGCATTGCGCGGCTGCGCAGTTCGTCCAGGGCGTCGTTGTTCCGCACCTCGCAGACGCCGCCGCCGGGCAGGTGGATGCAGCGCGGCGTATCGGCAACGCGCCCCGGTATCTTCACGTCGGCAAGGACGAGGCGCTCCTCCATGTCCTCGCAGTCGATTGCCAGCTGACCGGTGCCGGTGATGGTGAGAACGGCGGCTCGACGTCTGGACGTGCGCCCGTCGTAGTAGTGGCAGGGAATGCCAGTCATATGCCGATCTCCAGCCCGAACTCGCCGGCGGCCTCCGCCCCGGCGGCGCCGACGCGCTGCCTCTCGCCGGTCTCGAAGGAACTCGCGTCGTCGCACTGGAAGATCCTGAACTGTCCGACGACGTAACGCAGGACGCGGATCCTGGCGAAGGGAATGAACAGACCGAAGGTGGCCGCGATCGCCGCCGTGTTGCTGAAGTAGAGCCACAGCATGGTGAGAAAGGAGAGATCCAGGCTGAACTCGTTGTCACCCAGCCGGGACGAAGTCCATCGATAGCCGAGGAGACGGGTGCGGAGATAGGCAAGGATGAAGAGCAGGACCGCGGCGCCGATGATCAGGACGCCGACGACGATCATCCTCATCTCGAATATCTCGATCGTTTCTGGATCGGCGTCGCCCACGTTCATGGCGACCAGCGTCAGGAGCAGGGCGGTGGCGCCTCCGAAGTACAGCGCGCCGACAACGAACGCCGTGATGATGTACATCCTGTAGTACCGGCCGGGTCTGCCGACGAAGCGGAACGGCACGTTGCCGAAATTCGACTCGGTGACCAGGAAGCGGTCGCGCCCGAACACGGTGAATGGTCTTGCCAGGCCCAGGGTGACGATGGAAGCGGCCCAGGACAGCGGATACCAGATGGCGGCGTCCCGGTACCTGCCCCGGAAGTCGAAGGCGATGCCGCGAAACTCCGACCGACGCAGTTGAAACGAGCGCGCACGGACGACCACCCAGGGGACGATCGGCATCAGCGCCAGGAAAGCCGCGTAGTAGTACCAGATGGAGACGATCTGAGCGAGTGTCAGCAGCACCAGCACGATGGCGACCAGGATCCGGCCCCTCAGAATCGCCACCGGGTTCGCCGTGTAGTCGAACGCTGCGTCGCCGAGCCAGATGTTGCCGTAGACGTAGCGTCTCGCCCGCACCTTCGCCCAGGCGGAGTAGATTCCGAGTGTCAGGAGCGTCAGCGCGACGTTGACGATCCAGATGCGGAAGTACTCCCATCCGTTGGCTGTGAAGCGCAGCCGCCGGATGTACGGCTCGGAGGTCACCGCGTCGCCATCTGGCGATTCGTCCAGTGCAGGCGCCCGGAGCAACGCCTCGAACTCCTCCTCGAGGCCCGGTCTCTTTTCCGCCACGTTCTGGAGAATCGAACGGTCGTCGTGAAGCGTCTCTGACATGGTGGAACGGGACGGCACCGGATGGGTTGAAAGCTACCAGTTCGCGTTGCCGCAGGATGCCGGCCGACCGCGTCGGCCCGTTCGTGCCCGCAAGGCCGGCGACCCTCCGGCGCACCGCAGACGAAGCCGCCGCTCGGCTCGATGATCGACCGTGCCCCCCCCCCTGTTTTCCGAGGTTGCGGAACCGTCCGAGGACCGCTGGGCCGACGCCGTGGAGTCGTTGCCTGCGCCGCCCTGCGCCAACCCTGTTCGGGTATCATGCCGGTACGGATCTGGTGTCGCGAGCCGGCCAGGCGGTCACCGGCGGAGTTCGCGGCGGACGGCTGGCGGAGGATGAGATGAAGGGATCGGCACTGATCGGCTCGGCGGCTTGCGCAAGGCGGGGGGGCGCGCGGAAGGTCCGAAGGCGACCGCGTCGGCTGCTAGGCCTGGTCGCCGTGGTCCTGGCGGCGGTCCTGGCGGCCGTCCCGGCATGGACACAGACTGGGGAGGAGGCCGAGCCCGGCGAACTGGATCGGATCCTCGCGGCCCACCACGAGGCGCGGGGCGGTCTGGAACGGTTGCGCGCCGCCGTCTCCGTGCGCGCCGCGGCCACGATGACGTTCCAGGGCCTGGAGGCCCCGTTCACGGTGCTCCTGCGGCAGCCGAACCAGACCCGGATGGACGGCGACTTCGGCGGCATGGCCCTGATCCAGGCCTTTGACGGCGAACAGGCCTGGGGACAGCAGCCCGGTCAGGCCGGGCCGGCGGTCATCGAGGGCGACGGGGCGGCCGCGATGGCGGCCGACGCGGGCCTGAACGTCCTGGGCCTGGTCGACCACGAGCAGCGGGGCTACGAGGTCGAGCTCGCCGGCCGGGAGGAGATCGAGAGCGGCGAGGCCTGGAAGCTCGTCGTCACCGCGCCGAACGGGTTCGTCCAGCAGATGTTCATCGGCGTCGAGGACGGGCTGGAGAAGAAGCGTGTGGCCCAGGCGGATCTCGGCTTCGGCCTGCAGGAGGTGACGACGACGTTCGAGGACTATCGCGAGGTCGACGGCCTGATGATGGCCCACCTGCACACCCTGAGGAGTCCGATGGGCGAGATGCCGCTTGCCTTCCACTCCTTCGAGATCAACCCGGAGATCGATCCCGACGTCTTCTACATGCCCGGTCAGGCTGCCGATGCCTCTCTCGATCTGGACACGATCCTGGAGCGCCACCGTACCGCCCGCGGGACCTCGGCTGCCGAAGTCCGGACCGTGAGCGCCGCCGGTACCGTCGTCATGCTCGGCTTCGAGGTGCCGATGACGCTGGCCTTCGCGCGGCCCGGTTCCTTTCGCATCGACATCGACATGCAGGGCCTGACGATGGTCCTGGCCCACGATGGCGAAACCGCGTGGACCGTGTCTCCGATGCAGGGCATCGTCGAGCCGGCGCCGCTGCCGGAGGAGATGGTCGGGGCGGTGGGGATTCTCTCCGACTTCCTGTGGGGCGGGCTCGCGAGCAGCGGGGAGGCGTCGCTGGCGGGCGTGGAGAAGGTCGGGCGCGACGAGGCCTACCGGTTGGACATCACGACCGCGGACGGGGAGGCGCGCTCTCTCTATCTGGGCGGCGAGGACTTCCTGGAGCGCCGGATCGTCTTCGACGGGGCGTTTCTCGGATCGACCGGAGAGCTCGACGTGACGATCGGCGACTACATGGACGCGGGTGGACTCAAGGTGCCCGGCAGGATCCGGATCGCCGTCGAGGGCCTGGTCGCCGCCGAACTGAGGATCCGGGAAGCCGAAGCCGGCGCGGACATCGATCCCGCCTCGTTTGCCATGCCCGCTCCCGCCGAGCCGGAGACGCCGGATCCGGCGCTCTAGCAAGGAGCCTGTCCATGCCGACCCTGCCCGCCGTCTCGCCGACACGAACGCCCGTTCGCGGCTGGCCTCCGTTCGGTCTCCTTCTGGCCGCTGCAGTAGCCGGGGGGGTTCTCGGCTCGGCGTCGTTCGCCGCCGTGGACGCTTCAGGCGACGACGGAGCCGACCGGGTGGAGGACCCTGTTCTTGCCGAGACGATCGTCGTCACGGCGGCCCGGGCGGAGCAGGAACTCGGGCAGGTGACTTCCAGCGTTTCCGTTGTCACCGGCGACGAACTTCGCGCCAGCCCGGCCGTGACCCTGGACGACACGTTGCGGCGGGTGCCCGGCTTCAGTCTCTTTCGCCGCAACAGCTCGATGGTCGCCCATCCGACCAGTCAGGGCGTGTCGCTGCGCGGCATCGGCCCCAGCGGCGTCAGCAGGACTCTGGTGCTGCTCGACGGGCTGCCCCTGAACGACCCCTTCGGCGGCTGGATCTACTGGGGCCGCGTGGGCCGCGAGAGCCTGGACCGGATCGAGGTCGTGCGCGGCGGCAGTTCGAGCCTGTGGGGCAACGCGGCCCTGGGCGGCGTGATCCACCTCGTCACGGCGCCGCCGCCGGAGTCGGGTCCCGGACTGCGTCTTTCGGCGCTTGGCGGCGACCGCGGCGTGCTCGCCGGCGACGCCTGGTTCGGCCAGGGGTTCGAGCGTGCGTCGTTGACGCTGTCGGCCAGGAACTTCGACAGCGACGGCTACCCGGTGCTGCGCGGCGACCAGCGTGGTCCGATCGACGTGGACGCGTTCTCCGAGCAGACGAGCGTCGGCGGGCGTCTGGCGTTCTCGCCCGGCGAGTCGGTATCGGTGAGCATCGGCGCCGACACCCTGTCGGAGGACCGGGGCAACGGCACGCCGCTGACCGGCAACGACACGGAGTCGACTTCGTTCCGGTTGAGCGCGGACATGGTGAGCGGTCGGGGCGACACCTGGACCGTCCGCGGTTTCACCCACGAACAGGAGTTCGCCAGCCGGTTCAGCGCCCAGCAGGTCGATCGCTCTTCCGAACGGCCGGCCCTGGACCAGTTCCTGGTCGACTCGGAAGCGGCCGGCCTCGGCGCCCAGTGGCAGGGCGAAGCCGGTGCGGGACTGTGGGTCGCCGGCGCCGAGTGGAGGGGCGTCGACGGTGCGACCAACGAGGACTTCTTCTTCACCACGCAGTTCAATCGCCGACGCATCGCCGGCGGCGACCAGCAGGTCGCGGGTGCCTACGTGCAGCGCCGGGCGGATTTCGGTGACCGGCTGACGCTGGAACTCGGGGCCCGCATCGACCGCTGGCAGACTGGTTCGGGCAGCCGGCTGGAGATCAACAAGGCGGACGGCTCGGTCCGCCGCGATGATGCCTTCGAGGATCGGGAGGAGACGGCGGCATCGCCCCGCATCGGCTTCCTGTACGCCCTGGACTCGGGCTGGAACCTGCGCGGTTCGGTGTACGGGTCGTTCCGGGCGCCGACCGTCAACGAGCTCTACCGGCCGTTCCGGGTCGGCAACGACATCACGGAGGCGAATCAGGCCCTCGAGCCCGAGCGCCTCTCGGGCCTCGAGTTCGGCGCGGTCCGCTACCAGGGCGGCTCCAGGCTGTCGGTCAGTGCCTTCTTCAACCGGGTCGAGAACCCGATCGCCAACGTGACCCTGGCCTCCATCTCCAGCGGCCGGTTCTTCCAGCCCTGCGGCTTCGTGCCGGGCGGCGGATCCTGCCGGCAGCGGCTCAATCTCGACCGCACCCGCATCCGGGGATTCGAGGCGGAGCTTCGCCGGCAGATCGCCAGCGACTGGCGGCTCGACGTGTCCTGCCTCTTCAGCAACGCCGAGGTCGACAGCGCTGCCGAGTTTCCGGAGCTCGAGGGGAAGAGGCTGGCGCAGACTCCCGAACAGTCGGCGAGCCTCGGCCTCGAATACACGAATCCGGAGCATCTGCAGGCGCGGCTGGGTGTGCGCTTCGTGGGCGAACAGTACGAGGACGACCTGAACACACGGCCGCTCTCGAGCTTCGCGGTGGTCGACCTCGGTCTGGCCCGCGCTCTCGGCAGCCGCTGGCAGGTCTTCGCCGGGTTCGAGAATCTGCTCGACGAGGAGGTTCAGGTCGGCATCTCGGGAACAGGCCTGATCACGGTCGGCGCGCCGCGGATGGTGCACGTGGGGGTGCGTCACACGCTGAGGCCGTGATCCGCCCGTGAGCCGCGGAAGCCGCCCATGACCCGAGTCACCGCCGAAACGCTGTCCCGACGCCAGCGGGAGATTTCGGTCTCGGAGTTCTTCGCCAAGAACCGCCACCTGCTCGGCTTCGACTCGCTGCGCAAGGCCCTCCTGACCACGGTCAAGGAGGCCGTGGACAACTCGCTCGACGCCTGCGAAGAGGCCGGCATCCTGCCCGAGATCTGGGTCGAGCTCGAGGCAGCCCGAGGCGCCAACCGTTACCTCGTGCGGATCACCGACAACGGCCCCGGCATCGTCCCCGAACAGGCGCCGAGGATTCTCGGCCAGCTGCTCTACGGCTCGAAATTCCACAGCCTGAAGCAGAGCCGCGGCCAGCAGGGCATCGGCATCTCGGCGGCGGCCATGTACGGCCAGCTGACGACCGGCAAGCCGGTGTCGGTGGAGTCGCGGACGGGGCGGGGGTCGCCGGCCTATGCGATGCAGGTCGTGATCGACACGAACACGAACAGGCCCAGGGCGATCGGGCGCCGGGACCTTCCCGACTGGCACCTGGACCACGGCACGCTGGTGGAACTGGAGCTGGAAGCGAAGTACCTCAAGGGCCGCCAGTCGGTCGAGGAGTTCCTGCACCAGGTCGCAGTCGCGAACCCGCACGCGACGCTGCACTACCGCAGCCCGAACGGCGAGCGCGAATCGTGGGCCCGCACCGTGCAGGAGAACCCGCCGCCGCCGAAGGAGATCAAGCCGCACCCGCACGGCGTCGAACTCGGCGTGCTGATGAAGATGCTCCAGTCGACCAGGCACAAGACGGTCACCCGGTTCCTGTCGCGAGACTTCAGCCGCGTTTCGCCGCAGCTTGCGGCGGGGCTGGCGAAGCGGGCCGGCATCAGCCTGAAGGCGCGCCCGAACGCCGTGGCCCGCCAGACTGTCGACGCGCTCTACAGGGCGATCAACGACGAGAACACCCGCATCAGACCGCCGTCGACGGACTGTCTGTCGCCGATCGGCGTCAAGGAACTGCTGGCGGGCCTGACCCGGGGCGTCCGGGCCGAGTTCTACGGCGTGGAGACGCGCCGGCCGGCGGTCTACCGCGGCAATCCGTTCCAGGTCGAGGTCGGTCTGGCGTGGGGCGGCGATCTTGCCGGCGACGAGCTGGCCAAGGTGCTTCGTTTCGCCAACCGGGTGCCGCTCCAGTACTACGCCGGCTCCTGCTGCATCACCAAGGCGGTGATGAACGTCTCCTGGCGCAACTACGGCCTGACCCAGTCGCGCGGGGCGCTTCCGTCGGGGCCGTTGATCGTGCTTGTCCATCTGGCCTCCGTTTGGGTGCCGTTCAGTTCGGAGAGCAAGGTCGCGGTCGCCGACTACGACGAGATCCGCAAGGAGATCAAGCTCGCGGTCCAGGCCTGCGGCCGTCGGCTCGGGCAGTACGTCAGGCGCAAGGCGCGGGCCAGGAGGGAAGCCCGCCGCCGCGAGATGTTCAACCTCTACATAGAGGAAGTCGTCAGCTCGGTCGAGGCGATCACGGGCGGGGACCAGAAGCAGTTTCGCGAACAGTTGCTGGCAATCAGCCGGCGCAAGACGGCTCTGGCCGGCATGCTCGAAGAGGCGAAGAGCGCCGCCTGTGATCTGGCCGCATGCGAGAACGTGCTGGTGGTGGACCCGGACGCCGAACCGCTTGCTGCGGCTGCTTCGGAAGCGGCGCCGAACGGAGAGGGCCCGCGGATGGAGGAGGTTGCTTCCGCGGCCCGGGACGTGGACTCGCCGGAGCGCCTGCCGCCGATCCCTGGCGGCGTCGAGGGCGAGCGCGGGTCGCAGCTGTCGCTGGTCTGACGGTCGGGGGCGTCTGGACGTGGCTGCTGGCGAAGAAGGCGCGACCTCGGAGGAGGAGCGGCTCAGGATCCCCGCCAGGCTCGACGCCAGGGCCAAGATCGAGCACCTGGCGAAGCAGACGCTGGCGATGGCCCGCCGCGACGTCGACCCCTACGTGGACATCCCCTCGCGGACGCTCTCGAACGTCACCTTCTCGAAGCGCAGGAAGATCATCGAGATGGGCGATGCGACCCAGCGCCGCTCGCTCTTCAACCTGCACCAGGCGCGCAAGTACATGCAGACCCTCCTGATCGCCCGCGGC
This sequence comes from Thermoanaerobaculia bacterium, assembly GCA_965214805.1. Classification (GTDB taxonomy): domain Bacteria; phylum Acidobacteriota; class Thermoanaerobaculia; order Multivoradales; family Multivoraceae; genus Multivorans. The sequence goes on along the minus strand of OZ243982.1, from coordinate 19,706 downwards.
TGCTGCCAGCTTCTCGACGAACAGAAGACGACCAGCATCCGCGACCTGTACTACATGAGCAAGCACACCCTGGCCGACGGCAAGGAGAACACCTTCGAGGGCCAGGAGGAGTCGGACCCGATCATCGAGGACCTGGAGGTCACCCTCGGCAGCCTGCGCGAAGAGCTGCACCTGTTCGCAGCCAAGCGCGGCTCGGTGGTCGGTCCGCTCACCCTGGTCGACGCCGGCGACGAGATCGATCTGTCCCGCATGGGCTCGGGCGGCTGGTCGGTCCCGGGCATCGTTGAGCCGGACACGATCCGCTTCGTCGGCCACGGCGCCAGGTTCATCCTCCTGGTGGAGAAGGAGGCCGTCTGGGCCCGTCTGAACGAAGACAGGTTCTGGAAGCGCCACAAGTGCATTCTCGTCACCGGCCAGGGGCAGCCCCCGCGAGGCGTCCGGCGCCTCCTGTACCGCATGGTGCACGAACTGAAGCTGCCGCTGTACGTGTTCGTCGACAACGACCCGTGGGGCTACTACATCCACTCCGTGGTCAAGCAGGGCTCGATCGGCCTCGCCTTCGAATCCAGGCGCATGGCCGTCCCCAGGGCCCGCTTCATCGGCCTCTCCAGCTTCGACCCCGCCGCCTGCGACCTCTCCGAAGACGTCAGCATCCGTCTCAACGACCAGGACCGCTCCCGCGCCAGGGAAATCCTGAACTACGAGTGGTTCAAGGCCAAGGCCTGGCAGCGAGAGATCAGGAACATGCTTCGCACCGGCGTCAAGTGGGAACTCGAAGCCCTCTCCAGCAAGGGCCTCTCCTTCGTCACCGAGGAGTTCCTACCCCGGAAGATCGCCGACCGCGACTGGCTGTAGAGGCTGCAGACCGGCAGTTCTCGCGAGTTGCCAGCCAGTACAGGTTCTGTCGGTTCCCGGAACCGTCGGCGCGGTAGCGGGCGACTTCGGCGAGCGGCAGGCCGGCGACGAGACGATCGAGTTCCGGTTCGTCGGTGTGGTGGCAGTAGCGCCGGGCGCCCGAGTCGGTCGGCCCCCAGCGCAGCAGGTGATCTCCGGGTTCGAGTTCGGCCTGGTCGATGCCTGCTTCCGAAGCCCAGTCGAGCCGTCGGTGTTCGAACCGGGGGTCGTCGGCGAACTGCCAGCAGGCAAGCGCAAGGAGCCCGCCGGGCGCCACGACGGAGGCGGCGCGCGCCACGGCGGAGCGGCGCGCGTCGAGGCCGGGGAGGTGGTGGAGGACGCCGAACAGGGTGACGAGGTCGAACCCTCGTTCCGCGGGCGGGTCGTTCTGCATGCCGCCTTCCATGTCGCCGACCACCAGACGGACATGGCCGAGCCCGGCCGTGGACGCCCTGGCGCGCTTGATCAACTCGGGGCTCAGGTCGATGCCCAGGTAGTCGAAGGGCTGATGGCCCCGAAGAGCCGGATCCCGCTCCAGAAACAGCGCGAATCGGCCGTTGCCGCAGCCGAGGTCCAGGACGCGGAGGAAGCCGTTCGTGAGCCTCGCCGCGAGCTCGACGACGCGTCGCCATCCTGGCCAGCCGCCGGGGTGGCGGGTGCGGTCGAAGTCGGCCGCCTGACGACTGTAGAAGGCGCGGTTGATCCGGCGAAGAGCGGCCTGGGTCGATGGGTCCAACGTCTCTACCCGGAGCCCAGGCCGAGCCCGCCGTCGACGGCGAGGAGCGCGCCGGTGATCCAGTCGTTCTCCGGATCGCAGAGGAAGAGCACGGCGCGGGCGATGTCCTCCGGCTCGCCGATGCGGCCGAGCGGCACTTCGTCGCCGAAGCTGTCGAGGAAACGCGCCGCTTCATCGGGCGCCATCACGGTCTCGAAGATCGGGGTACGCACGACGCCGGGCAACACGGCGTTGACGCGAATCCGGTCGGCCGCGAGTTCCGCGGCGAGGCAGCGTGTCAATGCGTCGACGCCGGCCTTGGCGGCGGAGTAGACGGAACAGTTGGCGAGCGGCGACAGGGTCACGGAGGACGAGATGGCGACGATCGAGGCGCCGCCGTCGCCGGCCCTGGCTCGGAGGTGCGGAATGGCTGCGCGGACGGCAAGCAGCACGCCCTTCAGATCGACGTCGATCACCAGGTCGATGTCGTCGCCTGTGGCGTCAGCCAGTGGGCCGGTGCGGTACACGCCGGCGCAGTGGACCAGGATGTGGAGCCCGTCCAGCCTGCCGGCGGCAACGTTCACCATCTCGCGCGCGCCGTGGGCGCCGGCAACGTCGCCGGCGACGGTCAGGCAGTCGGTCCCCTGCTCCTTCAGTTCTGCGGCCGCCGCCTCGAGCACGTTTCGTCGCCGGCCGCCCAGAGCGACGCGGCAACCGCCGGAAGCGAGGGCTCGGGCCACTGCGAGTCCGATGCCGCTGCCGCCGCCGGTGATCAGGGCCGTGCGGCCTTCGAAGCGCTTCTCCGGTGCCGTCATCGTCGTCGCCCGTCCGAGGTTTGCAGGGCATGACCCAAGCCGTAGTAGGTTCCCGTCATGGCGGCGACGATAGCTCCGAAACGGTTCGAGTGCTCATCGGCCCCGGCTCGGCGGTCGCCTGACGTCGGCGCTGCTGCGGCCTGCGCGCCGCGGGCTGGCGTCGTCTTCGCCGGCGACTCTTGCGGCGGCGTGCTGGTCCGGGCGCCTTCCAGAGCGCCCGATCGATGAACACGGACACGAGCGCGTACTCCTTCGAGCCCGAGGAACACGCGGCGGAACTCGAGGCGATCATCGACGCCATCGAACGCGCACCGCGGTTCGGCGAGCGCGACCTGGCGAATCTGCTCCGCCGCCACCCGAAGAACGGCAGGGGCTTCTTCTCCAAGAGCGAACTGATCCGTGGCTATCGGGCGCTTCGGCCCGGTTCGGCCGCCGAACAGGCGTTCGTCGAGCGCGTGCGCATGAAGCCGGTGCGCACCCGCAGCGGCGTGGCGCCGGTCACGGTGCTGACCAAGCCGTTCCCCTGTCCGGGGCGCTGCATCTTCTGCCCCAGCGATGTGCGGATGCCGAAGAGCTACCTGTCGTCCGAACCCGGCGCCCAGCGCGCCGCGGAGCATCAGTTCGATCCGTTTCGGCAGACCCTGGCCCGCCTGCGTTCGTTCCACCATACGGGGCACCCGACCGGCAAGGTCGAACTGATCGTGCTGGGCGGCACCTGGTCAAGTTATCCGGAGGGGTATCAGATCTGGTTCCTCTTGCGCTGTTTCGAGGCGATGAACGAGTTCTCCGCCGCCGATCCGGGCGCCGGCTCGGCTGCCCGCGATCCGCTGGCGCACTTCAAGGCCGAAGTCGATTATCGACGGCTCCGGGAGACGGTCGAGGGGGCGCTGCTGTCGCGGGCGGAGGCCGCCCAGGACGGGGCGAATGCGCACGGGCGCAACTACAACCGGATCGTCTCCGACTGGACAGCGGCCCACCCTCGGGCGGCGGCGCAGGCCCGGCGTCAGACCGCGAGCTGGGCCGATCTCGAAAGAGCGCAGCGGGCGAACGAGACGGCGTCCGTCCGCTGCGTGGGCCTGTCGCTCGAGACCCGTCCCGATCGCCTCGGCCGCGGCGAGGTCCTGCGGATGCGGCGGCTCGGGGCCACGAAGGTGCAGATCGGCATCCAGAGCATGGATGACGACGTCCTTGCGCTCAACCGGCGCGGTCACGACACTGCCCGAACCCGGCGCGCGATCCGGCTGCTGCGCGGCGCCGGTTTCAAGATCCAGGCGCACTGGATGCCGAACCTCCACGGCTCGACGCCGGACAAGGACTGCGAGGACTTCGACCGCCTGTTCCGCGACCCGGATCTGCGGCCGGACGAGCTGAAGATCTACCCCTGTTCGCTGATCGAGAGCGCCGAGCTCATGGCCTGCTACCGTCGCGGCACCTGGAGGCCGTACACCCGCGGCGAGTTGCTCGAGGTTCTCGTTCACAGCCTGGGCGCCACGCCGCGTTACTGCCGGCTGACGCGCGTGATCCGGGACATTCCCGGAACGGACATCGTGACCGGCAACCGGACCACGAACATGCGGCAGGTGGCCGAGTCCGAGGCGCTTGCGCGCGGCGTCGTCTGCCGGGACATCCGCGCCCGGGAGATCGGCGGGCGCCGCGTGGATCCGTCGCGGCTCCGCATGCGGCGCATGGACTACGATGCGGCTTCGGGCCGGGAGACGTTCCTCGAGTTCGTGGACGCGGACGACCGGATCGCCGGGTTCCTCAGGCTGCGGCTGCCGGCTGCGGCGACCGAATCGGCCGCGATGTGTCCGGCGGAGCTGGCGGACAGAGCGATCATCCGGGAAGTCCACGTCTACGGGGCAGTGGTCGGCTTCGGCGAGCGGGGCGAAGGCAGGTCGCAGCACGTCGGCCTCGGCCGCCGTCTGATCGCCCAGGCGCTTCGCGTCGCGCGCGACGCCGGTTTCGGGCAGGCAGCGGTCATCTCTGCGGTCGGCACCCGGGAGTACTACCGGCGGCTGGGCTTCGCAGACGGCGAGTTGTACCAGCACCGACCGCTTGCGCAGTCGGCCGCGCCGCCGCTCGAAAGGGCCTCGCCGTGAGCGCCCTGACTACCGACCTCTACCAGTTGACGATGGCTCAGGGCTATTGGCAGCACGGACGTCATCTGGACCGGGCCAGCTTCTACATGTCGATGCGTCGGACGCCGTTCGGCGGCGGCTTCGCCATCGCGGCCGGCCTGGAGCAGATCGTGTCCTTCCTGCAGCAACTTCGTTTCGAGCCGGAGGACATCGGCTATCTGCGGAGCCTGAAGGGCGGCGCCGGCGGGCCGCTGTTCGCACCCGGGTTCCTCGACGCCCTGCCGGGGCTCGATCTCTCCGTTTCGCTTGCAGCGGTCCCGGAAGGCGCTGCCGTGTTCGCCCGCGAGCCGCTGCTGCGGGTGGAGGCGCCGCTGCTGGTCGGTCAGCTCATCGAGACGCCGATCCTGAACATCATCAACTTCCAGACCCTGGTGGCGACCAAGGCGGCGCGGCTGTGCCACATCGCCGCGCCGGGGCAGCCGGTGCTGGAGTTCGGGCTGCGCCGGGCGCAGGGCTTCGACGGCGCGCTCAGCGCCTGTCGGGCCGCCTATGTCGGCGGCTGCGTCGCCACGTCCAACGTGCAGGCCGGCCGGCGGTTCGGCATTCCGGTGCGCGGCACCCACGCCCACAGTTGGGTTCAGGCCTTCGACTCGGAGCCCGAGGCGTTCGACGCCTTCGCCGAGACGATGCCGAACAACTGCGTGCTGCTCGTCGATACCTACGACGTGAACCGGGGCATCGAGAACGCCATCGTCACCGCGCGGCGCCTCGAGAAACGCGGCCACCGGTTGCTCGGCATCCGTCTCGATTCGGGCGATCTGCTGCAGCAGAGCCGGATGGCGCGTCGGCGGCTGAACGAGGCAGGGCTCGAGGACGTGGCGATCGTGGTCAGCGACAACCTGGACGAGAAGAAGATCCTGGATCTGCGACGGGCCGGTGCGGCGATCGACACCTGGGGCGTCGGCACCTCCCTGGTGACCGGCGCCGGCGGCGGCGCCCTGGGCGGCGTGTACAAGCTGTCGGCGATCAGGCGCGCCGGCGATGAGCAGTGGCGGCCGGTATTCAAGCTCGGGGCCGGCGTCGGCAAGGCATCCCTGCCGGGGCGGCTGCAGGTGCGGCGGCACCGGTCGGGCGGCGGCGCGCTGGAGCGAGACGTGATCCATGCCCGGGGCGAGGAAGGCTGTCAGAGGGCAGGGTCCGCCTCGGACGGAGGAGACGACCTGCTGACGCCGGTTCTCGATCGCGGCCGACTGCTGCGACCGCTGCCGACCCTGGACGAATGCCGTGAGTTGGCGCGGCGTGAGGTTGCCGCTCTGCCCCCCGGTCTGCTCGACCTCGACTGCAAGGCGCCGTCGCCGGTCGAGGTCGCACCGGAGCTGCTCGACCTTTGCGACGAGTTGGCGGCAGAGCATCGGGTCGCCCGTTCGCAGTGAGGCGTCCTCTGGCCTGTCGTTCATAATCCGGCATGGCCGCTTCGCGTGCTGACGGCGCTGGCGACGGTGCCGTGCGCCGGTTCGACGACCTGTACGAACACGGGTTCGCGCGCGTTGCCGTGTGTCTGCCGCGGGTCGAGATCGGCGATCCGGCGGCGAATCTCGAGCGCACGCTGGAACTGGCGCGCCGCGCCGACGAGGCCGGAGCGGCAGCCGCCGTCTTTCCCGAACTGGGTCTCAGCGGCTACTCGCTCGATGACCTGTTCCATCAGTCCGCGGTGCTCGAAGCCGCGAAGGCGGCGCTCCTCGATCTGGCCGCGGCCTCGAGCGAGACACGGTCGGTCCTGATCGCCGGCCTGCCCCTGGTGGCCGACGGTGCGGTGTTCAACGTGGCGGCGGTCGTTCATGGCGGGCGGATCGCCGGAATCGTGCCCAAGACCTACTTGCCGAACTACCGCGAGTACTACGAGAAGCGCTACTTCGCGGCGGCCGAATCGCGGCGTTCGGATGTCGTGTCCCTGGGCGGTGCGGATGTTCCCTTCGGCGAGGACCTGCTGTTCGACGTCGGGCCTGTCCCCGGGTTCCGCTTCCACGTCGAGATCTGCGAGGACCTCTGGTCGCCGCTGCCGCCGAGTACTCACGGCGCGCTGGCCGGGGCGTCGGTGCTGTGCAACCTGTCGGCGAGCAACGTGACCATCGGCAAGGCGGACTACAGGCGGCTGCTGTGCGCGTCGCAGTCGGGCCGGTCGGTGGCGGCGTACCTCTACGCCGGGGCAGGGGCCGGCGAGTCGACCACGGACCTGGCTTGGGACAGTCACGGCCTGATCTACGAGAACGGTGAGAGGCTGGCCGAATCGGAGCGCTTCAGCCAGGAGGCCCGGATCATCCTCGCCGACCTCGACCTGGAGCGGCTGGCGCAGGAGCGGCGGCGCGTGTCGACGTTCCGCGACGCGGCGCGCCGGGAGTCGGCCGCCGGCCGATTCCGGCGGGTCGACGTCTCGGTGGAGCGTCCGGCGGCAGCGGTGGCGCTCGAGCGGGAGATCCCGCGTTTTCCGTACGTGCCCGCGGAAAGCGGGGAGCGGGACGAGCGCTGCGCCGAGGCGTTCGACATCCAGGTCGCGGGCCTGGTCCAGCGGCTGCGCGCGACGGGCATCGAGAAGGTCGTCATCGGCGTCTCCGGCGGGCTCGATTCCAGCCACGCGCTGATCGTCTGCGTGCGCGCGCTCGACAGATTGGGTCTGCCACGGGCGAACATCCTCGGCTTCACGCTGCCCGGTTTCGGCACCTCCTCGCGCACCTACGAGAACGCGAAGCGGCTGATGGCGGCACTGGGCGTCACGTCGTCCGAGATCGACATCCGGCCCTCCAGCGAACGGCTGCTGGAGTCGATCGGTCACCCCTACAGCCAGGGGCAGCGCGGCGCGGAGGTCTACGACGCCACCTTCGAGAATGTCCAGGCCGGCGAACGCACGTCCCATCTGTTCCGGTTGGCGAATCTGCACCGCGGTCTGGTCATCGGCACGGGTGACCTGTCGGAACTGGCGCTGGGCTGGTGCACCTACGGCGTCGGCGACCAGATGGCGCACTACAGCGTGAACTCGTCGGTGCCCAAGACGCTGATCCAGCACCTGATCCGCTGGGAGGTCGAGCGCGGCGAGTTCGGCGCCGAGGCCGGCAGGACCTTGCAGTCGATCATCGACACCGAGATCTCGCCGGAACTGGTGCCGGCGGCAGAGGGGCAGGAGGCGGACGACGGGGAGCCCGCCCAGTCCACCGAGGCGGTCATCGGACCCTTCGAGCTCCAGGACTTCCACCTCTACTACCTGAGCCGCTACGGCTACCGGCCGAGCCGTGTCGCCTGGCTGGCTCGCCAGGCCTGGGGAGACCGGCGCCGCGGCGCCTGGCCGGACCCGACGCCCGAAACCGACCGTCGGGAGTACTCCCTGGACGAGATCAAGCAGTGGCTGGAGGTGTTCCTGGTCCGTTTCTTCGGCACCAGCCAGTTCAAGCGCTCGGCGTTGCCGAACGGCCCCAAGGTGGGGTCAGGCGGCTCGCTGTCGCCGCGCGGCGACTGGCGTGCGCCTTCGGACGGCGGTCCGGCGGTCTGGGTGGAGGAACTGCGCCGCAACGTGCCCTGAGCCGCTCCGGGGCTGCAGGCGCCCCGGTGGACGCCCGGGTGACGGCGCCATGGCCGCGAGCCGGTCCCGCCGGCCGTCAGCGGGCGCAGGGATGGCACGAGGACATCCCTGCCCGCCTGCGGCGCCGGCCTCAGGACCAGTCCGAGGCGTCGTCCTCCGAGCTCGCGAGGTGGGCGCCGGCCTTCTGCCAACGCTTCATCGAAGCTTCGACTTCGGGTGTGAAGTCCACCGCGAACTCGCCGCGCTTCTCGGGGTGCGGCACTGCGACGGCGGACATGCAATCGGCAAGGATGTGGAGCTTGCGGGCAGGAACTCCTCGCGCCTTCATCTCGGCCAGCAGGTCGTCGACGGTGCTGCGCACGCAGTGGCTGGCGGCCTGGCCGGCGACGATCAGGGCGTCGGCTTCGAGCAGCCAGTCGATCAGCGTGTCGTTGCGCTCGTCGAGCTTCTCGCCGTCGTGGCGGACCAGGACCTCTGCCGAAAGCACGGAGTAGTACTCGGTCAGGGCGTTGGCGCCCTTGCTCAGCATCGGCGTCTCGGCGCGGCGGGCGTAGCTGAAGAACAGCCTTGCCTCCTGCACGGCGCCGACCAGGGCGTGTCCCTCGCTGCCCAGGAAGCAGTGCGGCGGCCACAGGTAGAGGCGGTAGCGCCCGGTTTCCTCGAGCCTCCGGCAGTAGTCCAGGGCCTGGCGCCGCAGCCACTCCTCGGTGCCGTCGCCGAACCAGCCTGCAAGGGCCGGGTTCGGAACTGCCTGGCCCGACTCGACCTCGGACGCGAGCACCTCGCGGTAGCTCTCGAGCTGGTTGCCCCGAGCGTCGACCCAGAACGAAGAGAAGAAGATCTGCTGTGGAGTGTGGCTGTCCAGGCTGGAGGCGATGTCAGTCAGGTTGCCGAGGTTGCGGTAGATGAAGCGAACGACGCGGTCGGTGTCCTCGACCGCGCCGCGGCCGGAGCGGCCGCCAACGTAGAGGGCGCCCTCGGGCAGGCAGAAGTCACGCTGCTCGTCGACCAGCAGCAGGATGCGGCGGGTCGTGTCGTGGGCCGCGGGCGCCAGGTCGTGCCGCCGTCGCCAGGAAGCGGCCGCGGCGGCGACCTGGTCGGGATCCGGGTTGTATGACCAATCGCCGCTCCGGTACGCATCGGCGTCCGTGCCGGGGCCGGCGGGAAGGGGTAGACGTGTCATCTCTCGTCAGGACGCTAGCAGTATCCGCCTCGGCCGGCCGGGGCGCTGACGCCCATGGAACCGGGTGCTTCCATGCAGGCCCGCCGCGCGAACGACACGGACATTTGCCCGCCGGATACTGGGACCGCTGTGGCAGCGCGCCGTAATCCTCTGTGCCGACGGCCCGAAGCCCGGCGAGAAGTTCTCCCGCCGGCCTCCGGCTGCCCGCGGCAGACCGTCTCGACCCGTTTTCTGCCCGTGTCAGTCCTGTGAGCCGTGTCGGTCCGGGGCGAGGACGAGGCGAGGGTGTCGCCGCCGGTTGCTGTCGCCGCCGCTGCTGCTGCTGCTGCTACTCTCGCGGCCCTTCCATGAACATGGCCGTGAGCGGCCGCGCAGGCAACAGGAGCAGGCAAGTGAGCTACGAGTTTCTCGAGGTTTCGAAGGACGGTCACGTCTGGACGGTGACGATCAACCGGCCGGAGCGCATGAACGCCATCCACCCGCCGACCAGCCAGGAGCTCGATTCGGTGTTCAACGACTTCGCGGTCGACGACGACGCCTGGGTGGCGATCCTGACCGGCGCCGGCGACCGGGCATTCTCGGCCGGCAACGATCTGAAGTACCAGGCCCAACACGGCAGCAAGGTGGTACGGGCCGGGATGAAGGGCGTGCGCGGCGGCTTCGGCGGCATCACGGCTCGCTTCGATCTGCACAAGCCGATGATCGCGGCGGTCAACGGCTTCGCGCTGGGCGGCGGCTTCGAGCTGGTGCTCGCCTGCGACATCATCCTCGCCTCCGAGAAGGCGACCTTCGGACTGCCCGAGCCGCGCGTGGGCCTGATGGCGGGCGCGCTGGGCGTCCACCGGCTGCCGCGGCAGATCCCCTACCACCAGGCGATGGGCATGCTGCTCACCGGGCGGCACATCACGCCCCAGGAGGCGAAGGAGCTCGGGATCGTGAACGAGATCTGCGCTCACGACGAACTCCTCGACCGCGCACGGGCGTGGGCGGCGCAGATCCTGGAATGCGCGCCGCTCTCGGTGCGCGCCAGCAAGGAAGCCGCGAACAGGGGCCTGGGCATGGCGCTCGAGCAGGCGGCCGGTTCGATCTTCCCCTGGACGGCCGCGATGAATGCGTCGGAGGACCTGATCGAGGGTCCGCGGGCCTTCGCCGAGAAGCGGCCGCCGAACTGGAAGGGCCGGTAGGCAGCTCCGGAGACGATCCGGTGGAGATCGAAGGCAGGGTCGCTGTCGTTGCTCGTCTTCCGGCGTCGCCCTGATCGAGCGGAACGTGTTCGTCACCGGCCACACCGTGACCGTCGACGGCGGTCCGAGCCTGTAGCCGCCCGGACTGCCTGGCCCGTCAGCGTCTCCTGCTGCACGGTCAGCCCTTCGATCCGGTCGCGGTCGACTTCCACCCCGAGGCCGGGTCCGTCGGGCACATCGACCCAGCCATCGGTGTCCATCGTCCACTCCGGCGACACGATGTCGCGCGCCCAGTAGCGGGCGCTGGGGCTGACGTCGCCGGGGATCGTGAAGTTCGGCAGCGAGGCGAGCGCGACGTTGCAGGCGCGGCCGATGCCGCTCTCGAGCATGCCGCCGCACCACACCGGGATGTCGTGCCGGGCGCACAGGTCGTGGATCGCCCTGGACGCGGAGAAGCCGGCAACCCGGCCCGGCTTGATGTTGACGATCCGGCCGCTCCCGAGCCGGATCATGTCCTCGGCGCGGGCGACGTTCGTGATCGATTCGTCGAGGCAGATCGGTGTCTGCATGCGACGTTGAAGTTCCGCGTGCCGGGCGACGTCGTCCCAGGCCAGCGGTTGCTCGACCATGATCAGGTCGAGATCGTCGAGCCGGACGAGGTGGTCCACATCGTCCAGGGTGTAGGCGTTGTTCGCGTCGGCCATCAGGGGGGCGCCGGGGCCCAGCCGCTTGCGGACGGCCTGAAGATACGGGAGGTCCCGGCCCGGCTTGATCTTCAGCTTGATCTTCCGGTAGCCGGCGGCCAGTGCGGCCTCGGCCCTGGCGGCGAGTTCCTCGGGTGAATTCTGGATGCCGATCGAGATGCCGGTACCGATCCGTTCGCGTGTGCCGCCAAGCAGCGACGAAAGGCTGCAGCCCGCCTTCGTCGCCGCCAGCGCCCAGGCGCCCATCTCGATCGCTGCCTGCGCCATCTCGTGGCCGCGAAGGTCCTCGGACAGCGTCCGGGAAACGTCTTCCGGCCTCTCGAAACGGCGGCCGAGCACGCGCGGCGCGAGCCACTCGCGGATCGCCAGGGTCGCGGTGTCGATGCTCTCGGGCGAGTAGTTCGGGAAGTCGCCGGCAACGCACTCGGACCACGTCGAGGCCCCGTCGGCGTCGAACAGTTCCAGCAGCAGGATGCGCCGCGTGGTCGTGACGCCCGACGAAATGCGGAACGGTTCCACCAGGGGCAGCCGGATCTCGCGCAGGGTGATCGTCTCGATCTGCAGGCTCACGTCGTTTCCGTTCCCGATTCCGCCCGTGATTCAGTCGGTTCGAGCCGATAGTAGTAGCGGCGGTCCCGAGCGCCGGCATCCCGGACATCTCCGGCGGTGTCGGGCGCCGTGTCCTCGTCCTCGCGCCAGGTGAATCCGGTCACTTCACGACCGGCGCCCAGGTGCTCCCGGAAAGCCGCGCGGGTCCGCCGCCGCCAGTCGAACGCGGTCTTCGGGGACGAGTGCAGGATGGCGCCGATGTCCGGCGGCACTTCGACCCAGGCCGTTTCCGGCGCCGTCTCGTCCACGGGAAAGGGGGGCGCGGCCCGCGTCGGCCTGGCGGCCGGCGCCCCGTTGATCAGCCAGTCGACGCGGGAACTCAGGATCGGCCAGGCGACCACGAAGCGGTCGGTGCCGAGGCCGCTGTGCAACACGCTGCCCGTGTCCTCGCCGTACATGTTCACGACGTACTCGACCGGCAGGGCGCCGAGTCGGTTCAGGTTCAGGTTCGCGTTGCGGGCGACCAGGGGGTCGTAGGTCCAGTAGACCGTTTCCACGCCGAGCGGCAGCAGGATCTCGCGTTGAAACACCTTGAGTTCACGCCCCAGGCCGCGCCCGCGCGCCTCGCGCGTCACCGCCAGCATGTGCGACCAGTGCGCCCGACGCCCGTACCGGAAGCCGCTCAGGCCGTAGAGGAAGCCCAGCATCCGATCGTCCTCGTCGAAGGCGCCGACCAGGACCCCGCCCATCTTCTGCGAGATCATCAGGATCGTCTGCGGCACCGTGTCCTCGAAGCGATCGCCCCAGGTCTGGCGCTGGAGCTCGACCGCCGCTTCATGGTCCGCGGCGGACCGGATGTCGCGCAACTCGACACCTCCAGGAAGCTGCTTGCGCATGCTGCGCGATCGTACAGCGGCAGCCTGACTCCGATGACGGCCTCTCGGCGCAACGACCCGCGTCGACGATCACTGCGGTTCTGTCCGGTCGGACACTGGTCGGGTCGACCGACGAGACCGGCGAAGCAGGCCGCGACGCCCCGGGCTACGCGCCCGCTTCCAGCCCCGTCACGTCGTACGACATGAGGATCAGGTCGTGGGTGGCGTCGCCGGGGTCGATCACCCAATCCGCAAGCAGCGCTTCGATCGAGAAGCCGAGCTTGTGGAACATCTGGCGGGCGCCGCGCTGCTCGCGGGCCATCTGGGCGACGATCTTGGTCAGCCCGATCTGCTGGGCGAGCTGGAACACGTCGTGCGCCAGATGGCCTCCGAGACCGGCCTGCCGGATCTCCGGCAGCACCATGATCCGGATCTCGCCGAGGTGCCGCATCCAGGACGACTCGCGGCGGTTCAGGCTGCCGTAGCCCACGAGCCGGCCGTCGAAGTGAGCGACCACGGCAATCCGCAGTCCCGAGTTCACGCCGTCGATCCAGTCCCGGACGATCTTCGGGTCCGTCAGGTCGACGCGCAGGAACCGGAGATCCTCTTCCGGCAGGGCGCGCGCGAAGGCCAGCATCTCGTCGTGGTCTCCCTGGTCCAGGAGCCTGAACTCGAAGCGCTTCCCCTTCAGGTGGACCGTGCGCGGGTACTCGTTTGCCATGTCGTTCACTCGGCCGTCTCCGCGTCGCCCTCGGGATCCTCGGCCTGCGAGCCGTCCGCGAGCCGGTCCAGGTAGGTGGTGACGGCGGCGAAGGAACCGTCCACGGTGTTCTTGAACCGCTGTTGACCCTCCTCGGCCGCGTCGCGCCACGTCTGCATCAGGGCACGGGCTTCGTCCGGCAGCCTCGGGACCTGGTTGATCATCCGATCCGCAAGTTCGAGTTGCCGTTCCTGCAGCGCGACGATCGCGTTGTAGCCGTTTTCGAACGCCGCTTTCTGAAACTCGAGCACCTGCTTCTGGTAGTCGAGCACCTGCTTGGGAATGTCGGGTTGGTTCATCTCAGGTCTCCAGGGTCTCATCTGCATGCGGTGACGGCGGAAACGGTGCGTTGCGGACAGGCGCGCGCGGAGCGCTGCCGGCCGCTTCGCGGAGTTCGTCGAGCGACTCGGCGAGCAACCCGGGCAGCACCGCGCCGTCCGGACAGGCTCGTTCGTTCACCGTGATGCCGACGTGCAGCAGCTGGTTGTAGGCAAGGAACGCGCAGGAAAGGCCCTGGCCGAGGCCGACCGGCCAGGACGGGGTATAGCCGATGACCGGTCGGCCGGCCAGGAACATGGGGATCTGGGGACCGGCCGCATTGGCCACGGTGAGGTGGAAGGGGGCCCGGACTCCTGACGTCATCGCGCTGGCGACTGCCGCCAGCGGACCGGCAGCCCGCTGGACGCGCACCAGGCTCGCCAGGACGTCCGGGACGCCGGCCGCGCGCAGCAGGCGGGTGAGCTGGTGAACGGCACGCAGTCGATGTGCGGCGCCCACGCCCAACGGGACCTCGACCGGGAGCAGGCTGCGGCGCTTGCGGCCGCGATTCGGAACGTCGGCGGCCAGGGCGATCTTCAGGCTGCGGCCTGTGGTCGCCAGGCCCCTGGCGGCCAGATAGCGATCGAGCGCGCCGCCGACCACGGCCAGGACGACGTCCGAGAGCGCTCCGCCCAACCGGCTGCGGATCGTGCGGATGTCGGCGTAGGAGAGTTCGGAGCGGATCAGGCGGCGGCGTCCTGCCGCGCGCCGGTTGAACGGCAGAGGCAGGGGCGGCAGCGCGGCGTCGGGCATCACTTCGTTCAGGGTCAGCAGTGCAATGCGCAGTTCCTCGGACGCGAGTTGCATGGCGCCCTCGACCAGATCCTGCCCGGCTCCGGTCCAGTTCTCCACCCATTCGGCGATTCGTCTGCCCGCGTCGGCCCGGGACCTGAACGGCTTGCCTCTGCCCTTGCCGTCCGCGGGTGGTTCCGGCGGCTTCTCGTGCGCGCCCCGGGCGCTGCTGTCGAACAGGGTTTCGAACAGGTCGTTCGTGCCCAGGCCGTCCACGGCCGCGAGATGCGCCTTGAGGAGCAGCGCGTCCCCGCGGTCGTGGTACGCGGGGAGCACAAGAGCTTCCCAGAGCGGCCGCCCCGGATCGAGCGGCTCGTCGAGAGCGTCGTCGAGCGCGGCGGCGGGATTGCTCCCGGCGGCGACGCGGACGTGCCGTTCCGGCTCGAAGGGCGCCGAGCGCCAGCGTGGAGGGGCGCCAAGGGGCGGTGTCTCTACCCTGAGTCCGAACGAGGGCAGACTGCGCAGACGTCTGACCTGTTGCAGGACGTCCTGAGGATCGATTCTGCCCTCGACCCGTGCCAGCCCCGCGATGTGCAATCCGGGATTCTGGCGCTCCAGGTTCCAGAGGAACGCGCGGTCGGCCGCCAGCGGTTCGTTGGCGGCCGTCATGGCGGGGATTGGCTTGCCGCGGGATGGCGGCTCAGGAAGCGTGCAAGGTGACGATAGGCGAACGGGTTCGCGGCGAGGCCGCTGTGAGTGCCGGGAACCTCCGCGTTCCTCGCGGCGTCGTGGAGGCGGGTGTAGCGCCAGGCAACGACGCCGTCGCGCCGCGTGTAGATCGCAAGCTGAGGAGTCTCCTCCGGGAAGACGCCCTGGACCGCGCGGACGATGTCGCACCGGCAATCGCCCGAGAAGCAGCGTGGATCCCGGCCTTCGCCCGCTTCGACGGCGCGCCGCCGGACCACGTCCGCGAGGCGCATGACCAGAGGGTGCGAGCGAAGGCCCCGGATCGGCGTTCCCATCGTGGTGACCGAGGCGACCAGATCGGGACGCAGGCAGGCGACGCCCCGGGAAAGCACGCCGCCCAGGCTGTGGCCGACCAGGTGCACGCGCCGCCCGGTCTCGGCGGCAGCCGTCTCGAGCGTGCCCGTCAGCCGATGTCCCAGGCGTTCCAGGCAGTTCGCGTTGTGTCCGATGCCCGAGAGGTACGGTCGGTAGCCGATGCGGGACAGCCACCTCCGCATCGGTGCCAGATAGCCGTCGGTGCCGGTGAAGCCCGGCACGACGACGACCGCGGCACCGTCGCCGCGGGGTACGCCGAAGCCGTGGTAGACCGGCGTCATCGGCAGAAGCGAGAACTCCGCGAGCGCGAAGCCCTCGCGCCACAGCGGCAGAGCGGCGGGAACGGTGTCCCGCAGCAGCCGCGGACTGACGCTCCAGATCGGGTGGGCCGGACGGCGTGGGGACGACGTCATCGGATGAGCTCCCTGGCGATGCGACGATCCCTCACGACACGACCCTCTCGAGGGGTCCGTCCTGATCCCCGGCGGCGCGGGCCGTTCCCACGGCGGCCGGTTCGGCGTCAGTGTGGGTCTCGGGCGCCGCCGTCCTCGAATCGCGGTCGTCGTCCTCGGTCGCTTGGTCGGCGCCGCTCTCGGCGTGGTCGTCGACGGCGAAGCAGCGTGCTCCGGTCGCTTCGTCGTCCTGGATGCCGGCGGCCTCTCGCAGTTCGGTGTAGGACTCCTCGAGGCAGCGAGCGAGGAACCACGCATCGGGAATCAGCCTGGAGTCCACGGTGATGCCGAGAGTGATGCGCTGGTTGTAGGTCAGGATGGCGACGAACAGCCCGATGTTGTTCGACACGATGCCGAGCGGCAGCCAGTCGACGAGCTTGTGCCGCCCGAAGTAGAGGGGGATCATCGGGCCGGGCACGTTCGTCGACACCGTGTTGAACAGCGTCTGCGAGAAGGGCATGGCCGCGCCCATGGCTGCCATCAACGGCGGCACGCGGACGCCGAACTGGCTCATCTGGTAGAACGCCCTGGCCTGGCCGGCCTTCTTCAGCCGGTTCATTCCGTCGCGCTCCTTGCGCAGGCGTTCGACCGGATCGTCGATGCCCACGAAGAGCGGGGCGATCATGCTCGAGACCAGGTTGCCGAGCTGGCCGTGCTCGTCGGCCTGACGCATGCTGACCGGGCACATGGCGCGGAGTTCGACCCCCCTTGTGTCCTGGCCGCGGGAGCGAAGGTAGCGTCCGAGGCCGCCAGCGAGCACGGTGAGGACGACGTCGTTCACGGTGCCGCCCAGGACCGACTTGACCGCCCGCATGGTCGGGAACGCGAACTGGGCCCAGGCGAAGCCGCGGTCTCCGCCGACCGGCCGATTGAAGACCGTTCGGGGCGCCGGGATGGCGCTGACCGGAAGGGTGGCGCTGCTCGCGGACATCATCTCGCGCGTGCGTTCCGCCATGAGGTCCGGCCGCAGGGCATCGAAGGCGGCTTCGCTCAGGCTGCGGTTGAGTTCGCCCAGGCGATGCTGCGTTGCTTCCTGGAGCAGGCTCAGCGAATCGGGCAGCGGCTGCGGCGCCCATGCCTCGGCTGGCGGCGGCGGCAACTCGTCGGTCGGCGAGAAGTCGCTCAGCACCATGGTCAGATCGACGCCGGAGACGCCGTCGATCATCGCGTGGTGGATCTTCCAGACCACGGCCGTGTGTCCCGGGATGCCGCGCAGCACGATTCCCTTCCACAGCGGGCGGTCCCGGTCGAGCATGCCGCTGTAGACCTCGGCGGCCACGCGGCCCAGCATCTGCTCGTCGCTGTCGGCAGGCAGCCGGACTTCGTCGATGTGGTTCTCGATATCGAAGTTCGGATCGTCGACCCACAGCGGGTGGGAGACGAGGAACGGCGGGAACACGACGCGCTGCCGGTACCGGGGCAGCAGGTGCATGCGGGCATCGACCTGCTTGATCATGTGCTCTCTGGAGAACTCGCCTTCGTAGACCATGCAGCCGCCGATGTGCATGGTCTCGTTGGGACGCTCCACGTAGAGGAAGGCGGCGTCGATGGGGCTGAGGAATCGGTTCAGTTCCGTGGCCATCGGGATCTCCGGAGACGGCGGACCTGGCTGCCGGGGGAAGGTCCGGTCGGTCGCCAGCGCCGATTGCTGCATCGCAGCAGAGGCATCGTTGCATAGAACCGGTTGAACGGCAAGAGCAACGTTGCGCCGGTGTGCAGGCGGGTTGCGCGATGTTCGTTCAGTCGGCTCGGCGCCAGCGAAAGACCGTGACGTCGACGACCTCGCGCGCGGGCTCGACGTGGACGCGAACCGGTGCTGCCGGCTGTGCGAAGCGCGGCGTCAGACAGCGGCGCCGTTGCCGGCCCTTCTGGGTCAATCGGCAGGGCAGCCGGAGGCCGCCGGTTTCGATCGCCATGTCGACCTGGTCCCGTGACGGAGTCCGGATCGCGATCTCCAGCGACACGAGCGACGGCTCGGGATTTTCGGTGCTGGCGCCGGCGGCCGTCAGGTCGACTTCGTACAGGCCTTCGTGGAAGCCTTCGGCAGCGTTGAAGGGCGCCGGCGAGGGCGGACCGATCGGATCGAACCGCCGTCGTACCAGGACGACCGGCTCGCCGCGCAGCCGGAACAGCCGCGGTTCGAAGCGCTGCACCCTGGCTCCGTCGGCGCCCGCCAGTTCCCTGTACGCCGGATCCTGATTGGACCCCAGGCGCGATGCGGAGAAGAGCAGCACGTCGGCGGCTTCCGCCTCGAGACCCAGCTCGGCCGCGATGTTCCGGGTCCGGATCACGGTGGGAACGAAGGCGCTTTCCCAGGTTCTGGGGTCGAAGGCCTGGGCGCCAAGCGGCAGTTCGGTCACGAACGTCCGGCCGCGAAGCGGCTTGCGGGCGCCGGCGACCCGCGCCGCCGCTTCTGTCGTCAGGGCTACGTTCTCGTCGTGGACGATGCGGTGAACGGACTGGACCTTGACGGCCACGGCCGCGGCCACGAACAGGATCAGCGCCGCCGGCGCCGCCCGACGCCGCCAGGCCGGGCCGTTCCTTCGAGCGGCCCACAGAAGCAGGCCGATGAACCAGGCGCCGGCGAGGGCGGCGACGGGAGCGGCGACCAGCCAGTTGGGGGGTTTCGGGTACCGGGTGGCCATCCAGAGGGCGGCCACGTAGCCGCCGAGGAACGTCAGCGCGATCCAGGCGTCGGTGGTCGTCGCGGCGCCGCCGGGACCGGGGAGCGGAGCGGACACGCGACGCTGGCGCAGGACGAGAACGAGCAGCCCGGCCAGGCCGGCGAGCGCGGCAGCGCCGAGTACCGGGCCGAAGTAGATGCTGCCGACCAGGCTCGCGACCAGGTCGAGGGGCTGATCGAACCACTTCGAGTCGGCGTTGACGAGCCGCTCGCGGTACTGGTTGATGGTGGAGCCGAGGTGGCGGCGGTAGAGGTCCGGGTCGATTGCCAGCCACGGATTCAGGAGCAGCAGGACGCCCGCCGAGGCGGATCCTGCTGCCAGCGTTCGCCGCACGAGGAGGCCGCCGTTCCTGTCGTGGATCCAGCCCAGGACGATCGTGCAGAGGAGCGGAACGAGGAGCGCACCCCCGTTCCACTTCGCGGCAGCCGTGGCGCCGACCATGGCGCCCGCCGCGGCGTAGCTCGAGACACGGCCGCTCCGGCTGGCCGCCAGCATGGCGTGGAGGGCGACCATGGCCGCGAGTACGAGCATGATGTCGGGCTTGAAGGCCCCGGACTGGCGCAGGTGCCAGGGAGCCAGCGAGAGGAACAATGCCCCGAGCAGGCCGGCGGACGATCCGAACAGACGCCGGCCGATCAGAAACAGAACCCACAGGGAAGCCGTGCCCACGAGAGCCTGGATCGCACGGCAGGCACGAACGCCAAGGGGCGTCAGAAAGGGCCTGCCGTCCGGCGCCAGGGCGAAGGAGGAAGGCGCCTCGCGCAGACCGGGAAGCGCGCGAGCGGTCTCCCAGGCCTTGAGGACGAGAGCGTGGGGCAGATAGGAGAGGGTCGGATAGTGCGCGCGGACCGGGCGCAACCGACCCTCGGCCAGAATGGCCGCGACGTTGCCGGCGTTGTAGCGCTCGTCCCAGATGCGGTTCATCGTCGGGTCGGGCCAGCTGAAGATGAGGCGTACCCCGAACGCCCACAGCAGGAACAGCACGAGCAGCCACGCCTGGAGCCGCGAGGTCGCGGGCGGCCCGCCTTCCGGGCAAGGGAGGCGCGGCGGGTTCGATTGACGGTCCGCGTGCGGGTGACGCGCGGTCGCCACGTCAGGCCAGAATCTGGTAGCCGGAGCAGGCGGTCAGC